>NZ_JABWGQ010000059.1 GCF_014595975.1 Sphingopyxis sp. LK2115 | reverse complement strand
TACACCATCGCCTACACCGGAAATTACACCACGAGCGCGGACGCTAACCTGCACCCTGACGGAGGGGGACGCCCCCTCGACCCCGCAGCCGGATACGTCCGGCAGAAAGGAGATGCGCTTGAGCGATAGCGGCTCAGAGCACAGCCCTTCCGGGCGGCGCAAGTCGGAACGGCGGCAACGCACCGCCACCATCTATGCCCGCGTCACGCCCGACGAAAAGTCGGCGTTTCTCGCCCGCGCCGACAGGGCGGGCATGGCCGCCGCCGCCTTCGCCCGCGCGGCGCTCATCGGCGAAGCCGGTCCCCGCGCGCAGCGGCGCATCCCTGCGGACAGTGCTGCGCTGCGTCAAATACTCGGCCACCTTGGCAAGACCGGCAGCAATCTGAACCAGATTGCCCGCTATCTGCATACAGGCGGCCAGCCGGAAACCGTCCTGCCGGACCTGCGTGAAGCGCTGGCCGACTTCGCCCACATCCGCAGCCTCATCTATGACGCGCTCGGCAAGGAGCCGGATCGCGCGCCAGCGGCGGCATCGCCGCTGGCCTCGGCATCCGCACCGGCTCCAATCCCGGCACCGGCAGCGCCGGAGGCCATCCCGCCTGCGGGGTTGTCCAAGTTCATCCCGCCGCCCGAACCGTGAGGCGGCGGCATGATTATCAAAGGAGGCTCACGCGCCGGACCCCGCCAGCTTGCCGCCCACCTTCAGCGCACCGACACCAACGAGCGCATGGAGGTGCTGGAACTGCACTCCGGCCTCGATGACCTGGCCGCGACCTTCCGCGACTGGCAAACCCTCTCGGAAGGCACACGCGGCAAGAAGGGCCTTTATCACGTCAATATCGACCCCGACGCCCGCTATGAGATGACGCCCCAGCAATGGGCGCGGGCTGTGGAAGTGCTGGAACAGGAACTCGGGCTGGACGGCCAGCCCCGCGCCGTCGTCCTGCACGAAAAGAAAGGCCGCCAGCACATCCATATCGTCTGGGCGCGCACCGACCTCGAAACCATGACCATGCGCTCGGATAGCAACAACTATCTCGCCCATGAGCGCGCCAGCCTCAAGCTGGAACGCGAGTTCGGTCATGAGCATGTGCCGGGGAAGCACGCGAAGCGTGACCGCACCAAGCAGCCGGAGTTCCCGCGCGCGGAGGTCAGTCATGCGGAGCATCAGCAGGCCGAACGCAGCGGCCTTTCCACCCAAGAGCGGCGGGCGCAGCTTGCGGCGCTCAAATCATCCTGTGACAGCGGCATGACGTTCAAGGCCGCCGTGGAAGAAGCGGGCTATGTGCTGGCGCGGGGCGACAGCAAGGACTTCGTGCTCGTCGGGCCGGAGGGCAGCGTTTACAGCCTGAGCCGCGAACTCAAAATGAAAGCCGCCGAAGCGCGGGCTTTCATGGCGAATGTGGACCGCGATACGCTCCCCACAGCCAGCGACGCCAAAGCCCAGCAGCGCGAGCGGCACAAAGATGCCGAGCCGCCCGCATTCGAGATGCAGCGCCCGCCCGTCGAAGATCTCGCGCCCGCGACGAAGGCGCAGGGCGAGATAACGGACGCGCAAGAGCGGGATTCCGGCGCACCGGAACTCGCGCCCGCCGTTGCGGCGGCTTTGGCTGCGCGCGAACAGGCCGAGGCCGAGAAACTGGCCAAGTGGCATCATGCCGAATTGCGCCAGCTCCGGCATGTGCTCGTTCTTGAAGCGCGGGAAAAGATAGACGGCCTGCGCCGCCAGCAGCAGGCCGAGCGCGAGCGCTTCATCCGCGATGGAAAATTGTCCGGCATCGAGGGATATATCGAAGCCCTGCAAAACCGCCTCAATCCGGGGCGCGGCGCGGAGAAGCGCCTTGAGCGCGACACCGCATGGAAACACCTGCGAGAGCGGCAGGCCATCGAGCGCGCCGACCTCCGCACATTGCTCCGTCAGGACAGAGCCGAACACATCGCGGAACTGAAAGAACGCCACGACCAGCAGCGGCGCGACCAGCAGGCGGGGTTTGCGCGGGACCGTGTCCGATATGCCGAGGACTCGGCGCGCGCGGCGCGATTGCTCGCGCAGGTCGAACAAGACCGCCGCGAGGCGGAGCTGCAACGGCAGGAAGGGCGCGCGGCGGAACCGCCGCCGAGACCGGCAAAGTAAGCGGCTCGCGTTTCCTGCAACCAGAACCGGGCCGCAAGAAAAAGAAGAAAAAGGTTGCCACAGGTCAGCAGGGCGAAGCCGCCGCCGAAGGGCTGTTCGGCTGGCTTCCCGATATGGCGGCAATATCCGCCGCCGTGTCGCGCTTCCTGCATCTGGACGCTGCGCCGTCGCCGGAACAGGTGGATACAGGCGCGACCGCGAAGGACAGCGAAGGGTTTGAAGACCCGCCCGAGCTTGTGCCCACGTTCATGCCGACGGTGCGCCGTGTGCTCTCGCGTTTCATGAATCCGGCGAAGAACCGCAGCGTGAAAAACCGCCGTGCGCGCGGCCTGCGCGCGCTACTTGCCCGCACTGGGTTCAGGTCGAAGTTTCTGCCGCAGCCTTCGCCGCCGCCTGCACCGAAACCCCTACCTCCACCGCCGCCGAAGTCGGCACAGCAAACACCCGCATCGCCATCATCATCCAAGCCGCCATCGCTGCGTGGGAAGTTCAATATGACGCCGCGTCTATAAGTATTATAGCAATACAAATAATGTATTTGAACTAAAGTTCGCTGCCGTGCCATCATTCTCTCGATGTTTATCACGTTAAAGTTTGATTCTCGTCTAATACTAATATTGATTTTGTTTTCGACACCAAATCGAAAATAGATCGAATGTGCAATTTCAATGTGAGTTGATACGAATGTTTCGAATATTTTGCGCTGCGAAGGGATTGTTGTTTTCTATCGGTGCGGCTTCGGCTTTGATTTTCACAATGGCGTCCTGTGCGGGTGCGGGCGGGCGCGATCCCCTGCCCCAGGATGCGGGTTTCAGGTATAAAATGACTATCGCCGTGGAAACGCCGGAGGGTGTCATGACAGGCAGCGCGGTTCGTCAGGTTGTTATCCGCTCGGGGCTGTCTCCTCTGCCGGAGTCTCAGGCCAGCGTGAAGGTAAAGGGTGAAGCCGTGGTTGTAGATTTGGGACCGCGCGGCGTTTTGTTTGGTCTGCTGAGCGGATATTTTCTGGGCGCTGATCATGCCTCTGACCTGCCGGGCTATGTATACTTTCCCAAAGGCGGATGGCTGTCGGCAGATGGCAACCGGAAGATGAAAGAAATCGAAAAGGGCAATCCCGTCGAACTGCCGCCGAAATGGTATCCTAAACTTGTCTACTTCAAAGACGCGAGCGACCCCAAGACCGTGGAAATGCTTCTTGAGGTAAAGCCTTGCGAGGGGCAGACGGCGGCACAGAAAGACCGGCAGTATTGCATTTATAACAATAGGTTTGAAGAAGCCTTCGGAGCGGGCGTGAGGCTGAAGTCGGTCGTGATTGAAATGACGGAGGAGCCTGTGACAAAAGCGATTGATGGCCTTTTACCGTTTCTAAACACAGTGCGCGGCGGATACTTAGATGGTCAGTTTTTGGGCGGAGGCCCTAAATTGTCTAACATTCTTCATGGAGGAGATTTCAGCAAGGGGGAGAAAGAATGACAATCAGTCACGCACTTATGAACGCTATTCTAGCAATGGACTCTTATAACCGAGGGTACAATGCGGGGCTTGTATTTGGCAATGATTCCCAGGACTCCGAAGCAATTAATGGCGTTACAAAACTTGGAGAGGCGACAGTCTATAGAAGCCTTGGAAACGAAACCGCCCAAAGCATAGGCTTCTACGCTGTTGCTTACAGCTATGCGGGAAGCACAGTAATTTCCTACCGCGGTACGGATGACATGATCGTGGAGTGGAACAATGAAACTCAGGAGTGGCAGACATCTTTGGATGTGAATAACGGCTACGGCGTTGGATCGGGTATCGCGGACACACCCCAGTCCCGCATGGCTTTTGAATTTTACCGCGCTGTGGCAGGCGCACTTAACAACAACGCCCCCGCCGACCCATATTCTGCGAATATTTCTGTTACAGGACATTCAATGGGGGCCGGATTCGCTGGTCTTGTCGGGGCCGTCTACCACAAGTCTGGCGTACTATTTGACAATATGGCTTTCGTTTCTGCTGCGGCGAGCACAACATATCCAAACGCGCAAACTCAAGCCCCTATGTATGGTCAGGACTTTTACGAGCTTATCGACGGGTCCTCCGGATACAAGGCGACAAATTACGCTAGCTTAAGCGCATACTTCGTTCAGGGTGAGGTTCTTGGAAAATTTCCTCTGGGCTTTGTTGGCGGGCATTTTGGTCAAATCAACCCGAAGCCGGAACCTTTGGATATGCATTTCAGCGATAGCCGGGTCGACCCATACGATTTGCATAGCGTGGCAACGCTCGTTATCCGCATGTTTGCCGAAGAAAAGGGGCCGGATGGGAATTTACTGAGCGGAATAGATTGGCATAAGTCATCGAAATATTTTTGGCCTGTCCTCTATGATAACCGCTTCGCGCTTGACATTGGAATGACGCTTGAGGGGCGTTACGCCGCAGAAAGTAATGCAAATGATTTAGACAGCTCCGCAAAAGATAGCGTCAAAAACTCTCATGGCTTTGATAAGGTAATGCGAACGATCATCGCCTACTCGGCTATCGATAATGGGCCTGACGATGAATTCGCCCGCCCTTATGGCGATACTGCGATACGCGCGCTCTACGACGACGCGAGCGATCTTGGCGTTGCGATGGGGGTGGCCTCGAAAGGCGCAGCCGTCCTTAGATATGCGGAACAGCTCAGCAAGGTTTTTGTCGAGTTTGCGGCGAAGCTGGCCATGGAAAAGGTGCTGCAATCAAGCGACTACGCAACGGAACATAATGCTCTGCAAGGCATATTGAGCCTGACGGAGGGAAACACGGGCATCACCGCTGATTTTTCATCTGCGAAATGGCAATTTGACAACGAGACCCCTTCAAACATTATTTCAAAGCAATTATTGCTCGGAAATCTGCGTATTGACGACCTTCAGAAGCAATACATTCTGGATCAGTTTGAACATATTCAGAAAATAACAATTTCAACGACACGGGATGCTTTTAACTATGTCATCCCGGCATCGGGCGGCAATTCTACGCAGATGTTCATCGAAAATTCGACGTCTGAATCTACAAGCGGCGCACAGATCGTTGTCGGCGGCGCAGGGAACGATGCTGTTTACGCGCGTATCGGCGGAGATTTTGTTATCGGCGGTCATGGTATCGATACAGTGGACTACTCCGGCATTTATATTGATCCGCCGGAGGGGGAGATTTACCCCGCTCCCAATTATGACCCCTACAGCTACACTACCGGGCTGGAAGCGGATTTTAGCGCCGCAGCGGAATCCGGGTTCGGCACGGTCAAGCTGATGGGCTCCATGCATACTGTCAAAGACTACCTGTTCTCGGTCGAGCATCTGACACTGACAGATTATGACGACGGCTTGTGGCTCAGCACCCCTGTGGCGGGTGTGGAGCGCTGGTTTGACGGCGGCGCTGGCGGCGATACTGTGTTTTATGATACATCAAACCTCATCCGCGACGATGTCAATTCCGTTGTGCAGAACATTAACGGAACTGGCAAAGACCATCTGTTGAACTTCGATTTCTTCGGATTTTCTCCCAGTCAATACTATGACATTGTAAACGGTAATCTGCCCGGCCCTGTGCTGAATATGGCGGCAAAATATATTATTCCGGATGTTCGTTATACATACGATGTCAACGCATCGTCTGAGAGTACGCTGGACTACTCTACCTCTGCGGCCAACATTCTCTTTACGCTTGGCGTGCAGTACAATACCGCAGAGATGTTTGACGCAAGCGGCGTGCATACACATCTGATATCAGAAACGCCCTCAATGGTTATAGGCAGTAACGCTGTCGGTAACACTATCTCTTTCTATGGCACAGGTGCATTTACCGGCGGGATTCAGGACGACACTATCGTCATTCAGACCGGCGGTTTCGAGACGATGGGCCGCATTACGATTGGCTATCAAGGTGGTTATGACCAGATTGTTTCGTATGGTAGCGAGCTTGCACCCGGCCTGAACCCTGTAAATGCGCCACTGCTGATCCTTATGGCGAATGGCATCTTGCCAGATCAGGTTTCTGTCGAGTTCTTCAATCAAAGCGAACAGGACGGCGACCCTTCGGTTGGCACCTATTTCCCCGTTACCTATGCAGACGCATTGATTACGGTTGATGGTTACGGCGCCATTTCGATTGAGGGACTGAAGCTCTATAACAACGGATCGTTCGTGCCTTTGCAAATCGCCTTCGGTGATGGAACGACTTGGGAATGGGGCGAGACCGGACAACCGGCATCGCTCTTTGATTATGACTCGTCCTTCTTTGGCAAAGGGAACTGGGACAACAACGTTCTGACGGGCTACGAAGGGCAGGACAACACGCTTCACGGCTTTGGGGGCGATGACACCATCATCGCTGGCTACGGCAACGATCTTATTTACGGCGGTGATGGCGCAGACTTTATCGATGCCGGTATGGGGGTTAACACCGTTTATGGCGGCTTTGGTGCGGACACCGTTGTTATGAGCCCCTACAGCGAGACCAACTTTGTGGATTATAGCGCGGCGCAGAAAGATATTATCATTCTGCCATATACGGTATCCGACGTTTCGCAGCTCGTGACGTCGTGGTGGACGAGCCCTCATGGCGCTCAAGGTTTGGAGCTCTATGCGGATAATACCTCTATGCTGCTCGGTATCGAAAGACCGGAAGCAGAGGATGAAGACGCCGTTGTTCGCGTGCAGTTGAATAGCGGCACCAAGCTGTCGCTTGCTGTGGATCGCGACGGCTTTATTACCAGTGTAACATCAATCGGCTCCGGCGGTGACGACGATGGCATTTACGGCACGCCGGACAACGATACACTGCATGGAACTGTCTGGCGCGACTTTATCTACGGTCTCGCTGGCGACGATGTTATCTGGGGCTATGCGGACGATGATGTGATCGTGGGCGGCGCAGGAGATGATACGCTCTATGGCGGCGTGGGCAACGACAGCTACTGGTTCAATTTAGGTGACGGTTCCGACACCATCGTTGATGAAGGTGGGTCATTGGATCGCATCCGTTTCGCTGCGTCGGTCGAATCTTCGAGCGTGTCCTATTATCAGGACGGGGATGATCTACTCATCAGATACGGCGCTGGCGCGGACGAAATCACCGTGACGGGCTTCTTTGCAAGCGACGAGACGCGCATCGAGGAAGTCGCTTTTATGGACGGCACAATTCATGACGTGGCCTATATCATTGCGGCTGTCTCCGCAGGGACGGGCACGATCACGGGTACATCCGGCGCGGACCTTCTAGAGGGCACTGAGGCCGCCGATACGATCCGCGGCCTCGGTGGCGCTGATACGCTTTACGGCTACGCCGGTAACGACATTCTGATTGGCGGAAACGGGCACGATAGCCTCTATGGCGGCCTCGGTAACGACATCCTGCGTGGCGGGAATGGTAACGACCTTCTTGTTGGAGGAGCTGGTAACGACGTCCTCAAAGGTGGCGCGGGGAATGATATTCTTCGTGGCGGCAATGGCGATGATATCCTGCGCGGCGGCGATGGAGACGACCGTCTGGTCGGCGGACGCGGCAGTGATACGCTGGACGGCGGCATCGGTGCGGATACCTTCGTGTTTCGTGCCAACCACATCGGAACCGACGTAGATACGATCAAGGATTTCAGCTTGGCGCACGGCGACAAAATCGACATCAGCAATCTTCTATCCGCCTATGATCCTCTAACGGACGCGCTGGCTGATTTCGTCCAGTTTACCCGCAGCGGCAAGAAGTCGAATATGTTTGTCGATCCCGACGGCGCAGGCACCGTGCACGACTGGGTGCATGTGGCAACGCTTCAAGGCGTGACGGCTTTGCCCGATGTGGACACGCTTGTTGCCAACGGCCACCTTCTGGCCGCATAAGACCAGCGATATGCCTCTGAACAAGAAAGCCGCCAGCGGAGTTTCGTCCGCTGGCGGTTTTCTTTTGGGCGGAGGCTTAAAAGTCCGGTCCCTTGACGCGGCGCGTGATGATCGCGCGGTTGATGTTTTCGAGGGACGCCAGCGCATTTGCACGCTCGGTGGTGGCAGGCGCGGTGAAAGCCAGTTCCTGCTGCACGGTGTAGAATTTGGAGTGCAGAGCGGTTTCCGGCAGGTTGTCGAGTTCGGAAGCGACGATGAGGCGCATGGGCTGTCTCCCTTTTGCTTGAGGCCGCAACCACTACGGCCTTTCATGCCTCCCGATGACGCCAGCGGGATTGCCGGGTGCATCCGTAGGACCGCAACGGAGAGAAGGAGCCCTTGAGGGCTTGCACCCAGCAGGCAAAGCCGGTGGCAGGGTGCATGATGCAAAGGACGTATGGGGGCGGACACGCAGGGAGATTGCCCCGCGCCAGTTTCTGACTTGCCCCGAATCTCGATTCCGCCGGAGCATAACCGCCTGAATGCCATCCGTGCGGCTGGAAGCGCTTCACCCCCTAAGCATGTTCGCCGCCTGTGTGTAGCTGTACGCCTCGTAGAGCGTCCACAAACCGCCTGCGATAAACACGACGCCAATCAGGAAAATGAGCGTCATCACGCCGAGCGCGATGAGCGTCACGCCCATCAGATAGCCAACCGTCGTCGGGATGCTGTAAACGGCCCGCGTCTTGTCGTTGCGCAGCGCCAGCGCCTTGAACACGCCGTTCTTCTCGCGTCCGGCCAGTGTTACCTCATCGCCATCGCGGATGTCCGGCACATCGGCCAGTTTGATTTGTGCGGAGCGCTCGCCCACCCGAAACGCGATGACCTGTCCGGTTTTCACGGAGCCGCCATTACGGCCCACCGTGCCCCGCGTTTCAGTCGAATGGCGAATGCCGCTGACGGCTCCGCTTAGTGTGGTCAGTCCCATATCATCCCCTTACGGTTTTCATTCCTGCTACAGCTTCGGCGCTTGCGCCTGCGCATCCACCTTGCGCTGGGCCTCGGCCTTGAGGCCGTTCACCCATTGGCTGCTGCGTGTCTCCGCCGACCAGACCGCCCCGAGGTCGATGAGGGAGGCTTTGGCCGCGCGCACCGGCCCGCTCCAAATGTCATAGCTATAGGTGAGCACCTGCCCGCAGGCGGCGGGATCGCTGGCCAGCGTCAGGCCGAGCGATTGATACCGCCGTTCATTCTGGAATGTCGGGACAATCCGGTTGCGGGAGAGTTCGTGCCCGACATAGGGGCGGTTGCCCCGGCGGGTGAAGGCGCAGCGCGGCTTGCCTGCTTCTTCCCAGACAAGCTGGTGCGGCTCGGCAAAGGACGGCTGGCCGTATTTGGCGAGAAGGCCTGCGCGGAATTGCTGCTGCGTCGGCGGGTTTTGCGTATGCGCGAGATTAGGGCGCTCAATGGCGATGACGCGCGGCTCGGACGGCGGCGTCGCGAAATACACGATGAATAGTTCAAACCCGCCGCGCGCAGGCTGGACTTCCAGCCTGTCGAGAAATTCCGGCGTGGAGAGGTTCTCCGGCCTGCCTTCTCCGGCAGCGTAGTTATAGCGCGAGGTGGTCCGGATAATCCGCATGCTGGCATCAAAGGCCGTCAGCGCCGCGCGGGCTTCCGCTTCCGTCATGCCGATACGCACCCCCGCAATGCCCATCTTGGCCGCAGGCGTCGAGGCGGTTTGCGCGTAGGCGGGCGTAAGCGCGGCCAAAGCCACGCCGATGAAAGCGGAACAAAGCGCAGCCCTTCGCTGCATCGGGAATCTCCTGACGGGAATGGATGGAGCGCGGCAGCGGTCAGCCTGTCACGTCGCTGATATCGTTGGCGCGCCAGTCAGGCGGCATTGTCGATTGGGCGCAGTAGCGGGCGCTACGCTCCCAGCCGTGCTCGCTCTTGGCGGTGAAGGCCGTATCGCCCGTAATGGTGTAGATAGAGGTGCTGGTTTCCGGGGGCGCATTGTCCTGCAAATCCCCGCAGGCTTCTGTCACGCGGTAGGTGTTCGGCCCCGTTTGCTCGATTTTCTTGAACTCGCAGAAATCCCGCGCGCCGCCGATGCCCTCACGGCGCAGCAGCGTCGTGGTGGCGTTAGAGGCTTGGCCGCACGGCGTATCGCTCTCGACGTAATAGCCGCGCTTGAGCGGCAAGGCCGCGACGGTGGCCGCTTGCGCCTTGGCCGGAACGGCTTCCGGCGTAGCGGGCACGGCAGCTTGGTTTGCCGAGGCGGTACTGGTTTCGGCGGCAGTCATGCCCGCCGTGCCACCGGATACCGCTTCCGCTGCCCCCTCTGTGGCGGCGGTATTCTCTGCCGTCGCGGCGTTCTGGCCGCAGGCGGCAAGCCCTGCCGTCAGCAGCAGCGGCACAACGAGGGAACGGGCGTTCTTCATGATATCTCCGCGCGTGAAAATTCTTCCCGCTATGGTTAAGGTGGCGCGGAGGCCCGTTCGTCCCCTAAACAGGGGAGAAATCACGCAGTCTTGAGCAATGCTGCCGTGCGGCGTTGTTCATGCAGGGTTATTTGAAGAGCGGATAAGGTTAACTGTTATCACCGCATAAATACGGGGAGCGTTACGCGGCCATGCTGTCCCAAGAAGTTCTTGAACCTCGCCTCTCGGGATTGATTGCGCATCTATACGATGCAGCGGTGGACGATAGCCTTTGGGCGGGAACAGCTACGCGCATCGCGGAAACGCTCGGCTCGACCAGCACCGTTCTTAAACTGCACGGCGACAATGCCCGCGTGAATTTGCTGGAATGCACGGACAACCTCATGGTGTCGGAGCGGGAGCAGGCTTGGGCCGACGACTGGCACCGCAAGGATTTATGGGTGGAGCGCAGCGTAGCTTACGGCATGCAGCGTATCATCACCGATGAGGATTTAGTGCCCCCCGAGGAGCAGGCGCGCAGCGGCTTTTATCAGGAATGGCTCCGGCATCTGGATATTCATCATATGCTCGGGGCGGTATTCCCCGCAGCAGACGGAGCGATTGGCGTTCTCGGCATCCACAGGCCGCAGGGTGCGGGAGCCTATACCAACCACGAACGGAAGCAGGCGGCACTGGTGCTGCCGCACTTGCAGCGGGCACTGCGCCTTGGGCAGCGGTTCGCGGCGGTATCCCAATCCCATGCCGCCGCCTTACAGGCCCTCGACAGGCTGGATACGGGCGTACTGATGGTGGACGGCACGGGCCGCGTCATTCAGGCGAGCAGCATGGCGGAGCGGCTGCTGCGCGAGAATGCGGAGCTTGCGGTTATTCGCGGACGGCTGGCGCTGCGCCCGCCAGCCCTTCACGACAAGCTGCTGGCGCTGGTGCGCGGGGCGATGGACACGGCACGGGGCAAGATTGCTAAACTCGGTGCGGCGCTGTCCGTTCCGCGTCCGCATCGCATGCCGCTGGCGCTTGAGGTTGCGCCCTTGCGCCCCTCGGCTTGCGCCTTCGGCGAGCAGCGGCCTTGCGTGCTGGTATTCATCCGCGACCCCGAAGCGCCGATTGCCGTGGAGCGGTTGCGTGAACTCTTGGGTTTGACCCGCACAGAGGCAAGCGTTGCTGCCTTCCTTGGGCGGGGAGCCTCGCTAGAGAACATCGCCGCAAACATGAGCATCGGTCTCGCGACCGTGCGCAGCCATCTCAAGCGGATTCTGGCCAAGACGGGCACGCATCGGCAAGCGGAAGCGGTGGCCTTGCTGGCGCGTAGCGTTTCGACGGTTTCCAATCACTGACAGCATGGGCGCGTCCGGCGTTGCCGGATTGGGCTTTATGCCTTGCGGCACCGAGCCGCCACGCAGGCGCGTCTCGGCCATACGGTAACAATCCCGCGCGCGGATAACGTGCGGCCTTCGTCCGCATTCCTTCTTTCTTTGGGGGCGTGCCGCCCTTCACCGTCAAGACCAAGCCCCAAGTCAAGCCTTGGGTGCGGAAAACGGGAGCCGTGTAGTCGCTGCGCTCCGGCCCGCGCCATCCCCCGTTTTCCGGTCTGGACGGCTGAATCCCCGCTCATTGCCGCGTGGCTAGTCGGTTGCATGCGCAACCCATCAGCCAAGGAAGAAAAGGCAATGAAACAAGATGTTTATGAACGAGTAACCGCCCATATCGTGACCGCACTGGAAAATGGCGTCCGCCCGTGGTTTCAGCCGTGGAGCGCCGAGCATGCCGCAGGACGCATCACGCGCCCGCTGCGCGCAAACGGTCAGCCCTACCGTGGAATCAACGTCCTGATGCTATGGGGCGCAGCCTGCGAGCGCGGCTATAACGCGCCTATCTGGATGACCTACAAGCAGGCGCAGGAGCTTGGCGGCAACGTCCGCAAGGGTGAAAAGGGCAATCTTGTCGTTTACGCCAACACTATCACCAAGACCGAAACCGACGAGAGCGGGCAGGAATCCGAGCGCGATATTCCTTTTATGAAGGGATACACCGTGTTCAACGTGGAGCAGGTGGACGGATTGCCCGCGCATTTCTATGCGCTGGCCGAGCCTCCCGCCGATAGCGTGCAGCGCATCGAGCATGCGGAGGCGTTCTTTGCCGCCACCCGTGCGGATATTCGCCACGGCGGCAGCCGAGCATTTTTCAGCCCCGCACAAGACTTTGTGCAAATGCCGCCCTTTGAAGCCTTCCGCGAAGCCGAAGCCTATTACGCCACCCTTGCCCATGAAATGACCCACTGGACGAAAGGCGCGAACCGCTTGGAGCGAGATTTTGGCCGCAAGCGGTGGGGCGATGAAGGCTATGCGATGGAGGAACTTGTCGCAGAGCTTGGCGCGGCGTTCCTTTGCGCCGACCTCAGCCTGTCGCCGGAACCCCGTGACGAGCATGCCGCCTATATTGGCAACTGGCTCAAGGTGCTGAAGGAGGACAAGCGCGCCATCTTCAGCGCCGCCGCCCATGCGCAGCGCGCCGCCGATTATCTCCACAGCTTGCAGCCGCAACCCGACGAGGTGAAGGAAGCCGCCTGAATCGAAAACGCCGGAGGGGCGACCCTCCGGCATCTGGTGCAGCCGCCGTCATGGTGACGGCGGCTATTTCTTATCCCGCCCAACCCACCCCTGAGTAGGCGGCGCGACCTTTGGGCCGCGCCGGACAGAAGGCTTTCAGCCCTGATGATCCTCGAAGCCGCGTTCCCGCTTGCGCGGCACGTCCTTATGGCCGCTACACAGCCAGCAGGAGCAAGGGCGGCAATGCGTCGAGGCATTGCGCCCGACCGCGCGCGGCGAATGCGCAGGCGCATCGGAGAGACCGCGCGACCACAGCGTCATGACGCGGCGCGCCCGCGCCTTCATGCGCTGTTCGTCCTGTCTGCGTCTTGCTCGCATCGTCTTAACCTGCCGCTTCTAGCCCTAATATGGGCGCTGCGCGCCATAGCCGAGGGATGGCCCACAACAAGGCTCGAATCAACCCGAGACGGGGCTGCTTTGATGGGCGATGTTGGGGAGGGTAGAAGCGGATTTTGCGCGCGTGGCCGCGCGACGGTTCCGCAAATTTTTCTGCACAGTACCTACACAGGCAAAAACCGGCGGTTTTTGCTATTGTTTTTCAAAACTTTAGTGGAATCTGAAGATTTGGAGCGGGTGAAGGGAATCGAACCCTCGTCGTAAGCTTGGGAAGCTTCTGCTCTACCATTGAGCTACACCCGCGCGGGTTGCGCGATTGGCACAGCTGCGCGCGACGGTCAATCACCTCTGTCAGCGGGCCGATTCGCAGATGGTTTCCATCGCGACGAAGGTCGACGTGCTGGCGACGTGCGGCAGGCTCGATATTTTTTCGCCGAGCACGATGCGATAGCGACGGATGTCGGGGGTGCGGACCTTGAGCAGATAGTCGAAGCTGCTTGCGATCATGTGGCATTCCTCGACTTCGGGAATCTGCCGCACCGCGGCGTTGAACCGTTTCAGCGCCTCCTCGCGCGTGTCCGACAGCTTGACCTCGGTGAAGGCGACATGGTCGAGCCCGACCTTGGCGGGATCGACGATCGCGCGAAAGCCGGTGATCAGCCCGCTGTCGACGAGACGCTTCACCCGCTGCTGACACGGCGTTTTCGACAGGCCGACCCGCAGCGCAAGCTCGGTGAAGGTGATCCGCCCGTCGCGGCCCAGAATCGCCAGTATCTTGCGGTCAAAATCGTCCAGATCGACCGTATCACGGCTAATCTTCATCCTGTTCGACCATTCGAAGCCATAAAATTAGTCGATATGCACATATCAGCGGTCGAAACAAGTCGGATCGCCGCACGACGATATGCTAAGCCAGCGCCATGATTCACGACCCCGACCGCGCCGCAATCCGCGCCCTTGCCCGCCGCAGCGAAACCGATATCGTCGCCGAGTTGCGCGCCGCCCTTGCCACCTCGCCCGCCAGCGTCGCGACAGTGACGCAGCGCGGGCTGGAACTGATCCGCAAAGCGAAGGCCGAAGGCGAGCGCGAGACGCTCGTCGCGCAGTTGATGAACCGCTATCGCCTCTCGACCGAGGAAGGCGTCGTGCTGATGTGCCTGGCCGAGGCGCTGCTGCGCGTCCCCGACCATGCGACCGCAAACGCGCTGATCCGCGACAAGATCGCCGGACGCCACTGGGCGGAGGGCGACGATGCGGACAGCCCGCTGATCGTCGCGCTGTCGGCGCGCGGCCTGTCGCTCGGTTCGGCGACGCTGATGCTGGACGCGATGGGCAGCAAGGCCAACCCGCTGACGCTGCTCAAGGCGATGATCCGCCGTTCGGGCGAACCGGTGATCCGGCAGGCGGCGCTGGCGGCGATGAAGCTGCTCGGCCAGCAGTTCGTGATGGGCGAGACGATCGACGCGGCGGTCAAACGCGCCGACAAGCAAAAGGCCGAGTTGGCGAGTTTCGACATGCTGGGCGAAGCGGCGCGCACCGCCGCCGACGCGGCGCGCTATCATGAAAGCTATGCCGACGCGATTGCCCGCATCGGAAAGGACGCCAAACCGGGCGATCCGCACGCGAACCACGGCATTTCGATCAAGCTGTCGGCGCTTCATCCGCGATACGAATATCTGCAAGCTGCGCGCGTGCGCGAAGAACTGGTTCCGCGCGTCATCGAGCTTGCGAAAGCCGCGCGCGCGGCGAACATTCCGCTGATGATCGACGCCGAGGAAAGCGATCGGCTGGAACCGCATATGGATGTGTTCGCGGCGCTGATCGACGCGGGGATTGCCGACGGATGGGCCGGGCTGGGCATCGTCATTCAGGCCTATCAGAAACGCGCGCCCGCGGTGATCGACTGGCTCGCGAAGCGGGCGCGGACGCGCGGCGTCAAACTGTCGATGCGGCTGGTCAAGGGCGCCTATTGGGATACCGAGATCAAGCGTGCGCAGACGCTGGGCCTTGGCGATTTTCCGGTGTTCACCGCAAAGCTGCACACCGACCTCAACTATATGCGCTGCGCGCAACTGCTGCGCGGCCATCAGGATTGCATCTATCCGGCCTTTGCCAGTCATAATGCGATGACGCTGGCGTTCGTCACCGAACTGTTCGCGGGCGCCGATTACGAGTTGCAGCGGCTGCACGGCATGGGCGAGGGCGCGCATGACGCATTGGTCGCGCTCTTCCCGCCGCCGCGCCCGGTGCGTGTCTATGCGCCGGTGGGGACGCACCGCGACCTGCTGGCCTATCTCGTCCGTCGCCTGCTCGAAAATGGCGCGAACTCCAGCTTCGTCCACCAGTTTTCCGACCCCGACGTCAGCGCCGAAGCGCTGGCGGTCGATCCGCGCAGCGTCGCCAGCCCGGCGTCCTCGAACATCGCCACCGGGCTGGCGCTGTTCGACCCGGTACGGCGCAATTCGCGCGGTTACGATCTGGGCGATCCCGGCGTGCCCGAGGCGCTGGTCGCGGCGATCGGCGCCGCGCGGCGCAGCGACCGCATTGCCGCGCCGATCGTCGGCGGCGCAGCGCGAAACGGCCGGGCCGAACCCGTGCGCAACCCCGCGACGGGCGCCATCGTCGGGCAGGCGATCGAGGCCGATGCGGCGGCGGTCGCCGACGCGGTCGCGGCGGCGCGCGCGGCGCAAGGCAATTGGAGCCTTGCGGGCGGCGCTTTTCGCGCCGCGCGGCTCGAACGCGCCGCCGATTTGCTCGAAGAGCGCGACGCCGCCTTCCTCGGCCTTGCGATCGACGAAGCGGGCAAGACTTTGGCCGATGCGGTCGCCGAGGTGCGCGAAGCGGTCGATTTCCTCCGCTATTACGCGGCCCAGGCGCGTGCCGATTTCACCTATCCCGTCGCATTGCCCGGCCCGACGGGCGAGCGGAACGAGCTGATGCTCGAGGGCAAGGGCGTGTTCGTGTGCATCAGCCCGTGGAACTTCCCGCTCGCCATTTTTCTCGGCCAGGTGTCGGCGGCGCTTGCCGCGGGCAACGCCGTGCTCGCCAAGCCCGCCGAGCAGACGCCGCTGATCGCGCACGCCGCGGTCGAACTGCTGCTCGAAGCCGGTATCCCGGGCGATGTGCTGCATTATCTTCCCGGCCGTGGTGAAACGGTCGGCGCGGCGCTGACCGGCCATGCCGACATCAGCGGCGTCGCCTTCACCGGATCGACGGAGGTTGCCCGCGCGATCAACCGCAGCCTGGCCGGGCGCGACGGCCCGATCGCGACCCTGATCGCCGAGACGGGCGGCGCGAATGCGATGATCGTCGATTCGACGGCGCTTCCCGAACAGGTCGCGCGCGATGCGGTTGCCAGCGCCTTTCAGTCGGCGGGGCAGCGCTGCTCGGCGTTGCGTCTGCTCTGCGTGCAGGAAGATGTGGCCGATACGATGATCGACATGGTTGCAGGGGCGATGGCCGAGCTCAACGTCGGCGATCCGGCGATCCTTGCAACCGACGTGGGGCCGATCATCGACGCCGAGGCCCAGGCGAATATCGCCGCCTATGTCGCCGAAGCGCGCGCCGCGGGGCGCGTGATTGCCGAAGCCGGGCGGACGATTCTGCCCGCAGGCGGCCATTTCGTGCCGCCGGTGCTGATCCGGCTTGACCATGTCGCCGATTTGAAGCGCGAGATTTTCGGGCCGGTCCTGCATGTCGCAACGTGGAAGGGCGGCGAGCTCGACGCGCTGATCGACGCGATCAATGCGTCGGGTTACGGGCTGACGCTCGGCGTCCACACGCGCATTGACGGCGTCGCTGCCCACATTGCGGCGCGTGCGGCGGTCGGCAACGTCTATGTCAACCGCAACCAGATCGGCGCGATCGTCGGGTCGCAGCCCTTTGGCGGACGCGGCCTGTCGGGAACGGGGCCCAAGGCGGGCGGTCCGCATTATCTGCACCGTTTTGCGGAGGAAAAGACGATTTCGACCGACATCACCGCGGCGGGCGGCAATGCGGCGCTGATGGCGGGGTAAGGCGCGCATGGCCGCTCCTTCCGCATCCTCCCGGTCTGCGCCGGGGTGACGATGCGGGCAGGACAATCAGCCGCCCCGTCCTGCGGCCGGGAAACCGCGAGGCCTGATACAGAGTGGACGGCTGTCCCAGGCAATACGTCTTAAAGCGTCTCGCGGCACGGTGCCGCGGCGACCCTTTTTGGTTGCCCCCCGCAGCCGACCTATCATACGCCTTTGACGGCTTGACGCCAAGCCCGGCTATGCCCCTGGCACGCCGAGCAGCTGCGCCTGCGCCTTCAGCCGTCCCGCGGCGGCGGGATTGGCGGCGATGCCGTCCTTCAGCGCCTGCGCCGCCTTTGCGGTTTCGCCCAGCGTCATGCGGCTGCGCATCAGCATGATCCAGCGATCGACGTCGGCGGGATTGGCCTTGAGCTTGGCCTCAAGCCCATCGACCATGCCCTGGATCATCGCATCCTGCTGTCCCTTGGGGAGCCGCGACGCGGCTTCCATCTCGGCGCGGCTCGGCCCGGGGATCGCGCGCGCCGCGACAGGCATCTCGTCGGCGGTCAGCGGCCGCGCCTGCGTTGCCGCCAGCCGCGCCGCGACGTCGATCTTGTGGATCGCGCCGACCTGTTCGATCGTTCGGCGCAGATCCGCTTCCCACGGCGCGCCCTGCGGCGTGTCGGCAAGCAGCGCGAACCAGTCCTCGATCGCGCCCCTGTGATCGCCGCCAATGTCCTTTCTGACCGCAAGGAAATAGCGGGCGCGCGGATCTTTGGCGTCGAGCGCGATCGCCTTGTCGAAAGCCTTGGACGCCGCGGCGGGCATCGGGTCGCGCTCGCTCGCCATCACCCGCGCTTCGCCGAGCGCCGACCAGAGCCCGGCCGATTCGGGCGAGAGCGCCACGGCCTTTTCATAAGCGGCAGCGGCGCCTGCGAAATCGCCAAGGTCGAACCTGGCGCCGCCGAGCGCGGTCCAGGCGTCGGCGCTCTCCGGTTCGCGCTGCACGCGCGCCTCCAGCGCGGCGAGCTGGTCGCCCGGCGCCGCGCCCCCTTCGCTCGCCTGGTCGGCGGCGGGCGCCGAATCGCGCCATATCGCATAGCCGATCGCCGCGACGAGCAGCACAAAGGCGGCGATCAGGATCGCGCGATTGGTGGCGCTCAGCCTGGACGCTTTTCCGGTCGTCATACAGTTGGTCTCGCTCATTTTTGCTCCCGCGAAAAATGGCCGACGCACTGCGCGCCATATTGCCTTTGCCCGGCGATGGTGTAGCCTTCGACCCACGAGGTCGGTCAACGACAAAATCGTCAGGGGTCGCACCGGCTTTCCCAGTCAGCAGGGGAGGGGTGCATGGCAGTTTCGGATCACGTCGATTTTGCGACGTTCATGGAGGGCGTGCAACGGCGCAACCCGGGGCAGCCCGAATTCGTCCAGGCGGTGCAGGAAGTGTCCGAGGACATTTTCGACTTCATCGCCGACAAGGAAGAATATCACGCGCAACAGATATTGCGGCGAATCGCCGAGCCAGACCGCGTCGTGTCCTTCCGCGTCTGCTGGGAGGACGACAATGGCAATATCCGCGTCCAGCGCGGCTGGCGCGTCCAGAACAACAACGCGATCGGCCCCTATAAGGGCGGCATCCGTTTTCACCCCAGCGTCACCGAAAGCGTGCTGAAGTTCCTTGCGTTCGAGCAGACATTCAAGAATGCGCTGACCGGCCTGCCGATGGGCGGCGGCAAGGGCGGGTCGAACTTCAATCCCAAGGGCAAGAGCGTGCGCGAGATCATGCGCTTTTGCCAGAGCTTCATGACCGAGCTTTACCGTCATATCGGTGCCGACGTCGATGTTCCCGCGGGCGACATCGGGGTCGGCGGGCGCGAGATCGGCTTCATGTTCGGCCAGTATAAGCGCATCACCAACGAGTTCACGGGGGTGCTCACCGGCAAGGGGCTGGAATGGGGCGGATCGCTGATCCGCACCGAGGCGACGGGATATGGCGCGGTCTATTTCCTCGCCAACATGCTTGCGGTCAAGGGGCAGGATCTCGTCGGCAAGACGGCGGTGATCTCGGGTTCGGGCAATGTCGCCACGCACGCCGCCGAAAAGATCGTCCAACTGGGTGGCAAGGTGCTGACGCTGTCCGATTCGGGCGGTTTCATCCACGATCCCGACGGAATCACCCAGGACAAGATCGACTGGGTGAAGGCGCACAAGACGCATCGCCGCGGGCGGATCGAGGATTATTGCGACGAGTTCAAGTCCGCCACCTTCACCCCCGGCAAGACGCCGTGGGGCGTGCCGTGCGACGTGGCGCTGCCCTGCGCGACGCAGAATGAGCTGCTTGGCGAAGATGCCAAGAGGCTGGTCCAGAACGGCTGCATCGCGGTGAGCGAGGGCGCGAACATGCCGACCAACCTCGACGGCGTGCATGTCTTCAAGGATGCGAAGATCATGTTCGCGCCGGGCAAGGCCGCCAACGCCGGCGGCGTCGCGGTGTCGGGGCTGGAAATGAGCCAGAACAGCGCGCGCCGCGCCTGGAGCGAAGGCGAGCTGCAACAGATGCTGAAGGACATCATGGACGGCATCCACGCGCGCTGCCTGACCTATGGCGATCAGGGGGGTGGCTATATCGACTATGTAAAGGGCGCCAACATCGCGGGATTCAAGAAGGTTGCCGACGCGATGCTGGCTTTCGGGGTGGTGTAATTCGGTCCAGGGCGTAAAATGCCAGGTTGGGGGAAAAGGGGTATTGCGATGACGGCACACGCTGGGACGGAGCGCGGCGATCGGCCTTGGGCGGCATGGGCCGCCCATCATCCCACGCGCGCGGCATGGGCCGCCCATCTTCCCACGCGCGCGGCATGGGCCGCGCTTGTCGCCATGCTGTGCGCGCTGGCGGTCGCGGCTTTTGTCTTCGCTTCCCCCGCGCAGTCGCAGGGCGAAGGCGGCGCGCGCTACACCGGCGTTGCCTCGTGCGCGGGATCGACATGCCACGGCCGGATGGAGGGCGACGGCACCATCGTCCGCCAGGACGAGCTGATGACATGGCAGGAACCTTCGACCCCCGGCGGCGCACACAGCCGCGCCTGGGCGGTGCTCAACAATAATCGCAGCCAGTTCATCGCGCGCAATCTGGGGATCGGCGATCCCGCGAAGGCGCAAATGTGCCTTGGCTGTCACAGCACCGCGGGCACGTCGCGCGCGGTCCCGGCGGAAGATGGCGTTGGCTGCGAATCGTGCCATGGCCCCGCCGGCGGCTGGCTCGCGAGCCATTATGCCGGCGTCGGCACCAATGCCGATCCTGGCCGCGAAATGCGCGACAAGCATCTCGCCAACCTGTCGGCGGGACTGAAGAAGCTGGAGGATCCGGTGGTCCGCGCGGGCGTGTGCGTCGACTGCCACTTCGGTTCGGCCGCCGACGGGCAGTTCGTCACCCACCGCATCATGGCGGCGGGGCATCCGCGCATATCCTTCGAGCTCGATCTCTTCTCCGCGCTCCAGGCGCATCATCGGGAGGACGCCGATTATGGCTGGCGCAAGTTCGGCGCACCGAACCGGCACACCGACCATGTCCAGATGTGGGCGGTGGGACAGGCGGCCGCGATCGAACGCAGCCTGGCGCTGTTCCAGACGCGGCGCGGGACCGAAGGGATATTCCCCGAATTCTATTTCCTCGACTGCCACAGTTGCCATCGCCGCATCTTTGATCAGGCAAAACCGGTGCGCACCGGCCTCGACAATCCGGGCCGCAACCTTCCCGAAGGCATGCCGCCCTATAATGACGAAAATCTCATCATGCTCGCCGCCGCCGCGCGCATGGCGGCGCCTGCGCTCGCCGACCAGCTTGCGGCGCGCACCGCGGCTTTTCACAAGGCGATGGCGTCCGACCGGGCGAGCGCGGTCGCGGCGGCGGCCGAGCTGTCGCAGACCGTCGCGGCGCTGAAACGCGCATTTGCGTCGCGCAGCTTTTCGGGCGCCGACGCCTTCGCGATGGTCGACGCGATCGCGGCAAAGGCGATCCGCGAGCGCTATACCGACTATTCGGGGTCGCAGCAGGCGGTGATGGGGGTCGATACCTTGCTGAGCGCGATGGTGTCGTCGGGGCGCATCACCGTCGGCGCGGCGGCGGGCATCCGCAGCGACATCGACCGCGCCTATGCGGCGGTGAAGGACCCCAATGGCTACAAGCCCGCGGAGTTCCAGGCGTCGTTTGACAGCGCGGTGCGCGCAATCGGGGCGCTCAGATAAGGTCATGCGAAGCCGAAGCCATCTTTTCCGTTCGGGCGCTCTTGCCGCGATGGGCGCGCTGCTCCTGACCTCCTGCGGCGGCGGCGGCGGCGGCGGCGGCAGCAGCGGCACGCCTGCACCGTCGCCCACGCCGACCCCCCCGCCGACGGGAGGGCTTTACACCCCGCCCGCGGCCGAATCGCTCAGCGTGGGCGACGTGCAGACGATCCTCGCCAATGCGATTTCGGAAGCGCAGGCGCGCGGCCTGCCGTCGGTCATCGCCGTCACCGACCGCGTCGGCAATGTGCTGGCGGTGTTCCGCATGACCGGCGCACGCGCGACCGCGACGACCTCGGCGGCGCCCAATGGCGACAATATCGACGCGCAGAACGTCACCTTCCCCGCCGAGGGCGGCGCGATCGCCAAGGCGCTGACGGGCGCCTATCTCTCCAGCGGCGGCAATGCCTTTTCGACGCGCACCGCGAGCCAGATCGTCCAGGAACATTTCCCGCCCGCTCCGACCACCGTCGGGCTTGAAAGCGGTCCCCTCTTCGGCGTGCAGTTCAGCCAGTTGCCGTGCAGCGACCTGTCGGCGCGGTTCGGCGCCGCGGGCGCTGCGGCGCTGATCGGCCCCAAACGCTCGCCGCTCGGCCTTGCCGCCGACCCCGGCGGGCTGCCGCTTTACAAGAATGGCGTGCTTGTCGGCGGCATCGGGGTGATGGGCGACGGCGTTTACGGCAGCGACCCCAATATCCTCGACATTGACGACGATGACGAAGAGTTCATCGCGCTGGCGGGAACGCGCGGATTTCAGCCGCCGGAAACGATCGTCGCCGACAGGATCGCGGTCGACGGCACGACGCTCCGCTTTTCGGACGCGACCTTTGCCGGGGTGATGACAAATGGTGGTGCAAGCTTCGCCAGCCTCAATGGCAGCGCGGGCAATCTTGTCGCCGTCATCGGCTATGCCAATGCCGCGATCACGGCGGGGGTCGCCTATGGCAGCGAAGCGTCGGGCATCCGCGCATCGACCCCGGCCGAATTCTCGAACCGCGACGCCTTCATCCTGACCGACGGCAGCGGGACGAACCGCTATCCGATCCGCGCGGGCACCGACGGCGCCAGCGTCGCCGCGCCGCTGACCGCTGCCGAGGCGCGCGCACTGCTCGAGGAAGCCTTTGCCGTAATGAGCCGCGCGCGCGCGCAGATCCGCCGCCCGCTCGACAGCCGCGCGCAGGTGACGATCAGCCTCGTCGACACGCACGGCGCGGTGCTCGGCATCGTCCGCTCGCCCGACGCGCCGGTCTTTGGCACCGACGTCTCCTTGCAGAAGGCGCGCACCGCCGCCTTTTTCTCGGGTCCGCAAGCCGCCGCCGAGCTGTCGGCCAACGCCAGCGCCGACGTCGCCGCCTTTGTGCCCGCGGTCCGCGCCTTTCTGGGCGATCCCGCCGCGCTCACCGGCACGACCGCCTTCGCCGACCGCTCGGTCGGCAATCTGGCGCGCCCCTATTTCCCCGATGGCGAGGTCGGCCGCCCGCGCGGCCCGCTGTCGCGCCCGATCGCACAGTTCAACCCCTTTTCGACCGGGCTGCAATCGGCGCTGGTCATCGGCAATCTTGGCGCGCACCTCGGCTTCGTGTCGGGGGCAAGCCCGACCGACACGCCGCAGCGCTGCACCACCCTGCCCGATGCCGCGCCGGGGCGGAACCGGCTCCAGAACGGCATCCAGATCTTTCCCGGATCGGTCCCCATCTATCGCGGCAACACGCTCGTCGGCGCGATCGGCGTGTCCGGCGACGGCATCGACCAGGACGATATGATCAGCTTTCTGGGCACGCACAATGGCGGCGCGCGCGTCGGTGGCATCGGCAATGCCCCCAAAGCGATCCGCGCCGACAATGTCGTCGTGACGCTCGCCGACAACCGCACGGTGCGCCTGCGCTATATCAGCTGCCCCTTCGCGCCCTTCCTCGATACGGCGCAGCAAAATGTCTGTGACGGGCTATAGGCGATGATGACGGGAGGCAGCCTTTGGCCGATCATCGCGACACTCGCGGCGCAGGGGGCGCCGGGGGTCGATGCGCCGCCGCCATCGCCCGCACCGGCCGAACCGCCGGTCGATTCCGCGCCCGCCGCACCGGCCGCCGAAGAGCTCACCCCGCCCCCGCCACCGGTCGACTGGCAGGAAATGGTGCCCGACGATCTTGTCACGGAAATGATCGAGGGGCGCCGCCGCCCCGGCTATCGCCCCGACCTGCCCGACGCGCTCAGCCAGAATAATGAGGGCGCGCTGCGCCCGCCGCCGCCGCAGGCTTTTCCGGGGATCGAGGACCAGTTGCCCGTCCCCGACCGCTGGCGCCTTATCGAGACGTTGGGCGTGGTGAAGGAACGCTGGTTCGACCCCTATCACCAGAACACGCTGAAGGGCGACCGCGCGATCGACCCGGACAAGGTCAAATGGCTGCCGATCAAGGGCGACGACTGGTTCTTCGTCGCCAATGCGGTGTCCGACACGGTGTTCGAACCGCGCACCTTTCCAATCCCCGTCGGCGTCCAGACGACCGAGCGGCCGGGCAGCCTCGACGTGTTCGGCAAGGATCGCAGCTTTGTCTTTGCACAGACCTTCATTGGCGGCGTCGCGCTGATCAAGGGATCGACCGCGTTCAAGCCGCCCGATGTCGAATATCGACTGACGCTCGCCTGGCAGGCCAATTATGTCGACGTGCCCGAACGGCGCGTGCTTGACGTGCGCCCGTCGAAGGCGAGCCATCGGTACGACAGCTTCCTCGGCGTGCAGGAACTCTTCGTCGACAAACATCTCGGCAACACGTCCGACCGCTACGATTTTTATTCGGTGCGGCTCGGCATCCAGCCATTCCAGAGCGATTTTCGCGGTTTCCTGTTCAATGACAGCCAGCTTGGGCTGCGCTTTTTCGGCAATCGCGACAACAACCGCTTCCAGTATAATTTCGCGGCCTTCTGGCGGCTCGAAAAGGACACCAATTCGGGGCTCAACGACATCACCCAGACGCCGCGCGACGATTTTGTCCTGACGGCGAACCTTTATCGCCAGGATTTCCCGGTCGTCGGACTGACCAGCCAGGTCAGCGTGACCTATAATATGAATCGCGAAAAGAATGACGTGCAGATCGACCACAACGGCTTTCCGGTGCGCCCGGCGCTGATCGGCGATCTGCGCGGGCGCGAATATGACGTCGTTTACCTTGGCTACAGTGCCGACGGGCGCATCGGGCGGATCAACCTGACCGCAAGCTTCTATGCCGCGCTGGGCGAGGACCGGAACAGCTTTTTCACCAGCCAGCCCGCAGAGATTCGCGCGGGCTTCGGCGCGGTCGAACTCAGCTATGATGTGGACTGGATGCGCTTTCGCCTGTCGGGGCTGTATGCGACCGGCGACGGCGACCCCTATAACAAGACCGAGGGCGGATTCGACGCAATCTTTGAAAATCCGATCTTCGGCGGCGCCGACACGAGCTATTGGATCCGCCAGACGATCCCCTTCGCGGGCGGCGGGCGCGTGATTTCGATCAACGGCCGCAACGGCATTTTGAACTCGCTGCGTTCGTCGAAGGAAGAGGGGCAGTCGAACTTCAACAATCCGGGCACCGTCTTTATCGGCGTGGGCGCCGATTTCGACCTGTCGCCGCAGACGCGCGTCAGCGTCAACGCCAACCATCTGTGGTTCGAGAACACATCCTCGCTTGAGGCGCTGCGCGTCGAGGGTTCGATCCCCAGGGACATCGGCTTCGACCTGTCGGTCGCGGGAATCTGGCGGCCGAAAGCGACACAGAATATCGTCGGGCGCCTCAGCGCCGCGGTGCTGCTCCCCGGCGACGGCTTCAAGGATCTGTTCGACAACAAGCAGAAGAACGACGCCTATGTGTCGATCCTCGCCAATGTGATTTTGAGTTTCTGAGATGATGATGCGCAAAATCTTCGCACTGCTGGCCTTTGTGACGCTGTGCGCCGCCTTTGGCGCGAGCGTCGGCCGCGCGGCAGAGGAGGAAAAGCCGCTCAAGATCAGCTATCGTTTCACCCCGCCCGCCCCGCGCGAGCAGAGCGACGCCGACGTCGCGGCGAAATCGGCCGGCTGTTACAGCTGCCACACGCAGACCGACCAGCCGTCGATGCACGCGACCCCGGCGGTCAAGCTTGGCTGCACCGACTGTCACGGCGGCGATTCGACGTCGCCTGCCGCGTTCGGCAAGCCCGAACTGGGATATAAAAACCCCTACAATATCGCGGCGATGAAGGTCGCGCATCCGCAACCGACGCTGCCCGGCGCGTGGCACGACAGCTCGGCGAACCCGGTGCGCAGCTATACCTTGCTCAACAAGGAAGCGCCCGAATTCATCCGCTTCGTCAACCCCAGCGACTATCGCGTCGCGCGCGAGGCGTGCGGCGCGTGCCATATGGAGGTGATCGAGGCGACCGAGCGGTCGCTGATGTCCACCGGCGCGATGCTGTGGGGCGGCGCCGCCTATAACAATGGCATCATCCCCTATAAGAACTATATCTTCGGCGAAGCCTATACGCGCGGCGGCGATCCCGCGTGCATCCTTTCGCCCTCGTCAAAGCTGACGGCCGGGGAATATGCCGAGGCGTGCAAGCCCGCCTTCCCCTCGGACAAGATCTTGACCGATGCGGAGAGGAGGCGCGGCGCGCTCGCGCGCATGTATCCGCTGCCACGCTGGAGCGTGATCCCGCCGGGCGACGTCTTCCGCGTGTTCGAGCGCGGCGGGCGCAACATCAACACGCAATTTCCCGAAATCGGCCTGCCCAACCCGACGGGGCAGATCCAGCGGCTGGAGGAGCCGGGGCGCCCCGACCTCAAGCAATCGAACCGCGGCCCCGGCACCGGGCTGCGCGTCGCGATCCCCGTGCTCAACATTCACAAGACGCGTCTCAACGACCCCTTCATGTGGTTCATGGGCACCAACGACCAGCCGGGCGACTATCGCCATTCGGGCTGCGCCGGCTGCCACGTCATCTATGCCAATGATCGCGAACCGCGGCACAGCCTGACCTATGCCCGGTTCGGGCGCGACGGCGAGACGGCGACGATCGACCCGACGATCGCCGCAAAAAAATGGAAGGGCGGGCATGACGGCGAGGCGCAGGGGGCACCCGCCGATGGACATCATGCAGGCGGCGGGCACGGCGCCCTGATCGATCCCGCCGATCCCGATCTCCCCGCCCGTCCCGGCCAGAAACCGCGCCGTGAATCGGGCCACCCGATCAGCCACGCCTTCACCCGCGCGATCCCGACCGCACAGTGCATGACGTGCCACATGCACCAGCCCAATATCTTCCTCAACTCCTACCTCGGCTACACGATGTGGGATTATGAATCGGACGCGCCGCAGCTGTGGCCCGGCCCCGAAAACAGCGCGCCGCGCCCGCCGGGGATGAGCGACGCCGAATATCAGGCGAAATACAAGCAACAGCGTTATCCGACCGCCGCCGAAGTGCATCAGGTGCTCGAACGCAATCCCGAAGGCGCGGCGCCGCGCGGGCTGTGGGCTGATGTCGAGTTTCTGCGCAACGTCTATGACGTCAACGACAGCAACAAGGACACGCAGTTCGCCGACTATCACGGTCACGGCTGGAACTTTCGCGGCATCTTCAAACGCGACCGGAACGGCAATCTGCTGACCGCCGACGGCAATATGGCGACCTGGGGCACCGACACGGCAAATATCGTCGATCCCGCCGACCCGGAAAAATGGCGCAAGAGCTGCGCGCATTACAGCGATGCGAAAGAGCGCGACCTCTGCCTGCTGAGCGCCGATCCGGGGCGCCCCGGGGTCGAGGGCAAGTTCGTTCCGCCGGGCATCAACCCCGGCAAATCGGTGCATATGATGGACATTCACGCCGAAAAGGGGATGCAATGTGCCGATTGCCACTTCGCGCAGGACGCGCATGGCAATGGCTATATTCAGGGCGAAGTGGCGAACGCGGTCGAGATCAGTTGCAAGGATTGCCACGGCACCGCCGACGCGTTGCCCAACCTGCTCACCTCCAACGTCGCGGCGCGGCCGCAAGGCACGAATCTGGCGCTGCTCCGTAACCCTGACGGGCGCCGCCGTTTCGAGTTCCAATATAACGACGATGCCGAAGTCATCGGCCTGATCCAGCGCTCGATCGTCGATCCGGGGCTTGAATGGCAGGTCAGCCTGGTCAAGCAGGCGGTGACGCCGGGGCCGCATTTCAACGCCAAGGCCGCCCGCGCCAAGCTGATGGCGCGATCGGGCAGCGACGACGGCAAATATGAATGGGGGCCGGGCGTCGCCAGGGAAGACCGGGCGCACGGCGACGACAAGATGACCTGTTTCACCTGTCACCTGTCGTGGACGACAAGCTGCGGCGGCTGCCATTTGCCGATCGAGGCGAACTGGAAAACCAGGATGCACCATTTCGAGGGTGAGGAGACGCGCAATTTCGCGACCTACAACCCGCAGGTGGCGCGCGACGAGATGTTCCAGCTCGGCCGTCACCAGCTCACCAAGCCCGGCGAGCCCGGCCCGAACGGCGAGGTGCGCGGCATCATCGCCCCCGTCCGCTCGACCTCGGCGCTGATCCTTTCGTCAACCAACATCAACCGCGAGCGCATCTATGTGCAGCAGCCGCCGATCTCGTCGGCGGGCTATTCGAGCCAGGCCTTTGCCCCGCATTTCCCGCACACGGTGCGGCGGCAGGAAACCAAGCAGTGCAGCGACTGCCATCTGTCCGCCGCCGACGACAATAATGCGATCATGGCGCAGCTGCTTCTGCTCGGCACCAATTTCGTCAATTTCGTCGGACTGAATGTCTGGTCAGGGATGGAGGACGGGTTCCAGGCAACGCGCGTGACCGAATGGGACGAGCCACAGGCGGTGATCGGCTCCTACCTCCACCGCTACGCCTATCCCGATTATTGGAAGCTCCACGTCGACCAGAATGGCAGGGAGCTGAAAAACTGGGTCCGCGGCAAGATTTTCGACGCCAGGGGATCGGGCGAAACGCAGGCGCTTGAAGAGTTTGCGAACATCGTTCAGGACACGAGCGGCCGCGTCAACTGCCTGCAACAGCGCGGCGAATATATGTTCGTTGCAGAGGGCAGGGGCGGCTTCCGCGTCTATGACGTCGCCTCGATCGGCAACAAGGGCTTTTCCGAACGCATCGTCCGCGCCCCCTTTTCGCCGCTCGGCCACGACACGCATGTGAAGACGAGGAATGCGACCTGCATGGCGCTTGCGACCACCCAGCCGATCAGCGTCAGTCGCAACGAGAATATCGTCAAGCATTTCCCGGAAAATCACGAACAGGTGATGCACGACATCTATCGCTACGCCGTCATCACCGACAGCGTCGAGGGGTTGGTGCTCGTCGATGTCGACACGCTGGCCGACGGCGAGTTCCGCAACAACAAGCTTCGCCGGGCGCTGACCTGGAACGAGGGCAATGTGCTGGCCGGCGCGCGGCACGTCACGCTGGCGGGCAGCTATGCCTATATCACCACCGATGCGGGCCTCGTCGTGCTCGACCTTTCGACGCCGCTCCAGCCAAAGGTTACCGCGCAAGTGCCGCTGACCGATGCCCGCGCGAGCGCGGTGCAGTTCCGCTACCTCTGGGTCACCGATGCCGAGGGGGTCAAGCTGTTCGACGTCACGAACATGGCGCAGCCGGTGGCGGTGCCGTCGGGCACGGTGCGGCTCGCCAATGCGCGCAAGCTCTATGTGGCGCGCACCTACCTCTATGTCGCGGCAAAGGCCGACGGCCTGGTCATCGTCGATGTGACGCGCCCCGCAGCGCCGCTCGTCTGGCCGGCGCTGACCTTTGACGGCGCGATGCAGGATGCCGAGGATGTGATCGTCGCATCGACCAACGCCTCGCTCTTCGCCTATGTCGCCGACGGGCGCGCCGGCATCAAGGTGATCCAGCTCACCAGCCCGAACAATCCCGGCCTCTATGGCTTCTCCCCCAAACCGACGCCCGAACTTATCGCCTGGGCCAAAACGCCTTCGCCCGCCCTGGCGTTGTCAAAGGGACTCGATCGCGACCGGGCGGTCGACGAAACGGGCGGACAGATGGCGGTGTTCGGCCGCCTGGGCTCGCGTCCCTTCACCCGGCCCGAGATGGAGAAGCTGTTCCTGAACAGCAAGGGGATGGTCTACAAGGTTCGCGACGAGGTCGACGAGAATGCGTGGCGGCCGCCGCTGCTCTACACCAATTGAAGGTGCTGGTCCCGACGCGACCGGGTGCGGACATGACAGCATAAAAATCGGTTCGCATCAGGCGGAGTCGAGATGCGCCTCGGCGCGGCGCGGGGTCGATGGGTATGTCGGCTGCGCTCGATGCGAACGGAATGAAGGGGGGGGCGGACCCACCCCAAATCCGTCGCCGCTGTTCCGCCTATAACCGCTCGGCCTGCACCACGCTGTCCGACGCGCGCAGCGCCGACAATATGCGCATCACATGCTGGACGTCGCGCACCTCGACGACGACGTCATAGGTGTGGAATCCGCCCTCGCGGTTCGACAGGCGCAAATTGGTGATATTCGCCATATTGGCGGCAAGAATGCCCGACATTTCGGCCAGCGTGCCGGGTTCGTTCAGAATGACGATGCACAGCCGTGCGTTGCCCCCCTCGCTGTCCTCCTGCCACCTGAGGTCGATCCAGTCGGCATCGACGCCGTCGGCCAGGCTGGGACAGTCGATGACATGCACCTCGATCCCCTCGCCGGGGCGTGCCAGGCCGACGATGCGATCGCCGGGCACCGGATGGCAGCAATCGGCGAGCTGATAGGCGACGCCCGGCGTCAGCCCCGCGATCGACACCGCCGCGCCCTGGACCAGCTTGCCGGGTTTGGTCTTCATCTCGGCGGTGATGCCGGGGACGAGCGCCTCGAGCACCGCGTCGTCGGTCAGCCGTTGCTTGGCGATCGCGATATAAAGCGCGCTGTCGTCTTCGAGTTTCAGCCGCGTCAGCGCGGCGGCGCGCGCCTTGTCGCCAACCTTGTTGGGCAGGCGGCGGGCGATCTCGTCGTACATCTTGCGGCCCAGGGCGGCGAGTTCGACCTTCTCTTTCGAGCGGACGTGGCGGCGGATCGCCGCGCGCGCCTTGCCGGTCACGGCAAAGCCCAGCCACGCTGGCTGCGGCGTCTGCTTGTCCGACGACAGGATTTCGACCGTATCGCCATTGGCAAGCTGCGTGCGCAGCGGGACGAGCCGCCCGTTGACCTTGGCGCCGACGGTCCGGTCGCCGAGCCCGGTGTGGACGGCATAAGCGAAATCGACCGGCGTTGCGCCCTTGGGCAGCTGGTGCAGACTGCCCTTCGGGGTGAACGCAAAGATGCGATCCTGATACATCGCGATGCGCGTGTTTTCGAGCAGTTCGTCGGGATCGTGGGTCTGTTCGAGGATTTCGATGAGGTCGCGGATCCACCCCGCCTGCCCGTCGGGGCCGCTGCCGCCCTGTTTATACGCCCAGTGCGCGGCCAGCCCGAACTCGGATTCCTTATGCATCCCGACGCTGCGGATCTGGATTTCGATGCGCATATTCTGCTGGTGCATGATCGTCGTGTGCAGCGACTTGTATCCGTTGCGCTTGGGGGTCGAGATATAGTCCTTGAACCGGCCGGGCACCATTTTCCACTTGCGGTGGATCAGCCCCAGCGCGGCGTAACAGTCGGCGTCGGTCGGGGTGATGACGCGGAAAGCGATGATGTCGGTCACCTGCTCGAAGCTGACGTGGCGTTCCTGCATCTTGCGCCAGATCGAATAGGGATGCTTCTCGCGCCCCGACACCTCGGCCTCGATCCCCGCGGCCGACAGCAGCTCCCTGAACTCGCGGCTGATCGCCGCGACCTTGTCCTTGCCCCCCGCGGTCAGCTTGGCAAGGCGGCCGGTGATCGTCGCATAGGCTTCGGGTTCGAGCTCGCGGAACGCGAGCAGCTGCATCTCGCGCATATATTCATACATGCCGATCCGCTCGGCGAGCGGGGCATAGATGTCCATCGTCTCCCTGGCGATGCGCCGACGCTTGTCGGGATTCTCGATGAAATGCAGCGTGCGCATATTGTGCAGCCGGTCGGCGAGCTTGACGAGCAGAACGCGGATGTCGTCCGACATGGCGAGCAGGAACTTGCGCAGATTTTCCGCGGCGCGCTCATTCTCGGTCTGCGCCTCGATCTTGCTCAATTTGGTGACGCCGTCGACCAGCCGCCCGACGTCGGGACCAAACAGCCGCTCGATCTCCTCTGGCGTCGTCAGCGTATCCTCCAGCGTGTCGTGGAGCAATGCAGTGACGATCGTTTCGCTGTCGAGATGCAGGTCGGTCAGGATTCCCGCAACCTCGACCGGATGGCTGAAATAGGGGTCGCCTGACGCGCGCTTCTGGCTGCCGTGCTTCTGCACCGTGAAGACATAGGCGCGGTTGAGCAGCGCCTCGTCGACGTCGGGATCATAAGCGCGCACGCGCTCGACAAGTTCATATTGCCTCAGCATCCTCCTCAATGTCGCCCTTGGCGCGCATATTGCAATGCGAAACTTGCGTGCGTCAGGCCGAAGACGTTAGCAACTTTGGTAAAGCGCGTTGGAAGCATCGTGCGTCACCGCTAGGACGGTCGGCCATGGGGACCGAAGCTCTTGATTCGACGGCGCCGCCGCGCGTGTCGATGGTCATGCCAGTGCACAATGGCGCACGCTGGCTGGCCGATGCGATCGAATCGGTGCTCGCCCAGCATTTCACCGATTTCGAGCTGATCCTGGTCGACGACGCCTCGAACGATGCCTCGCCAGCGATCATGGCCGACGCGGCGGCGCGCGACGCGCGCGTACGGCGCTTGCGGCTCGACGCCAATGTCGGCCTGCCCGCGGCGCTCAATCACGGCTTTGCCGTGGCGCGCGGATCACTGCACAGCTGGACATCCGACGATAATCTGCTCCGGCCGCAGATGCTCACGCGCCTCGTCGCGACGCTCGACGCGCATCCGCGCGCCGACATCGTCCACGCCGATTTCACGATGATCGACGATGCGGGCAGCGAAATCGGCGTTTCGCGCGTCGGGCCGGTCGAGCGCCTGCTCTACGGCAACAATATCGGTGCCTGCTTCCTCTATCGCGCGCACGTGACCGAGGCGCTCGGTGGCTATGATCCTCAGCTCTTCGGGGTCGAGGATTATGATTTCTGGTTGCGCGCGGCCCAGCGCTTCACCTTTGTCACGCTGCACGAGGATCTCTACGTCTACCGCAAACATGGCGGCAGCCTGACCAGCCAGCGCGCGGACCAGATCCAGGCGCTGACCGCCGAAATTGTCGAGCGCGCGCTTCCTGCCACGCTGCCCGCGCGCAGCCGCAGCGAAATCCTCCTCGGCCTCGCGCTGCGCAGCCAGCGGCGCTGGCGCTTCGACCTTGTCGGTCGTGCGTTCCGCGTGCATCCCGCACCGGTCATCGCACAGCTGCCCGCACTGGCGCGCTGGTCGCTCGTCGTCGCGCGCAACCGTCTTGCCGCCTGACGCGCCGCCCGCTTCCCGTTGCGAAATGCAACGCGGGGCCTATATTTTTTTGGCACGGACGGCGATTTTACGTTAGGGCTTGGCCATGGGAAAATTACGCGAAGTCTTGAACGATCTCGATGGCGGCAATTGCGCGCTGCCGCTGGCGCTGGAAGCGATGGGCGAACGCTGGTCGTTTATGATCCTGCGCGCGGCGTTCAACGGCGTCCATCATTTCGAGGAGTTCCAGCAGGAACTCAATATCGCGCGCAACATCCTGTCGAACCGGCTGACGAAGCTGGTCGATCATGGCATCATGGCGCGCGAGGTGATGGCCGAGGATCGGCGCAAGGTGCGCTATCAGCTCACCGAAAAGGGCATTGACCTGTTGCCCGCGATGATTGCGCTTCGCCAATGGGGCGAAAAATGGGGCGCGGGCGTGCCCTCGACCCCTGTGCTCGTCGATGCGCGCGACGAACAGCCGATCGGTCCCGTTCGCCTGACTGCGCACGACGGCCGCGTGATCGGCTACAAGGAACTGTTGTGGAAACATCGCTCGGAGCTTCAGCCGCTCGGCCAGGCGCGTGCGCGCGCCGACGGGCCGACGGCGTCGGCGTCGGTCGCGGCCGAATGACCGGCCGCCGCGCCGTCCACTTCGTCGCGCGCGGCCGTTGACGCCCGCCCTCGCCCGGACTTCCATGCCGCTGTTCCGCCTGACCTCGCCCGGTCCCTTTTTCGACAACAAGGTTCGCGCCTTCTGGAACCTCCAGATCCTTGGCTGGGCGGCGTGGCTCGGGCTGCGCGGCGTATCGGGACTCGCCAACGGACAGGCATTCACCTTTCTGATTCCGCAGGTGATTTCGGCGATCACCGGCTTTTCGCTGACGCTGATCCTGTCGGTCTGTTACCGCGCGCTCATCAATCGCCGACCGCTTTTGATGTGGGGGGTCAGTTTCGGGCTGGCGGGCCTTGCGACCGCGCTCTGGGCGTTCATTGATGCCTGGGTCGCGCAGATCCAGAATCCGGCGAGCGAGGCCGGCTTCACCAGCCTGCTGCTCGGCGCGGTCTATATCGACGCGACTTCGCTCGCGGCCTGGTCGGCGCTCTATTTCGCGATCAACTATTTCCTCCAGCTTGAGGAACAGAATGATCGCGTGCTGCGGCTGGAGGCGCAGGCCGCGTCGGCGCAGCTTGCGATGCTGCGCTACCAGCTCAATCCGCATTTCCTGTTCAACACGCTGAACAGCATTTCGACGCTCGTGCTCTTGAAACAGGCCGAGCCGGCGAACGCGATGCTGTCGCGCCTTTCGGCCTTCCTCCGCTACACACTCGCCAACGAGCCGACCGCACAGGTGACGCTGGCGCAGGAAATCGAGACGCTGAAGCTTTACCTCGACATCGAAAAAATGCGCTTCGAGGATCGGCTGCGGCCGCATTTCGCGATCGACCCGGCGGTGGCGCGCGCACGCCTGCCCTCGCTGCTGCTCCAGCCGCTGATCGAAAACGCCATAAAATATGCGGTGACGCCGCAGGAGGATGGCGCCGACATCACCATTTCCGCACAGCTGGCCGGTCAAAATGTCCGGATCACCGTGTCCGACAACGGCGCGGGATTGTCAGGCGACCGCACCGACCCCACCACGGGTGTTGCAACGGAATCGACCGGCGTGGGTTTAGCCAATATCCGGGACCGCCTGGCGCAGGCTTTTGGCGACCAGCACCGGTTCGACGCCCAGGCGGGCGCTGAGGGCGGCTTCACGGTGGTGATCGAGTTTCCGTTCCAGCCCGATGGGCAAGCAAGAATTGGAACCGAAGGCACATGACGATCAGAACCATCCTGGTGGATGACGAAAAATTGGCGACCCAGGGCCTGCAACTGCGGCTCGAGGCGCATTCGGATGTCGAGGTGGTCGACACCGCCCAGAACGGCCGCGAGGCCATCCGCAAGATCAAGACGCATAAACCCGACCTCGTCTTTCTTGACATCCAGATGCCGGGTTTCGACGGATTTTCGGTGATCCAGGGGTTGATGGAGGTCGAGCCGCCGCTCGTCGTCTTCGTCACCGCCTTTTCGGATCATGCGATCCGCGCCTTCGAGGCGCAGGCGGTCGACTATCTTGTCAAACCTGTCGAGCCGGAGCGCCTCGCCGACGCGCTCGACCGCGTGCGCCAGCGGCTCGCCGAAAAGCGCGGCGCCGCCGAGGTCGAACGGCTGAAGACGGTGCTCGCCGAGGTCGCGCCCGAAGCGGTCGAGGAATATGGCGCCGATGCCGTGCCCGACGCGCCGTCGGCCGACCGCTATGAAAAGATGATCAACATCAAGGATCGCGGGCAGATTTTCCGTGTCGACGTCGACAGCATCGAACGCATCGACGCTGCGGGCGACTATATGTGCATCTATACCGCCGACAACAGCCTGATCCTACGCGAAACGATGAAGGACCTGGAAAAGCGGCTCGACCCGCGCAATTTCCAGCGCGTTCATCGCTCGACGATCGTGAACCTGAGCCAGGTCAAGCAGGTGAAGCCGCACACCAACGGCGAATGTTTCCTCATCCTCGGCTCGGGCGCGCAGGTGAAGGTCAGCCGCAGCTACCGCGACGTGGTGGCAAGGTTCGTGCATTGATCTGACGAGCGCGAAGCCGCGACCCCGCAGGACCGCCCGTCATCCTTTGTGCTGAGCGTGCCCGATCATCGCGCTTCGCTTGGACGTTGCAAACAAGGAATGGCCCTTTGACACGTTCAGGGCGAACGGGGTTCGGGGCCAGTCTTTGTTGATTCGCGGCTTTGTGCGAGCCAGAATCACGATCTTGCGGTCAGAGCTGATGCCCCGTCCGGTCGCGCTTGGTCGCGAGATAATGCTCGTTATGCGGGTTGGTGGGCAGTGCAAGCGGCAGGCGCTCGACCACCTCGACGCCTTCCTTTTCCAGCCGCGCAACCTTTTCGGGATTGTTGGTCATCAGCCGGATGCGGGGCACGTTCAGCAGTTCCAGCATCCGCGCCGCAATTGCGAAGTCGCGCGCCTCGATGGGGAAACCGAGCCGGAGATTGGCATCAACCGTGTCATAACCCTGGTCCTGCAGCGCATAGGCGCGCAGCTTGTTGACCAGCCCGATCCCTCGGCCTTCCTGCCGCAGATAGAGCAGCACGCCCCAAGGCGCATCGGCCATCGCATGGAGCGCGGCATGGAGCTGCGGCCCGCAATCGCATTTCAGGCTGCCGAGCACGTCGCCAGTAAGGCATTCGCTGTGCAGGCGGACGACGGGCGGATCGCGGTCCCGCGTTCCGATGACCAGCGCAACATGGTCCGATGCCTCTTCGGGCGAGCGGAAGGCGACGATTTCGGCCGTCTCGCTTGCCGCGACGGGCAGGCGGGCACGCGCCGCGATGTCGAGCCGCGCCGGGTCGAGCAGGGTGGCGACATCGTCGGCGCTGCACATGGTTTCGGCTTCACCCGCCGCGCCGCGCACGAAGAAGGCGGGGAGCAGCCCCGCATGGCGCGCCATTGTCATCGCCGCCGCCGCGGCGGCGTCGCCGCCCGTCGCAACGGTGTGGAACGGCCCTTTCAACGGGTTCGCAAGGTCGAGCGCGGGGTCTGCGATCGCCAGCGCGGCCGCGACCCTGTCGGCGGCGTCCGCGAGCCGCACGGGGCCGGGCGTCGCCGCCGCGCGCTGATTGGTAAGTTTGAGCGTCACCGCCCGCTCGCCCGACAGCAGCAGATCGCCGCTCGCAAAGGCCGCCAACGTGTCGTCGCGCGCACTTTCGACCGCGAGCAGGTCGAGCGCGCCGTCGGCGCCGGTGACGCGCAACGGCCAGCCGCGGCGCAGCGCGTCGATCGCGCGCGCCGCCTGCCGGGCGCCGTGGTCCTGCGCCGCCGCGCTCAAAAGGCGAACTCCGTGATCAGGGGGATATGGTCCGACGGCCGCTCCCAGCTCCGCGCCGGCTGGACGATCCGGTGCGCGATCGCCCTGTCCCGAAGATCGGGCGTCACCCAGATATGGTCGAGACGGCGACCGCGATTCGACGCTTCCCAGTCCTTCGCGCGATAACTCCACCAGGTATAGAGCGGGGTCGGCGCGGCGATGAACTGGCGCCCCAGGTCGATCCAGTTCGATGCCGCCTGCAAGCGGCCAAGCGTTTCGACCTCGACCGGCGTGTGGCTGACGACATCAAGCAGCGCCTTGTGATTCCACACATCGCTTTCGAGCGGGGCGATGTTGAAATCGCCGACCAGCACCGTCGGCGTCCCGTTCAGCGCGCTCGACCAGTCGGTCATGCGCGCGAGGAAGTCGAGTTTCTGTCCGAACTTCGGATTGAGCGCGCGATCGGGAATATCGCCGCCCGCGGGAATATAGACATTGTCGAGCCGCACGCCCGACGGCAATGTGACGCCGATGTGGCGGGCCTCGCCGTTTGCCTGCCAGTCATATTTGCGGACATCGGCCAATGGCACCTTGCTGATGATCGCGACGCCGTGATGCATCCGCTGGCCGTGGGTGACGATGTGCCGATAGCCCAGCGCCTCGAACATCGTTTTCGGGAACAGGCCGCATTCAACCTTGGTTTCCTGTAGGCAGAGGATATCGGGCGCCTCTTCGCGAAGCAGTTTTTCGACGATGCCGATACGGGCGCGGACGCTGTTGATATTCCACGAAGCGATGCTGATGCGAGTCATGCCGGTGGCTCTATCGGTGCGCGGGGCCGTTCGCAATGGCTGCGGCGGTCCGGGGCAGGCGGGGAAGCGGCGGGAAGCGACCGGTTGTCGACATGCCCCTTCGCCCGGATGACGGCCAAGCGGATGGCGGGAATCCGGCCCAATGCGGGCATTCGGCTGCTGTCCGCCGGATAGGTTAAACCCCCGTCCCAGGGGCGGTGGAACGGGGGTTCAAGGTCAGCGTTCGTCACGCTCTTGAATGAAGGTGCCGGGCAGCCCGGGTGGGGCAACAGGGGGAAACCCAAATCCGGGGGCCATGTTGGCGCCTTCGAGTGCTGAAATAGCCCTTCTTCCCTGTCGCCAAGCTGAACGAAAAGCGCCGTGCCGCGGCTGCATCTGCCGTTCGTCGATGGCTGACGTCGGTTGGTCGGGCGATTGATCGCGACGGAATCAGCCGATGCTCCGCTGCCCCTGTCCGGGTCAGCGCCCGCGGCGACTGGTCCGCGGGTCGGTCCAGCGAAATGCCGAATCGGCAACCGCGACGTTGAACCGCTGGTTCGAAAGGTCGATGCGTGTCCGGTTGTTCTGCGAATCGAGCGCGACCCAGCCGCGCAGGCGCAGCCCCGCGGGCGCCGAGCCGTCGCGCACGAACACCATGGTGATCGTGCCATATTCGGGGCGGTCGGGATCCTTCACCTCGACGCTCAACACATCCTTGTTGCCCGTCGGCAGCATCCGCGCATATTTCGCCAGATCGCGATCGGGGTCGAGCAGCGCACCAAGCGGCGAGTTTTTCACCGGCCAGCTCTGCACCTGCCGCACCTCATAGTCGATCACCGTCAATCGGCTGCCGTCGCCGACGATCAGCATCGGCACGCCTTTCTGATACTGAAAGCGGATTTTGCCGGGGCGTTTCAGGATCAGCCTGCCCGAAAGGCGCTGGCCATTGCGGTCGGTCTGGACAAAATCGGCGGTCATCGTGCTGGTCGCCTTGAGATGCGCCTGCACCATGGACAGCGCGCTGGCCGACTGGGCGATCGCGGGTGCGGCGAGAACAAGACCGGCGGATGCCAACGGCGTCAACGTCCAGGCGGCAAGGCGGGTCAGATTGGTCTTGGTCATTTGGCTCTCATTCTCATTTTCGATGATCGGCTATTGGCAGCCGGGCATTGAACCCGCCCTGAACTGTTGTTTCATCCGACCGTCATCCCGGCACAGGCCGCGATGTCGCCGGTGCATGGGAAGCGCGAGGTCGCGTCCCCGGCCCGCGCCGGGATGAAGGCTCAAGGCAGGCGAGGCTTGCTTCCCTATCGCGGCTGGCCATATTGGTCGGTGAGCACGTCGCGGCGCCCGACATGGTTGGGCGGACTGACCAGCCCCTCCTCCTCCATCCGCTCGATCAGGCGCGCGGCGCTGTTGTAACCGATGCGCAGCTGGCGTTGCAGCCAGCTGGTCGAGGCTTTCTGGCTTTCGGCGACGATCTGGCATGCCTTGGCATACATGCGGTCCTCGGCGCTGTCGCCGCCCGTGGGCGCGCCTTCGAGCGCGAAGCCGCCGTCCTCGGGGTCTTCGGTGACGCTTTCGACATAGTCGGGACGCCCCTGGCCGCGCCAGTGATCGGCGACTGCGCGCACCTCGTCGTCGGACACGAAGGGGCCGTGGATGCGCGTGATCTGCTTGCCGCCGGGCACATAGAGCATGTCGCCCTTGCCCAGCAGCTGCTCGGCGCCTGCTTCGCCCAGGATGGTGCGGCTGTCGATCTTGCTCGTCACGTTGAAGCTGATGCGCGTCGGCAGGTTCGCCTTGATGACGCCGGTGATGACGTCGACCGAGGGGCGCTGCGTCGCAAGGATCAGGTGGATACCAGCCGCGCGCGCCTTTTGCGCGAGGCGCTGGATCAGAAACTCGACCTCCTTGCCCGCGGTCATCATCAGGTCGGCCAGTTCGTCGACGACGACGACGATCTGCGGCAGCGGCTGGTAATCGAGCGTTTCTTCCTCATAGACCGGCTGGCCGGTATCGGGATCATAGCCCGTCTGGACGCGGCGGCCGAGCGACTTGCCCTTGGCAAGCGCGGCGCGCACCTTGTCGTTATAGCCCGCCAGGTTGCGCACCGACAGCGACGACATCATCCGGTAGCGGTCCTCCATCTGCTCGACCGCCCATTTCAATGCGCGGATCGCCTTCTTGGGTTCGGTGACGACGGGCGCGAGCAAATGCGGAATATCGTCATAGACGCTGAGTTCCAGCATCTTGGGATCGATCATGATCATCTTCACCTGGTCGGGGCCCAGGCGATAGAGCAAGGAGAGGATCATCGCGTTGAGCCCGACCGACTTGCCCGACCCGGTCGTGCCCGCGATCAGCAGGTGCGGCATCGGCGCCAGATCGGCGATCATCGCATCGCCGCTGATATTCTTGCCAAGGATGATCGGCAGCGATCCGCTGTGATCCTGGAACAGCGCGCTGCCGATGATTTCGTGCAGCACCACCGATTCGCGGTGCGCATTGGGCAGTTCGATGCCGATCACGGTGCGGCCGGGGATCGGCGCGATGCGCGCCGACAGCGCCGACATGTTGCGCGCAATGTCGTCGGCCAGGTTCGACACGCGGCTCGCCTTGGTGCCCGGCGCGGGTTCCAGCTCGTACATGGTGACGACGGGGCCGGGGCGCACCGCGGTGACGACGCCCTTGACCTGGAAATCCTCGAGCACCGATTCGAGCAGCCGCGCGTTGCGTTCGAGCGCCGCCTTGTCGATCTGTCCGGCAGGCCGTTCCGGCGCGGGGGTGAGCAGGTCGATCGACGGCAACTGGTAATGCGTGAAGAGTTCGGTCTGCGGCTTGGGTTTCGGTTTCGACGGCACGGCGCGCTGCACCGGTTCGGCAATCTCGGGCGGGGCGCGGTCGACGGGTTCGGCGACGGCGCGGGGCCGCACCGCGCGATCCAGCAAGCCGGGCGCCTTTTCGGTCTCGTAGGGCGCGGGGCGTCCGGGTTCGACAACGCGGCTGCTTGTCGCCGCGGGCAGGCGGAAGCGTGACGCCCAGCCCTTTTCCAGCCGCAGCGCGCGCCAGGCGAGGAACAGGCCGATCCCGACGAGCAGCAGGATCGTTGCAAAGCGAATGAGCGCAGCCGCGGGTTCGCCCGCGCTGGCAAAGAGCGGCGTGATCGCGCCGCCGACGAGCAGCGCGATGATCCCGCCCCAGCCCGCGGGCATCGGCGCGCCGGTCGCAGGCGCCCAGAGTTCGGCGCCCAGCCCGACGAGCAGGATGCCGACGAAGCTGTGCGACAGCTGGCGCCGCCAGTGCGGCTGCGGCTCGCCCTTCCACATCCGCCAGGCAAAGATCGCGAGCAGCGGCAGCAAGAGGACGATACCGACACCGCCGATCGTCAGGCCGATGTCGGCGAACCACGCGCCGGCATTGCCCATCCAGTTCGCTGCGGTGCCGGCGGCGGCGGTGTTGAGCGCCGCGTCGGTGCTGTCATAGGTCGCGAACGCCAGTGTCAGGAACAGCGTGAACAGGCCAAGCCCCGCCGCCGCCGCGATCACGATCGACCGGGCGATGCTCTGGCGGAAAACGGTGCGCCAGTCGGCCTTTGCGGGTGCGGCCTTGCGGCTTGCCATGCTCTCTTGTCGTCCCTGATGGAGTTCCGCCGCGATATGCGCATGGGGTGGACTCGCCGTCAAGCGCGCGGCCGAACGGAGCGCCGGGATATGGACGTTTGCGCGGCGGCGGCTTTCCATTCGGCCGGTTGCGGTCTAGGGCAGGGTCATGACCGACATCCAATGCAGCGACGTGATCATCTCCGGCGGCGGGCTCGTCGGGCAGACGCTCGCGATTGCGCTCGCGCATCACGGCCTGTCGGTTCAGGTCGTCGACCCCGCCGACCCGGTTGCAACCATTGCGCCCGGCTTCGACGGCCGGGCCTCGGCGATTGCCAGCGCCACGTGGCAGATGTTCGAGGTGCTGGGGATCGCCGACCGCCTCGTCGGTCACGGCTGCCCGATCCGCGCGATCAAGGTCGGCGACGGCGCCCCCGACAGCGGCCGCGGCGGCGACCTCGATTTCGTCACCCAGGCGGGCGACCCGCCGCTCGGCACGATGGTCGAAAACCGCCAGCTCCGTATCGCGCTCGCCGCGGCGCTCGCCGATGCGCCGCTGGTGCGGCTGATGATGCCCGCCACCGTCGCTGCGCGCACGATCGACGCGCATGGCGTAACGCTCACCCTCTCCGACGGAATCCGGCTCGCGGCGCCGCTGCTGATCGTCGCCGAAGGGCGACGCTCGCCGACGCGCGATGCAGCGGGCTTTCGCATCGCGAACTGGTCCTATCACCATCATGCGATGATCGGTGCCGTCGCGCACGCGCGGCCGCACGGCAATGTCGCCTTCGAAATCTTCTATCCGTCAGGTCCGTTCGCGCTGCTGCCGCTCGTCGACGATGCCGAAGGGCGGCATCGGTCGGCCTTCGTCTGGACGGTTTCCGAAAAGGATGGTCCCGGCTTTGCCAAGCTCGGTGACCGCGGCTTCACTGCCGAACTCGAAAAGCGCGCGGGCGGAGTGCTTGGGCCAATGCGGCTCGTCGCGCCGCGCATGACCTATCCGCTCGGCTTCCACCACAGTGCGTCGATCATCGCTCCACGCATCGCGCTTGTCGGCGACGCCGCGCACGGCATCCACCCGATTGCGGGGCAGGGGCTGAACCTTGGTCTGCGCGACGTCGCCGCGCTGACCGAAGTGCTCGTCGAGGGCGCCCGGCTCGGTCTCGACCTTGGCGATGCCGCGCTGCTCGCGCGTTACCAGCGCTGGCGCGGACTCGACAATCTGATGGTCAGCCTTGCGACCGACGGGCTCACGCGCCTGTTCGGCATTCCCGGACGCGCTGCCGCCGCGGTGCGCCGCACCGGGCTGGGCGCGGTGCAGCGCATGCCGGTGCTCAAACGCTTCTTCATGGACGAAGCCCGCGGCGAAGCGGGCGACCTGCCACGCATGCTGGCGGGGGCGGAAATCTAGGCCGCTCATTCCCCTTAGTCTGTTCGTATCGATCGATGTCAGGATGACCATCGACCCGGCGCCTGACGCGGGGCATCGCGACCCCGCTCGATGCAGGCGGGGTTCGTTTAGGTATTTCTACCTAGGTTTCAGGCAGCCCGACGCTAAGCATGACGGCCTATCCCGATCGCGCGGCAACCATGCCGCGATCAGGATGGGGAAAGGCCATGTCCGCGAAAAGCGATGCACTCGAAGCAGCGGTATCCGATTATATCCGCGCGCGAACCGCGCTGGATGTCGCGCCGGGCGCGCGCGCCCGCGCCCGCGCCGACCGCAGTTTCGCGCGCCTTGCCGCGCTGCTTGACCCCCGCATCCGTTATTTCACCCGCGTCTATGGCCTTTCCGACATCGCCGAGGATGCGGCGCAGGTCTGCGCGATCGCGCTCCACCGCGCCGCCGAACGCTACGAGCCACGGCGCGCGCGCTTTACCACCTATGTGAACTGGCAGTTCCGTGCCGAGCTTCAGGCGCTCCGTCACCGTCTGTATGGCGACCAGCGGCGCGGCGGGCGGCGGTGCGCGGCGACGACGCTGCCGCTCGATGCGCTGCAGGCGGGTGCGGACGACTGGCTCGCCGATATCGAAGCCGAACCGGCCACCGAACGCGCGGCCGCCGACCATCTCGCCGCAAGTGCCGCCGACCGGCTGGTGCGCGACTGGGCAGACCGCCGCCGTTCGGCGCTGCGCGGTCGGCGTGTCCGCGTCGCCGCGCGGCTCGATGCCGAATGTGCGCTCGTGCGCCGTCAACTCGCCGGGGACGAACCGCCAGACCGCCTGCGGGAAAGCGACCGGCATGTCGTGCGCCGTGCGATCGCCGACATCGCGCGCCACGCGGCGCCGCAGCGCGGGCATTGATTCGGATTATTGCAGGGTCGCGCGTCCGTCGTCGCTGTCGAAGCGACCGAAAAACTGCATCAGCTGGATCACCAGCTCGGCGCGCGCGTCGATAGGGGACGCCTCGAGCAATGCCTGCTTCGCCGCGGCGTCGAAGGGTGCAACCTGCGCAATGCCGTTGACCAGCGTTGCATCGTCGAGCTGTCCGACCGAATCCCAGTCGACGACATAGCCTTGCCGCGCGGCGAAACGCTTGGCCTCGCGTTCGAGGCTTGCGCGTTCGATGCTGGCCAGCACCGCGTCTTCTTCGGCCTCGAGCTCGATCTCGGCCTCGACCTGCCGGAACGGCGTCGTGACATCGAGTTCACGGCGGACGCGAAAGCGCGCGACGCCTTCCAGAACCAGGTTGAAGCGCCCCTCGTCGAGCGCCTCGACATCGACGATGCGCCCGACACAGCCGACATCGTAAAGCGCGGGCGGTTCGCGATCCTCTTCGCCGGGGATCTGGCGCGGCTGGATCATCCCGATTTGCCGGTCGCGCGCCAGCACCTCCTGCACCATCGCCGAATATCGCGGCTCGAAGATGTGCAGCGGCAGGTGCAGTCCCGGAAACAGCACCGCGCCGGTAAGCGGAAAGATCGCGATCCGCTGGATGGTCAAGGGCGCGGCCGCGCTCATCATCCGAACAGGATCAGCGACAGGCGGCGGCGCTGCGCCGAAACCCAGGCGTCTTCCAGCCCGACGGCCTCGAACAGCGCGAGCAGTTTGGCGCGCGCGGCGCCATCCTGCCAATCGCGGTCGGCGGCGATGATATGGAGCAGATTGTCGGCGGCGGCATCGCGCTGCCCCGCGCCGATCTGCGCCGCGGCAAGGTCGAAGCGCGCTTGATGATCGTCCGGATTTGCGGCCACCGTGGCCTCAAGCGCTGCAAGCTCGTCCGAATCGGGGGCATCGGCCGCCAGTGCCAGCGCGCTTTTCGCCTGCGCGATCGCCGGATCGGCGGCCATCTCGGCGGGAAGCGCGTCGAACACGGCCTGCGCGCCCGCGATGTCGCCTGCGAGCAGCATCGCGCGGATCAGCCCCCCGTGCGCGGCGGCATTGTCGGGCGCGATCTCGGCGATCTGGCCAAAGATGCTCACAGCGCGCGCGCCGTCGCCTTCGGCGAGCACGCGCTCGCCCATGTCGAGCAGCGGCGCGATTTCGACCGCGCGATCCTTGGCGGCGCTTTCGATCGGCAACTGCGCGAGCAGCTGGTCGAGCATCGCTTTCAGCTGGCTTTCGCTGCGCGCATTGGTCAGGTTGGCGACCGGCTGGCCCTGGAAAATCGCATAGACGGTGGGGATCGACTGGACCTGAAACTGGCTGGCGATGAAACGATTCGCATCGACATCGACCTTCGCCAGCACGACGCCCTTGTCGGCATAGTCGGCGGCGACCTTTTCGAGCACGGGTGCCAGCTGTTTGCACGGCCCGCACCATTCGGCCGAGAAGTCGAGGATGACGAGGCTGGTCATCGACGGCTCGACGACGTCGCGGCGGAAGGCTTCGACGGCTTCCTTGTCCTGGGGATTCAGACCGAGAGTGGCCACAAAGGGGTGCTCCTGTTTCGATTGGCGGCATTTCCGCGCGGACGGAAAGGACTCATGTGTCGCTTATGTGGGATTTGCGGACGATATGCCAACCCTTCGGCGAAAATCCGCAATCAGGGCTTGCCGAGTCAAAAGGCCGGTGCTAATCGCCCGCCTCACCCGCTGGCCCCACCCGGACGCCAGCCGCCAGAGCGGGCGTAGCTCAGGGGTAGAGCACAACCTTGCCAAGGTTGGGGTCGAGGGTTCGAATCCCTTCGCCCGCTCCAGTTTTC
>NZ_JABWGQ010000047.1 GCF_014595975.1 Sphingopyxis sp. LK2115 | reverse complement strand
TCCGTGAAACCCTCGAGGGATCGCACCGCCTAGCTCTGCAATTACAGATCTGACCCTAAGAACCCCCGGCCGCCGCCAGTCGCGCGATCGCTTCCTCCTTTGCGATCAGCGGCAGCAGCTCGGCCATGTCGGGGCCATGGTCGCGCGCGGTCAGCGCGCGGCGCAGCGGCAGGAACAGTGCGCGGCCTTTCGCTCCCGTCGCCGCCTTTGCCGCGGCGGTAAGCGCGTGCCACGGGTCGGCGCCCCAGTCGATCCCCGGCGCCGCCTTTGCCGCGGCGGCCAGCACCGGACGGTCGACCGCGTCAGCCGCGGGCGGGACGAACGGCCCGTCGAACACCGCCACCCAGTCGGCGGCCTCGGCAACGGTCGCCAGATTGGGACGAATTGCGTTCCAGCGTGCTGCGTCGATCGCCGCGGGCAAACGATCGGCGACCGCGGCGTAATCGGTGTGATGGAGGATCTTCTGCCCCAGCAGCGCCAGTTCGGCCTCGTCGAAACGCGCCGGGGCGCGGCCAAAGCGCGCGAAGTCGATGCCCGCGATCAGCGGCGCCATATCGGTCACCGGCTCGACCGGATCGCTGGTGCCGAGCCGCGCGAGCAGCGCAGCAAGCGCGATCGGCTCGATCCCCCGTTCGCGCAGCGCATCCATCCCGAGCGAGCCCAGCCGCTTCGACAATTTGCCCTCGGTCCCGACGAGCAGCGCCTCGTGCGCGAAGGCGGGGGGCGCGGCGCCGAGCGCGGCAAACATCTGCACCTGCGCGGCGGTGTTCGACACATGGTCCTCGCCGCGCACGACATGGCTGATGCCCATCGCGATGTCGTCGATCACGCTCGGCAACAGGTAAAGCCAGCTGCCGTCGGCGCGGCGCACCACCGGGTCCGACATCGTCCGCGGCTCGAAATGCTGTGGCCCGCGAATAAGGTCGGTCCATTCGATGGGCGCATCATGGTCAAGCCGGAAGCGCCAGTGCGGCGCCACACCTTCGGGCGCCGGCGCACCCTCGGGCTTGCGCTCATAGACGGGGGGCAGCCCGCGCGAGAGCAGGATCTTGCGGCGAATCTCCAGCTCCTCAGGCGTTTCGTAACAGGCATAGACGCGGCCGGCCGCCTTCAGTTTTTCGAACTCGGCCTCGTAGAGCGCGAAGCGCATCGACTGCCGCACCTCGCCGTCCACGTCGAGCCCCAGCCAGTTCAGGTCAGCGCGAATGCCCGCGACATATTCCTCCTTAGACCGCTCAAGATCGGTGTCGTCGATGCGCAGCAGGAAGCGCCCGCCATGCTTGCGCGCCCACAACCAGTTATGGAGCGCGGTGCGAACGTTGCCGACGTGCAGATGGCCGGTCGGCGAAGGGGCGAAGCGGGTCGTGACGGTCATGGCGCGCGCCTATAGCCGCATTGCCGCCCCGATGGCGACCCCGCAGTTGCGCGCCGCGCCGCGTCCGTCAGCCTTCGCGCTCCTCGCGAAGCTTGCGGTTGACGCGCACATGCGCCGCCCAGCGCAGCGCCATGCCGATCACCGACAGCGCCGCCCCCGCGATCACCGCAAGCGCCAGCGTGCGATCCCCGCCCGCACTCGGCCACGCCGCCCACGCGAGCAAGGCGACGCTGACGATCGACAGCGCATAGCCGACGCCGGTCAGCCAGTTCGTCAAGCGATCACCCGGCGACCGGTTGCGGCGCGCGCGTCGCGGGCCAATAGGCCCAGGCGATCGCGAGCAGCGCGACGATCAGCAACACGCTATATTCCATGCCGTTGCGCCCGCCGCCGACGACGAACCAGCCGGCGGGCATGTGGACGAGGATCATTCCCAATGTCAGGATGAAGGCGTGGCCCAGCGCGGCAAGACTGGTCCAGCGGCGCGCGAGCATCAACGCGGGACCGACCAGCTCATAGATTGTGACCGTCATCGCCCAGCCATAGCCATAAGGAAAGCCGAGGCTGTCGAGCCAGGTGCCGAAGGGGACGACCAGATCGGCCACGAGCCGGTAGACGCCGTGGATCAGAATGAGCAGCGCGACCGTGATCCGCAATATGTCGAGCACCCGTTCGGCCCGGTCCGCCGGCGCCTTCGCCCCCAATGACAACATGATCCTTATCCTCCTCCTCTGTCCCGGCGCTATCCCGTCCGGAACCCGTGCGTGATCGGATAGCGCCGGTCGCGACCGAAATTGCGCGTCGACAGCTTGACCCCCGGCGGCGCCTGGCGGCGCTTGTACTCGGCGATGGCGAGCAGCCGTTCGATCCGCGCCACCGCGTCGCGGTCGAAGCCGTGACGCGCCACGACATCGTCGACGCTCGCCTCTTCCTCGACCAGCATATGGAGCATACGGTCGAGATCCTCATAGGGCGGCAGGCTGTCCTGATCCGTCTGGTCGGGGCGCAGCTCGGCGCTCGGCGGCTTGGCGATGATGGTTTCGGGCATCACGGGCATCACCGGGTTGCGCGACAGCCGCGGCACATTGCCATTGCGCCATTTCGCGAGCGCAAAGACCGTCATCTTATAGGCGTCCTTCAGCGGATTATAGCCGCCCGCCATGTCGCCATAGATGGTCGCATAGCCGACGCTCATCTCGCTCTTGTTGCCGGTCGTCAGCAGCATCGGTCCGAATTTGTTGCTGAGCGCCATCAGCGTCACGCCGCGGATGCGCGACTGGACATTTTCCTCGGTAATGTCGACGTCGCGGTCGGCGAAGCTGCCCGCCAGCATCTCATCAAATGCCTCGACCGCAGGCCCGATCGGGATGGTGTCGAGCCGGCATCCGATCAGCTTTGCGCAGCCTTCGGCATCGTCGAGGCTGGCCCGGCTGGTAAAGCGGCTTGGCAGCATCACGCACCAGACCTTGTCGGGGCCGAGCGCGTCGGCGGCGATCGCCGCGCAGAGCGCCGAATCGATCCCGCCCGACAGGCCGAGCACGACGCCGGGAAAGCCATTGCGCTCGACATAGTCGCGCAGCGACAGGATCATCGCGCTATAGATGTCGGCGGGATGCGCCTCCCATTCGGCGATCGCGCCCGCGTCGCAGCGCCAGCCCGCGGCGTCTCTCGTCCAGCGCGTGACCCGCTCCTCCGCCTCCCAGTCGGTCAGGCGATGCGCGGTGGCGCCGTCGCCGTTCAGCACAAAAGAGCAGCCGTCGAACACCAGCTCGTCCTGTCCGCCGATGCGGTTGAGGAAAATAAGCGGCAATCCGGTTTCGGCGACGCGCGCGGCGAACACCTGCGAGAGGCGCCGCTCGTCCTTGTCGATCTCATAGGGACTGCCGTTGACCGAGATCAGCAGCTCGGCGCCCTCAGCCGCGAGATGCCGGCACACGGTCGGCAGCCAGCCGTCCTCGCAGATCGGCAGACCCAGCTTCATGCCGCGCCATTCGACGACGTCGGGCAGCGGGCCGGGCGCAAAGACGCGCTTTTCGTCGAAGGTGCCGTAATTGGGCAGTTCATGCTTCCTTCGCGTCGCGACCACCCGGCCGCCATCGAGCAGCGCGACGATATTATAGAGCTTGCCGTCGGCGCCGCGTTCGACCGATCCCACCAGCATCGCCGGGCCGCCGTCGGCGGTCTCGGCGGCCAGTTCGGCAAGCAGCGCCGCGGCGCGTGTCGCGAGCGCTGGCTTCAGCACCAGATCTTCGGGGGGATAGCCGATCAGTTGCAGCTCGGGATAAAGAATGAGGTCGGCGCCCTTGTGCCGTGCACGAACCGCGCGCATCGCATCGGCATTGGCGGCGAGGTCGCCAACCGCCTGGGTCATCTGCGACAGGATGATGGTAAGCGTGTCGGCGCGGTCGGTCATGGCCGCGAGCCTTACCCCCGGCGCGCGCGATTGCAACGACCAAGCGGATAGCGATTGCGGCGACGCGAGCGCAGACGGCGCCAGCGGGCGGCCATCGCCCCTTTAACCCCTTCCCCTTGGCGCCTTCGCTGGCTAAGGGGCGCGCAATCCCATCGGCGAAAGGGCCCTGCACCCCATGAAACTCATCTCCGGCAACAGCAACCTGCCGCTGGCCCGCGCGATCGCCGACTATCTCGAACTGCCGCTGACCGATACCAGCGTACGCCGCTTCGCCGACGAAGAAGTCTTCGTCGAAATCCACGAAAATGTCCGCGGGCAGGATGTGTTCGTCGTCCAGCCGACCAATTTCCCCGCGAACGACAATCTGATGGAATTGCTCATCATCAACGACGCGCTGCGCCGCGCGTCGGCGAAGCGCATCACCGCGGTCGTTCCCTATTTCGGCTATGCGCGGCAGGACCGCAAACCCGGCCCGCGCACGCCGATCTCGGCCAAGCTCGTCGCGAACCTCATCACCACCTCGGGCGCCGACCGCGTGCTGGCGATCGACCTGCACGCCGGTCAGATCCAGGGCTTTTTCGACATTCCGACCGACAATCTCTATGCCGCGCCGGTGATGAGCGCCGACATCCAGGCGCGTTTCGGCGACAAGAATCTGATGGTTGTGTCGCCCGACGTCGGCGGCGTCGTGCGCGCGCGCGCGCTGGCCAAGCGCCTCGACAACGCGCCGCTCGCCATCGTCGACAAGCGCCGCGAACGCGCGGGCGAGTCGGAGGTGATGAACATCATCGGCGATGTCGCGGGCCGCTTCTGCATCCTCATCGACGATATCGTGGACTCGGCGGGCACCCTCTGCAACGCCGCGTCCGCGCTGAAGGCCGCGGGCGCCGAGGGCGTCGTCGCCTATTGCACCCACGGCGTGCTGTCGGGCGGCGCGGTCGCGCGCGTCGATGCAAGCGAACTCACCGAACTCGTCATCACCGATTCGATCCAGCCGACCGACGCGGTCAACGACAGCGCCAAGGTCCGCACGCTGACCATTGCGCCGCTGCTCGGCGAAGCGATCAAGCGCATCGCCGACGAAACGAGCGTCTCCTCGCTGTTCGACTGAGTCCAGCAACGGCGGCGATGAAAAATGCTGCGCGGGCTGGCGGCGCGAACCTGGCTGCGCTAGCGGGACGCGATGCCGATCTCTTCCGACCTTGCTCTCGCCAACCGCCTCGCCGACGTCGCCGGCGAAGCGATCCGTCCGTTTTTTCGGTCCCAGTGGGGGCATGAGGTCAAGGCCGACGCCTCCCCGGTGACCGAGGCCGACCGCGCCGCCGAAGCCGCGATGCGCCGCCTGATCGATGCCGAGGCGCCGCGCGACGGCATCGTCGGCGAGGAATATGGCGCCGAGCGCCCCGAAGCGGCGCGGCAATGGGTGCTCGACCCGATCGACGGAACGGTCAGCTTCATGGCCGGGCGCCCTATCTTTGGCACGCTGATCGCACTTTTGCAGGACGGCTGGCCGCTCATCGGGATCATCGACCAGCCGATCACCGGCGAACGCTGGGTCGGCGCGGCCGGTCACCCGACGCTGTTCAACGGCAAGCCCGCGACGACACGCAGCTGCCGCAGCCTGTCCGAGGCGGCGCTCGCGACGACCGGGCCGCAATATTTCAGCGACCATGACGGCGATCATTTCATGGCACTCGCCGCGAAAACGGCACACAAGCGGATGCTGTTCGGCGGCGACTGCTATAATTATGGTCTGCTGAGCTGCGGCCATATCGACCTGGTGGTCGAGGCGGGGCTGAAGCTTCACGATTTCGCCGCGCTCGTCCCTGTGGTCGAGGGCGCGGGCGGGACGATGTGCGACTGGAACGGCGATCCGCTCCACCACGAAAGCACGGGCCATGTCATCGCGCTCGGCGATCCGGCGCGGCTCGAAGATGTGATCGAAGCGCTCGCCTGCCACCATTGACCCCTGGCGCGATGACCCGCTTCCCCGAATCGCTTGCATTTCCCGGTAAATCCCCCTAAGCGCGCGCCTTCCGATTGTGTCGGCTGGCTGAAAGGGCTGCCAGGCCGATACGCAAACGGACTTCAAAGGAGACCAAAATGCCCAAGCTGAAGACCAAGAGCGGTGTGAAGAAACGCTTCAAATTCACCGCCTCGGGCAAGGTGAAGCACGGCGTCGCCGGCAAGCGCCACCGCCTGATTTCGCACAATTCAAAATATATCCGCACCAATCGCGGCACCAGCGTGCTCAGCGATTCGGACGCTGCCCATGTGCGCCTCTGGGCGCCCTATGGCCTGAAGTAAGGAGCACGGGACGATGTCACGCATCAAACGCGGCACGACGACGCGCGCCAAGCACAAGCGGATCCTGGAACAGGCGAAGGGCTATTATGGCCGTCGCAAGAACACCATCCGCATCGCCAGGCAGGCGGTCGAAAAGGCCGGCCAATATGCTTACCGCGACCGCAAGGTAAAGAAGCGCAGCTTTCGCGCGCTGTGGATCCAGCGCATCAACGCCGCGGTTCGCGCCGAAGGCCTGACCTATTCGCAGTTCATGCACGGCGTGAAGCTCGCCGGCATCGAACTCGACCGCAAGGTGATGGCCGATCTCGCGATGAACGAAGGCGGTGTCTTTACCGCGATCATTGCGCAGGCGAAGGCAGCGCTGCCCAAGGCAGCCTGACGCTTCAGCGCCAAGGCGAACGAAAAAGGGCGGTCCCGGCGGGGCCGCCCTTTTTCATTTCCCGCCGTCCGGGCGCCGATCCTGGACGACCGCGCGCATGACGCGCACAAAGATGCCCCGGCTGTGGGGGCCGGGGCATCCGATCAGGCTATTTAAGGGACCAACCGAATATAGCCTGAAGTCTGTTTGTCCGAGCTTAGCGGAGCAGGTTCATCACGCCCTGCGTGCTCTGGTTCGCCTGGGCGAGCATCGCGGTCGACGCCTGGGCCAGGATTCCGGCGGCGGCGAGATTCGTCGATTCGACCGAGAAATCGGCATCTTCGATCCGCGACTTCGATTCCGCCAGATTCGTGACGGTCGACGTCAAATTGTCGACGGCCGAGGTCAGACGATTCTGCTGGGCACCAAGGTTGGCGCGCTGCGTCGCCACCGTCTGGATCGCGGTGTCGAGCGTCGCGAGCGCACCCGACGCGCCCGCCGAAGTCGAAATGTCGAGTGTGGCGACACCCAGGGCAGCGGCCTGCATGTCGGCGATCGTAATGTTCACAACGTCGCCCGAATCGATGCCCGTCTGGATATCGAAGCCGGTTGCCGCACTGCCGTTCAGCAGGACATTGCCGTTGAATTCGGTGCGCGTTGCGATGTCGCCGATCTGCGAAATGAGCGCGGCAACTTCGGTCTGGAGCGCCGAGCGGTCGGTGGCGCCGTTGGTGCCGTTGGCCGACTGGACGGCCAGTTCACGCATACGGACGAGGATGTCCGAAATGCTGCCAGCGGCGCTGTCGGCGGTCTGCGCCAGCGAAATGCCGTCATTGGCATTGCGGATCGCCTGGGTCAGGCCTCGCGCGGTGGCGTCCATGCGGGTCGCGATGGCGAGGCCGGCGGCGTCGTCCTTCGCGGCATTGATGCGCTTGCCGCTCGACAGGCGTTCCATCGCCTGCGACTGCATTTGGCTCGCGACACGCGAATTATTCTGGGCGCGCAGCGCGCTCACATTGGTGTTGATGACAGTCATCTTAGTTCCTTTCCGGCCTCGACGGCCATTCCCGTGATGTGAGGGCTCGAGGAGCGGTCACGGAATGCAGTAACGGCGGCGTGCGGTCCGGTTTAAGCATGTCGTGTCAAAAAAACGCCGAGAGCCGCCGCGCGCCGATCGGGATTCAATGTAAATATATGGAAAATAACATATTTTAGCTTTGGCACGGGCTTTGCATTCTTCTTTGTGCGTGCGGCGCAATGCCGCGCATCAGGACGGATGAAGAAGCAATGAGCACGATTGACCCGAGCCGGCTGCTGCAAATGCGCAGCTCGATCCTCAATCAGAATCAGGCGCTGCAACGCGCCGCCGGACGCGGCGGCGGCGTCGGCGACGGTGTCGGCAACGCAGGGGGCGCCCCCGATTTCGGCGCCGCGATCAACCATGCGCTGCAACAGGTAAACGCCCAGCAAGCAAAGGCGAGCGAGCTTAGCGAAGCCTATGAGCGCGGCGACACGCACGACATCGTCAGCGTGATGATCGAACGGCAGAAAGCCTCGCTTGGCTTTGAAACGACGTTGCAGGTCCGCAACAAGCTGCTCTCCGCCTATCGCGACATCATGAACATGCCGGTGTAAGCGATGACCGACGCCCAGACCCTGACCCCGATCGATCCCGGCGGAGCGAGCCGCCTGCCCGCCCCCGTCCTCGGTGGCCGCTTTGCGCCGCTCGCACAGTTCATCCGCCAGCCCGCGGTGCAGCGCGCGCTGCCGGCAATCGCCGTCACCTCGGCGATCGGCATCGCCGCGCTCGCCTATTTCACGATGCAGGCGGCGCCGCAGGCGCAGCTGTTCGCCGGTCTCGACGACGCCGACAAGGCGGCGGTAGCCGAAGCCCTGCAGGCGCAGGGTATCGCGCACAGCATCGACGCCGCGACCGGCGCGCTCACCGTCGATGCCGACAAGTTGCATCAGGCGCGCATCGCGCTGGCCGGACAGGGTTTGCCGAAAGCGGCGCCAAGTGGCGACAGTCTGATCGCGTCGCTTCCCATGGGGTCGAGCCGCGCGATCGAAGGCGAAGCGCTGCGCTCGGCGCGCGAGGCCGACCTGGCCCGCACCATCGAGACGATCGACGCGGTCAAGAGCGCGCGCGTCCATATCGCCGCCGCCGAACCCAGCCTGTTCGTGCGCGACGACAAGCCTGCGACCGCATCGGTGATGCTGATGCTGCAAAACGGCCGATCGCTTTCGGATGGCCAGGTGCAGGCGATCCGCTTTCTCGTCGCGTCGTCGGTTCCCGGCATGAACGCCGATCAGGTGTCTGTGATCGACCAGCGCGGCGCGCTGCTTTCCGACACCGCGACCGGCAGCGACATGAAGGCGTTTCAGTTGCAATTGCAGGTCGAAGACCGTTTCCGCCGCGCGCTCGACACGCTGCTCGGCCCGATGCTGGGCGCGGGCAATTATACGGTCGAAGTCCATGCCGACGTCGACATGTCCGAAAGCCAGGCGACGCGCGAAAGCTTCCCCGAAAACGACCGCGCGCTGACCAGCGAACAGATCACCCGATCGGTCAGCGGCACCGTCGGCGCGGCGGCCGTGGGCATTCCCGGCGCGCTCGCCAACCAGCCGCCACAGGGAACGACGATCACCGCCGAAGGACCGCAGCCCGTGCCTGCCAACGCGCCGACACCCGGCACCGAAAGCAATGAAAATGCCGCGCGCGCCTATGAAGTCGGGCGCGAGATTTCGGTGACGCACCAACCGCAGGGCAGGCTGCGCCGCGTGTCGGTGGCGGTCGCGCTCAACCAGGGCAGGAAAGCGCTGACGCAGGCCGACCTCGCCAAGATCGACGCGCTGGTCAAAGGCGCGATCGGCTATGATGCGGCGCGCGGCGATCTTGTCGCGATCAATCAGCGCCCCTTTGCGCCCGTCGAAAATATGGCGCCCGCCTTTTACGATCAGGGCTGGTTCCTGCCGCTGGTCAAACAGGTCGGCGCGATCCTTGCGGCGCTGCTCGCTTTCCTGTTCATCGGCCGCCCGATGATCCGCGCGGCGAAACAGCGCGCCGCCGCGCGCGCCGAACAGAATCAGGCGATCGAGGAAACGCTTCTCGCCGCGACCGACCGCCCGGCGCTCGCCAGCGGCGCGAACGGCCGCGAAATCACGCTCGAAATGATCGAGGCGGCGCCGAGCTATGAAGCCCGCGCCAACCTCGTCCGCGCCTTTGTCCGCCAGGATTCGGCGCGCGCCGCGCTCGTCGTGCGCCAGCTGATGCAGGAGGGCGCCCGTGGCTGACGTCGCCGAACTCGACACCGCACCGACCGAAACCGCAATCGACGGGTCGGCGGCGGCTGCGATCCTGCTGATGCTTCTCGACGAAAGCGAAGCCGCGACGATCCTGAAGCATCTCGGCCCCGAAGAAGTGCGCCAGCTTGCCAAGGCGATGTTCGACGCCGCCAACGCCAGCGAACAGCAGATCGGGCAGGCGCTTGACCGGTTCGTAACGCGCAGCCGCGACGTCAGCGCGCTCGCGATCGGTGCCGACACGCGCATCCGCACGGTGGTGACGCAGGCGGTCGGCAACGTCCGTGCCGACAACATCCTCGCCGCGGTCGCGCCGCAGCGCAGCGCCGCCTCGCTCGAAATGCTGCGCTGGATGGACGTCGACGCGATCAGCGCGCTGCTCGCCAGCGAGCATCCGCAGGTCGGCGCGCTGATCCTTTCGGTGCTTGTCCCCGACGTCGCGGCGCGCGCGATCGAAACGCTCGACGACGTGCTCCAGGCCGATCTCGTACTCCGCGCCGCGATGCTCACCGCGGTGCCTGCCGCCGCGATCGAGGATCTGGAAGCGGTGCTCGCGAGCGCCAATGTCGACGGCCAACGCGTCGCCAAGCAGGCGATCGGCGGTCCGAGCGATGTCGCCAAGATCATGAAAAAGATGCCGAAACAGCTCAGCGAACGCACGCTGCGCTCGCTCAAGAAGCATGATCGCATCCTCGCGCAGACGATCGAGGAGGAGATGTTCGTCTTTGAAAATCTGCGCGACCTTGACAAGAAAAGCCTCAGCAGCGTGCTCCGCTCGGTCGACGCGGCGCAGCTTGCGGTCGCGCTCAAGGGCGCCGACGAGGATATGGTCGACATGTGCCTTGCCACCATGTCGCAGCGCGCCGCCGAAACGATCCGCGACGAAATGGCCGAAATGACGATGGTCAAGCGCGCCGACGTCGAGGATGCGCAGAAGAGCGTGATGCAGATCGTGCGCCAGATGGCAGCGAACGGCGAAATCATGATCGCGGGCGGAGGCGACGATTATGTCTGACCTCGCCGCCGAAACGGGCTTTGTCCCCATCCGTCTGGCCGATGCGATGGCGCAGCATCGCGGCTTTCGTCCACTGTCCTTCGTGCCGACCGTCGAAGCGACGGCGTCCGCGCCCGAGCCAGCGGCCGAACCGGACGAGGACGATCCCTTCGCGCGCGGCCTGGCCGAAGGGCAGCGTATCGCCGAAGCCGCTTATACCGCCGAGCGGCACCAGCTGCTTGCGCTGCTCGCCAGCGCCGAGGCGTTGCAGGACGAACCGAGCGAGGAACTGGCGCAGCTGATCGCCGAAACGGTCGAGCGCCTTGTCCGCCAGATCGTCGCCGCCGCGCCGATCGACGCCGAATGGCTGCGCGCGCAGGCCGAAACCGCCGCGGCGATGGTCGCCGACGCCGACAAGGCGCGCACCCTCTGGGTCCACCCCGACGATGCCGCACTGCTCGCCGATTGCCCGCTGACGCTGCCCGTCGAAAGCGATCCCGCGATGGAACGCGGCACGATTCGCCTCGAAACCTCGACCGGCTGGATCGAACATGGCCGCGCCGTCTACCTCGACGAACTGCGCGCCGCGCTCGGCGAAGGGGCGGACGCGTGACGCGCCGCCTCGCCCTGTCGGCCCAGCAGCTGCTCGGCGGCGTCGATCTGGCGCAGGCCAGCCCGCGCCGCATCGGCACGCTCGTCGCGCATGAGGGCATCATGCTCGAAGTGTCGGGTTTCCCCCAACCACTTGGCAGCAACGTCCGCATCCGCTCCGCCGACAATGACTATGTCTATGGCGAGGTCGTCGGCTTTCGCGGCCACCGCAGCCTCGTCCTTCCGTTCGACACGAACAAGCCGCTCGTCACCGGCGCGCCGGTCGAGCCGCACGGCGCCTCGTCGATGGTGCCCGTCGGCAAGGCGTTGCTCGGTCGCATCATGGACGCGCAGGGCAATCCGCTCGACGGTCGTCCGGCGATCAAGTCGCAGTTCCAGTGGCCGCTCGCCGGGCGCAAGGTCAATCCGCTGCGCCGCGGCCGCGTCACCCGCGCGCTCAACATGGGCGTGCGCGCGATCAACGGCCTGCTCACCGTCGGCGAGGGCCAGCGCGTCGCGATCATCGCGGGTTCGGGGGTCGGCAAGTCGGTGCTGATGGGCCAGATGATCGCGGGCACCGAATGCGACGTCATCGTCGTCGGGCTGATCGGCGAGCGCAGCCGCGAGGTCAGCGATTTCGTCGAAACCAAGCTGCCCCCCGAAGTCCGCAAGAAATCGGTCGTCGTGGCGGTTCCCGCCGACCATCCGCCCTTGCTCCGCCTGCGCGCCGCGATGCGCGCGACCGCGATTGCCGAAGCCTTCCGCGCCGAAGGCAAGAAGGTGCTCCTCCTTATCGACAGCCTGACGCGCGTTGCGCATGCGCAGCGCGAGATCGGGCTGACGCTGGGCGAGCCGCCGACGATGAAGGGCTATCCGCCGTCGGTGTTCGCGCTCATTCCCTCGCTGTGCGAGCGCGCGGGCATCGACCGCGAGACCGGCGGCTCGGTCACCGCGCTTTACACGGTGCTCGCCGACGGCGGCGACATCGACGATCCGGTCGTCGACAGCGCGCGCGCGATCGTCGACGGCCATATCATCCTGTCGCGCGCACTTGCCGAACAGGGCGTCTATCCGGCGATCGACGTCGCGCGCTCGCTGTCGCGCACCATGGCCGATTCGGTCGACCCCGACCATGCCGCCGCCGCCGCGCGCTTCCGCCAGCTCTGGTCGCTTTACGAGGAGAATCGCGACCTGATGCTGATGGGCGCCTATGTCGCGGGCGCCGACCCCACGCTCGACGAAGCGATCGCGCGGCGCGCCGACCAGCTCGCCTTCGTATCGCAGCCTGCCAAGGCGCAGGTCGATTTCGACACCTCCCGCCAAACCCTGATCGAAGGATATTCCGCATGACCGCCCGCATCGCACGCCGCAAACGCATCATCCGCGTGCGCTCCGTCGAACATCAGCTGGCCGAGGCCAATCTGGCGCGCGCCAATGGCGAGCTTGCGAATCTCGTCGAGCTCGCGCGGCGGCTCGAAACGCTGCGCAGCGACCTCGCGATCGCCAAGGGCGCGGTCGCGGGCCGCGCGCTCAACACCGTCGGCGAACTCGCGATGCGGCTCGATCTTGCGCAGGAGAATCTGACCGCGCCGCTCAGCAACGCCAGCGCGCGCCGCGACCAGATGGGGGCGCTGGCACAGCGTGCGATGGCCAAGGAAGAATCGGCCGTCCGCCTATATGAAAAGAGCCGCAAGTCGGCCGAAGCCGAGCAGGAACGCCGCAGCGATGCCAATCGCCCGCACCGCCCGCGCGTCGGCATGCGGCTGCGCCTGATCGAAGGCGGTGCGGCATGATGAACGCCCCCGCCCTTCCCGCGGTGCCGGGCGCCATGCCCGCAGGCTTCGCCGCCTTCCTCGCCGATATTGGCCAGGTCGCGCCGAATGGCAAAGCCGTGGGTTTCGACCGACTGCTTGCCGCCGCGCCGGTGCCGCTGCTGCCCGTGCCGACGGACGCGCCCGTCGCGCCCGTCGCGCCGGTCGCGCCGCCCATCAAGACCGATGCGGTGCCGACTGCCGAAACCGGCGTCGGCGCCGCCGAACTGCCCGTCGCGCCGCCGTCGGACTCCGCCACCGTAACGCTCGAAACATCGCCCGCCATGTCCGCCCCCGACGCAGGCGACGCGGCGGCGCTCGCCGCGACCCTGCTCGTCGCACTCGGCGGCGCGCGTCCCGGCGGGGTGCCTGCCGCGAACAAGCCGACTGACGCCGACACTGCGCCCGATGTCGAGCATCCCGGCGAAGCGCCCGCGGCCCCCGCCATCGAAAATTGGGCGATGATCGTGTCCGCCGTCCTTCCCGACACCGCGCGCGCTGGCGAACCCAAGGCCGCGAAAGCCGAGAGCGCCACGCCGCCGGACGCCCCGGCGCCAGGCACCAACCCGCCGCGCATCGCCCCGGACAAGGCCGCTGCCGACGTACGGGAACCGCTGCCCGGCACTCGGCCGGCCGCGGCGGCGCCCATCCGCGACGCTGTCGTCGCGCCCCCTCCGCTTGCCGCCGAACCGCCCGCCGCCCGCGTGGCCGAGGCCGCACCCGCGATGACCCTGTTGTTCGTTCAGGCGCCCGCCCTTGCCGCCGCCGCGCCGTTCGACGCCGCCGCGCCCGTGGCAATCGCCGAACGCGTGCTCGACATGGACAGCGACGGCGCATGGATCGACCAGCTTGCGCGCGACATCGCCGCGACCAAATCGGACAGCGGCGACATCAGCTTTCGCCTGATGCCGCGCCATCTGGGTCGCCTCGACGTTGCGATGCGACAAGGCGACGAAGGCATGTCGCTGAAGATGGACACCCAGCATGAAGCGACGGCGACGATCATCACCGCCGCGCAGGGCCGCCTTGTCGACGAACTGCGCCAGCAGGGTGTGCGCATCGCGGGCGCCGAAGTCACGCACACGCCGGCCGAGACCGGGCGCCAGTCGCAGGGCCAGAGCCAGGGCCGCGCCGCGACGCCCGACACCGCCCATCTCATCGAAACCGCCACCGAACGCGCCGAGCCGCGTGACGAAGCGCGCGCCGCGGATCGCCGCGGCCGCTTCGCCTGATCAGAAAGGGTCCGTCATGGCCAAGGATGTTGTCGAAGCCACGCCGAAGAAAAAGGGCAAGGTCAAAAAGCTGCTGCTGGTCGGCGTCGCGGCGATCGCGCTGATCGGCGCGGGCGCGGGCGCGGGCATCTATTTCGGCGCGCTGTCGGCGCACGAAGCCAAGCCCGAGGATCATTATCCCAAGCTCGTGCTTCGCAGCACCGATGATGCCGAGCCCGCGGCCGACGGCGACGACAAGGAAGCCCCGCTGAAGGTCGGCACCGTCTCGGTGCCCAACGACCGTTTCAAGGTCGATCCGCGCAAATATGAAATCACCTATTATCCGATCAACGACAGCTTCACGACGAACCTCGCCGACGGATCGGGCTTCCTTCAGGTGGGTATCAGCCTTTCGACCTTCTACGACGGCAAGGTTATCAATAATATCAAACGACAGGCGGTGCCCATCCGCTCGGTGGTGCTTATGGTCCTCGCCGAACAGGATCCGGCTTTGCTCTCCACATCGCAGGGGAAACAGCGGCTTCAGCGTCAGTTGACCGCCGCAATCAACGATGTGCTGCGCGAGAAGGAAGGTTTCGGGGGCATCGACAATGTTTATTTCACGAGCCTGGTGATCCAGTGACCGCCAGTGCCAAAAGCATGAGGGCCGCGAAGGCGCCCGCCGCACCCGCGGCCGAACCCGCCGACAGCAGGGAATCGCTGCTGCTGCGCCGCGCCGCGGCGAGCTATGCCTTTCCGGCGCTCGAAAGCGTCGCGAATCAGTTTTCGCGGTCCTTGCGCGACCTGATCCGCGCGCTGGGCGCACCGGCGGTGCAGGTCGAACGGTCGGGCGCCGAACAGCTGAGCTTCGCCGAATGGAGCGCTGCGAGCGCGCCCGCGATTTTCTGGCGCTATCACGCGCCGCCGCTCAAGGGTCCGCTGCTGGTCGCCGCGGCGCGGCCGCTTCTCCTCCAGCTCGTCGACATCTTCTATGGCGGGCGCGGCCAGCTCGCCGTCGAGCGCGAGGAGCTGACCGACGCCGAAGACCGGTTTGCCGCGCGCCTCGGCCGCGACATCGCCATGCAGATCGCCGCCGCCTGGCGCGACAAGCTCGCCATCGAACCCGAACTCGACTGCGTCACCGGCGACCCGGCAAAGCTCGCCGCCGTGCGCGCCGACGACGAATTATTCGTCCAGCGCTTCACGCTGCGCGGCGCGCCGCTCGACGGGCGGACGATCGTCTGCGCCTATCCGGTCGCGGCACTGCGCGGCATCGCGGATGACGAGCTGCTGCCCGATGTGGCAAGCAGCGGCGCCGACCCGGCGTGGACCGCCGCGCTCGACAAGGCGCTGCGCGGCGTGCGCCTGCCCGTCCGCTCGGTGCTCGCGCGGCCCGAAATCAGCCTCGTCAAGCTGCTCGCGCTCGAAGTCGGCGACATCATTCCGCTGTCGATGCCGCGCCATGTGCCGGTAACCGTCGCCGGGCGCAGCTTTGCCTTCGGCAGCATCGGCGAAGCCAATGGCAACGCCGCCATCCTGATTGACCATATCGAAAAAGGACCCGACCATGACTGACATCGCCGACGCGCCCAGGGCGGCGCGCGCCGACCGGCGCGACAAGAGCATCGCCGCCGCCCCCAATTTCGACCTGCTCGCGGGCGTATCGCTGCGCGTGTCGGTCGAGGTCGGGTCGACGTCGATGACGCTGTCCGAACTGCTCGCGCTTGGCGAAGGCAGCGTGATCGAACTCGATCGGGCGGCGACCGACCTGCTCGACATCTATGCCAACGGCACGCTGATCGCCAAGGGAGAGATCGTCAGCGTCGACGGCCGCTACGGCATCCAGGTCGCCGAAGTCGTTGCGCCCGCGCGCGGCCTCCAAGGGCTCGAACGGAGGGCCTGATGCTCGAATATATCCTCCGCTTGGCTCTCCTGCTGCCGCTCGTCGGCGCGATGGCGTGGGGCAGCCTGTGGCTGTGGAAGCGGGTGCAGACGGGGATGCCGCTCGTCGGCGGCGGCGGCGTCCGGCCGCGCGCGATCGAAATGGTCGACGTGCTGCCGCTCGGTCCCGGATCAAAGCTCGCGGTGGTCGAGTTCGCCGGGCAGCGCGTGCTGATCGCGGTGTCGCGCAACGGCATCACGCGGATCGCCGACGACGCGCAGGGGGATTTCCATGTCGACTAGCGTGAAAGCCGAGCTTGTCGAAGCTCCGTCCCTTCCTTCGACGTCAAAGGAAAAAGCGGCCCTTCGACAAGCCCAGGGCCAAGGATCATTTTTTGAAGCGCGTTGGATGCGCGGTGCGGCGGTTGCGGGTGGCCTCGCGCTGCTCGCGTCCGCCTCTCCGGCGTTCGCGCAGGCCGCCGACGGGCTCAGCCGTGCGGTGAACGAAATCGGCGGCGACGGACGCCCCTTGAGCCTGTCGCTCCAGATCCTCGTGCTGATGAGCCTCTTGACGGTGCTGCCGTCGCTGCTGCTCATGATGACCAGCTTCACGCGCATCATCATCGTGCTGTCGATCCTGCGCCACGCGCTGGGCTTACAGCAGACGCCGCCCAACCAGGTGCTCGTCGGTCTCAGCCTCTTTCTCTCGCTGTTCGTGATGCAACCCGTCATCAGCGAGGTGAACCGCGTCGCGATCGAACCCTATGGCCAGGAACAGATCGACATCGGCGAGGCGGTGACGCGATCGGGCGATGCGCTCCACGGCTTCATGATGAAACAGACGCGCAAGACCGACCTGATGATGTTCGCCAAGATCGCGAAGGCGCCAAGTTATGCCAGCCCGAAGGACGTGCCTTTCTCGATCCTGCTTCCCGCCTTTGTCACCAGCGAACTCAAGACCGCGTTCCAGATCGGCTTCCTCATCTTCCTGCCCTTCCTCGTCATCGACCTGATCGTCGCATCGGCGCTGATGTCCTTGGGCATGATGATGCTGTCGCCGACGATCATCTCGATGCCTTTCAAGCTGCTGCTCTTTGTCCTCGTCGACGGGTGGGCGCTGACGATGGGCTCGCTCGCCTCTTCCTTCATGGGTTAGCGCCATGGAGGCCGACTATTTCATCGGGGTCGCGCAGCAGTCGCTGTGGATTCTCGCACTCGCCTCGGCGCCCTTGTTGCTGCCGGTGCTGATTATCGGCGTCCTGCTCGGCATGGTCCAGGCGGCGACGTCGATCAACGAACAGACGCTGACCTTCGTGCCCAAGCTGATCGTCGCCGCCATCTGTCTCGCGATTTTCGGCGGCAGCATCCTCGTGCTGCTCACCGATTTCACCCGCGACCTGTTCGCGCAGATCCCGGCGCTGGTACGCTAAACCGGCCGTGAACCCCGCCGACATCCCCAACGTCGAAGCGATGCTCCAGCTGTGGATGCTGGGGATGATCCGTCCCGGCGCCGCCTTTGTCGCCGCACCCGTGTTCGGCGCGGCGAATGTGCCGGTGCAGCTCCGGCTCGTGATCGCGCTCGCGGTCGGCCTGCCCGCGGTCGCGGCGTCGGGCATGGTGCTGCCGGCCGAGGGGATCGTGTCGGTGCCGGGCTTCTTCCTGATCATCGGCGAGGTGGTGATCGGCCTGGCGATCGGCTTCGTGCTCCAGATGGGGCTCGCCGCGGCGCTGCTCGCGGGCGAAGTCATCAGCAACGCGATGGGCCTCGGCTTTGCGTCGATGGTCGATCCGCTCAGCGGCGCGTCGAGTTCGGCGATCGGGCAGTTCCTCGCGATGCTCGCCACCGCGCTCTTCCTCGCCGCCGACGGCCACCTGCTGCTCATCGACATCATAGTCGGCAGCTACACCGCCCTCCCCCCCGGCAATGCCTTTCCGTCGTGGGATGCGCTTGGCGGCGTGATCCGCTTCGGCAGCCTGATGTTCGCCGCCGCGCTGACGATCGCCATGCCCGTGGGGTTCGTGCTGATCCTCGTCCAGATCATCATGGGCGTGATCGGCCGTTCGGCGCCCGCGCTCAACCTGTTCGCGGTCGGCATCCCCGCGACATTGCTCGCCGGGATCGTGCTGCTCGGCGTCGCGACGCCCGCGATGGCCGAGGCGATCGCGCGTATTCTCTCCGACGCGCTCGACGCCGCGCGCATGGTCGCGGGCATCTGAACCATGGCCGAGGGCGCCGACAAGGACCAGAAAACCGAACAGCCGACGGCCAAGAAGCGCGCCGATTCGATGCGCGAGGGCGATGTGCTGATGTCGCGCGAGCTTGCGACCGCGCTGATGATGCTCGCCGCCGCCGGGTGGATCGTCGCCGCGGGCGGCTGGTTCGTGCAGTCGGCGGGCGATCTGGTGCGCCGCGGCCTCACCCTGACCGCCGCCGACGTCGCCGATTTCGCGCCGGGCGAGGCGCTGATGCGCAGCGGCGCCGAAATCCTGCTGCCGCTCGCCAGCCTGTTCGCGCTGGCGCTCGGCGCCGCACTCGCAGGCCCCGCCATGCTCGGCTCCATGGGCTGGCGCGGCAAGGCGCTTCATTTCAAGGGCAGCCGCATCAACCCGATGAGCGGGCTCAAGCGCATGTTCGGAATGCAGGGCGCGACCGAGCTGGCCAAGGCCATAGCCAAGGTCATCCTGCTGGGCGGCATAGGCTACTGGCTCGTCGCACGCAGCCTGCCTGCGATCATGTCAATGGCCGGAGCCGACCTGATCGGCGCCGTCGGCCTCGCGGGCAAGGCGATCGGCCATGCGATGCTCGCGCTCGCCGGCGGGCTGGTGCTCATCGCGCTGATCGACGTGCCGGTGCAATGGTTCCAGCGGAACAAAAGGCTGATGATGAGCAAGCAGGAGGTGAAGGAAGAGATGCGCCAGTCCGACGGCGCGCCCGAACTCAAGCAGGCGCAGCGCCAGCGCGCGCACGAGATTTTGAGCGGATCGGCACGCAAGGCAGTGTCCGAGGCGACCGTCGTGCTCACCAACCCCACACATTTTTCGGTCGCGCTGCGCTATCGTCCGGGGACCGACGCCGCGCCGGTCGTCGTCGCGCGCGGGCGCGGCGACGTCGCGCTGTCGATCCGCGAACTCGCGCGCGCCGCCAATGTCCCGCTGCTCGAATATCCGCAGCTGACCCGCGCCATCTATTTCACCGCGCGCGCCGGCCGCACCATCCCCGAAGAATTGTTCGTCGCGGTCGCGACCGTGCTCGCCTTTGTCTTCCAGCTCGAACGCGCGGTCGCCGACGGCATCGCGCCGCCCGCGGTCGATGTGCCGCCTTCGCACCGTTTCGACCCTGAAGGGCGGCGTCAGGCTTAAGATCGCTCGCGCGCTGCCGTTAAGAAGTGCGAAGGATATTTCGCCATGGTCAATTCCATCGCCAGCAGCCTGGGCTTCGGGTCGGGCATCGACATTCCAAAGCTGGTCGACGACCTGTCGAACGCATCGCGCCAACCCAAAATTGCCCGACTTACCGAATTGACACAGGCGAACCAGACGCGGATCAGCGCGGTGGCGAAGGCGCGCGCCGACCTCGACGGATTTGCCGATTCCCTCAGCCAGATGATCGGCGACGGGACGCTGCGCAGCACACCGACCGTGTCCGACGACAGCGTGCTCGGCGCGACGAGCCGCGCGGGCCTGTCGGCCGACAGCTTTGCCGCGACCGTCGTGGTGAACCAGCTTGCGCGCGCGCAGACCAATTATTCGGGCGTCGTCGCCGATCGCACCGCCGCGATCGGCACGGGAACGATGACGCTGACCGTCGGCGGCGTCGCGCAGGCGATCACGATCGACCCGACCAACAACAGCCTCGACGGGCTTGCCGATGCGATCAACGCGAGCGGCGCGGGCGTCACCGCTTCGATCATCGCCGACGAGGGCGGCCACCGGCTGATCCTCAAGGGCCCGACGGGCGAGGCCAATGGCTTCACCCTCACCGCCGATGCCGGCGCCGATCCGGGGCTCGCCGCCTTTGCCACCGATGGCGGCATGACGCTGGGCCAGAGCGCCACCGACGCCGAGTTCACGATCGACGGCATCGCCTTCAGCCGCGCGACCAATATCGTCGACGATGTTGTTCCCGGCATGTCGCTGACGCTGAAAAAGGCGGCTCCCGGCCAGCCCGTCGACATCGGCGCGAGCCGCCCGCTCGACATGATCAAGCAGACGGTGGGCGATTTCGTGGCCGTCTACAACCAGCTCAAGGCCAGTCTCACCGCGGCTTCCAACCTGCCCGGCGCAACGACCTCGCTGCGCGAACTCGAACGCGAGCTCGGCGGTCTGATCCACCAGGTAATTTCGAGCCACGACAGCATCAACCAGCTGTCCGACATCGGCCTGTCGGTGACCAAGGAAGGGCTGCTGTCGGTCGATAACGCCAAGCTCGACAAGGCGCTGGAAACCGACGCCGGTGCTGTCGAAGCCCTGTTCAATCCCCGCCGCGACGCGACGCACAACGAAACGACCGATCCCGGCATCGCCTTTGCGCTCGATGCGATCCGCGACAAGGCCGTCGGCGCCAATGGCGCGATCGACCGCGTCTCGCGCTCGCTCGCCGACAAGCAGAAAAGCCTCGCCGACCGGCTCGCGAAGGTCGAGGAGCGCGAAGACGCCTATCGGGCGCGGCTCGAGAAGCAATATGGCGCGCTCGAAGCCAAGCTGGCGGCGTTCAAGGCGACGCAATCCTATCTCGAACAACAGATCAAGCTCTGGACCAGCCAGGGCAACGACTAGACTGGATTCCGAGGACCGCCGTGACCGCCACCGCATCGACCGTCCGGGCAACCGGGCTTTATCGCCGGTTGCAGAATGAAAGCCGCGCCGCCGCCGCCGACCCCGTCGAGCTGGTGACGATGCTCTATGACGAACTCGAAACCGCGGTCGGCGTGCTCGCGGCGATGGTGCGGCAGGGGCAGCGCATATCGGCCACCGAACCCGCGCACCGCGCACGCACGATCCTGATCGGGCTCGACGTCAATCTCGACCACGACAAGGGCGGCGACGTCGCGGCGGCGCTGTCGCGCGTCTACCGCAGTATGCGGCGCAAGCTTGACGACGCCGTGGCGACGAACAGCGCCGATGCGCTTGCCGAACTGCTCGAGGGCATCAAGACGATCAGCGCCGCCTGGCGGCAGCTTCGCTGACGCTTTTCCCGCTTTCGCGAAACGGCACCGGCCCACCCTTCGCAAGAAGGGCGGGCCGGTTTCCTTTCGTCGAAAACCCGCTGGGTACCCGGCCGCCCTGGGTGGGGACGGGCGGCCGGGTGGTTCAGGAGCGGACCAGAGCTCCCTTTTTTCAGCGGGTGCTGAAACCTGCTTCGAACAGACCGTCAGGCAGCCTGTTGATAGACCCCATATTTGCGCATCTTTTCGATCAGTGTCGTGCGCTTCAGCGTCAAGAGGCGCGCGGCCTCCGAAATTATGCCGTCGGCGAGGTCGAGCGCGACGTGGATTTGTTCAAGTTCGATCGTCTCGATCTCGCGCTTGAGGTCGATCGGTCGGCCCGGTGCCGGCGTCTTGGCCACAGCCGCCGCAGGCAGCGGAGCGGCGGAATCGTTCGGGCGGACCGGCACCGCGGCGGCGCTGGTGGGGACAGCGGGCCGCGGTGCCAGCGCTGCGGTGGGGTTCAGGAGCATCGCGACGTCCTGCGCATCAAGCGTCTCGCCGCCGTGGAGGACGCTGGCGCGTTCGACGAAGTTTCTGAGTTCGCGCACATTGCCCGGCCAGCGATGCTGCATCAGCGTCGCCATCGCACCGGCGTCGAAGCGGCACTTGGCATCGGCGGGCATCTTGCGCTGGAAATGGCGGATAAGCGCGGGAATATCCTCGGCGCGGCTCGCCAGGCTGGGGACCTGAAGCACAACCACGCCGAGCCGGAAGAACAGGTCTTCGCGGAATTTGCCTTCGGCGATCGCGGCGCCGAGATCCTGGTGCGTCGCCGAAATGACGCGCACGTCGATGGGCTTTACCTCGCTCGACCCGACGCGGACGATTGTCCGGTCTTCCAGCACGCGCAGCAGTTTGACCTGCATGTCGAAGCGCATGTCGCCGATTTCGTCGAGGAAGATTGTGCCGCCTTCGCTCGCCTCGAAATGGCCGATGCGGCGGGCATGGGCGCCGGTGAAGCTGCCCTTTTCATGCCCGAACAGTTCGGATTCGATAAGTTCGCCGGGGATCGCGCCGCAATTGATCGCCGAAAAGGCGTTGCCCGCCCGGGCGCTTTCGTGGTGGATCGCCCGCGCCACCAGTTCCTTGCCCGACCCCGAGGGACCGCAAAGCATGACCGACGCGTTCGACCGCGCCACGCGGCGGATCATTTCGCGCAGCCGCGCCGCGCCTTCGCTTGTCCCGATGATCGACGCTTCGAGCGCCACTTGTTCCTTGTGCCCCACGGTCATTCTGGTCTCCATCGCGCCGCCCGCTCGGCGCCCCTTCGATGGCCCCAGAAATTGAGGAAACTGGTAAACAAAAGCTTATCGCGTGGTCATTAAGTCATTCAAAAATAAAGATTATTGCCAAACTGGCAGTATCTTCGACGCTTCTGCGTTAACCATCTCCGATATGCTGCCAAACTGGCGCTAATTCCTTGCCGAGCGCCAGCCGAGCGTGATCGAGATGCGCCGGTTGCGCGGGTCGAATCGATCCGAGGGAACATAGGGTTCGCGATCGGCAACCCCTTCGATTCGTGCAAAGCGATTCGATTCAATGCCCCGGAACTCGAGATAATGGCGCGTCACTTCGGCCCGGTCGACCGACAGGCGCCAGTTGTTCGTTCCCGATTTCGCCGACCAGGGCGCGGCGTCGGTATGGCCGCGGATCATCAGCTGGTTGGGCGCCTCGGCAATCGGCACCGCGATTTCGGCAAATAATTTGGCGCCGGCCGGGGTGAGTTGGCTGGTGCCGAGCGCAAACATCGAAAAGTCCGCGTCGTCGACGATGTCGATGCGCAGCCCCTCCATCGTCTCGGTAAAGTGCAGGTTGCGCGCCAGCCGCTTGAGGTCGCCCTTGCTCAGGACGCGGTCCTTCATCGCCTGCGCGAGCAGGCTCAACCGCTTCGACTCGGCCTCGCGCTCGCGCCCCGATGCCTCGCGCGGGCCGCCCACCGCATCGCGCGGGATCGTCATCGCGCGCGTTCCCGTCTGCGCCGCGCCGTGCGGATATTTATCGACCGACACCAGCGAATCGCCGCCGAACAGGCCGTTCGAACCCGCAGTGTCCTGCTTGCTCTGCACGATCGTCGGCGCGAAATAGTCGGCGAGCGCCTTGCGCTGTTTTTCGTTGGTCGCGCCGAGCAGCCACATGAGCAGGAAAAAGGCCATCATCGCCGTGACAAAGTCGGCATAGGCGACCTTCCACGCGCCACCATGATGGCCGCCATGCCCGGCCTCGATCACCTTTTTGACGATGATCGGGCGGATCGGCGTATTGGGCCGCGCGGCCATCAGCGGCCCCGCATCCCGTCAAAGACCTCGGCAAAGCTCGGCTGGTTATGATGATCGACGCCCGAACGTGCGGCCTCGATCACCAGCGGCTGCGGATGGCCGTGGAGCGAGGCGATGATGAGTTGCTTCACCGTATGATAGATAGCGCCGTCGCTTTCGATCACCGCCTTGGCGCGCGTTGCAAAGGGTCCGACAAGGCCATAGGCAAGCAGCACGCCCAGAAAGGTGCCGACAAGCGCCGAGCCGATCATCGCGCCAAGGATTTCGGGCGGCTTGTCGATCGAACCCATTGTCTTGACGACGCCGAGCACCGCGGCGACGATGCCGAGCGCGGGCAACGCATCGGCCAGGCTTTGCAGCCCCTCGGCGGGCCTCATGCTATGATGGTGGTGATTTTTCAGGGCGTTGTCCATGACCTCCTCGACAGCGTGGGGGTCGAGCGTGCCCGACGAAACGACGACGAGACGCAGTGTGTCGCAGATCAGGTGGACGAGCGTATCGTCCTTCAACAGCTTGGGATATTGCTGGAAAATCGCGGAGTTTTTCGGATCCTCGATATGCGGTTCGACCGCGACGGGCCCTTCGGTGCGCATCATCTTCATCAGCGACGAAACGAGCAGGATGCAGTCGAGATAATCCTGTTTCTTATACTGCGGCCCCTTGAACACCTTGCCGAGGCCGCCCGCGAGCGCCTTCAGATCGGCGCCCGAATTGCCGATGATGAGCGAGCCGAGCGCGGCGCCGCCGATGATGAGCATTTCGTGCGGCAGCGCATGCAGGACGGGGCCGAGATTGCCGCCGGTCAGCGCAAAACCCCCGAACACCAGCAGGATCAGAACGACGATGCCGATAACGGGAAACATGCGCAGGCCACTCCAATCGGGCACCGGACATCACCGGCCACCCGCAAATCCAAAGGACGTCTTGATGTTTAACGGCAGCGTGGCCGCGATATTGAGCGCGCTCAGCGCAAAAGATCGAACAAGGTCTGCCGGTTGATCTTGGCAAAGGCCGCTTGTGCGGCATTGAGCGTCAGTTCCTGGGCATGGAGCTCGGCGATCGCGACGGTCAGGTCGGTATCCTCGACGATCGAACGTTCGTCCTTGAGGGTGATCCCGCGCGCCGCCAGCCCGTCGCCGATGCGGTCTAGTCGCCCGCCCGCCAGGCCGATCGCGGCATGTGCGTCGGCGACATGGCTGATCGACGCCGCAAGCGTCCCAAGCGACAGGTTCATCGCCGCCGTGTCGCCCGCGACGACCGCGGCCGCAGCGTCACGAATCCCCGTCGACAGGCTGTTGCCACCAAGGACGAACACGTCGGCCGCCGACGGGACGGGCGCGAAGCTGAGGTCGGCGTCGAAACGCATCACACGCGCCGGCCCCGCCGCAAACAATGGCTCGCCATTCGAATCGCGCGACGCGGCCAGCGCGTCGATCTCGTCGGCGATCGTCGAGAGTTCGGCGGCGATCGTCGCGCGGTCGGCCGGGTTGGCGGACTCGCTGACCGCGGCGAGCGTCAGTTCGCGCGCGCGCGTCATCAGATCGCCGACCGACTTCATGACGCCATCGGCCTGCGACACGAGCGCGGCGGCCGAATTGACGTTTGCTGCCCACGCGGTCATGCTGGCCTGCGTCGTGCCAATCGTCGCGATCCGCCGCGCCGCGACCGGATCGTCGGACATGCGCAACAGTTTCTTGCCGCCCGAAATCTGGATCTGCGTCCGCTCGAGCTGGTCCGCAAGGCTTTGTTGGCGCGCGATTTCGCGCGTCATGCGATTGCCGACGGCGTTGATCATCGTCCCGGACCTTCCTTAAAGCGAGCTCAAGAGCGTTTGCATGGTTTCGCGCGCGACCTGGATCGTGCGCGCGGCCGCCGAATAGGCTTGCTGGAACCGCAACAGTTCGGCCGCTTCGGTGTCGAGATCGACCTGGCTGACGCTGTCGCGCGCCGCAGCGGCCGCGTCGGCGCGCGTCGTCGCAGCGGCATCGTGCGCGCGCGCTGCCGCGACTGCCTGTGCCTGCGTCGCCATATGTCCCGACCAGCGCGCTTCGGGATCGTTCGCGCCGCGCATCGCGCCGAACGCCAGCATATTGCCGTTGCCGCCCGACGCATCGGCGGCGGCGACCTGATCGGGCGTCAGCGGCGCGGCGGTCAAGGTCGCCGCGCTTGCCCCGGTGAACAGCGGTTGTCCCGGATTGCCCCCCGCATCGATGCCCGCCTGGTGTGCGGCATTGAGCTGCGCCGCGAAGTCGGTCGCCATCGTGTCCAGCGCGGCGCGCTGGTCGGCCACGTGGTTCGCACCCTCGGCCAATCCGGCAAGCGCGCCGGTCGAAATCGCGAGCGGCGCGCCGCCGATGCTGTACGACAGGCGGCCGTCAGGCGCGGTGGTAACGGCGATCGGCGTAACCACGCCGCCACCGACGAGCAGATCGCCCGTCCCTGCGGCGCGGAGCGTCACAGCGCCATTGGCATCGAAGGTCGCGCTGACGCCCGCCTGCGACGACAATCGATCGAGAAGCCGGTCGCGCTCGTCGAGCAGGCTCGCTTCGTTGGTCGACCCCGGCCGCGCCTTGCGCAGCCCGATGTTGATTTGTTCAAGCGCGCCCAGATTGGCGTTGAAGTCGCTGACCGCGCTCGCCGCGGCGCCCGATATCCCCTCGCTCATGCCTGCAAGCTGATCGGCGGCAGTGCGAAAACCCGACGCCACATCGTCGACGGCTTGCAGGAACTGCGCGCGGAGCGTCCGGTTCGCGGGGTCGGCGGTGAGCTGGTCGGCGGTGGTGAAGAGCGTCGTGAGCGCGGTCTTGATCCCGTTGGTTTCGTCGCTGAGCGCGCCCTCCACCTTGCCGAGCCAGTCGAGCCGGGCCGCCGCGCGCTCGGCATCGCCCGAAGTCAGCCGCGAATCCGCGATCAGCCACTGGTCGACCGAGCGGTCGAGACCGCGAATATCGACGCCGCCGGGGTGGGTGCTGCCGCGGTAGAAGATCGAATTGCCGCCGCCGACCGCCTCCATCATCTCAAGGCGACGACGTGCATATCCGGGCGTCTGGGCATTGGCGATATTGTCGCCGATTGTCGACAGCGCGCGCGAATAGGCCTTGAGCCCGCTGTAGCCGATGCCGAGCAGGTCGCTCATTGCATGCCTCCGCCAACGCGGCTGCGAAACTGCCGTTCGACCAAGTCGGCGATGCCGAACTGGCGCATCGCGGCCAGGCTGTCGGCGGTGCGCGCATCGGCCATTTCGCGGAAATTGTCGGTCGCGCTCGACCCGAAGATGTCGTCGCCGAGTTTCGCCTGCCGCATCGACGCCATCAGCTGGCGCAGGATCACCGCCTCGAACGCTTCGGCCGCCTTGCGCAGCCCGCCGTCGCCGCCCCCCGCAGCCGCGGGGGCAGGCGACGCCGAAAGGGAAGAAATGGGGCTCGTCATATGATCACCAGCTCTGCTGTGAGTGCGCCGGCCTGGCTCAGCGCCTCGAGGATGGCGACCAGGTCGCCGGGGGGAACGCCGAGCCGGTTGATCGAATCGACCAGATCGGAGAGCGAGGCATTGGGCTTGATCAGGAAAGCGGGTCGCGACTCCTCCGCCACCTCGATTTCGCTCGACGGTTCGATCGCGGTTTCGCCGCGGCTGAACGGCGCGGGCTGCACGACCATCGGCGATTCCCTGACCGACACGGTGAGCTTGCCGTGGCTGACCGCGGCGGTGCCGACGCGGACCGCGCCGTTGATGACGACCGTGCCGGTGCGCGCGTTGACGATGACCTTGGCAGGTGGCTCGGCGCGCGTGACGGTCAGATTTTCGATCCGCGACATCAACCGCATCCGTTCATCGCCATTGCCCGCGGCACGGATCGCGATGCTGGCGCCGTCGATCATCGACGCGCTGCCCGGAATGTCGGCGTTGATCGCGTCGGTGACGCGCTTCGCATTGGTCGCGTCGAACTGGTGCAGGTTGAAGGTCAGCCAGTCGCTCGTCGCAAAGCCGGTGTCGACCGCGCGCTCGACCGTCGCGCCGGCCGCGATCCGGCCGCTCGACGGCACATTGACCGTCAGCTTCGACCCGTCGGCGGCGTCGACACCGAGCCCGCCGATCACCAGATTACCCTGCGCCATCGCGTAAATCTGTCCATCGGCGCCATAGAGCGGCGCGAGCACGAGCGTGCCGCCGCGCAGGGACTTCGCCTTGCCGATCGCCGACACGGTGATGTCGAGCCGCTGGCCGGGCTTGGCAAAGGGCGGCAACTCGGCGGTGATCATCACCGCCGCGGCATTTTTGAGCGCGGGATTGACCCCCGGCGGCAGGGTAAGGCCGAAGCGCGACACCGCACCCTTCATCCCCAGCGTCGAATAGTCGAGGCTGTCATCGCCCGTGCCCGCAAGCCCGACGACGATGCCATAGCCCGTCAATTGGTTGGCGCGCAGGCCCTGAAACTGGCCCATATCCTTGATTCGCTCGGCATAGGCGGGCGCCGCAAAGGCAAAGCTCGCGACGACGAACGCCAAAAGGGTGAGAAGGGTCGAACGCTGGGTCACGGATATGTCCTCGGTCCTAAAAGGGGCTGATGATCGAGAAAAAGCGTTGCAGCCAGCCCTGGCGGCTGGCGCGCGCAATCTCGCCCTTGCCGACGTAGCGGATCGTCGCATTGGCAACGCGCGTCGAAAGGATGCGATTGTCGGGGCTGATGTCGATGGCGCGCACGATGCCCGAAATCTGGACCCGCTCGTCGCCGCGATTGAGCGTCAGGAACTTCTCGCCCTTCACCAGCATCGTGCCGTTGGGATAGACGGCAGCGACGGTCACGCTGATCTCGCCCGACAGCGCGTTCGATTGCGACGCTTCGCCCTTGCCCTTGAACTGCTGGCCGCCGCCCATGCCGATGTCGCTGGGGTCGAAGAAGGCGAGCGGGCCGGTGGTCGGCGGGTTGAGACCGATGCTGCCGTCGCGCTGCGTGCCCGCGGCGTTGCTTTTCGTTGCCGCGGTGCGCTCGACGAGCTGGATCGTGACGATGTCGCCGACCGCGCCCGCGCGCCCGCCCGACGTCAGCGGCACATAGGCGCCCTGAAAGATCGAACCGTTCGCCACCGGCGGCGGAGGCGGCGGCGGCAGCGTCGCCGCAAAGGCGTCGGGCGGCAGCTTGTCCTTCGCCTGCGCCGTGACGGGCGCGAGCGCGAGGATCAGCAGCGCCAGTTCAGAGAGTCTGCGCCGCATTTTTCATCATCTCGTCGGTGGCCGAGATCATCTTGGAATTGACCTCATAGGCGCGCTGCGTTTCGATCATGTCGACAAGCTCTTCGACGACATTGACATTCGATCCTTCGAGCATCCCGCCGCGCAGCGTGCCGCGCCCTTCCTCGCCCGCGCCGCCGACGAGCGGGGCGCCCGATGCCTGCGTTTCGACGAGCATGTTGCCGCCGATCGCCTGGAGCCCGGCCGGGTTGGCGAAGCGCGCGATCTCGATGCGGCCGAGTTCGAGCGCGGTGCCGTCGGCGGCGGTCGCCGAAACAGTGCCGTCGAGCCCGATCGACACATTGCTGGCGTCTTCGGGAATCTGGATCGCGGGGGTCAGCGGTTTGCCGTCGGAGGTCACGATCGTGCCGTCGGGGGCGCGGCCGAAATTGCCCGCGCGGGTATAGCCGATGCGCCCGTCGGGCAGTTCGACCTGGAAATAGCCGGCGCCGTCGATCGCGACGTCCAGCCCGTTGCCCGTCGTCTGGAACGTTCCCTGCGTGTCGATGCGCGCAGTGCCGTTCAACGCGACGCCGGTGCCGAGGTTCAGGCCCGTCGCATAGCGGTTTTCCGCGGTCGACGGCGCGCCCGCCTGCGTCATCAACTGATAGCTCAATGTCTCGAAGCTCGCGCGGTCGCGCTTGAAGCCCGTGGTGTTGACGTTGGCGAGGTTGTTCGCGATCACCTGCATGCGGAAGCTTTGCGCATCCAGACCGGTTCGTGCGACGTGCAAGGCGCCGAGGCTCATCTCTCTATCTCCTTAACGGGGAAGCTGCATCAGATTGGCGGTCGCGCTGTCCATGTCGCGCACGTCGCCGATCATCTTCAATTGCGTGTCCCAGCTGCGGCTCGCCTCGATCATCTCGACGAGCGCAGCGGTGGCGGTGACGTTCGATCCTTCGATCGAGCGCGTGAGCAGGCGCGCTTCGGGGTCGTCGGGCAGGATGCCGCCACCCTTCACGCGGAACAGGCCGTCGAGGCCTTTTGCAATCTCCGATCCCGCGGGGGTCGCGAGCCGCAGCCGATCGACCTCCTGCGGGTTTTCGGGATCGCCGCCCTGCGGCACGATCCACACCCGGCCCTGCTGGTCGATGCTGATCGCGTCGGCGGGGGGGATCGTCACCGGCCCCTGGCCGCCCTGGACGGGGTGGCCGTCGCCGGTGGTGAGGAGGCCGCTCGGCGAAACCTGCAGGTCGCCGCGCCGCGTATAAGCCTCCTCGCCATTGCTGGCCTGGACGACGAGCAGCGCGTCGCCCTGCATCGCGATGTCAAGGTCGCGGCCGGTCGCGGTGACGGTGCCCGCCTTCATGTCGGCGCCGAGCACCTCTTCGGACGCCATGGCGCGCGCGTCGAGGCCGGAGCCGTCGAGCCACAGCGACTGCGCGCTCGCCATGTCGGCGCGAAAGCCCGGCGTCTGCGCGTTCGCCAGATTGTTGGCGATCGCCGTCTGCCGCGCCATGCTGCCGCGCATCGCGGAGAGGCTGGTGTAGATAAGGCGGTCCATCGGCTTGCTCCTGGCGGTTGCCGGTCAGCGCAGCATCAGCGCATGCCGATGATCGTCTGGGTCAGCTGCGACGCGCCCTCGATCGCCTTGGCATTCGCCTGGAAATTGCGCTGCGCCGCCATCAGCATCACCAGCTCCTCGGTAATGTCGACGTTCGATCGTTCGAGCGCGCCCGAACGGATCGCGCCCATCGGGCCGTTGGTCGCCGCGTCGATCGTCGGCGGGCCGCTTTCACCCGTCGACTGCCAGTGCGCATCGCCCGTCGGGCGCAGCCCCGACATGGTGGGAAAGGTCGCCATCGCCACCTTGCCGAGAATCTGGTCCTCGCCATTGGCAAAGGTCGCGGTGACCAGGCCGTCGAGGCCGATGGTAACATTCACCAGCGCCGACGTCGGGTCGGACGGCGCGCCTGCGGGCAGCTGGAAATCGAAGGTGCCCGCGAGCGTATTGTCGGTGACATTGCCCGCGGCATCGACCGGCAGCAGTTGCAGCGTCGCGCCCGTCGTGTCGATGACCTTGCCGTCGGGGGTCGGCTCGAACGAACCGTTGCGCGTATAGGCGACCTGTTCGCGCGGCGGCTCGCCCTTCACGATGAACAGCCCTTCGCCGACGATCGCAAGGTCGAGCGTCTTTTCGCTCGATTCATAGGAACCCTGCGTGAACTGCTGGGTGATGCCGTTAAGCCGCGTCCCCTGTCCGGCGATCATCTTCGTCGACTGCGTCGGCGACGAGGCGAAAATGTCGCCGAACTGCGCCTTGCTGCGCTTGAAGCCGACCGCGCCGGCGTTGGCGATATTGTTCGAGATGACCGACATGTCGGTCTGCGATGCCTTGAGGCCGGAAAGCGAGGTATAGAAAGACATGGGCGTATCCTTATTCTGCAGGGGTAGGGGCCGGGGTGGCGGCCTTGATGTCCCGAAGCAGCTGCGTCTGCGTCGCAAGCTGCTCCGAAATCTGCGCGAGCGCATTGTTCGTCTCGCTGATCCCGGCGAGGCTGGAAAATTGCGCCATCTGCGCAACCATCTCGGTGTTGTCGACGGGGTTGAAGGGATCCTGCTGCGACAGCTGCGCGGTCATCAGACGCAGGAAGTCGCTCTGGCCCATCTGCTGGCTGGTGCCTGGCGGATGGAACACGGGATTGTTGTTGGTGATGCCGTTGACGCTCATCTTACTGTCCCATCCTCAGGGTTTCGTTGATCAGGCCCTTCGCGGTTTCGAGGACCTGGACATTGTTCTGATACTGGCGCGCGGTTTCGACCATCTCGACCAGCTCGGCGGCGCTATCGACCGCGGCTTCCCAGACATTGCCGTCGGCGTCGGCGAGCGGGTTCGACGGATCGTGGCGCTTCGACGGCGCCATTTTCGAAGTCGTGATCTGGTCGATCTGCACCGTCGCGCGGCCATGATCGTCCATCACCGTGCGAAAGACGGGCTTCAGCGAACGAAAGGCGCCTGCCTCGCTGCCCGCGACCGTCCCCGCATTGGCGAGGTTCGACGCGGTGGTGTTAAGCCGCACGAGCTGTGCCGACATGGCGCGGCCGCTGATGTCGAAGACGGAAAAACTGCCGTTCATCGTCATTCGCCCTTCAGCGCGCGCGACAGCGTGTTGATGCGGCCGCTCAGAAAGGCGAGGCTCGATCGATAGGCGAGCGCATTTTCGGCATAGGCCGTCTGCTCGGTCGCCATTTCGACGGTATTGCCATCGAGCGACGCCTGGACGGGCACGCGATAGGCGACCGCGCCCTCGGTCGACTGACCCGGCTGCGCGAGGTCGAGCGCCTTTGCAAAGTCGATGTCGCGCGCCTTGTAACCCGGCGTCGCAGCGTTCGCGATGTTCGACGCGAGCATCATCATGCGCTGGCTGCGCAGCTGGAGCGCCGTCGCATGCAGGCCAAAGAGTTTCTCGGATGCCATCATCACATTCCCTTGCTTGCCGCCGACCGGCCGACTGGCGCGGACGCACGGAAACACCCAAGGGATATGCAACGGTTGTGCCAATCATTATTTTTGATTATTTTTCAAACGTATAATGTTCATCTTCACCCTTGTCCGGCACGCGTCGTCAAAAAATCGACGTGTCCGCTTCATGCCCGGCCCAAGGCCGCGCCGCGCCGCGGCTGGCACAGTTTGTGCACATTGTCGGGCGAGCCTTTCGCATCGAAGGAGACGAACCATGTCCCGCCGACTTTCCGCAGCGCTTGCCGTGTGCGCCGGACTCGCCCCGCTGGCCGCCGAAGCCCAGCCCGCCATCGAGGACTGGCAGGCGATCGACGCGCTGACCGCGACGGTCGCCAGCGCGCTCGGCCGCACCGCCGTGCCGATCGACCGCCGCATCAAGCTGGCGCGGTGTCCCGAACCCGCCACTGTCAGCGCGATCGACGCCAACACGCTCGCGGTTCGCTGCGCCCCGCTTGGCTGGCGGTTGCGCGTCGCCATGACGGGTGGCGCGGGCGCCGCATTGCCCGCCACCGCGCCTTTCGCGCGACCGGCGCCGAGCGCACCGGTCGTCCGCCGCGGCGACAATGTCCGCGTATCGATCGACACGCCGAGCTATTCGATCAGTTATGCCGCAATCGCGGTCGAGGATGGCCGTGTCGGCGAAACGATCGCGCTGCGCGGCAGCGACCCCAAATCGACGCTGACCGCCACCGTCACGGGTCCCGGCGCCGCACGCATCGACAATTGAGCGCGCGCTCCCCGTCCACACCGCCCGGTCGCCGTCGGCTTTCCGACGCGGCCGGGTCTTTCTTTTCTTTCTTTTCTTTTTACCGTCGGCCGCGCTTAATCCACGTGCCGATGCGCCGTTAAAGCCTTTGTGAAGCGCGTCGTCACTTTTCCGACGGCGCCCGATGGAGGCCTTTATGTCGGGTGACAGCAAGATCGGACCCGTTGGCGGCGTCGCCCGCACCGGCCCGCTGCGCCGCGTCGCCAGCGAAGCGACCGCATCGGCGCGCGCGCCCGCAGGGATACAGGCGGTGCAGGATAATCTGCCCGCCGCGCGCTTGACGCGCCTGTCGACCAGCCTCGCCGACCAGCCGCCGCCGGTGGACGTCGCGCGCGTCGCGGCATTGCGCACCGCGATCGACAGCGGCAATTACGGCGTCCACCCGGCGATCATCGCCAGCGCGATGCTGGACTTTCACGGTCGCGGTACCGAATGATGCTGGCGGCGATGGACGAGGTGCAGGCGCGGCTCCATGCGCTGATCGACGCGCTCGACGGCCATGACGCGGGCGCGATCATCGCCGCGACCGAGGATCTGGCGACGGCGGTGATCCTGCTGCGCGGCGCGCCTGTGCCCGCCGGGAGCGAGCATCGCGCGCGCGCACTGATCGCCCAGACGCTCGGCCAGCTCGAAGCCGCCGCGATGCGCGTCAACATATTGAAGGACTGGACCCGTCAGCGGATTGACAGAAACCATGACATCCGCGGCGCCCGGTCGGGCGGAATCGCCCTAAGCTATTGAGATAAAATTGCTAAATTGCCGCTTTTGGGAAAGTGGCACGATGATTGCTTTGGGTCTGCTGAACCAGCGGAACCAGGACAATGAACGCAATCAACCGACCCCAGGACCCCGCCCGCATCGCTGCCCCCGTCCTCGACGCGGTGCAGCGCGCGGCGGCGCGCACGGGGATTGACTTCGACTATCTGGTCGACGTCGCGCGGGTCGAGAGCGGCTATAATCCGACCGCCAGAGCGTCGACCTCGTCGGCGCGCGGACTCTATCAGTTCACCAGGCAGACGTGGCTCGCGACGCTCGAGCGTCATGGCGCCAGCCATGGCCTCGCCTGGGCCGCCGACGCGATCACGCGCGATGCGTCGGGGCGGCTGTCGGTCGCCGACCCGGTGCTGCGCGACCAGATTTTTGCGCTGCGCGACGATCCCGACGCCGCATCGAGCATGGCGGCGGCGCTGACCGGCGACAATCGCGCCTATCTGGAAAGCCGGATCGGGCGCAGCGTCGAACCCGTCGACCTTTATCTTGCGCATTTCCTGGGGTCGGCGGGCGCCGCGCGTTTCCTGACCGCGCTCGCCGCCAATCCCGACCAGCCCGGCGCGACGATGATGCCCGAAGCGGCCGCGGCCAATCGCTCGGTCTTTTACACCGCCGACGGCAATATGCGCAGCCTTGCCGAGATCCGCGACCGTTTTCGCGCCAAGCTCGAAGACGGCGGCAAGACCGACAATCTGAAACCCCTGGCCCCGCTCGGCTGGCGCGCCGAGATGCGCAGCGCAAGCGGCGTCGCGAACGGCGCGGGGCGACCTCCACTGCAAATGATGGATATCCAGCCGATGCCCCGGAAACTCTCGATGGGCTTTGCCGCCGACGCCTATCGGCGTCTCGCCTCGCTTTCGGGAGGCGCGGCATGACCGCGGGGTTCGACCTTCGCAACATCGGCCGCATCGCGGGCGTGTCGGCGCTGCCCGCGGCGATGCTGATCCTCGTCGCGCTGATGGTGATCCCCGTGTCGCCGCTGATCCTCGACATCAGCTTTGTCGCGAACATCATGATCAGCCTGCTCATCCTGATGGTTGCGCTTCAGGCGTCGAAACCGCTCGATTTTTCGGCTTTTCCGACCGTGCTCCTGCTCGCGACACTGTTTCGCCTCGCACTCAACGTCGCATCGACGCGCGTCGTGCTCGTCCACGGTCATGAAGGCACCGCGGCGGCGGGGCATGTCATCGAAGCGTTCGGCCAGGTGCTGATCGGCGGCGATTATGTCGTCGGCCTGTTCGTCTTTGTCGTGCTGATGATCATCAACCTGATCGTCATCACCAAGGGCGCGGGACGCGTCTCCGAAGTTTCCGCGCGTTTCACGCTCGACGCGCTGCCCGGCAAGCAGATGGCGATCGACGCCGATCTGAACGCCGGGCTGCTCACCCCCGAAGAAGCGAAGGCGCGCCGCATCGAAATCGGCACCGAAGCCGACTTCTACGGGTCGATGGACGGTGCGTCGAAGTTCGTGAAGGGGGATGCGGTCGCCGGGCTGCTGATCCTGTTCGTCAACATCGTCGGCGGGCTGATCCTTGGCGTCTTCAGCCATGGCCTCAGCCTCTCGGAGGCCGGCAGCACCTATATCACGCTGGCGATCGGCGACGCGCTCGTCGCGCAGATCCCCGCGCTGCTGCTGTCGATTGCCGCGGCGGCAATCGTCACGCGCGTCGCGTCGCCCTTCGACCTCAGCGGCCAGATCGGCAGCCAGTTCGCTTCGCCGCACATCTGGATCGCGGTCGGCGGCATCCTGTTCATCCTCGGCCTCGTTCCCGCGATGCCGCAGCTGCTGATCCTTCCGGCGTCGGCGGTCTGCTTTTTGATCGGCTGGCAGCTCCGCCGCGCCGAAGCGGCCGTTGCCGCGACGCCCGAACCCGCGGCGGCGACGCCCGACCCGTCGCGCATCGAATGGGCCGAGGTCAGCGAAGCCAGCGCCTGCCAGCTCGAAATCGGCTATGCGCTCGTCCCGCTCGTCGACGAGCGCAAGGGTTCGCCGCTGATGACGCGCATCACCGGCATCCGCCGCCAATTGTCGAAGGAACTCGGCTTCGTCGTCCCGCCGGTGAAAGTGACCGACGATCTGTCGTTGCCGGGCAATGTCTATCGCATTTCGGTCGCCGGGGTGATCGTCGGCGAGGATGAGGTGTTTCCCAATGAAATGCTCGCGCTCGATTCGGGCGATCTGGTCACCAGGGTTGCCGGGCGCGCGTGCAAGGATCCGACCTTCGGCCTCGACGCCCTCTGGATTCCCAAAGCGGCGCAGAATGACGCGATCGCCGCCGGTTATACCGTCGTCGACCCCTCCACCGTCGTTGCGACCCACCTGAACAACAGCATCGTCGGATCGGCCGCCGAACTGTTCGGCATCGACGATGCACAGGCGCTGATCGACAATCTGAAGGCGCATTATCCGCAGCTTGCGCAGAATCTGAGCCCGCAGGGCTATTCGCTGCCGCGCGTCGCCAGCCTTTGCAAATCGCTGCTCGTCGAACGCGTGCCGCTCCGCGATTTCCGCAAGATTGCCGAAGCGATGGTCGCCCTGTCGGCGCAACAACTCGGCGAGAGCGAGCTGGTCGAAGCGGTGCGGCAGCGGATCGGCGCGCTGATCGTCCAGACGATCGTGCCGAGCCGGATGCCGCTCCCCGTCGTCACCTTCAGCCCCGAGGTCGAAGTGCTGCTGAACCAGGCGGTGCGCGCCAATCCCGCCGCCGAATGGCCATTCGAGCATGGCATGGCGATGAAGATCGTCGAACAGATCGGACAGGCAGTCGAACCCTTGCTCCTGTCGACGCGCAGCTTTGCGCTTGTCGCCTCGCCGATCTGCCGCTCCGCGCTCTCGCGCCTCGTGCGCGCAACCTTCCCCGACGTCGCCGTCATTTCCTACCTCGAAATCCCGGCGACCAAGCAGACCGAAATCGTCGCGACAATCGGCGCCGAAGTGCCGCGCCTCGCGACCGGACCCGACGCCCCGATGGAGGACCATCTGAATGAGAATTGAGCCCGCCGAGCAATTCGCCGGGGCGCACCGCCGCGCGCTGCGCCCGCATGGCTACGTCGAAAGCGCCGACGCGCTGGTCGCCGAATACGCCCCTTTGGTGCGCAAGATCGCCTGGCAGGTCTTTTCGCGCGTGTCGCGGACCAGCGAACTTGACGACCTGATCCAGACCGGCCTGATCGCGCTCATCGAGGCGAGCCGCCATTATGAGGAGCGCGGTTTCGCCTTTGCCACCTATGCCTCGACGCGCATTCGCGGCGCGATGATCGACCATCTGCGCCGCGAAGCCGATGTCGGGCGGTCGGCGATGGTCGCGGCGAAGCGGCTCCAGGCGACGCGCGACGCGCTCGAACAGCAGTTGCTGCGCGCGCCGACCGCAGCCGAAATGGCGGTCGCGCTCGACATGGCGGCGGAGGATTATTTCGCGCTCGAACGCAATGCGACGCACGGCCGCTCGACTTCGCTCGACGAGCTGACCGAGATCGGCGCCTTCCTCGCCGCCGACGAGGATTCGGGGGCCGACGAACGCTGCGAACAGGAGGATATGATGAGCGCGCTGCGCCAATGCATCGACCGCCTGTCCGAGCGCGAACAGATGGTGCTCCAGCTCTATTTTTTCGAGGAACTGAACCTGCACGAAATCGGCCTGACGCTCGACGTCAGCGCGGCGCGAATCTGCCAGATCAAGCGCGAGGCGATGATCAAGGTCGAACGCATGATGCGCGAGATGACCGAGTAGCGCGCCTCGAAGCAATGACCGGGTGCCGCCGCGACCCGGCTGCGGCACCCGGTCAGGGGGCAAGGCGCTGTATCAGGCGGCGAGCGGCCTTCCGCCGTGGGCCGCGCCGCCGATCCGTTCGAAATAGGAGGCCATGCGCTCAGCCCCGGCGTCGGTCAGCCGGACAAGCGTGCGGCGGCGGTCGCGTTCGTCGATCGCCCGCTCGACAAGGCCATGTTGTTCGAGCGCGGCGATCATCCGCAATCCCGATGACAGCGGCACCCCCGCGCCGGTCGCCAGGTCGCTGGCGCCGAGCACCCGCGCTTTGGCGCGCGCGAGCATCAGGTCGAGCATCATGTCCCAGACCGGTCCCGACATGTCGGCACCGCCGAAATGGCTGCGGCGGATACGCCGCGCCTCGATGCTGAACGACAACTGGTCGAGCAGCGGCGGCTGTGCCCGCTCGTCACCGCGGCGATCGGCCACCGAAGGCCGAAGCATCGCCGCGCCCTCATCGCCGCGACGCGCCAGCAGATCGTGGATCCGGTCGACCCGCGATTTCAGTTCGGCCATTTCCTGATTCGAGAATTGCTGCATGTGCAAATGCCCCGGAGAGCCACCGCTACGCCGCAATCTCCTTTCGCCGACCCGACGACCCCGATGCGTAGATGATGAGCAGCAGGATCGGATAGGATATATACACCGACAGCAGCGAATAGGGCCGCGCCAAAATCTCCACGAACATCAGCTTCTGGATATGGCCGAAAATGGCAATCAGCTGCCAGCCGGTGATCCAGTATGGCCAGAAACGCTGCGTCCTGAGCGCGATGAACCAGAAGCTCAAGAGCACCAGCACATCGATGATGAAGATATTGACCTCGATGTTCGTCCAGGTCGGAAAAGGCGTCACGACGGTCGTAAGGACCGAGGCGATCAATGCCGTATAGGCTGCCCAGCGTTCAAACGGCCCGCCGTGCCGGACGGCGACAGCGACGGTGATGAGCAGAACGACATAATAGATCGCCACGGACCACATATGTGGCAGTCAACCTTTCCTGCGGATCAACCCGCCTTCGCGAACGTCGGCGCGTCGATGCGCTGGCGGTCGTTGCTGCCTTCATCGACCAGCCTGGCCGACGCCGGCTTGACGCCTGCGCCGAACATGCGCGTGCCCAGCCCAACCTCCTTCTGCGTCACCGTCAACGCCAGATGGGCGTCGGTCAGAAGCTGGCGCACTTCGCCGGCGGCGGCGAGCGCATGGGCAACCTTGGCCATCGCTTCCTGGCCGACGATCGCCGACATGTTGGTTTCGCGCCGCGCGGTCGGCAGCGTCGCCGCGAGCTGGGCAATGCGGATCATCGCTTCGTCGATGGCGTCTTCAGCCTGGTGCAGGTCGGACGCGATCTTCTTCGCCGCAGAAACTCGTTCGTTCAGCATTAACTTTTCCCTTGAAAAAGAATGCTACCGGTCTCCCCCCCGCAGCATTCGGTTCGAACAGTCAGGTCAGAACACGACCGAGTCCGACAAGGATCGAATAGAGGGCGGAAAAGGCCAAAATCGTCGCGAAAGCAATGAGGATCGGCCAGATAATCCTTTCCATCAACCCATGCCGATTGGTCGGCTGGGACGCGGTGGGAAAAGGCGAACCGATATCAAAAAGCCGCCGAAACGCACTGCGCCCCGGTTCGGCATCGACGGCGGGCGGTTTGTCGCCTAGGTCGATCAATTGATATGTCAAAGGCTGATAAGGGGTAACCTGATCGAAGACACCGTTAACAGCTAATATCCGGGCTGCATCTATTCTGTTGGAAACATTAAGCTTTTTCAGAACTCGCCGCACACGTTCGTCGACCGTGTGCGGCGAAACATTCATGATCCGCGCGATCTGCTTGGAATTTTTGTGCTCATAAACGTGCCGCAACGTTTCGATTTGCGCGGCCGAAAGCAGGCTGATGTAATTGTCTGGATCGCCTTGCACGGGGGCTGGAATAGAGCATCACGAGTCGAAATCAAGGTCGGCAGCGGTCAAATTCGTTCGTCATCCGATCATGTTACGGTGACATGGCAGCGCGCGGACGATGGTTCACCGTAACATTCGAGACCGGTGCGCCGCCGACCCCGTCGCTCGGCATCCCGCAAGCGCGCGATCGCTTGCGGCCTTTCGACGTACAGTGACGGGTCACGGAAAACCGCCATTTCGCCCTAGGGTCGTCTTCGACTCGCCAGCTTCCAAATGTCGATCGGCCCTAGTTTCGCCGTTCGACCAGCCCGCGCGCGATCACCTGCGCCTGAATCTCGGCCGCGCCCTCAAAGATGTTGAGGATACGCGCGTCGCACAGGATGCGGCTGATCTCATATTCGAGCGCATAGCCGTTGCCGCCGTGGATCTGCAGGCTGGCATCGGCGTTCGCCCATGCGGCGCGCGCGGCGAGCAGCTTTGCCATCCCCGCTTCGATGTCGCAACGCTTGCCGCCGTCCTTGGCGCGCGCCGCGGCATAGGCGAGTTCTCGCGCCATGACGAAATCGACAAGGCCCATCGCCAGCTTGTCGGCGACGCGAGGGAAAGCGACGATCGCGCGCCCGAACTGCTTGCGAACCAGCGCATAGGCGACGCCCAGCTCGAGCGCGCGCCGGGCGACGCCGACCGCGCGCGCCGCGGTCTGGATGCGCGCGCCCTCGAAGGTGCGCATCAATTGCTTGAACCCCTGCCCCTCGACGCCGCCCAGCAGCGCGTCGGCCCCTGCCGTCATGCCGTCGAATTGCAGCGCATATTCGCGCATCCCGCGATAGCCGAGCACTTGGATTTCGCTCCCGCTCATGCCGGCGGCGGGGAAAGGATCGGCGTCGTTCCCGCGCGGCTTGGGGACGAGGAGGATCGACAGGCCGGCGTAACCCTTCGCGTCGGGCAAGGTACGCGCCAGCAAGGTCATCAGGTCCGAGCGCGCGGCATGGGTGATCCACGTCTTTGCGCCGTCGATGATCCAGCGGCCGTCGTGAAACCGCGCGCGCGTCTGCAACGAACCGAGGTCCGAACCGACATCGGGTTCGGTGAACACCGCGGTCGGCAACAGCGCGCCGCTCGCGATCTTCGGCAGCCATTCGGCTTTCTGCGCGTCGGTGCCGCCGGTCGCGATCAGCTCGCCCGCGATTTCAGAACGCGTGCCGAGCGATCCCGCGCCGATCCAGCCGCGCGACAATTCTTCGGTGACGAGGCACATCACCAGCTTCGACAGGCCGAGCCCCCCATAATGTTCGGGAATGCACACACCAAAGGTGCCAAGGTCGGCCATCGCCTGCACCGTGGCATCGGGAATCAACGCATTGGCGAGATGCCAGCGGTGCGCGCGGGGGATGATCTCGGCTTCGGTGAAGCGGCGAAACTGCTCGCGGATCGCGTCGAACCCGGCATCGTGCAGCGTCTCGCTCGGCCAATGCCCCTCGGCAAGCGCAGCAGTAACCTCGGCACGCCGCGCGGCATGGTCGGTATCGAGAAGGTCTGCGCAGCTGTCGGCGAGCACGCGCGCTTCGGCGCCAAGTCCCAAATCGGCGGGGCGAAAAATCTCGTTCTGTCCCATCGGCAGACCGCCGGCGAGCTGGCCGATCCCTTCGGCGAAAGCGAGCGTCGCGATCGTCGCGTCGAGCGGATTTGCACCGCCACCAGCGTCGAGCCAGTCGAGCGTCGCTTCGAGCGCGGCGATCGTCGTCGCCACCCAGGCGAAGCCGTGCGCGGCGCGCTGTTCGCGCTCGAGCGGCCGCGCCGCCAGCCGCTCGGTCAGCGCCGCCTGCGCCGCGTCGCGATAGGTCTGCGCGGCCTGCAAGGCTTTCCGCAAATCCCCCACGCTCAGGCGGCGCGCTCGAAGATCGCGGCGATGCCCTGCCCGCCGCCGATGCACATCGTCTCCAGCCCATAGCGCCCGTCGCGGCGCACGAGTTCACGCGTGAGGTTGGCGAGAATGCGCCCCCCCGTCGCGCCGATCGGATGGCCGAGCGAGATGCCCGACCCGTTGACGTTCAGCATGTCGTTGCGGCTGTCGTCGTCGGCCCAGCCCCAGCCTTTCAGCACCGCGAGAACCTGCGGCGCAAAGGCTTCGTTCAGCTCGACAAGATCGATGTCCCGCCAGCCGAGGCCGGTGCGCGCGAACAGCCGCTCGACCGCGGGGACCGGCCCGATGCCCATGCGGCTGGGGTCGCAGCCCGCCGACGCCGCGCTGTGATACCAGGCAATCGGTTCGAGGCCGAGTTCATCGAGCTTGTCCTCGGCGACGACCAGGCACGCCGCGGCGGCGTCATTTTGCTGGCTGGCATTGCCGGCGGTGACGACGCCGCCCTCGATCGGCTTGAGCTTGCCGAGCGTTTCCATGCTTGCGTCGGCCCGATAGCCTTCGTCGTGCGCAAAGATGACGGGATCGCCCTTCTTTTGCGGCACGATCACCGGCACCAGTTCGTCGTCGAACAGGCCGTCCGCCCACGCCGCCGCCGCGCGCTGATGGCTTCGCACCGCATAGGCGTCGGCCGCCTCGCGGCTGATACCATAATCCTTCGCCAGATTTTCGGCGGTCTCGATCATGCCGCTGATGACGCCAAAGCGTTCGACGGGCTGCGACATCAGTCGCCCGCGCGTCAGCCGGTCGTGAAGCGTCAGATTGCCCGCACGAACGCCTTTGCGAATATCGGTCGAATAATGTTCGACGTTCGACATCGATTCGACCCCGCCCGCCACGACGACGTCGGCCATGCCCGTCTGGACCATCATCGCCGCGTTGACGACCGCCTGCAGCCCCGATCCGCAGCGGCGATCGAGTTGATATCCCGGCACTTCCAGCGGCAACCCCGCCGCCAGCCACGACCAGTGACCGATCGCCGGCGCCTCACCATTGCCATAGCCTTGCGAAAAAACGACATCGTCGACGCGCGCGGGGTCGATCCGCGTCCGTTCGACCAGCGCCTTCAGGATCACCGCGCCCAGCGCGCCCGCGGTCATCGACGAAAGCGCCCCTCCGAACTTGCCGACGGCGGTGCGGATCGGGGCGACGATGGCGGCGCGGCGCAGGGTCATGGTTCAGTCTCCAATTCTTCTTTTCCGTTCGCCTCTCGACCACGCTCGACGCGAACGGGGTTTGGATTTCGTCATCTTGAAGCGACACCGACGATACCCGCATCGATCAGGCGGGCAAGCTCGCCCGATGACAGCGACAGGCGGTCGGCCAGGATTTCCTCGCTATGCTCGCCGTTCAGCGGTGCCGCGCGCGGCGGCTGGCGCTCGGCGCCGGGCAAGGTCGCAAAGGCGCCCGCGGCGGGGTAGGTGAAACCGCTGGGGTTGTCGGCGGCGCCAAAGATCGGATTGTCGGCAACCAGCGCCGGATCCTGCACCGCCTCATACATCGTCCGATAGGGTGAATGGACGATGCCGCCCGCGTCGAACACGGCGGCGAGGTCGGCATGGTCGCGCGCCGCGATGGCGCGCTCGAACAGCGGATAGAGCGCGTCGCGATGCATGAAGCGCAACCCATCATCGGTCGCAAAAGAAACGCCGCGATCCGCCTCGACCGCCGCCACCGCTTCGCAGAGATCCAGCGCGGCGACAAGGTTCGCCCATTGCCGCGACGTCACGACGACGATCATCGTCCGCTCGCCGTCGCGCGTCACGAAATCGCGCCCGAACAGGCCATAGACCGCATTGCCGAGCCGCGGCCGGTTTTCGCCCGTATAGAACATTTCGGCCACCCCGCCGAGATTGGCGACGGTGCCGATCGCGACGTCGGACAGCGGCAGGCGAACCTCGCCGCCTTCACCCGAAACGCTGCGCCGCCGGATCGCCGCGAGCATTGCGAACGCCGCATAGGCGCCGGTGAGCAAGTCCCACGCGGGCAGCACGTGGTTGACCGGATCGGGGCCCGCCCCGGTCAGCATCGGATAGCCCACCGCATTGTTCACCGTATAGTCGAGCGCGGGCGATCCGTCGGCCCATCCCATCACGCGCACGGTGACAAGGTCGGCGCGGCCAGCGGCAAGCCTGTCGTGCGACAGGAAGCCGCCGACCGGAAAATTGGTGAGAAACTGTCCCGTCGCGCGCACCAGCGCCGTCAGCAGCTCGCGCCCCTCTGCCCGGCCAAGGTCGAGCGCGACCGACTTTTTCGCACGGTTGAGATTTTCCCAATAAAATGAATCATTATGCCTGGTGACCGGCCAGCGCCGGAAATCGGGGCCGCCGCCGATCTGATCGACACGGATCACCTCTGCGCCCATCTGTGCAAGATATAGTCCTGCGGTCGGCGAAGCGACAAAGGAGGAGGCTTCGATCACCGACAGGCCGGCCAGCAGGTCGTACATCCGGCGCCTGTCTCCCCCCGACATAGCGGCACGAACTGCCGCCCTGCAGCCATCTGGCGCACCCGAAGGGATTCGAACCCCTGGCCTCTGCCTTCGGAGGGCAGCGCTCTATCCAGCTGAGCTACGGGTGCGGACAGAGCGCGGCCTCTAGCAAGGCTGCGCCCCGCCAGCAATGGCCTATCGACCGGATCGCGCCGATATGCGAAGCGGGCGTGGCAGCAAGGGCAAGGGAGCGGCGGTGAAAGCGTCCGAACAACATTGGCCGATGGCCGCCGACCTGTATGGCGAGATGCAGCTCGAGGCGAACCCGCCGACGCGGCGGCGCTGGCGCGATTATCTGCCCGGCACCCTCGTTACCGCCATCGCCGCACTCGCTGCGGCGTGGCTCGCCGATCATTATGCCGCGCCGATCGTGCTGATGGGTTTGCTCATCGGCCTCGCGCTTTCCTTCCTGTCGCAGGATGTGCGCACCCATGCCGGGCTCGATCTCATGTCGCAGACGGCGCTGCGCATCGGCATCGTGCTCGTCGGCGCGCGGATCACCGCGGCCCAGCTCGCCGAGCTGGGGCCGCTGCCCTTCCTGCTGCTCGTCCTTATCATGCTCGCGGTCATCCTCGTCACCACCCTCGGCGCGCGCCTCCTTGCGCAGGACCGCCACGCCGCGCTGCTCGCGGGCGGTGCGACGGCGATCTGCGGCGCGTCGGCGGCGCTCGCGCTCTGGTCGCTGATCGGTGACCGGCGGGTCGATCAGGCGCGCTTCACGCTTACGCTCGTCGGCATCACCGTCGCGAGCGCGCTCGCGATGACGCTCTATCCCGTGCTCGCGGCGCAGCTCGGGCTGACCGACGCGCAGGCAGGGTTTCTGATCGGCGCATCGGTCCACGACGTTGCGCAGGCGATCGGCGGCGGCTTCTCCTTCTCTTCGCAAGCGGGCGAGGTGGCAACGATCGTCAAGCTGGCACGCGTCGCGCTGCTCGCGCCGATGCTGATGCTCGTCGCCCTGTGGCTCGGCCGTGGCGGCGAAGCGGGCAGCGGCGCGCGCATCCCGCTCCGCCTGCCCTGGTTCATCCTGGGGTTCCTTGCCGTCGTCGCGGTCAACTCGCTGGTCGCCATCCCTCGCCCGGTGCTGAACGGCGCGGCCAATGCGGCGCAGGCGCTGTTGCTGCTGGCGATCGTCGCGACCGCGATGAAGGCGCGGCTGCACCTGCTGCTCGATCAGGGCTGGCAAAGCTTTGCGCCGATCATCGTCGCGACACTGACCAGTTTCCTGTTGTCGCTGGGCGCGGCGATGCTGTTATGACGGCGTGACGCCAGACAGGACCGGATTCACGAAGCGTCGGCGATTGTCGATACGCGCCCGCCACGCCGCCCTTGCGAGCGAAGCGATGACGAATACGGATGCGAACGGGTCAACAGGGCCGCTTCTTACCCCCTGGGTAGCGCCCAGCTTACCGTCAGCTGCGTCGCGCGGCGCGGGATGTCGAGCTTTGCCTCGCTGAAATTGACCTTTTCATTGGGCGGCAGCGTCCGCACCGGCGGCTTGATCGTCCAGCTGTAAACGATCGTCCCCTGCGCATCGCGCAATTCGGCAAGAATCGGCGGCACGCGCTGTTCGCGGTCGGTCGGGTTGATGATCACCCCCGACGCGGCGAAATAGATCGTGCCGTCGGCGAGTTCACGGTGATCCTGATTGGGCGGCAGTTCGATCACCAGATCAGGCTCGGCAGTGCCGCCGGGCAGGCCCAGCCCCTCGGCCCAGCCGGGCAGCCCGAACCAGGCGAGCGCGCCCGTCGCCGCCAGCATCAGCGCCGCGGCGCTTGCAGCGATGATCGTCCAGCGCCGCGCGGGGTTGCGGCGCGGGCGGCGGAAGGGCAAGGGCGCGTCGTCGGCCGGGGGAGCCGGACGCGGCGGCGGCTCGGCGGCGAAGGCCGGCGGGGGCGGCACCGGATCGGGTTCGGGAAAGTCGGAATAGGTCGCGGCGGGGGCCGGGGTCGGCGCCGGTTTCGCCTCGGGCGCGGGTTCGGCGGCGACGCCCGGCGGGACGATGGCATCGGGCGGCGGCGGCGCGGCGGCGGGCTGCTGGAACCAGCTATGGCGGCAATTGGCACAGCGCACGGTGCGGCCCGCGGGTCCGATGGCGGTATCGGGAACGACATAGCGCGTGTGGCACGACGGGCAGGCGAGGATCATGGCCCTCTCTAAACACGCTGATTCGCGGTGTTGCAAGCGCCGCGTTCACTCGCGGCTTGTCCTTGGGCAAGAGCCGTGCGAGAGGCAGCGGGATGAGCGGACCAGCGCCCCTGTTCCTCGAGGCCGTGCGCCCCGTCGCGCACCCGAGTGCGACGCGATGACCGACGCGGCCCCGATGCGCCCCGGCGGCGCGATGGTCGAGTTCAGCGGCGTCGGTCTGCGTTACGGCCCCGATGCCGAGGTGCTTTCAGACATCAGTTTCAACCTGCAACCCGGCAGCTTTTATTTCCTCACCGGCGCGTCGGGCGCAGGCAAGACGTCGCTTCTGAAAATGCTCTATCTGGCGCAGCGGCCGAGCCGCGGCATCGTCCGCCTGTTCGGCGAAGATCTGGTCGCGATGCCGCGCCACCGCCTGCCGGGCTTTCGTCGCCGCATCGGCGTCGTGTTCCAGGATTTCCGCCTGATCCCGCATTTGAGCGCGCGCGACAATATCGCGTTGCCGCTGCGCATCGCGGGGGTCGGCGAAGCGGATCTGGCGGGGCCGGTCGGCGAGATGCTGAGCTGGATCGGCCTTGGCGAACGCGCCGACGCCTTTCCGCCGACGCTGTCGGGCGGCGAGCAGCAGCGCGTCGCGATCGCGCGCGCGGTGATCGCGCGCCCGCAACTGCTCGTCGCCGACGAGCCGACGGGCAACGTCGATCCCGACATGGCGATGCGCCTCCTGGGGCTGTTCGAGGCGCTTAATCGCCTCGGCACCACCGTCGTCGTCGCGACGCATGACATTCATCTCATCAGCCGCATCGAAAATGCGCAGATGATGCGGCTCGAAAAAGGGCGCCTTTCTGACCCCACCGGCGCGCTGCGCTATCCGCCGAACCGGGCCTGACGGGTTACCGATGCTGATCCCGCGCGTTCCCGTCCAGCATCGCCGACTGCTCCCCGACCGTCGCCTGTCGGGGCCGACGCCGTGGATCGTCGCGATCCTGATGATGCTGACCTTGCTCGCCGCCGCTGCCGGGGTCGGGCTCGCGCGCGCGGCCAATGCGATCGGCGATGCGATCGCGGGCCGCGTCACCGTCCAGATTGTCACCGCCAATCCGATGACGCGCGCCGCGCAGGCCGCGGCGCTCCGGCGCGCGGCCGACACCGCGCCCTTCGTCCGGTCGGCGCGCACGGTCGAGCGCGAGGAATTGCAGGCAATGCTTGGCCAATGGTTCGGCAGTGCCGAAGGCGACGACCCGCTGCTGCGTTCGCTGCCGCTGCCCGCTCTCGTCGACATCGACTTCGTCGGCGGCGACCGCGCGGGCGCGATGGCGGCGCTCGAAGCGCTGGTCGCGCGCGAAGCGCCGGGCGCGCGGATCATCCCGCATGCCGAATGGCTCGGTCCGGTCGCGCGGCTGATCCGCTCGCTCGCCTGGATCGCGGCGGGGCTGGTCCTGCTGATGACGCTCGCGAGCGCCGCCGTGGTGATCATGACCGCGCGCGCGGCGCTCGGCACCCATTATGCGACGATCGAGATGCTGCACCTGATCGGCGCGACCGACCGCCAGATCGCGCGGCTGTTCCAGCGCCGGATCGCGATCGACACCGCTTATGGCATCGCGCTTGGCAGTCTGGTCGCCGCCGCGATCCTGCTGCTTGTCGGCTGGCAATGGTCGGGGGTGACCGCGGGGCTCGCCGCGACGGCGTCGCTCGGCCCCGTGGGATGGGCGCTCTTGCTGGCGCTGCCGCTATTGGCTATCGCGCTCGCTGCCCTGACGGCGCGCCAGACGCTGCTCGCCGCACTCAAGAAGATGTTATGATCAAGCGCCTGATCTCGCTGCTGTTTCTTGCTTGGGTGCTGGGTTTCGCCTGGTTCGCGCTGCTCTTGCCTTTACCCGCGCCGCCGCAAAAGACCGATGCGATCGTCGTCGTCACCGGCGGCCCCGGCCGCATCGACCGCGCGCTCGAACGGCTTGAGGCAGGCGATGCCAGGCGCCTTCTGATCAGCGGCGTCGCGCGCGAGGTCAAACCGCGCGAACTCGCCGCCGAATATGACCGCCCCATCGCCTTGTTCGATTGCTGCGTCGCGCTGGGGTTCGAGGCGGAGGACACGCGCTCGAACGCCACCGAGGTCGCCGCCTGGGCCAAACGCCGCGATTACAAGAGTATCCGGCTGGTCACGACCGACTGGCACATGCGCCGCGCCGAATATGAAATCGGCCGCGCGGTCGGCAAGGATGTGACGATCGTGCCCGACGCGGTGCGCAGCCAGCCGAATCTGGCGACGTTGTTCCGCGAATATCATAAATATCTCGCGGGGCTGGCGGGCGGCCTGCTCGGCCTGTAAACGCCCCGCCGTGCGCACCGCCCTCGCCCTTTGCCGCTCGATCATCTTCTGGCTGCTGTTCGTCCTGATGAGCAGCGTCGCGTCGATCGGCGCGGTCGTCGCACTGCCGATCTCGCACCGCGCGACGATCGCCTTCGTGCGCGTCTGGGCGCGCTTTCACCGGCTGCTCTGCCGTTTCGTGCTCGGCCAGCGGATCGCCGTGGAGGGCGAGATGCCCGACAGTCCGGTGCTTTACGTTTTCAAGCATGAAAGCGCGTTCGAGACGATCGAGCAGCCGCTGCTCTTCCGCCATCCTGCGGTGTTCGCGAAAGAAGAGCTGTTTTCGATCCCGGTCTGGGGCCAGGCAGCGCATTTCTACGGGCTGATTCCCGTTGACCGCGACGGCGGCGGCAAGGCGATGCGCGCGATGCTCGGCGCGGCGAAGGCCGCGCTCGCCAGCGGTCGTCCGCTCGTCCTCTTCGCCGAGGGCACGCGCGTGCCGCACGGGCAGGCGCCCGCGCTGCGCCCCGGTTTCGCGGGCATGTACCGCCTGCTCGGCGTGCCGGTCATCCCCGTCGCGGTGAACAGCGGCATCGCCTATCCGCCGCGGCGCTGGGTCAAATGGCCCGGCACGATCACCTATCGCGTCGGCGAAACCGTCCCCCCCGGCCTGCCGCGCGACGAGGCCGAAGCGCGCGTGCGGGCAGCAATCAATGCGCTGAACCCGGCCGAGGCGTTGCTGGAAGGCAATGCCGCCCCCTGAATCCCGTTTGCGCCGAGCGCGGTCAGGGCGCGCGACGGGTCGGGCGGTGCAAACCTGTCTCGACTTCGCGCGATACGAACGGATTCCGGGCCTTTTGCCGCCTAATGCCTGCGCCCGAAATCGGGCGCCGCATCATCCTGTCCCTGTTCGATGATCGAGCGCCGGATCGCGCGCGTGCGCGTGAACCATTCCTCCAGCCGCGCGCCGTCGCCGCGGCGGATCGCCTGTTGCAGCACGGTCAGATCCTCGTTGAAGCGCTGGAGCGTTGCGAGCACGGCGTCCTTGTTGGCAAGGAAGACGTCGCGCCACATTACCGGGTCGCTCGCCGCGATGCGCGTGAAATCGCGAAAACCGCCTGCGGAATATTTGATGACCTCGCTCTCGGTGACTTCCTCAAGCTCGCTCGCGGTGCCGACGATCGTGTAAGCGATGAGGTGCGGCAGGTGGCTCGTCACCGCGAGCACCATGTCGTGATGCGCCGCGTCCATCGTCTCGACCCGCGCGCCGAGCGCCTCCCAGAATGACGTCACGGCCGTCACGGCATCCTGCGGCGCGCTCGCAAGCGGGGTCACGATGCACCAGCGCCCCTCGAACAGCGTCGCAAAACCCGCGGCGGGCCCACTGTTTTCGGTCCCCGCGACGGGGTGTGCCGGAATGACGGCATGATCGGGCAAGGCTTTGGCGAGCGCGGCGGCGACCCCCGCCTTCGACGATCCTACGTCAGAGATGATCGCTTGCGGTTTCAGCCCCGGCGCGATCGCCGCCGCCGCTTCGGCCATCCGTCCGACGGGCACCGCAAGCACGACAAGATCGGCATCGGCGACGGCATCCGCCGGGTCGTCGGCGATCATGTCGCAAAGCCCCAGCGCCCGCGCTTCGGCGCGCACCGAATCCTTCGCGTCATAGCCCGTCACCGCAACGCCGGGCAGCCGCGCCGACACGGCGCGCGCGATGGATGACCCGATCAGGCCCAGTCCGACGATCGCGACGCGCGCGACGCGCGACGTTGCAGGCATCAGCCGGCGAGCGCGGCGCGGATCGCCGCCGCCAGACCGCGCGTCTCGTCCTCGGTGCCGATCGTCATGCGCAGCGCCTGCGGAATCCCCTGTCCGGGCAGCCAGCGAACGATATAACCGGCATCCATCAGCCGATGATAGACGGTCTCGGCGCTCACCTGGCCCTCGAACAGCACGAGCAGGAAATTGGTCGCCGACGGGATGACGCGCACGCCATGGTTGCCAAGGCTCTCCAGCTCCTGCGCCAGCCAGGCGCGCCAGCGGGCATTATGCTCGCGGCTGCGGTTCACGAAATCATCGTCGCCGAGCGCCGCGACCGCCGCCGCCTGCCCCGCGCGAGTGACGTTGAAGGGCAAGCGGATACGGTGCAGCGCCGCAATCACGTCGCTGGACGCATAGCCCCATCCGATGCGTTCGGCGGCAAGGCCGTGGATCTTTGAAAAGGTGCGCGTGACAAAGACGTTGGGCTGCGTCCTTGCCAGGTCGAGCCCGCCGTCGTCCTGATCCGGCGTCAGATATTCGGCATAGGCCTGGTCGATCACGAACAGCGCGTCCCTGGGCAGCCCGGCATGAATGCGCGCCACCTCGTCGCGCGTCGCAAGCGTTCCCGTCGGATTGTTGGGATTGGCGAGATAGACCACGCGCGTCTTGTCGGTCACCGCGGCGAGCAGCGCGTCGACGTCGGTGGCAAAATCGCGGTCGTCGGCCTCGACGGGCACCGCGCCGACCCGCCGCGCGGCGATTTCGTAAACGGCAAAGCCGTAGCGGACATAGAGGATCTCGTCGCCCGCGCCGGCATAGGCCCCCGCCGCCAGGTGGAGCAGCTCGTCCGACCCGTTGCCACAGATCACCCGGTCGGGATCGAGCCCATATTTGGCGGCGATCGCCGCGCGCAACGCGACCGACCCGGGATCGGGATAGCGCGACAGCGCGTCGGGCGCCGCCTGCACCGCGGCAAAGGCCGCGCGCGCCTTGTCTCCCGTGCCGAGCGGATTTTCGTTCGCGCTCAGCTTGATGAGCGGGCGGCCGTCGGCTCCCGCCGACTTGCCGGGCACATAGGGGGCGATGCCGCTGATCCACGGCTTTGGCATAAGGGTTGGGGTCGCGTCGGTCATGCCGCGCCGTTTAACGGCTAAGGCCGCCAAGTCCAGTTTGTTGATGGGATTCGCGCAGAGGCGCGGAGCGCGAAGAGGAACGAAAAAGACCCACGCGGAGGGCATTGTCCGGCGCCGAATGGCCCCTTTTCCGGCCATGCTGCGGTGGTGCGGGAAGCCGCGGATCGACGGCCGCTTCGCGGCTGGCTTCATTTCTCCGCGTCGCCGCGTGAATCAAATCCCTGGCGGCTCGGTGTCGCTGCGCGAATAATCCAGCCCCGGCTCTGCGCGCGCGCATCGTTGACATGCCCCCCTTGCCCGCTTAGCCCCGCCTTCCCATGGCGAGCCGGCTGCACGAAATCCAGCATCAGAGCGTGACGATCGAGGCGCCGCTGCCGCTCGACAGCGGCCATCGGCTGCCGTCGGTGACGATCGCCTGGCAAAGCTATGGCGCGCTCAACGCCGACAGGTCGAACGCGGTGCTCGTCTGCCATGCGCTCACCGGCGACCAATATGTCGCTAGCGACCATCCCGCGACGGGCAAACCCGGCTGGTGGGCGCGCATGGTCGGTCCCGGCAAGCCGATCGACACCGACCGCTTTCACGTCGTCTGCGCCAATGTCCTGGGCAGCTGCATGGGGTCGAGCGGCCCGGCGACCCCCGACCCCGCGACCGGCGCGCCGCTCGGCATGGCCTTTCCGGTCATAACCATCGCCGACATGGTCCGCGCGCAGGCGATGCTGCTCGATCATCTCGGCATCGAACGGCTGCACGCGGTCGTCGGCGGATCGATGGGCGGGATGCAGGCGCTCGCCTGGGCGGCAGCCTATCCCGAACGCCTCGCCGCGGCGATCGTCATCGCCAGCGCGGCGCGCCATTCGGCACAGAATATCGCGTTCCACGAAGTCGGGCGGCAGGCGATCATGGCCGATCCCGACTGGCAGGACGGCCAATATTATGGCAGCGCGCGCGCGCCCACCAAGGGGCTCGCGGTGGCGCGCATGGCGGCGCACATCACCTATTTGTCCGAAGCGGGGCTGACCGAAAAGTTCGGCCGTCGGCTGCAGGCGCGCGATATAAAGAGCTTCGGCTTCGACGCCGATTTTCAGGTCGAATCCTATTTGCGGCACCAAGGGCTTGCCTTCACCGACCGGTTCGACGCCAACGCCTATCTCTATATCACCCGCGCGATGGATTATTTCGATCTTGCCGAACCGCACGACGGCCGCCTGGCCGGCGCATTCGCCAGGGCAAGGGATGTGCGCTTCACGCTCGTCAGCTTCGACACCGACTGGCTTTACCCGACCGCCGAATCACGGCGCATCGTCCAGGCGCTGCAGAGCGTCGGCGCGGCGGCGAGCTTCGTCGAACTGTCGGCGCCCTTCGGCCACGACAGTTTCCTCCTCGACGTGCCTGCGCTCGACCGGATCGTGGCGGGCGCGCTGGGGACCGGCCGCTGATGGCGCTGCGTCCCGACCTCGCGATCATCGCCGATGCCGTGCCGTCCGGCGCGCGCGTGCTCGATATCGGCTGCGGGGATGGCGAGCTGATGGTGGCGCTTGGTGCCAAGGGCGTCGACGCGCGCGGGCTGGAAATCGACCCGGCTAATGTCACCGCGGCGATCGCGCGCGGGCAATCGGTGGTGCAGGGCGACGCGAACCGCGACCTTGCCGATTATCCCGATAATGCGTTCGACTATGCGATCCTGTCGCAGACGCTGCAAACGACCGAGCGGCCCGACCGCGTCGTCGACGAACTGCTGCGCATCGCGCCGCGCGCCTTCGTCAGCTTTCCCAATTTCGCCCACTGGCGCGTCCGGCTCGCGCTGTTGTGGAACGGCCGGATGCCGGTGACACGCCTCTTGCCGGTTGCATGGTACGAAACACCGAACATCCATCATGTCACCGTCAGCGATTTTCGCGACCTCGTTCGCGCCAAGCAAATCGGGGTGGAGCGCGCCTGGCACCTGTCAGGCGACAAGCCGACGAGCGACGCCGCGGCAAGCTGGCGCGCCGAACATGCGATCTTTCTGATCGCGCGCGGTTGAGGCGCTCAGGTCGCGACGGCTTTCGACCGGTTGTGGACGTTTATCCAATCGTCATCCCGGCAAAGGCAAGAATCTCGCCGGTGCGTCAATCCGATAGGGTGAGATCCCGGCCTCCGCCGGGATGACGAATAAGGCAAGGGCGGGAACCCGCCCCAGAGCGGCCATTCGGCCAAGCGCGGGCGCAGTCCGCCCAAAGCTGCCAAAGCCCCTCAGTTCCGTTTCTTCAGCCCGTTTGCCACAAAATCATTCGCGATCCGGGCGATTTCGGATATGTCGCTGTCGGTGTTCCACAGACCATAGCGCATTCCCAGAAACACGTTCATGCCGCCGATCGCCCAGGCGTGGATTTCGCCGACGTCGGCGCGAATCTCGCCGCGCACCGCGCCTGCCTCCAGCCGCTGGCGGATGCGCTCGACCGTCGTTTCATAATGGCTTCGATAGCTCGCATAATCGACGAACTCGGCCTCGTCGATGATGCGGTAGATTTCCTTATGCTCGCGCACAAAGCCGAGGAAGGATTCCAGCCCGATGCGTTCGGCGCTGATCTCGTCGGGTGCGGCCTGAACGCGCGGCGTCACATGGTCGCGCAGTTGCTCGCTCATATAGCGGACGAGCGCCTGGAAGATTTCCTCTTTCGAATCGAAATAGGTGTAAAAACTGCCAAGCGCTGTCCCTGCGCGGCGCGTGATCGCGCTGATCGACGCTTCGTGAAAGCCGCGCTCGCCGAACTCGACCGCTGCGGCGTCGAGCAGCTTGCGCAGGGTGCGGCGTCCGCGTTCGGTGCGCGGCGTCTTGTCGCGCGCTTCGCCCGCGCCATCCTCCGCTGCGGCGTGCCGTTGATCCATAATGCCTTCCGCCTCTCCGTCGTTCGGCCGGGCCCTTTGCTCAATCGTGGCATTTCGGCACCACTGGCAAGCAAAAAACGACCGTTGCATATTCCAAGTTGAAACTTGGTTCATCTTTCATTATTGGCTGCGGCACGGCTTGGCAAGCTCCAGGCTCAACGAAAGCAGGGGTGGCGAGGGGCCGCCCGTGATTGGGAGACTTTCATGCGTCCTTTCGCTCGCACGCTGCGCCGCGCCATTCTCGCCTCGAGCACGCTGTCGATGCTCGGCCTTGCCCCCGCCGCCGTGGCGCAGGACGCCGGGGCCGCGCTCGCGGTCGAGGACAGCGGCGATGATGACATCATCGTCACCGCCCGCCGCCGCGACGAACGGCTGATCGACGTTCCGGTCGCCGTCACCGCCATTTCGGGCGCAGCGCTCGAAGCCGCGGGCGCGATCGACATTACCGACGTTCAGAATCAGGCGCCGAACGTTACGCTCGAAAACTCGCGCGGGACCAATTCGACCCTGACCGCCTTCATCCGCGGGGTCGGCCAGCAGGATCCCGTGTCGGGCTTCGAATCGGGCGTGGGCATCTATCTCGACGACGTTTATCTGAACCGCCCGCAGGCGGCGGTTATCGACATCTATGATGTCGAACGCGTCGAAGTTCTGCGCGGGCCGCAGGGCACCCTTTACGGACGCAACACCATCGGCGGCGCGATCAAATATGTGACGAGGCGGCTGCCGCAGGAACCGAGCCTCAAGGCCCGCGCCAGCTACGGCACCTATGACCAGGCCGATCTGGTCGTCACCGCCAGCGCACCCGTCAGCGACCTTCTGCGCGTCGGCCTGTCGGGCGCGCGTCTGTCGCGCGGCGGCTTCGGCGACAACCGCAACCTTCCGGGCGTCGAAAATTACAGCAAGGACGTCTGGGCCGGGCGCGGCAGCGTCGAGTTCGGCGGCCATGGCGAACCCGTCTTCATCCGCATCAGCGGCGACTATACGCGCGACAAGTCGGACCCGCGCAACGGCCATCGCCTGATCCCCGGCCTGTTGTCGGGGGCCCCCGTGCTCGACGACGTCTATGACACGCGCGCCGGGCTCAACAATCCCGATCAGGACGTCGAGGCTTATGGGCTGGCGATGAGCGTGAATGTCGACTTCAGCGACGCGTTCACCTTCCGCTCGATCAGCGCATGGCGCAAGGATTCCAGCTTCACGCCGATCGATTTCGACAGCCTGCCCGCGGTCGATGTCGATGTGCCGGCGGTCTACCGCAACGAGCAACTCAGCCAGGAGTTCCAGCTTCTCTATGAAGGCGACCGGCTGAACGGCCTCGTCGGCTTTTATTATCTCGACGCCAATTCGACGACCGACTTCGACGTCATTCTCGGCACCACCGGCGCTTTGCTTGGCCTGCCGGGACTCAACGCCTTCACCTCGGGCGACGTGACGACGCGCACCTGGTCGGTCTTTGGCGACTTCACCTTCGACATCACCGATCAGCTCAGCCTGTCGGCGGGGGGCCGCTACACCAGCGACAAGCGCCGTTCGCGCATCCTGCGCCAGACCAAGATCGGCGGCACGTCCCCCATTTTCGGCGGCACCGCGATTCCGATCGCGACGGTCACCAATTTCGACGGCAGCGCAAAGTTCACCGATTTCAACCCGCGGGTATCGGTCAGTTTCAAGCCGAGTGTCGATCACATGGTCTACGCCTCCTATGCCCAGGGCTTCAAGGGCGGGAGCTTCGACCCGCGCGGCGACGCACGCATTGCGCCCGACACGAACCGCGACGGCGTCCGCAGCTATGACGAAATCTATGATTTCTTCCTGTTCGATCCCGAAACGGTCGACAGCTACGAAATTGGCTACAAGGGTTCGCTGCTCGACGGCAATGTCCGCGTCGCGCTTACCGGATTCTATGGCGACTACAAGAATGTCCAGATTCCGGGCTCGGTCGGCGTCGATGCGAACGGCGACGGCGTGTTCGAGAGTTTTGCCGGGGTCACGACGAACGCGGCCAAGGCGAGTTTCAAGGGCGTCGAATTCGAAACCCAGGCCCGCTTCGCCCGCGATTTCGCTGGCGCGGGATCGTCGCTCAGCTTCACCGGAAACCTCGGCTTCATCGACGGCGACTATAAGCGCTATATCGTCAACGGCGTCGACGTGTCCGATCTGCGCCGAATCCAGAACACGCCGCGCTGGACGCTCGCCGGCACGCTGGGCGCGACGATGCCCGTCATGGACGGCGATCTTTCGATGTCGACGACACTCAGCTATCGCAGCAAGACCAACCAGTTTGAAACGCCGAGCCCCTATCTTGACCAGAAGGGCTATGCGCTGCTCGATGCGTCGATCGTGTGGACCGCGCCCGACGAGCGGTTCAGCCTCGGCGTCCACGGCAAGAATATCCTCGACAAGCAGTATATCACGTCGGGCTATCAATTTGTTGCGGTCGGCGCCGACGGCACCCCGGTGCTGAACGCATCGGGCCTGCCGACGCCGACGCTGGGACGCGAGGGTGTCGTCACCGCCTTTTACGGCAATCCGCGTCAGCTGTTCGTCACCGGCACGGTCCGGTTCTGACCCTTGGACAAGACAGGAAGGGGGCGCCCGCCGCGGCGCCCCTTTTTCCTGCCGGCCGGTCGGCTCGCAAACCCCCGGTTCGGTGGCAGTCCAGGGGCGGCGAGCGGACCTTGAATGCGAACGTCGTTCTTCCGTCCCAAACGGCCGCTAACCAGCCAGCGGCGGCGCACCCCCCGCCGCGACCATGCGCACGCCGTCGATGACGATCGGACTCGCCACCCCGTCGATCGCCGCGCCGTCGGGGCGAAGGCGCATACCGCGCGCGATAACCTGCGGGTCGGCGAAGAGCTGGGCGAGATCGTTGATCGGCCCCGCGGGCACGCCTTCGGCCTCGAGCGCGAGCGACAGGGGCTGCGCCTCCCACGACGCGATCCTGGCCGCGAGCAGCGGGATCAGCGCGGCGCGGTTCGCCAGCCGCGCCGCATTGGTGGCAAAACGCGGATCGTCGCCCCATTCGGGCACGCCCAATATGGCGCAGAGCCTGCGATATTGCGCGTCATTGCCCACCGCGATCACCAGCTGGCCGTCGGCGGTCGCAAAGAGCTGATAGGGCACGACATTGGCGTGGGCATTGCCCATCCGTTTTGGCGCGACGCCGCTCGCAAGATAATTGGCGGCCTGGTTGGCAAGGACGGCAACCTGCGAATCGAGCAGCGCCATGTCGATATGCGCGCCGTCGCCGGTGACGTCACGCCGCCTTAACGCCGCAAGAATCGCGACTGCCGAATAAAGGCCGGTGAAGATGTCGGCATAGGCGATTCCCGCCTTTTGCGGCGGCCCGTCGGGTTCGCCGGTCAGCGACATGAAACCGCTCATCGCCTGGACGATATAATCATAACCCGCGCGGTGCGCATAGGGTCCGGTCTGTCCGAATCCGGTGATCGAACAGACGATGAGGCGCGGAAAATCGGTGCGAAGCCGCCCCGGATCGAGCCCATATTTGACGAGCGAGCCGACCTTGTAATTTTCGATGACGACATCGGCGTCGGCGAGCAGCGCGCGCACCTCGGCCTGCCCCGCGGCGGTGGCGATGTCGACCGCGACGCTCCGCTTGCCCCGGTTGCAGCTGTGATAATAGGCGGCCCCCAGATTTTCGCCATTGTCGCCGACGACGAAGGGCGGCCCCCATTCGCGCGTGTCGTCGCCGACGCCCGGCCGTTCGACCTTGACCACCTCGGCGCCGAGATCAGCGAGCAATTGACCACACCACGGCCCCGCGAGCACCCGCGCCAGCTCGACGACACGGATACCCTCCAGCGGTTTAGGCAAAGGCCGAAATGCCCGTGATGGCGCGGCCGAGGATCAGCGCATGGACGTCGTGCGTCCCCTCATAGGTGTTGACCGTTTCGAGGTTCACCGCGTGGCGGATCACATGATAATCGGCCGAAATGCCGTTGCCGCCATGCATGTCGCGCGCGACGCGCGCAATGTCGAGCGCCTTGCCGCAATTATTGCGCTTCAGGAAGCTGATCATGTCGGGCGCCAGATGCCCGTCGTCGATCAGCCGACCGACGCGCAGCGCCGCCTGAAGCCCAAGCGCGATTTCGGTAAGCATGTTGGCGAGCTTCAATTGCACGATCTGGTTCGCCGCGAGCGGCCGCCCGAACTGCTTGCGTTCGAGCGTATAACCCCGCGCCGCTTCATAGCAGAACTCGGCGGCGCCCATCGCGCCCCAGCCGATGCCGTAGCGCGCGCGGTTGAGGCAGCCGAACGGCCCCTTGAGGCCCGATACGTGCGGGAGCAGCGCATCCTCGCCGACCTCGACCCCGTCCATCACGATCTCGCCGGTGATCGACGCGCGCAACGACAGCTTGCCCTCGATCTTCGGCGCCGACAGACCCTTCATTCCCTTTTCGAGCACGAAACCGCGGATCGCACCGTCGTGTGCGTCCGACTTCGCCCACACGACAAAAACATCGGCGATCGGCGAATTGGTGATCCACATCTTTGCGCCCTTCAGGCGATAACCGCCCGCAATCTTTTCGGCGCGCGTGCGCATTCCCGCGGGATCGCTGCCCGCGTCGGGTTCGGTGAGGCCGAAACAGCCGACCAGTTCGCCCGCGGTCAGGCCCGGCAGATATTTGCGCTTCTGCTCCTCGCTGCCATAAGCGTTGATGGGGTGAATCACGAGGCTCGACTGCACCGAACAGGCCGATCGGTATCCGGAATCGATCCGTTCGACCTCGCGCGCGATCAGCCCATAGCTCACATAATTGAGACCCGCACCGCCATATTCGGGGTCGATCGTCGCGCCGAGCAGCCCGAGCCGGCCCATTTCCGACATGATTTCGCGGTCGAAGCGTTCCTCCAGGAAGGCCGAGGTCACGCGCGGGAGCAGCTCGCCGGTCGCATAGGCGCGCGCGGCGTCGCGGATCATCCGCTCCTCCTCGCTCAGCTGGGCATCGAGCGCGAGGGGGTCGAGCGGGTCCAGCGCTTCGATGCGCTGCGGATCGGCGAGGGCCATGAAACGGGCTTTCCTAAAGAGGGTGGCACCCCTTGCGGGAATGCACGCTACGGAGTCGGGTCGGCCGTTGTTTTGGCCAGCGCGGCAGCCGGGCTGTCGCGCGGTTCCAATATCGCCGCCGTCTCAATAAGGTCAAGCGCGCGCCGCGCCTCGTGATAGCGGCGCGCGTCGATCAGCCATTCGCCCGCGGCGTCGACGCCGGGCATCGCCTCGACCTCGGCAATGGCCTTGTCGGCCTGCCCGGCAGCGAGATAACGACGCGCGCGATCGAGTCGTTCGGATGCTCTTGGCGACTGGGTGCCCGCCGCGCGGACAACGAACAATTCGCCGAGTTCGCGGCGCAGGCCGGTCCACAGGCTGCCGCCGGATTCGCTGCTGCGGCCGACAAGCTGCGGCGCGAGTGCGTCGAGCCCGGCGCGCAATTGTTCGAGCGTCACCGGATCGCGCGAGGTGTCGATGATCGTCTTGACCGCATTGGGCTGGTCGTCGCCGAAGCGCAGGCGCAACTGCGCCTCGAGATAGCCGAGCGACAAGCCGCGGTCGAGCGCGCGGCGCACCGCAAAGGCGACGAGCAGCCCCTCGGCGCGCGACGCATTGCCCGACGCCGATTCGGCCTGGAGCGTGATACGCGACAGCCGCTGTTCGAGTTCTGCGACGCGCGCCGCCAGCGCACCGGCCCCGTCGACCGGAGCAATGACGAGCGGCGCCCCGGCTTCGGCGGCCTTGACGGCATCACCCGCGATCAGCAGCGGGTCGGCCTCGTTCTTCGGCGTCTCCGCCGTCCGCGCCGCCGGGGCATTGGCGTCGGCCAACCATCGATGCACCGCCCATCCACCGCCCGCGAGTCCGATCAGCAGCGCCAGAAAGGCCGCGATGGCGAGGGCGCGAAACGATAGCCCCCGTGCGGGAACCGCCTCGCCCGGCGGCGAGGAAGTATCGAAATTGTCGATTGCCATATGTATCTTTCGAACGACCCTATTTTGCACCCTTGTGCCACAAAGCGCGCGCCTGTGCCAACATTGCGGCGTCGTTCGCCTCGGCGGCCACCGCAAGGGCGCGCCACCCCTGACCGGCCGCCGCCGCGACCGCCGCGCTGATCGCGACCAGCGACAGATGCGCGCGCGCCGTCCCGGCGAGCACCGCAATCCGTTCCGCCGCGCGCGCCGAATGCGCGAGAAGGATCGCCGGCACCGCGATCAGCGCGCGCCATTGTCCAGGCGGATCGACCGGATCGACCGCATAGCAGGGCAGCGGCGCCAGCGCCGCATCGCCGGTGTGCAGCACCGTCCGGTCGCGCCCGCACAGCCATAGGATTCGCGCGATTTTCGGCGACGTCATTTCGTCAAGAAGTCGCTGCGCATCGGCGGCGCCTGTCATCGCGACCGTCAACCCCGCTGCGCGGGCGGCCTCCGCCGTCGCCGCGCCGACGGCATAGGCGGGAAGCGATGCGAGCGTCGCCAGCCCCGGTCCGGCAAGCCGCGCGGCAAAGGCGCTGGTGAGCAGCAGCGCATCGAAATCGGCGGCGGCGGGCGGGGTCCAGCGGAGCGGCCGCGCGGCAAAGAGCGGCATCGCGTGCACATCAAAACCCAGCGAACGCGCGCGCGCGCGTGTCGCCGCATTGCCCGGTTCAGGCCGCGTGACGATCAGCGGCACGCCGTCGCTCATGGCGCGAACAGCCGACGGATGCTGGGCGGCGCATCGACAAGCAGGCGATGCCCCAGCGCCGCGACGACGCCAGCGTCGGTGACGATGACATGGCCCGCGACACGCTCGGCGCCATCCTCCGAATATAGCTCGGCGTCGAGGCGCAGCGCGCCGTCCGCCTGCCACGCCGCATAAGCCGCGACGGGCGAGCGGCAATCACCCCCCAGCGCGGCAAGCAGGGCGCGCTCCGCGGCGACGGCGCGATGCGTCGGCGCATGGTCGATCGCGGCGAGCAGCGCCATGGCCCGCGCATCGTCGGCGCGGCATTCGACGCCGATCGCGCCCTGCGATGCCGCAGGAAGCACCAGATCCGGGCCCAGCGCCGCGCCGATGTCGTGCATCCCCAGCCGTTCGAGCCCCGCCGCGGCGAGCAATGTCGCGTCGACCTCGCCCGCCGCGAGCCGGGCCAGCCGCGTCGCGACATTACCGCGCAGCAGCACCGTGTCGAGATCGGGGCGCAGCCGCCGAACCTGCGCCGCGCGGCGCGGGCTGCTCGTCCCCAGCCGCGCGCCGGTCGGCAGCTCGGCGATGGTTTGCGCCGCAATCCCTTCGCGCACGACCAGCCGGTCGCGCGGATCGGCACGTTCGAGCATCGCGCCGAGGAAAAAACGCGCGGCGCGCAGCGTTTCGACATCCTTGAGCGAATGGACCGCGACATCGATCGTCCCGGCGTCAAGGGCAGCATCGAGCTCGCGCGTCCACAGCGCCTTGCCGCCGACCTCGGCGAGCGCGCGATCCTGGATCCGGTCACCCGTTGCGGTCATCGGCACGATCTGGAGCGCCGCCATATCGAGCCCGTGCGCCGCGATCAGCGCCGCCGCGGCCATGTTCGCCTGCGCCATCGCCAGCGGCGAGGCGCGCGTGCCGATGCGCAGGGGATTGTCGGGAGTCGGAAGATCGATCATCGCGTCGCTGCTAAGACCAATATCCATGAAAGGAAAGACGGGGGATTGGCGCGGCGACGCGGAAACGCGGAGAAACAGGACGGCCGCGAAGCGGCTGCTCCTGCTGACGTCCCGCTGCAATCCGACATGGATGCGATGGGAATCTTTCGGTCCGACCCGGCTTCTCCGCTTCGCCGAATGACCCGAATCCCCGCGTTCCCCATGCTCTGTATTCACCCTCCCTTCCAACCGCGCTTGCTCCCGCGCACTCCCCGCGGGTAAGGGACAGGCAAGATCATGACCCTCATCCTTGGCCTTGAATCGAGCTGCGACGAAACTGCGGCGGCACTCGTCGATAGCGACCGGCGCATATTGGCGCACCGCGTCGCGGGGCAGGAGGCCGAGCACCGCCCCTATGGCGGCGTGGTTCCCGAAATCGCCGCGCGGGCGCACGTCGACCGGCTCGCGCCGATTATCGAGGGCGTGCTCGCCGATGCCGGCGTGACGCTTGCCGATGTCGATGCGATCGCCGCGACCGCCGGACCGGGTCTGATCGGCGGGGTGATGGTCGGGCTCGTCACGGGCAAGGCGCTTGCGCACGCCGCGAACAGGCCGCTGGTCGCCGTCAACCATCTTGAGGGGCACGCGCTCAGCCCGCGGCTCGCCGATCCGGCGCTCGACTTTCCCTATCTGCTGCTGCTCGTCTCGGGCGGCCATTGCCAGTTGCTGCTCGTCAAGGGCGTCGGCGACTATCGCCGCCTTGCCACGACGATCGACGACGCAGCGGGCGAAGCGTTCGACAAGACGGCCAAGCTGCTCGGCCTCGGCTATCCCGGCGGTCCCGCGGTCGAGCGCGCCGCGGCGGACGGCGATCCGAACGCCGTGGCGCTGCCGCGGCCGCTCGTCGGCAGCGCCGAGCCGCATTTTTCCTTTGCGGGACTGAAAAGCGCGGTCGCTCGCGCCGCGGCGAGCGGCGATCATGCGCTTGCCGACCTCGCCGCCGCATTCCAGCAGGCGGTGGTCGACTGCCTCGTCGATCGCAGCCGCATCGCGCTCGCGGCGTGCCCGGAAGCGAGCGCGTTCGTCGTCGCGGGCGGCGTGGCGGCGAACGGCGCGATCCGCGCTGCGCTCACCGGCCTCGCCGCGCGCTTCGACAAGCCCTTTGTCGCCCCGCCGCTGTGGCTGTGCACCGACAATGGCGCGATGATCGCGTGGGCGGGTGCCGAACGCTTCGCCGCGGGGCTGATCGACCCGCTCGACACCGCGGCGCGGCCGCGCTGGCCGCTCGATCCGGCAGCCGAGGCGGTGCGCGGCGCCGGGGTGAAAGCATGACGTCGTACAGGGGGTTTGGTATCGTCGGCGGCGGCGCGTGGGGCACCGCGCTCGCGCAATTGCTGGCGGCGGACGGCGCGCCGGTGCGTCTGTGGGCGCGCGAGGCCGACGTCGTCGCCGCGATCAATGCCGAGCACCGCAATCCGGTCTTCCTTCCCGACGCGCCGCTGTCGCCCTCGCTCACCGCCACAACCGATCTGGCGGCGATGGCCGAATGTGACGCGCTGTTGATCGTCGTCCCGGTGCCCTATCTGCGCGCGGTGCTCGCCGAACTGCCGCCGGGCGACACGCCGCTGATCTTTTGCAGCAAGGGGATGGAGGCCGTCAGCTTCGCTTTCCCCGTCGACATGGCGCGCGACCTGACGCCCGGCCGCCCGCATGCGGTGCTGTCGGGCCCGACCTTTGCGCACGAGGTCGCCGCCGGACTGCCGACCGCGATCACCCTTGCCGCCGCCGACGCCGCGCTCGCCGCAGAGCTTGCGCAAGCGCTCGCGCGTCCACATTTCCGTCCCTATGTGTCGAGCGATGTGATCGGCGCCGAAATCGGCGGCGCGGTCAAGAATATCCTCGCGATCGCGTGCGGCATCGTCGAGGGAGCGGGGCTCGGCCTCAACGCCCGCGCGGCGCTGATCAGCCGGGGCTTTGCCGAAATGACGCGATTTGGCCTGTCGCGCGGCGCCAAGGCCGAAACACTCGCGGGTCTTGCGGGCCTTGGCGACCTCGTCCTCACCTGCACCTCGTCCAATTCGCGCAATTTCGCGCTTGGCCAGGGACTTGGCCGCGGCGAGAGCATCGATGCGCTGATGGCCGACCGGCGGACGATTGCCGAAGGCGCATTCAGCGCGCCGGTCGTCGCCGCCGCGGCGCGCGCCGACGGCGTCGACATGCCGATCACCGCCACCGTCGCGCGCCTCGTCGCGGGCGAGATGCGCGTGGCCGACGCCGTTCAGGCCCTGCTCAGCCGCCCGCTGCGACCCGAGGGGCAATGACATGTTTCAGTCGATTGCCTGCCCCTCCCCACCGCGCTAGGATGGCCGCGGGGGAGCAGCAGAAGGGGCGCGAGGCTTGAGCCAGACGGACAGCGCAGCCGCGCCCTTGTCGTCCGATGACCCGGCGCGGGACGCGGACACCGCCGCGCTCGCCAAGGGCGGGCGTACCAATTTTTTCGGTTTCATCCTTCGCCTCGTCGCACGCCTGCCGTTCCTTTACGTCGCGGGCCGCTGGTACGGGCCTGAAGCGGTCGGACGTTTCGCCTTTGCCGTGCTGGTCATCGAACTGGTCGCACAGCTCGCGACGCTCGGCCTCAAGCGCGGGCTTGCCGAACAGCTGAGCGCGCCCGGCGCCGACCAGCGCACCGTCGTCTGGGACGGCATGTTCGTCGCCCTCCTCGCCTCTGCCGCCGGATCGGCGCTGCTCCTGCTGCTGCCGCAGCTCATGTATCCGGCGGGCGACATCAACGGGATCGACCGCTGGATGGCATGCCTGGTCTTTGTGATCGCGGGGACCGACATCGCGCTCGCGGCCTGCGCCTACAAGTTCGACATCGGCGCCACGGTGCGCGCGCGGGCAATCGTCGAACCCTGGGTGATCAGCGCCGCGGCGGCGGGATTCTGGTTCGTGTCGGCCGAAAACGGGCTGATGCTCTCCTATGCCGCGGCGATGCTCGGCGCCTTTCTGACCGCGCTCGTCCCGATGATCCGCCATTTCGGCGGCCCCGGCGTCTGGCGCCCGCATCCCGCGCAGCTCATCATGCTGGCGCGGCGCAACGCGCCGCTCGCCGCCGCCGACGCGATCGAATGGGGCACGCGCCGCCTCGACCTCTTCATCCTCGGCCAGTTCACCTCGCCGACGATCTATGGCATTTATTATATGGCGCAGCAGGTCGCCTCGCTGCCGCAAAAGCTCAAGACGAGCTTCGAGCCGATCCTTGGCCCCGTCATCACGCGCAACCTGGCCGAAAAGCGGCTTTCCGCAGTCGCGGCGCAGGTGAGCCAGGTCGGCTTCTGGATTATCGCAGCGCAAGCCGGCGTCGCGCTTGCGCTCGGTATTCCAGGCGAAGCGGTGATGGGCCTCGTCGGTCCCGAGTTTGTGAGCGGCACCGCCGCGCTCGCCTTCCTGCTCGCCGCGGAAGTCGTCGCGGCCACTGCGGTGGTCAGCGAAGCGGCGCTCGTTTATGTCGCGCGGCACCGCAACCTGCTCATCAGCATCGCGACGCTTGCGCTGCAGGCCGCGCTCAGCGTTGCGCTGATCCTGATCGCGCAGTCGATGGGATTGCCGCCCATCTATTACGCCGCTGCGGTCGCGCTCGCGCTGATGCTCGCGCTCGGTTTCGCGTCGCTGGTGAAGGCGCGCCTCCTGTCGCTCATCCTTGGCGCGCCGGTGAACAGCCTGCGCTGGGCACTCGTCTGGGCCACCGCGGGCGCGGCGATACTCGGCTATGGCGCGACACAGCTTCCCGAATGGGCCGAACTCTTGATCGGCGTGCCCTTCATCCTCGGCATCTATGGCTGGCTGATCTGGACGCGGGGCTTCGGGCCTGCGGACCGCGAGTTGTTCAGGAAGCATCCGCCGAGCGAAGCGGTGGCGGCCGGATAGGGCAAGCCGGGTTCGGGATGGATATCCGCCGCTCCTCCCCCGCGCGGGGCGGATCGCTACGTGCGCATTAGGCCGCTTCGGACCGCCCTATCCCAGCCGTTCAGCGACCCTGGCCTTGAGATCGGTCTGCGCGCGCGGCCCGACCTGCGCGATGATTTCGCGCGCGCATACCGCCCCCATCGTCAGGCAATCGGCGATCGAACGTCCGTCGGCAAGGCCCGCCAGAAAGCCCGCAGCGAACAGGTCGCCCGCTCCCGTCGTATCGACGACCGTTTCGATCGGTTCGGCGGGGACTTCGGTGCGCACGCCGCCCTGGATCGCAAGCGCGCCGTGCGAACCGCGCGTGACGACGAGCAACGGCACCTGCGGCGCGATCGTCGCAACGGCGGCCTCGAAATCGTCGGTTTCGGCGAGCGCGCGGATTTCGACCTCGTTGGCAAAGAGGATGTCGAACAGGCCTTCGGCGATCAGGGCACGGAAATCGGCGCCGTGGCGGTCGATGATGAAGGCGTCCGAGAGGGTGAAGGCGACCTTGCGCCCCGCCGCGCGCGCAACGTCGATCGCGCGCCGCATCGCTGCGCGCGACAGCGGCGGATCCCACAAATAGCCTTCGAGATAAAGGATTTCGGCGTCGGCGATCCACGCCTCGTCGATCATCGCCTGGTCGAGCAAATGGCTTGCGCCCAGAAAGGTGTTCATCGTCCGCTGCCCGTCGGGGGTGACAAGGATCAGGCAGCGCGCGGTCGGCGCGCCGTCCTTGAGCGCCGGTGTTTCATAAGCGACGCCCAATGCGCGCAGATCGTGGGTGAACACCGCGCCGAGCTGGTCGTCGGCGACCTGCCCGATAAAGGCGCAGCGTTCGCCGAGCGCCGCCATGCCCGCCAGCGTATTCGCCGCCGATCCCCCCGACATTTCGATCGCCGGACCCATCGCGGCATAGAGCCGCTCGGCCTCGGCGCCGTCGATCAGCCGCATCGACCCCTTGGTCAGCCCCTCCGCCTCGATCAGCGCGTCGTCGGCGCGGGCAAGGACATCGACGATCGCATTGCCGATCGCGACGACATCGAAACGGGCGGTGGCGGCCATGAACTATCCTGTGATGAATGGGAAAAGCTGCGCGCGCCTTTACGGACCGGTGCGCGTCAAGGCAAGCGGAACGCTTGACGTGCCGGGCCGCGCCGACCATCCATCGGCGATGTCCCGCGCGTTCCACGCTTTCCTGCTCGCGGTCCGCGACCTCGCCAGCCCACGCGTGCTCGCGATCCTCGCGCAAAGCCTGGCGCTGACCTTGCTGCTCCTCGCGCTGGCGGGCGCGGCGGTCTTTTTCGGCGCGCGCTGCGCACTCGACCGATGGGGCTGGGCGGGCGCGGCGACGCGCGACATGGCGAGCATATTCGTCGTCCTGGGCCTGATCGCGGGTGGCTGGCTGCTGTTTCGTGCAGTCGCGATCGTCGTCATCGGCCTGTTCGCCGACGGAATCGTCGCCGATGTCGAGCGGCGCCATTATCCCGCCGCCGCGACCCAAGCGGTCGATGTCGGCTGGGGCCAGAGCATCCGCCTCGCGCTCGCCTCGCTCGGCCGACTGATCGGCGGCAATCTGCTTGCGCTCCCGCTCTATGTGGTGCTGCTCGTCACGGGCATCGGCACGCCGATCCTCGCGCTGCTCGTCAACGCGCTGCTGCTGGGCCGCGATCTGGAGGCGATGGTGCTCGCGCGCCATCCGGGTCGCCCGCGCCTCGACCGCGGCGCGCGCTGGCCGCTCGGCCTGCTGTCCGCCGCAAGCTTTGTGGTGCCTGTCGCCAATTTATTGGCGCCACTGCTCAGCGCCGCTATGGCCGTCCACATGCTGCACCTCAGCGACGGGGACAAGAAACATGGCCGATAACCGCCGGTTGGCCGCCATTGCCGGCCTCGCCCTGACGCTGGGCGCCTGCGCGGGCCCGGCGATCCCGCACCCTTCTGCGCGCGCGCCCACGGCGCCGCCGCCAACCGCCGTACGGCCGGTGCAGAACAATGCGCTGATCGGCAGCAGCGTCGATGCGGTCGGGCGGATGTTCGGCAAGCCGCGGCTCGACATCACCGAGGGCGCAGGGCGCAAGCTTCAGTTCGCGGGGTCGCGCTGTATCCTCGACATTTATTTCTATGCCCCGCGCGCGGGCGCGGGTCCGGTCGCAACGCATGTCGATGCGCGCACGCCCGACGGCCGCAACGCCGAAGTGAACAGCTGCGCCGAGGCGCTGCGCCGCTAGCGCGTCGTGCGCCAAATCAGCGCCATGATCGCAGTTCGACGAGCGCCCAGCGCGCGGCGTCGGCAACCATCGGCGATTCGTCGTTCGACAACCGTTCGAGCGCCTGCACGAAGCGCGCATCGCCGCTGTTCCCCGCCGCGATCGCCGCGTTGCGCACCATGCGGCCGCGCCCGATTCGCTTGATCGGCGAACCGGCGAAGACCTGCCGGAACGCCGCATCGTCGAGCGCGAGCAGGTCGCCGAGCGCCGGCGCCGCCAGTTCGGCGCGCGGCAGGAAGGCGCGGTGCCGGTGGGCGCTGACGGCAAATTTGTTCCACGGACAAACGGCGAGGCAATCGTCGCAGCCATAGATGCGGTTGCCGATCGCGCGGCGCAGACCGACCGGAATCGGACCGTCATGCTCGATGGTGAGATAGGAGATGCAGCGCCGCGCATCGAGCCGGTAGGGCGCGGGAAAAGCATCGGTCGGGCAGGCCGACTGGCACGCCGTGCAACTGCCGCAGCGATCGCGCCCCGGCGCCGACGGCACGAGATCGAGCGTCGTATAGATCGCCCCCAGAAACAGCCAGCTGCCATGTTCGCGGCTGACGAGGTTGCTATGCTTGCCTTGCCAGCCGAGCCCCGCAGCCGCGGCCAGCGGCTTTTCCATCACCGGCGCGGTGTCGACGAACACCTTGACCTCGGCATCGCCGGCTTCGCCGACGAGCCAGCGCGCGGTCGCCTTTAGCGCCTTTTTGACAACGTCATGATAGTCTGCGCCCTGCGCATAGACCGAAATGCGGCCGCGATCGGGATGATCGGCGAGCGCGAGCGGGTCGAGCGCAGGGGCATAGCTCATGCCGAGCGCAATCACCGACCGGACCGCGGGCCATAGCCCCCTGGGTGATCCACGCTGTTCGGCGCGGCTTTCCATCCAGATCATGTCGCCGTGACACCCTTCGGCCAGCCATTGCCGCAGTCGCGCGGCCGTGTGCGGCGCGGCATCGGCGGCGGCGATGCCGAACGCCACGAACCCCTCTGCGCGTGCGGCGGCCTCCAGGCGAGCTTCAAGGGGGGGCAAGGGCTTGGCAACCATTGGCGCTCTATACGCGAGCGGCCTCGCCGTGCCATAGCCTGCTATACGAATGATCGGGGACCAGCTTTTGAACGATTTCAGCGTCGAGGCGACCGGCCTCACCAAATATTTCGGCGATTTCAAGGCGGTCGATGCTGTCAGCCTGGCGGTGCCGACGGGCAGCATCTATGGCGTGCTCGGCCCCAATGGCGCGGGCAAGACGACCAGCCTCAGAATGACGCTGGGTATCATCGACCCCGATGAAGGGACAAGCCGCCTGCTCGGCGGCCTGAAGCCGCAAAATGTGCGCAGCCGCATCGGTTATTTGCCCGAGGAGCGCGGCCTCTATCCCGGCATGAAAGCGCGCGAGGCGATCGCCTTCATGGGCGCGCTGCGCGGGCTCGACTGGTCAGAGGGGCGCCGCCGCGCCGCCGCCTTCATGTCCGAACTCGGACTCGAACGCGTGATCGACGAAAAGATCCGCAAGATGTCGAAGGGCATGGCGCAGATGGTCCAGCTGATCGGGTCGATCGTCCACGCCCCCGACCTTATCGTCCTCGACGAACCCTTTTCGGGGCTCGACCCTGTCAACCAGGAACGGCTTGAGATGATCGTGCGGCGCGAACAGATGCGCGGCGCGACGATCCTGTTTTCGACACATGTGATGGCGCACGCCGAGCGGCTGTGCGATCGCATCGCGATCATCGCGCGTTCGGCGCGACGCTTCGAGGGAAGCGTCGACGAAGCGCGCGCGCTGTTGCCGATGCAGGTGCGCTATACGCCGCGCGAAGCAGGCGATGCCGCCGCGATCGCCGCCTGCCTGCCGTCAGGTGCCGAGCGTCGCGGCGACGCCTGGCATTTCGCGATCGAGGACAAGGATGTCGAACCCCTGCTCGCGCGGATCACCGCGAGCGGCCATGGCGTCAGCGGCCTGTCGATCAGCCGCCCCGCGCTGCACGATGCCTTCGTGCATATCGTGCGACAGGTCGACGCCGGTTTCGACGCCGACGCCACCGAGGATGCCATCGAGGAAGCGAGCGCATGACCCCCATTCTGCGAAACATCCTCGTAGTTGCGCGGCGCGACTTTCTGGCGATCGTCGCGACGCCGGCTTTCCTCCTCTTTCTCCTCGCGCCGCTTTTCATGGTTGGCATGGGGCTTGCGGGCGGCGTCGGCGCGTCGCAGCTCGCCGACAGCGCGCGCGGCGCCGAGCGGATTGTTGCGATCGTCGATCCCGCCGATGTCGAGGCGCTGCGCGCCGCCGACCGGCGGCTGCGCGACGCTTTCCGCGGCCCCGATGCGCCGCCGCTGCTCGAGGTGCGGCTCGCCGGGCCGACCATGATCGATCCGCGCACGGTTGCGCGTGAAAAAGGCGCCGATACCTATGCCGTGATGAGCGGACCGCTCGTCGCCCCACATATCGTCGAGCGCAACGCCGACGGCCTTTCGGGCCGCTATCTGGCGCTGCTGGCAAGCGAAGCCTTGCGCGACCGCGCCGCAGGCCCTGTCGCCCCGATCGCGCCGCGCTTTGAAAGCTTGCGAAGCGGGGGAGCCAGTATCGCGGCACAACAATCCATGGGGTTCGGCGCGGTGTTCGTCATATTCCTGCTGACGCTGCTGCTCGCCGGACAGACAGTGAGCTCGCTCGCCGAAGAAAAGGGCAACAAGGTGATCGAGATCCTCGCCGCCGCGGTGCCGCTCGAAACCGTCTTTCTGGGCAAGCTGCTGGGTTTCCTGGGCGTCGCGGTGCTGTTCATCGCTTTCTGGCTGGCGATGGCCTTTGGCGCCGGACTGGTCGCCGCGACCCAGTTCGATCCTGCCAGCCTCGCCGCGGCGGGCAAGGCCGGCAAGGCCGCCGACGCGCTGGCGTCGATGCCCGCGACCGGCTGGCCCTTTTTCCTCGGCATCGGTTTCGCCTATTTCATCCTGTCCTTTCTGCTGCTCGGCGCCGTCTTTCTCGGCATCGGCGCACAGGCGGCAACGGTGCGCGAGATTCAGATGCTCAGCCTCCCGATCACCATTTTCCAGGTCGGCATGTTCAGCCTGTCTGCCGCCGCAGCGGGCGCGCCGGACAGCGGCCTTGCCCGCTTCGCGCAAATTTTCCCCTTTTCCTCGCCGCTCGCGATGGCGGCGCGCGCCGCGACCGACGGCGACAAGGCGGTTCACCTGCTCGCGCTCGGCTGGCAGGCGCTGTGGGTCGCGCTGGTGATCTGGATCGCGGTGCGGCTGTTCCGCGCGGGCGTGCTCAGCGGTGGCGGCAACTGGAAATTCTGGGCGCGCGGCAACCGCGCCTGACCCGTCGTCCCGCCGTTGACAAAGTTGTAAATAGTGGCATTCTGCAACTGAATCGGCCGCGCCAAGACGGCCGCCAGAGAGGAGCTGCCCGTGGCCACCCAGATTCGCCTTGCGCCTGAAACCCCGAATCCGCTCGACGTCAGCCGCGCCGAGCTTTGGAGCGAGGATCGCTGGCAGGAACCGATGCGCCAGTTGCGCGCCGAATCGCCGATCTATTACTGCCCCGAATCGAAATTCGGCCCCTATTGGTCGGTGACCACCTACAAGCCGATCCAGCATATCGAGGCACTGCCCAAGATTTTTTCGTCCAGCTGGGAATATGGCGGCATCACCGTCGCGGGCGACGGGGTCGAGCATCTGAAAGAGGGCGAGATTCCCATGCCGATGTTCATCGCCATGGACCCGCCGCAGCACACGGCGCAACGCCGCACCGTCGCCCCCGCCTTCGGCCCTTCCGAAATCGAGCGGATGCGCGCCGACACCCAGGCGCGCACCGCCGCGCTGATCGATACGCTGCCGGTCGGCGAGACGTTCGACTGGGTCGAAAAAGTGTCGATCGAACTCACCACCGACATGCTCGCGATCCTGTTCGACTTTCCCTGGGCCGACCGGCACAAGCTGACCGCCTGGTCCGATGCGCTGGGCGACATCGAAAGCTTCAACACGCTCGAAGAGCGGCAGGCGCGGCTCGCGATTGCCTTTGAAATGGGCGCGGCGTTCAAGGAGCTGTGGGACCACAAGGCGAAAAATCCCGGCAAGCACGACCTGATCTCGATCATGCTCCAGTCCGACGCGATGAGCCACATGAGCCACGAGGAGTTCATGGGCAACCTCATCCTGCTGATCGTCGGCGGCAACGACACGACACGCAATTCGATGTCGGCCTATGCCTATGGCCTCCACTGCTTCCCCGAAGAACGCGCCAAGCTCGAAGCGAACCACGATCCCGAACTGGCGGTCAATGCGATGCACGAGATCATTCGCTGGCAAACCCCGCTCGCGCACATGCGCCGCACGGCGATGGAGGACACCGAACTGTTCGGTCACCAGATCAGGAAGCGCGACAAGATCGCGCTCTGGTACGCCTCGGCGAACCGCGATGAGAGCGTCTTTCCCGACGGCGACCGCATCATCGTCGACCGCGAAAACGCGCGCCGCCACCTCGCTTTCGGTTATGGCATCCACCGCTGCGTCGGCGCGCGGGTCGCCGAGTTGCAGCTTACGACGCTGATTTCAGAGATGCAGAAGCGCCGCCTGCGCGTGAATGTCGTCGGCGCGCCCGAACGCGTCCATGCAAGCTTCGTCCACGGCTATCGCCGCCTGCCGGTCGAACTCGAACATTATTGACCGGGGCTGAAACCCGGCGCCTGTTTCCGCCGTATAAGGTGGCAGGAGGCAAGACATGATCGCACGACGTCATCTTCTGGGCGGCCTGGCGCTTGGCAGCGGCATCGTCGCCGCGCCGATGCTGTTCGCCAAATCGGCGCGGCCCAAGGCCGAGCCGGGCTGGCGCCTGTCCGAAGCCGAATGGAAAAAGCGCCTGTCGCCGCTTCAATATCGCATATTGCGCGAGGCGGCGACCGAGCGCCCCTTCACCAGCCCGCTCGACAAGGAAAAGCGCGCCGGCACCTTCGTCTGCGCGGGCTGCGCGCTGCCGCTGTATTCGAGCAGGACCAAATATGACAGCGGCACCGGCTGGCCAAGTTTCTGGGCGCCGCTGAAAGGCGCGATCGGCACCGCGACCGACTATGACCTCGGCTATCCACGCACCGAGGTCCATTGTCGGCGCTGCGGCGGCCATCTGGGCCATGTGTTCAACGACGGACCGAAACCGACGGGCAAGCGTTATTGCATGAATGGCGCGGCGCTGCGCTTCCGGCCCGCCTGAACCGGGGTTCGGTCGCCCTTGACCCGCCACACCGCCAGCCCCGCACGCGATTCGATCGGCACCGCTTCGAGCCACGAGGGCGGATTCCCGGCATAAAGCTGCGCGGCAAGCCCGTCCTTTCGCGCGCGGCGATAGCGCGCAAAATCATTGGCGGTCCGGCAATAGACGATCATCGCCGCCTGCTGACGCCGCACCAGCGCTTTGGCCGCGGCCGGATCGCCCGCAAAAACGCGGATCGTGTCGGCCATCGCTTCCTTGTTGCGGTGATGCGGCGTCGCGACCAGCCGATGCGGGGTCCAGAAGACGAGGGGGGCGCCCAGGTCGATAGGGGTCAGCAACGTCGTCGGCGGCAACCGATTGACGTCGGCGATCGCCGCGCCGTCAAGACAGTTATCGCGATAGCGGTTGGCATCGGCGAGCCTGGCCGCAGCGCGCGCCTCTTCCGCCCTCAAGGCGGGGACGGCGAGACTGAGCAGCGCCGCCACGGCCATGCTCCCAAGCAGCGGCAGCGTAAGCGTCGCCATGGCCGAGGCAAGGATGCGCGGCACGGCCGCGCGGATCGTGCGCGCCCATGTCCAGGCGCGCAGGCCGAGCCATGCGCAGCCGGGCAGCGCGAAAAGATGCGCGGTCGAAACGCTGCGAAAAACCAGCAGCGACAGCGCAGCAGCACCCAGCAGCGCGGCAATGACCGTCGCCCAGTTTCGCCGGTCGGCCGCAACCGGGGCGCCGCGCCACGCGAACAGCGCGCCGACCAACCCGATGAACGAAGGCACCAGCACATGGATCATGTCTTGCGCCTTTGCGGCCCAGAGCGGCTGACCCTCGAGGACGTTGCGATACCAGAAATCGACGACGATGGGGTCGAGCGCGGCAAAGGGCCCCTTTGCACACAGGGGTTCGGTCCACACCAGCGCTCCTGCGGCGGCTGCACCGCCCAGGATCAGCAGCAGGAAACGCGTCGACATGCGCGCCGGATTGGCGCTGGTCGCGGCGAAAACCACCGCCGCAGCCGCGACCAGTGCCGCCATATAGGGCGCCGAAAGCGAATCGCACCAGGTGCCGACCAGCCCGGCGGGGCCACGGGTTGCAAACTGAAACAGCATCGCCCCGCCGGCGAGCGCCCCCATATAACCGCAAAGCCGCGCGCGATCGTCGCCGCGGCCGTTGAGCGCCCAGCGCAGCGCCGCGAGGCCCCCGAACAGCGCCGCCATCGGCATCCCCTCGATCGACACCGCGAGCAACGCCGCGGCGAACAGTCCGCCGAACAGCCCCGAACCCCATGACGCCGGGCGCAGCGCCTGTGCCATCACCAGCATCGCAAGCAGGATTTGCCAGCCGTGATGATCGACGCGCAGCGGCCGGAACTGGACCAGTATATAACCCGACATGATGAGGAACAGCGGAACGACATAGGCAATGCGGCGATCCGACAGGTTGCGGTAGCCGAGCGCGCAAGCAACGCTGAGCGCCGCACCGAGCAATGGCGGCCAGGCCGCCATCACGATGCGTTCGGCCATTGCCGGTCCGAACAGCGGTTGCAGCATCAGTATGCCGATCGCCAGCGGCGCGTCGACGATGCGCGACCAGTGCATCAGCACGCCGCCGCCCGCCGGGTTGACGCGATATTGCGTGAGATCCCACCAGCCCTGCCCAGCAAGCAGGTCGCGCACCTGCGCCATGCGCATCGCGTCGTCAGTGTCGCCGAGATCGAGCGTTTCGATCGCCCGCCAGTTTGCGGCGATCGCGATCAGGCTCATCAGACCCCAGACGATCAATGCGATCCGCGTGGGCGTGAACCAGGGGCCGAGCCGGATGCCGCCCGGCGGCATTGCCGCCGCCTTGATCATCCCGCAGCAGCCCGGAACACGATATGGCGGCGCAGCAAATAGGTCGTCTGGAAGCTGACGATGATCGCCACAAGCTTCGCCAGCCGGGGGTCGAGCCCCAGCGCGCTGCCGCCGCCGACGATCGCAGTGGTGACCGCAAGCCCGACGACCGCCGATCCAACGAACAGCAGCTTCTGGCGATGCCGCTCACCCGTACCGCGCGCCGCGGCGCCGTCCGCAAAGACGAGGCGGCTGGAGATCAGCCAGTGGACGAGGATGCCCGCGCAATAGCCTGTAGCCGACGCCGGAACCGGAGCGAGGCCGGCATCGAGCAGGAGCAGGAACAGCCCGGCGTCGCTGCCGAGCGCAAGCGCGCTCGCGAGCAGGTAATTGACCCAGCGGACCTCGCCGCGGCGCACCGATGCGACGAGTCTGAGCGCGGATTGCATCGCGCCTCTCTCCCCGGCCGAACGCTCAGGCGGCCCTGGCGACGCGCGTGGGCACGTCGCGAACCGACGCCAGCGCCGCGCGTTCACCCTCGGTGCCGCTTTCGTGATATTCGGCGTCCTCGTTGACGCCCCAGATATCGTAAAGCTTCTCGCCCGCGACGATGTTGCGCACGGTCAGCATCGCGGTCATCATCGCATGATCCTGGTTGTTATAACGGTGCATCCCGTTGCGTCCGACCATGTGCAGCGTCGGGTAACGCGCCTCAAGCTCGCTGCGCATCGTCTCGACATGCGCGGCATAATCATCGTCATAGACGGGATAGGCCTTTTCCTGCCGCACCACTGCGCCGCCGACGACGTCCTCGGCCTTGCAAAGACCAAGGATCGCCATTTCCCTGGTCGCGAGTGCGATAAGATCGGCATCGCTCGACGACCAGAGCCCGTCGCCCTCAAAACAGAAATACTCAAGACCGACGCAGGCGATCTCCGGGTCGGGGACCATTTCGGGCGACCAGCTGCGGAAGTTCTGCACGCGGCCGACCTGCACCTGGCTGTCGTGGATATAGATCCAGTTGTCGGGGAACAGGTCTTCCGAGCGGACCTTGAGCGCGACGGTCAGAAAGTCGCGATATTTCAACGACGGCGCCGCGGACAGCGCGCACGCGGGCAACGGATGGATGCGGGCCGCCAGTTCGCGCATCGGCGCCGAGCTGATGACGTGCGCCGCGTCGATCACGACGTCGCCGTCGGGGCCGTTGGCGGTCAGCCGCCAGCGCCCGCTGACCTGATCCTGCGTCAGCTGCTTGAAGCTGTGACCCATCAGCACATGGTTGCCCCCCGCAACCACCTTATCGCGCGCGGCCTCCCACATCATGCCGGGTCCGAGTCGCGGATAACGGAAAGTTTCGAGCAGGGTCTTGGCCGCCATGCCGTCGTTGGGCTTCTTGCTGAGCCCCAGGCTGCGCTTCAGCCCGTCGATCACCGCGCCGCCGAGGCTCAGCCCCTTGATCCGCTGTGCCGCCCAGTCGGCCGACATTTCGTCGCACGGCATACCCCACACCTTTTCGGTATAGGTCTTGAAAAAGATCGAATAGAGCTTCCGCCCGAACTGGCCCACCGTCCAGTCCTCGAAACTGCGGACATTGCGGTTCGGCAGCAGCTTCGCCTTGGCATAACTCATCATGCACAGGGTTGATCGGATGACGCCAAGGTTCCACAGCGCCTCGAACGCGCGCAGTGGATAGCTGTAGAACTTGCCTTCATAATAGATGCGGCTCATCCGCGGGCGCTCGATGAAGTCGTCGGGCAGGATCTCGTTCCACAGCTCGACAACTTCGCGGCTCTTCGAAAAAAAGCGGTGGCCGCCAATATCAAAGCGAAAGCCCTCATGCTCGACCGTCCGGCTGATCCCGCCGACATAGACGGGGTCCTTTTCGATCACCGTGACCGAATAGCCTTCCCTGGTCAGCAGATAGGCAGCGGTGAGCCCCGCCGGCCCCGCGCCGATGATCGCCACATCGACGCCCGTCGGGCGGTTTCGCGAACCAATGGCTTCGGACATTCGATCGTTCCCCACAGACAAATCACATTCGCTTCCGCTGTGGCCAATCATGGATAAAAAGTGGTTAACACGGCACCCGATTCTTTGGCTTTCAGCCCCTCTCGCACCGTGGGAAGCCACCGGATTTGCGATAGGATTGCGCATTCGCAGGAGGCGCGCGTCATGGCAGGCTGACTGGCGATCGTTCTGAGCGGGGCGGCGCAAAAGGCGCCTTTCAGGTGGGCGTCGTCCACGAACTCGTCGTGAACCGCGGCGTCCGGCTCGACATTGTCGCCGGCGTTTCGACCGGTGCGATATCCAGGCTCTCTGCGTCGCGCGGTGTCGATGGGTGCCTCGACTTCGACAAAAGGCCGAAGCCTATCCTGAGCCTCTGCATGGCAGCCGAAGGACTCGACACGAATGGAAAGACGGGCAAGTCTCGAATCCACCCCAAAGCCGTCATCGCTACAACCCGCCACTTCGCGGCGGCCCGCGCGCTTCGCCCAGCCCCGGCGACGCATCATCGCCCGCCAGGGCATCGCGCCGCACCGGCTTCAGCATCAGCGTGCCCAGCCGCACGCGCGGGGTTGCCTTGCCCGGCACCGCCGCCACCGTGAAACGGGCGTCGAGCCGCAACGCCGCCGCCGATGCCTTGCCCAGCCGCACCATATACCGACCATAGGCGACGCCCTCGAACAGAAAATAGCCATCGAACTCGGTGACCGTCGCCGCCCGCACGCGGCCTTCGGCGTCGACCAGCTCGACAAGCAGCCCCTCGACCGGGTTGCCGCCGTCGCGCCGCGCGATGCCCTCGATCTCGCCCGCGGCGGTCATCGGTATGGCGATGCGGGTCGCGACGCCCGGCCGCGGCGTGACCACCACCCCCGGCAACGCAGGCTGGACATAGGGGTCGGGCAAGCTGCCCGCATCAACGCCGATCAGCACCGGACGAAAGGGTTCGAGCCCGTCGATCGTCCCACGCCCCGACGCGTCGGTCGCCGCGTCGGCATGGCCGTGACCTGCGGTCAGCGGCACACCTGGCAGCGCCGCTTCGCCCGACTGCCGCACGCCGTCGCCGTTTTCGTCCATCCACACTTCGGCGACCACCTGCCCGCCGCTCGCCAGTTTCTCGCTCGATACGCGCCAGCCGCCGCCGCTATCCGGCCCGAAGCTGAAAGCGAGTGACAGCGACGCCGCCACCGACCCGTCGCTCGCGACTTCGCCAAACCCGCTGAGCTGCAACGCGTTGAAACGGCGCGTATATCCAGCGCCGATGCGCGCGCGATCAAGCCCGCGATCATAGCCGAGTTCGGCGCGCCATTCGGCGTCACCTTTCCCGGCCCATTCGCCGATCAACGTCATGCGGGTATCGCCGCCCTCACCGGCCAGCGCAAAACGCGCCTCGCCGCGAAGACGCACGCGCCCGATGCGCGCGTTGGCGAGCAAGCTGGCGGTCAGATTGTCGGGCGGGTCGGGGCCGACCGGGGCCTTTGTCCGGCTCCAGTCGAGCTGGCCGGTAAAGGTGAGCGCGCGAAAGTTCGCCGATGCGCGGGCACTTGCCTCGATGCTGTCGAACCCCGATCGGCGCTCGACGTGCCGCAAATCGAAATGCAGCGGCAGCATCGTTCGCCCGAGCTTGACCGACTGGTCGAGCGAAACAGAGGTCATGGCATTGACATTGTTCACGAATCTATCCGACACAAACCGACCCCAGCCGCGCATCGCGTCGGCGCGAATATAAGTCTCGCCAAAGGCGGCGAGCCAGCTCGCGCGCGCCGCGCCTCCGCCATCGTCAGCCTGCGCCACGCCGACTTCAAGCAAGGTCGGGCCGATCGAACGCCGCAGCGCGACCTCGCCATAGTTGCGGCGGACATTCTCGATCAGCAGGCTGTGCACATAGGCGGCGATCGACGTGCGCGTATCCAGCCCGCGTTCGATCCCCAACGTGCCGCGCCAGCCGCGACGAAACGCTCCGCGCCGCCGGTTTGCGAAGCTGAAAAGGTCGGTATCCTCCTGCGCGATGCCCGCCCAGTACCAGCTTTGTTGCGGGGGAATCGAATCCATGCCGACCTGCACCTGCCGGATCTCGCGGCGGATCTGCCCCTGTGGGCCATAAAGCACGATCTCGAACCGGTTGGCGCCATATTGCAGCGGCACGTCGATAAACTCGTAGCGGCCGTCGCCCGTCGGCGTGGTAAAGGCGAGCAACTGCCCGTTGCGATACAGCTCGGCATCCCATCCCGCGGGCAGGTCGCCGCGAAAATCGGTCTTGTCAAAGGCGTCGGGCCGCTCGACCGGGCGGTTGGTCACCACCGCGCCGCGGCCGGCGGCCGAAGCGGCGACGATTCCCGTCGACAGAAGGCTGACATCGCCCGCCGCGTAATGCGTCGCCCGCAGCGGCCCCAGCAGCCGCCCTTCGGGGTCTGTGCGGTAAAGGCGCATCCTGAGGCTGTCGGGCACGCCGTCATTGTCCGACGACAGCCGTGCATCGAAGCTCTGCCCGGCCAGTTCGCCCGCCGCAAAAATCTCGTAGCGCGCCTGCACATGGGAACCGCCGCGCCTGTCCGATACTGCGCCCGCCGAAGCGACGACATCGACCGAGGGCGGTGCCCACGCCTGGTACGGCCGCGCCGCCTGCGGCAGGCTGGCGAGGTCGAAGTGCGCCTGTGGGCGGATCGCGGCGGCGCGCGCGCGGCGTTCGGCGGCAAGCTGAAAGGGCAGCTTGTCCTTCGTATCGACGCGCAACACCGCGTTCGACAGGTCAGCGGCGAGCGGCACGCCGAGCCACTCGCTGAGATCATCAAGATCGACGCACCATCCTGCCGCGGTATCGCGGATCGTCGTCGCGCCGAGGCGATAGCGTGCGCTTCCCGCGCGCACCTCGCCCGCGTCGCGATCGATCGACAGGCTGCGCCGCTCGTCGAACACCCAGCCGGTTGCGCGGCGCAACTTCCGGTCGACGCGCACCGCAAGGTCGAGCGCGAGCACGACATCGCCCAGGTCGACGCAGATCCCCTGCGGCGTCTGATAGCCGCGCACCCCGTCGCCGAGGCGATACGGCCCCGACCGCACGTCGAGCAACCAGCTGTCATCCTCATTCGGCGCCCAGCCGTCGGCCGGAATGGAAAGCGACGCGCTGTCGAGCGCCTGGGCGCCGGTCGGGACCATTGCCCCGGCCAGCGCCAGCGCGGCCAGCGCGCCCCTCCGCCATCGGCCAAGCGCCGCGCGAATCATCGCCCTGCCTGCGCCGGTCCGCCCTTATCGGCTCACTTCACCACCCGCTCGGCTTCGTCGATCGTTCCGCCGCCCAGCTCGCGGTCTTCGGTATAGCGAATGCGCACCGGACCCTTGAGCTTCGCCGCGACCTCCTGCGGCACGCGCAGCGACACCTGGCGTGCGGCGATTTCGGGATAGACCGCGATGCCGCGGGCGACGAGCAGCGGCTCGGCCACCCCCGCTCGCGTCACCTCGATGTCGCCATAGACCGAACGATTGCCCGTACGCGTCAGATCGAAGTTGAACGCTGCGCCCTCATCACTCTCGCTCACCCATGCCTCGCCGATCGCCGCCTCGGCGTCGAGCTCACCGACGCGCACGATCACCGGGATGGTGATGCCATAGATCGGCGTCAGCGCGATCGACACGCCCGTGCCCGCGGGCCTGGGTTCGGCGGTCGCAGCGGCCGCGTCGGGAACCGCGCGGAACAGCATGTGCGCGCGATACTCGCCCGGCGGCGTTCCTTCGGGCACGCGCACGCCGACGCGCACGACCTGGGGCTGGTTCGGCGGCAGGGTGACGCGGCGCGGGCTGAAGGCGATCATGTTCAGTGCCGCCTTTTCGGCATCGTTCGCATCGGATTCGGCGATCTCGTCGAGTCCGCCCGCTGCGGTCATCCGCTTGACTTCCAGGCTGATGCGATAGGTCGCGGGCTCGGCACCGATATTGTTGAGCACGACTTCGGTCCCGCGCGACCCGTCGAGAATGACGCGCGTCGGCGCGACCAGCAGGTCGCCCGCGGCGTGCGCGGGCACCGACAGCAGGGCGAGCGCGCCCGCGGCGAGCAGGCGAAAGGCTTTGAAAAGACGCAGCATGGATACGATCCCCACAATCGTTGGCAAGTCGGGGGCTGGCTGGTCCTTGCCCCCGTCGGTTGGTCGCCCCCTGCCTGGCGCAACATGGTTGATATTTCGCTAACCACCCCTTTGCCTGTCCGACAAACGAAAGCGGCCGCCGGGTCCCATCCCGACGGCCGCTTGGCGTTCCGGCGGACGCGGGGCTCGCCGGCCCCCGCCCCCTTACTGATAATTGGCGGTGACGTTGAACGTGCCGCTGTAATCGCCCGCAGTCTGGTTGGCGCCGACGTTCAGCGTGCCCCCGACCTGGAAGCTGCCCCCGCTCGCACCGAGCGTGATCGTCGCGTTCGAATAGGTCAGCGACGAGGTCATCGAGCCGCCGAGTGAGCCATTGAGCGTAACATTCGCATCGCCCCCGACCACGACGACCGCGCCTTCGGTGCCGTTGACATTGAAGTTCGCGGCAGTGGTCGTTCCGGTGCAGGTCAGCCCCGCGCCACAACTGACCGCTCCAGCGGTCGAGACGCTGACGGTCGAAGCGGTCGCGCCGCTGATGATCGTCGCGAACTGCAGGTCGCTGGTGTTGGTGAGCGTGATCTGGCGCAGGATCTTGGCAGTCGCCGTGCCCGTCGCGGTCGCCGCATGCGCCGCCGAGGCGTTGAAGGCGAAAGCAGCAATCGCGGCGCCCAGCAGGGCGCGCTTCATTCCGGTGGTGCGCATATGATTGGTCCCTTGATTCGATAAATGGTCAAAATCCGAATGGAAATCCCACCCCATTCGCCGACCTCTTTAGGCGCCCAGCCGTTCAGGCTTTGCCAGCAACCATGGTTAACAGCAGATTAGGGGGTTGCGGCCCGTTCCAGAATATAATCGCTACAAAACAATGATTTGCATTGTATCCGCCGACGGCGGCGACTTCGGGTTCCGGGCCTTTACGACCCGGCGTGATACAGTTTGGACATTGCTCGCGACGATTCGCGACTCGGTGGATCGCGCCGCATTGCCGAATCGGCCCAAACGCGGGACGCTGACCCTAGATACCTTCGCCCGACAATCGCTGGCAGATCATGTCGAGCTGATCGAGCGACGCGAATTTCAGCGTCAGCGCACCCTTGCCCTCGCCTGCATATTGAATGCCGACGCCGATGCCGAGCAGTTCGGACAGATGACGCTCGACCGCGACGATGTCGGGGTCGCGCCCGCCGGGACCGTCCATGCTCTTATATTCGAGCGGCGCCTTGCGCCCACCGCCCTTGCCCGCGCGCACGAGCGCCTCGACGGCGCGGACCGACAGGCCTTCCCTGACCACCTTGCGCGCGATCGCTTCGGCATCGTCGGCGCCGATCAGCGCGCGCGCATGGCCCATCGCGAGCGCCCCGTCGCCGACGAGCGCCTGCACGGCGTCGGGCAGGTCGAGCAGGCGCATCAGATTGGCGACATGGCTGCGCGACTTGCCGACCAGTTTCGCGAGCGCTTCCTGATTATGTCCGAAATCCTCGATCAGGCGGCGATAGGCGCTCGCTTCCTCGATCGCGTTCAAATCCTGCCGCTGGATATTCTCGACAAGCGCGATCTCATAGGTCGCGGCATCGTCCAGTTCGCGCACGAGCGCGGGGATCTGGTGCAGCCCCGCGCGCTGCGCCGCACGCCAGCGGCGCTCACCCGCGACCAGCTGATAACCCTCGCCATCGGGCGACCGGCGCACGATGATCGGTTGCAACAAGCCACGCAAGCCGATCGAATCGGCAAGCTCGGCGATCGCCTCCTCGTCGAAATGGCGGCGCGGCTGACCGGGCAGCGGGCGGATCGCGCCAACGGGCACATGCTGCACGGAATCGCCCGCAACCGGCGCGGCGCGCGCCGCGCCGCCCGGCGTTGCCAGAACCGGCGCCTCGACCGCGGCGTCGCCGAACAGTGCGTTCAGCCCGCGCCCCAGGCCGGACGGACGTTTCCGCGGCGGAGATGTGATATTTTCTTCCTTTTTTTCAGTCATTTATGCTGCCTTGCGAATCGCGGGAAGCCGGTCGATCAACTCGCGCGCGAGCGCGATATAGGCCGCCGACCCGGCGCAGCGATGATCATAGATGAGCGCGGGGAGCCCGTGGCTCGGCGCTTCGGACAAGCGAACATTGCGCGGGATCACCGTGTCGAACACCACCGGCCCCAGCACCTCGCGCACATCGTCGGACACCTGGTCGGTCAGCCGGTTGCGCCGGTCGAACATGGTGAGCGCGACACCAAGGATCGACAGTTTCTGGTTGAAACGCTCGCGCACGCGCTCAACCGTCGTGAGCAGCTGACTCAATCCTTCGAGCGCAAAAAATTCGCATTGCAGCGGCACGAGCAGCGATTCGGCGGCGATCAACGCATTGAGGGTCAGCATCCCCAGCGAGGGCGGGCAATCGATCAGGCAAATGTCCCATTGCCCCGCTTCGGTGCCCGACAGGGCTTTTTGCAGCCGGTGAAGGCGGTCCTGAAACTCGATCAGCTCGATCTCGGCGCCCGACAGGTCGACCGTCGCGCTGACGATGTCGAGCCGAGGCACGGCGGTTGCGATCGCACATTCGGTCACCGTCGCATCCCCGCGCAGCAATTCGTAGCTTGAACATTCGCGTTGCGACTGCTTGATCCCCAGCCCCGTCGAAGCATTGCCCTGCGGATCGAGGTCGATGATCAACGTGCGCCAGCCCGTCGCCGCGAGTGCGGTTGCCAGATTGATCGCCGTCGTTGTCTTGCCGACCCCACCCTTCTGGTTCGCCACGGCAATGCGAATCATGCTTTCCCTCGCTTTTTCGGCGCGATACGCCCCGTTCCGACCAATATGCCGCTGTCGGCATCGGTACGGCTCTGTTCCACGTGGAACATTCTCTGCCATGCATCGGGCAGCGACGCCAGTTCCTTAACCCCGTTTCGCCCTTTTGGCAGCAACCAGCGCGTCGATTCGGTGGAAAAGCGCGCGGATAAGTCGATGAGCCGGTCGAGCGGCGCAAAGGCGCGCGCGCTGATCGTCGCCGCGGGGCGCGTTTCAACGCGTTCGAGCGGCGCTTCGGCGACCTCCACATGGCCGAGACCCAGCTCGGCCACGACCGTGCGCAGGAAATCGCAGCGGCGGCGGCGCGATTCGACGAGCAGCATCGGTCGCGCGCTCAGGATCGCAACGACCAGCCCCGGCAATCCCGGCCCGCTTCCCATATCGACCCAAAGCCCCCCGACTCTGGTATCAAGTGCGAGCAACTGCGCGCTGTCGGCAATATGCCGCACCCAAATTGTCGGGATCGTCGACGCGGCGATCAGATTCTGCCGCTTGTTCTCGGCGACAAGCATCGCCGCGAAACGCTCGAGGCCGGCCCATTGCGCCGAAGTCGGCGCGAAGCTGCTTGCAATCCAGTCGCGCGCTTCACCTTCGTTCATCAATACGCCGCTGTCAGAACTCACCAGCTGCCCATTCCTGTCTCGTCATTGCCGCTGAGTCGCAGGCGATTTGCGGCGCCGCGCGGGAATCCAGCTTCCTCTTCATGCCTCTGCACCCTTGCGTGAAATTTGGGAAGCCTCTCGCACCGGCGCCACTATGCGCTCTCCGGCATCGTCGCGAATGAAGCTCGCCTCCGATTCAAGCCGCGCGCCGCCGGCTATGCACCATGATCGCCGTGAGCGCCGCAGGTGTCACCCCGTCGATCCGCGACGCCTGCCCCAAGGTTTCGGGGCGTGCCTTGGTCAGCCGTTCGACCATCTCGCGCGACAGTCCGCCGATCGCGCCATAGTCAAGCGCGGGGTCAAGAATGATCGCCTCGTTCGCCGCGAGCGCGCGGAGTTCGGCTTCGTGGCGCGCGATATAGGGCGCATAATGCGCGTCTTCGACGACTTCGGACAGGATCGCCCGATCGATCGATTCGATATCGGGAACCAGCCTCTTCAATCGCTCGACCGTCATGTCGGGAAAACGCATCAGGTCGATTCGCCGCCTCGCGATGCCGTCACCGGGCAGCGGCAATCCGATCGCCGCATAATCGGCAGTCGCCACCGGCGCTTCGAGCAGCGTCTCCGCGCGCGCGCGCGCGGCCATCCGCGCGTCGAACAGCGCCGCGGTCGCGGACCGCACCAGCCCCAGTGCCATCCCCTTCGGCGTCAGCCGCGTCGCCGCATTGTCGGCGCGCAGCCGCAAGCGATATTCGGCACGCGCGGTGAGCATCCGGTAAGGCTCGGTCACCCCCTGCAACACCAGGTCGTCGACCATCACCCCGATATAGGATTCGGACCGATCAAGGATCAAAGGATCGCGCCCCTGGACGGCGAGCGCGGCATTGGCGCCCGCGACCAGCCCCTGCGCCGCGGCTTCCTCATATCCGGTCGTGCCGTTGATCTGCCCCGCGCACCACAGCCCACCGATAGCGCGGACCTGCAATGTTCGGTCGAGCGCGCGCGGATCGATATGGTCATATTCGACCGCATAGCCGGGGACGACCATTTCGACCGTCTCAAGCCCCTCCATCGTGCGCAGCATCGCGAGCTGCACATCGGCGGGGAGCGAGGTCGAAATGCCGTTCGGATAAACAAGATGCGTGTCGAGCCCTTCCGGTTCGAGGAATATCTGATGCCCGTCGCGATCGGCGAAGCGGTGGATCTTGTCCTCGATCGACGGGCAATAGCGCGGCCCCGCCGCACCGATCGCGCCGGTGAACAGCGGCGAACGATGCAGATTATCGGCGATGATTCGGTGCGATTCGGCGTTGGTGCGCGTGATCGCGCAGAAAATCTGCGGCACGATCCGCGCATTGTTCCACGTGGAACAGGTCCAGGTCGCCCCCTCGGAGCTGTCCGACGGTTGTTCGGCAAGCCGCGCCCAATCGATCGTGCGCCCGTCGAGTCGCGGCGGGGTTCCCGTCTTGAGCCGCGCCATTGGCAGATCGGCGGCGCGAAGCTGCGCGGCGAGCCGGAGTGCCCCCGCTTCGCCGATGCGCCCGCCCTCCATCCGTTCTTCGCCGCGAAACAGTCGCCCGCCAAGGAAAGTGCCTGTCGCGAGCACCACCGCGCCCGCGGTCAATCTTGCGCCGTCGCCAAGCTCGAGCCCCGCCACGCGCGCGCCGTTGTCCGCAAGGATCAGCGCAGCGGCTTCGCCTTCGATGATCGCGATAGCTTCCTCCGCCGCGATCAGATCCTGGATCGCCTGCCGATACAGTTTGCGATCGGCCTGGACGCGCGGTCCCTGCACCGCCGCGCCCTTCGACGCATTGAGCATCCGGTAATGAATCCCCGCCGCGTCGGCCGCGCGCGCCATCCAACCGTCGAGTGCGTCGACCTCGCGCATCAGATGGCCTTTTCCCAGCCCCCCGATCGCCGGGTTGCACGACATCGTCCCGATCAACGCGGGGTCGAAGCTGACGAGTGCGACGCGCGCGCCAAGCCGCGCCGCGGCGGCGGCGGCCTCGGTTCCGGCGTGCCCACCGCCGACGACGATGACATCAAAGTTTGTACTGCTATCCATGATCGGCGGCCGCCTTTAGCGCAAAGCGGAGCGCGAATCCACCGCGCCCGGTGGTCCGATGTTCCACGTGGAACGTCACTTGCCGATGCAGAATCGCCCGAACAGCGCATCGAGCATATCCTCGACCCCGGCACGCCCCGTGATCCGGTCCAGCGCGGTCGCGGCGAGCCGGAGGCGTTCGGCGAGCAGGATCAGATCGCCCGCCTCGCGCGAACCGGGATCGACATCAAGCCATTGTTTTGCATCACCTAATGCAGCTCGATGGCGCTGACGCAAGGCGGCTTCGCCCTCGCGCGGCAACAGTGTCCGTGCCATTTCGACGATCAGGTGATGCAGCTTGTCCAGACCCTCGCCTGTCGCCGCCGACAGGATGAGGTCGCATCGCGCGGCCGCTGCTTCGGCCGCCGCATCGCCGCGCCAGCGGTCGGCCTGCGCCGCAATCAGGATCGTGCGCGGGTGGTCGGGCGCTTCCGTGGGCGGCCCGAGCCACAGCAATATATCGGCCGCCTCGATCGCCGCCCTGGCGCGATCGATCCCTATGGCTTCGATCGTATCGGCGCTTTCGCCGCGCAGTCCTGCGGTATCCGAAAAGCGCATCGCGATACCGTCAAGCGCCAGCGACGTTTCGATCACGTCACGGGTTGTCCCCGCGACCGGCGACACGATCGCGAGTTCCCTTTTAGCTAACGCGTTGATAAGAGTCGATTTACCGGCATTGGGTGGTCCCGCGATCACCACGGACAAGCCTTCCGAAATCACCTCGGCAGCCGGCCGCGCCAGCCATGCGCCCAATTCTCCGGCCAGCGTCGCCATCCCTTCCAGCACGCGCTGCGCAACCCCTTCGCCAACGTCGACATCATCCTCATCGGAAAAATTGAGCTCGGCCTCCGCCTCTGCCATCAGCCCGAGCAGCCGATCCTGCCATCCCGCCACTGCGCGCGATACATGCCCGCTCGCATGGTCCAGTGCCTGCACCCGCTGGCTTTCGGTTTCGGCCGCGAGCAGATCGGCCAGTCCTTCGGCCTCGGCAAGGTCGATCCGTCCATTCTCGAACGCCCGCCGCGTAAATTCGCCAGGCGCCGCGCGCCGTAATCCCGGCATCGCCGCCAGCGCCGCCTCCACCGCCGCAACCACCGCGCGCCCGCCGTGCAGGTGCAGTTCGGCGAGGTCTTCGCCCGTCGCGGTCGCTGGCCCCGGAAACCAGAGGATCAGCGCATGATCGAGCGCGCCGCCATCACAGCCCTTCAATCTGGCGAGCGAGGCATGTCGGGGCGTCGGCAGCCGCCCTGCCAACGCCTGCAACGCCTGGGCGGCATTGACCCCGCTGATCCGCACGACCGCGATCGCAGCGGGCGGCATCCCGCTCGACAGCGCGAAAATCGTGTTGCTTGCACGCGCTTGGTTCAGCTTTTGCGTCCCTTGGCGGGTTTGCCGTCAGCCGCGTCGCCACTTTTTGCCGCGCCGCCCATCAGGCCGCCGCCAAACTGGCCGAGCAGCGACTGGACAAGGCCCAGCCCGCTTTCGCCCATCGGCACCCAGCTCTTGACCATCGCCTGCACCATCTCGGGCGTGATACCCTTTGCCATCAGTTCCTTGACGCGATCGAGATAGATGTCGTGGAGCGGTTCGAGGTCGGGAAGGCCGAACAGCCGTCGCGCCTCTTCGGGGGTGCAATCGATCTCGATATTGAACTTCATCGCCTGTCTCCGCCCCGGTCATGGTAAGCCGCTTGAGCCATGGCCGCGGCGCCGCTAGCTTTGCGCTTTCACGGCCAAGAAGCAAGAGTCAGGAGAGATCCCGCCATGTCCGCGACGAACATTACCATCCCCGCGCTCGACGGGACGAACCAGATTCCCGCCTATGTCGCGCGCCCCGACGCCGACAGCTCGCGCGCGGTCATCGTCATCCCCGAAATCTTCGGGGTGAACGCGGGCATCCGCCAGAAATGCGACGATTGGGCGGCCGAAGGCTATCTGGCGATCGCGCCCGACATCTTCTGGCGTTTCGCCCCCGGGGTCGAGCTCGATCCCGACATCGAATCCGAACTCAACGAGGCTTTCGGCTATTTCAGTCGATATGACGCCGACGACGGGGTGAAAGACATTGAAGCAGCGATCCGCTGGCTCCGCAGCCAGGGCGCGAGCAAGGTCGGGTGCGTCGGCTTTTGCCTTGGCGGTCGCCTCGCCTATATGGCCGCCGCACGCACCGACATCGATGCGTCGGTCGGCTATTATGGCGTGATGATCGACCAGATGCTCAATGAAAGCCATGCGATCGCCAACCCGCTGATGCTCCACATTCCGACCGAGGATCATCTGGTCGACGATGCCGCGCAAAAGCGGATCCACGACGGGCTCGACCCGCATCCGAAGGTGACGCTCCACGATTATCCGGGCCTCGATCACGGCTTCGCCGCGACAATGGGCAATCGCCGCAACGACGAGGGCGCGAAGCTCGCCGATAGCCGCACCAGGGCTTTTTTCGCCGAGCATCTGGCATGAGCGCGCATCAGGGGCTCGCCGCCTGGCACGCCTATATGGCGGGCGGCGGCGATCCGCAAACCTTGCGGAGCCTGATCGCCGACGACGCGGTGTTCCACTCACCCGTCGTCCACACCCCGCAGGATGGGCAAGACAAGGTCTTTGCCTATCTTCACGCGGCGAGCCACGTCCTCGGCGGTGAGCATTTTCGCTATTTGCGCGAGATCGTCGATGGCGATCAGGCCATGCTGGAGTTTCTGACCGAGCTCGACGGCATCCAGATCAACGGCGTCGACATCATCCGCTGGGATGACGAAGGAAAAATAACCGATTTCAAGGTTATGGTGCGACCGCTCAAGGCCATCAACAAGGTCTGGGAAAAAATGGCCGCGATGCTTGCAGCGCAGGCGGGCTAGATCAGGCTCAGCTCGGCGAGATCGCGATAGAGTTCGGGCGGCAGCTCGCCGACGCCGCTGCCGTAGCTAAGCCCCTTGGGCGCGTCGGCATCGGTCAGATAGCGCCACCCCTGATGCGCGCGCTTCGGCTGCGGATACACACGCTCCAGATCGGCAGCGCAGACGATATCGACCCGCCCGTCGCTGCGATCGTCGAAGCGCAGGATTTGCACGCGCGCGACGAGCCTATGTCTGACGATGAAATGCAGCTTGCCGCCGACCAGCTCGTTGGCGCGTTTGGGCTTGAAGCGCGTCGGGAAGCGAACCTCGCCACCAGCAGCATAGGCGGCAATGCGCGCCTCCAGCGCCGGATAATCGGAACAGCCGACGGCGACGCGGGTCATGTGAATCTGAGACATCGCAGACAGATGGGAAGTCAATAGGGAAAGGCCAGCCCCTTGCGGGGCTGGCCTTTCATTTCCGTTGGCGGTCGGTCAGCCGAAAAGCGTACCGATGCCGACGCTGGGGTCGATCCAGCCTTCGTAGATCATCTTGAATGCGACATAGACGATCACCGCAAGGCCGAGATAGGCGATCCAGCGATAACGTTCGATATATTTGGCGATGATGTTCGCCGCGACACCCATCAGGGCCACTGCAAAGATCAGGCCGACGATCAGGATGCCCGGATGGTCGCGCGCCGCGCCGGCGACCGCGAGCACATTGTCAAGGCTCATGCTGACGTCGGCGACGGCAACCGCCCAGGCGGCGCCGGCAAAGCTCTTCGCAGGCCGGAGACCCGAATGTTCGTCGCCGACAATTTCCGGAGACCCCGCCGAATGGCCGCCGTCGCGCAGTTCGCGCCACATTTTCCAGGCCACCCAGATCAGCAGCAGGCCACCGACAAAAATCAGTCCGACGATCTGCATCAACTGCGTCACGACAAGCGCGAAGGCAATGCGCAGCACCAGCGCCGCAAGCACGCCGATGACAATCACCTTGCGGCGCTGGTCGGCGGGAAGTCCCGCCGCGAGCGCGCCGACGACGATGGCATTGTCACCCGCCAGCACGATGTCGATCATCAGCACTTGCAGAAAGGCCGCGAAGGCCGCGGGCTCGGTAATGTTCGAAAAATCGTGAACGATTGCGTCCCACATGCCTGCGGGCCCGCCAAATCCGCCGGCGTGCGCGCCGACCTGCATAAAGATATCCAGCATCTTTGCTTAACCCGCCCTGTGCCTATTGGTTCATCGAATCGAAGAAATCTTCGTTTGTCTTGGAATCCTTGATCTTGTCGAGCAGGAACTCCATCGCATCGACGGTGCCCATCTGCATGAGGATGCGGCGCAGCACCCACATTTTGCTGAGCTTGTCCTTCTCGACAAGCAATTCTTCCTTGCGCGTGCCCGATTTTCCGACGTCGAGCGCGGGGAAGATGCGCTTGTCGGCGACCTTGCGGTCCAGCACGATTTCCGAGTTGCCCGTGCCCTTGAACTCTTCGAAAATCACTTCGTCCATGCGGCTGCCGGTGTCGATCAGCGCGGTCGCGATGATCGAGAGCGAACCGCCTTCCTCGATGTTGCGTGCCGCGCCAAAGAAGCGCTTGGGACGCTGGAGCGCATTGGCGTCGACACCGCCGGTCAGCACCTTGCCCGACGAAGGCACGACGGTGTTGTAGGCGCGGCCAAGGCGGGTGATCGAATCGAGCAGGATGACCACATCCTTCTTGTGCTCGACGAGCCGCTTAGCCTTTTCGATCACCATTTCGGCGACCTGGACGTGGCGCGTCGCCGGTTCGTCGAAGGTCGAGGAAACGACCTCGCCCTTCACGCTGCGCTGCATGTCGGTGACTTCCTCGGGCCGTTCGTCGACAAGCAGGACGATCAGATACACTTCGGGGTGATTGTCGGTGATCGCCTTCGCGATATTCTGCAACAGCACCGTCTTGCCGGTCCGTGGCGGGGCGACGATCAGCGCGCGCTGGCCCTTGCCCTGGGGGCTGACCAGATCGATCACGCGCGCCGACTTGTCCTTGACCGTCGGATCGACGGTGTCGAGCGACAATTTCTGGTTCGGATAGAGCGGTGTCAGATTGTCGAAATTGACACGGTGGCGCACAACATCGGGATCATCGAAATTGACGCTGATCAGCCTGGTGAGCGCGAAATAGCGCTCGCCGTCGCGCGGCGCGCGAATCTCGCCCTCAACCGTGTCGCCGGTGCGCAGCCCATATTTGCGGACCTGGTTCGGCGAGACATAGATGTCGTCGGGACCGGCGAGATAATTGGCGTCGGACGAACGCAGGAAACCGAAACTGTCGGGCAAGACCTCGATCGTGCCCGAGCCGATGATCTCCTCACCCTCTTCGGCAAGTTCCTTCAGGATCGAGAACATCAGATCCTGCTTGCGCATCGTCGATGCGCCCTCGACGCCCAGTTCCTCGGCCATCTCGACGAGTTGCGCAGGCGATTTTGTCTTGAGTTCTTTCAGATGCATGGATGGATTCCGGACAGATATTCGGGAGATAATCAGACTAAAGCTCGTTGCACCGCCGGGTGCCTATCCGGCCGGGGGACGGCCGTCGATGATAGCTTCGGCGCGGGGGACGCACCGCCCGCCTGGGATACGGGATTGACCGGCCCCTATAACCCGCTGCGCGCCAAGTCAATCGCGACTGCAACGGGCGGCGATGCGCGCCGACCCGTCGAAAACGCAACAAAAGATACGGACGTGCGCCGCGAATCTGTCTCCTTTGTCGTCCCAGAATCAGCGTTGCAGTCAATGATATGGTGTCGCGCCAGAACGATGACGAACAATCATTGCGGGCGGGCACCGCAAAACAAGGTGGAAAAGCGATTATACGGGGCGTCGGGGACAACAGCTTTGGGTTGGGGAGCAACCGATCAGGTCCGCTATCGGTCGAATTCCGCTCTCTCAGTCATGTGTGCAGGTGTTGCAACGATAGCAGCGGTCAACGGCTGCCTCTGCGGTCCTGTCACCAACCGATCGTTCCCAGCCGACAGGGTAAAAAAGGGACAACAGTTCAGGGCCGGATAACCGCAAGGATGACGATGATCGCCGCGGCGACGCCGGGAACCTCGTTGAGCATCCGCAGCTGCTTTTCGGTGAGCGGCCGCTCTCCCTTGCTGAGCTTCTTGAAATAACCGATCAGCCAGCCGTGATAGCCCGACAGCGCGAGCACCAGGATGAATTTGGCGATGAACCAGGTCTCGCCCCAGTAATTGCCGTTGAAGGCGAGCGTCAGCCCGAAGATCCAGACGATGACCAGCGACGGATTGAGGATGATCCGCCGCAGCCGGTCCTCGCGCTCGATCCATTTCTTGTCCTCGTCGGACCCGACGGCCGCCTGCTGGTGATAGACGAAGAAGCGCGGCATCATGAACAGTCCGGCCATCAGGAAAATCACGAAAATGACATGCGCGGCTTTGACCCAAAGCATCGTTGCTCCCAGAAATCCTGCCCAGTCTGCCATATTATCCGCCGCGGACGCGCTTGATGAGATGTTCGACATGGGCGATCGGGGTGTCGGGAACGATCCCATGTCCCAGGTTGAAGATATGGGGGCGCGACGGGAAAGCCGCAAGGATATGGTCGATCGCACTGTCGAGCGCGCCGCCGCCCGCGACGAGCGCGAGCGGATCGAGATTGCCCTGCACCGGAAGATGTGGCGGCAAGGCGGCATCGGCCCAGCCAGGGTCGACCGTCTCGTCGAGCCCGATCGCGTCGACGCGCGTTTCGTCGGCATAGGCCCGAAGCTTGCCGCCCGCACCCTTGGGAAAGCCGATGATCGGCGTGTCGGGGTGCAGCGCCTTCAATCGCCGGACGATTTCGGCATTGGGCGCGATCACCCATTGTTCATATTGTGCGGGACTGAGACTGCCCGCCCAGCTGTCAAAGAGCTGCACGGCGTCGACGCCATGTTCGATCTGGCCGGCCAGATAGACGACCGTAAGCTCGACGATCGCGTCGATGATCGTCTGGAAGGCCGCGGGATCGGCGAACGCCATCCGCCGCGCCGCCGCCTGATCCTTCGACCCCTGACCCGCGACCATATAGGTGGCGACGGTCCATGGGCTTCCGGCAAAGCCGAGAAAGGTCGTTTCGCCCGGTAGCGCCGCTGCGACGCGCGCGACGGTCGCATAGACCGGACCGAGCCGCTGCGGCGCGGCTTCGAGCGACGCCAGGGCGCTGTCGACGAGCGGCGGCGCGAGCCGCGGTCCCTCACCCGCCTCGAACCACAGATGCTGGCCAAGCGCGTGCGGAATGACAAGAATGTCGGAGAAAAGGATCGCGCCGTCCAACCCGAAACGCCGGATCGGCTGCAGCGTCACCTCCGCGGCGGCATCGGGGTCGTAGCAAAGCTCGAGAAAACCGCCTTTGGTTTCGCGAAGGGCACGATATTCGGGCAGATAGCGTCCCGCCTGGCGCATCAGCCAGAGCGGCGGGCGCTCGTGCCGCACTCCGCGCAACGTCGCGAGAAGGTTCTTCGGTGACGCCTTCACGCAGCCCCTCTTTCTCTCTTCATATATTATCTTGAATATATTGTGGTGGTTTGTTGGTCGGCGGACAAATGTGGCTTTAGGCCGGGACGCCCGTTTTGCCAACAGCTTGACTCCCGGTTCACGGCCATCGCCCAAGGAGTCGCGGCGCGCATTCCCCTTTATTCACAGCATGTGGATAAGATTCATCCCATGTGGATAAGCGATGGAACGGAATCGGAGCGACGCGGGATCAGTCGCCCGTGCCGAAATCATCCCGGCGCTTTTGCCAAACTTATCCACAGCCCAAGGAATTGCCCCCGCGAAGGTCGGGGCGACGGTCGCTATTGCCTTTTTTCCCCCTGCGCCCGAAAGCGGGGCGATGAGCCGCCTGCATCTGCACCTCATATCCGATTCCACGGGCGAAACGCTCGAAAATATCGCCAAGGCGGCGATCGCTCAGTTCGACGATGTCGAGGTTGTGCGCCATTTCTGGCCGATGGTGCGATCTGAATCGCATCTCGACCGCATCATGGCCGAAGTGCAGGCAAGTCCCGGCATGATCCTCTTCACGCTCGTCAACGGCGAGTTGCGCAGCAGCCTCGAGCGCCGCGCGGGAATGCTCAACCTGCCCACCGTGGCTGCGCTCGACGCCGTGACCGACGCCTTGTCGCGAATGCTGGGACAGGAAGCCAAGGCGCGCCCGGGGCGCCAGCATGTTCTCGACGCCGCCTATTTCGCGCGTGTTGAGGCGATCCAGTTCACCGTCGCGCACGACGACGGCATTGGCTGGGAAAATTGGGAACAGGCCGACATCGTCCTTGCCGGTGTGTCGCGCACCTCGAAGACCCCGACGAGCATCTACCTCGCCAATCGCGGGTTCAAGACTGCGAATATTCCGATCGTCCCCGAATCGCCGCCGCCGAGCGCGCTGTTCAACCTGAAACGGCCGATGGTCGTCGGGCTCACGACCGGACTCGACCGGCTGGTCCAGGTCCGCCGCAACCGGCTGCTCTCGCTGAACCAGACGCCCGAGACGAGCTATGTCGACGACGAGCGCGTCAAGGCCGAACTGGCCTTTGCGCGGCGCATGTTCGCCGACAATGGCTGGCCGGTGATCGACGTCACGCGCCGATCGATCGAGGAAACCGCGGCGGCGGTGATCAAGCTGGTCGAGGACCGCGCCAGCGTATGAGCGCGCTCGTTCTCGCCTCGCAAAGCAGCGGCCGTGCCGCAATGCTGCGTGCCGCCGGGCTGGCGTTCGAGACGACGGCCGCGCATGTCGACGAAGAAGCGCTCACCGCTTCGCTGCGCGCCGCGGGGCAGACGCCGCGCGACATTGCCGATGCGCTGGCCGAAGCGAAGGCGGTCAAGATCGCGTCGCGGCTCGCGGGCGTTACGGTGATCGGCGCCGATTCGACGCTCGCGCTCGACGACGGGACGATGCTGACGAAACCGGCAAGCCCCGAAGAAGCCGCCGACCATCTCCGCCGGATGGCAGGAAGCCGCCACCGGCTGTTCAGCGCCGCGGTCGCGGCGCGCGACGGGGCGCCGGTCTGGCGCGCGATCGGCGAGGCAAGGCTGTGGATGCGCCCCTTGTCGGACGCCTTCATCGCCGACTATGTCGCGCGGAACTGGGACGGCATCCGCTGGACTGTCGGCTGTTACGAGATCGAGGGAGCGGGCGTGCAATTGTTCGACCGGGTCGAAGGAGACCCCTGGACCATCATCGGCATGCCGATGCTTCCCTTGCTGGCGTGGCTGCGCGCCACCGGGATCGCCCCGCAATGAGCAAGCCCTATGCCGAGGTCATTGGCGACCCCATCGCCCAGTCGAAATCGCCGCTGATTCATAATTTCTGGCTCGATGCGCTCGGAATCGCAGGCGATTACCGGCGCTCCCACGTCTCGGCTGATGCGCTCGCGGATTATATCGCCGGGGCCCGCGCCGACGCCGATTGGCGCGGTTGCAACGTGACCATGCCCCATAAGCAGGCGATCATGGATCTCGTCGACGATCCGGGCGACATTCGCGGCACCATTGGGGCGATGAACACGGTTGTGCGCCAGCCCGACGGGTCGGTCATCGGCACCAACACCGACGCTGCGGGCTTCTATGCGCCGCTCGCCGAGCTCGACCTTGAAGGAGCGCCGGTCGCGGTTGTCGGGGCGGGCGGTGCGGCGCGGGCGGTGCTGTTCGCGCTTGCGCGGGCGAAGGTCGGACCGGTGACGATCATCAACCGCAGCCCGCTCAAGGCGATGGGCCTGCTCGCCACCTTCGGCCTGAAGGGCGAGGTCGCCGGGTTCGACGCTCGGCTTCCGCCGGTGTCGCTGCTTGTCAATTCGAGCAGCCTTGGCATGACCGGAAACCCGCCGCTCGACCTCGACCTGTCGCCGTTGCCCGGCGATGCGATCGTGTATGACCTCGTTTATTCGCCGCTTCGGACCGGCCTCCTCAACGCGGCCGAAGCGCGAGGGCTCGCCACGGTCGACGGGCTCGACATGCTGATCGGCCAGGCGGCGCTTGCCTTCGAGCTGTTCTTCGGGGCGCCGCCGCCGGAGGGACGTGACGAGGAACTGCGGGCGCTGCTGGTCGCATGAGCCATTTCAAGCGCCCGCACCTGCCGCTTCGCCGCCCTTTCCTGCTCGGCCTCACCGGCTCGATCGGCATGGGAAAATCGACCGCGGCGGCGATGTTCGAGCGCGAGGGCGTCCCCGTCTTCGATGCCGATGCCGAGGTGCATCGGCTGCAAGGCCCCGGTGGCGCGCTGGTTGCGGCGATCGAGGCGCGCTTTCCGGGGACGACCGGCCCCGACGGCGTCGACCGGCAGAAGCTGGGTGCGCGCGTGCTCGGCAATATGCACGAACTCGCGGCACTCGAAGCCATCGTCCATCCGGCCGTGTTCCGGGCGCAGAAACGCTTTCTCGCCAGGCACCGTGCGCGCGACGTGGTGGTACTCGACATCCCGCTGCTGTTCGAAAAAGGCGGCTGGCGGCGCGTTGGCGCGATCGCCGTCGTCTCGGCGCCCGCCTGGATGCAGCGTCGGCGCGTGATGCGTCGCCCCGGCATGACTGCCGCGAAGCTGAAGGCGATCCGCCACCTGCAGGTGCCCGACCGCGTCAAACGTGCGCGCGCCGATTTCATCATCGAGACGGGCCGACCGAAAAGCGAAACGCGCCGTCAGATTCGCTTCATCGCCTCTTGTTTCCACGCGCGATAGGGTCCAGATTATCGCTTCGATGCGCGAGATTATTTTCGATACCGAAACCACGGGTTTCGATCCCAAGACGGGGGACCGGCTGGTCGAAATCGGATGTGTCGAACTGGTCGATCGCCGCGAAACGGGCGTTACCTTTCACGCCTATTTCAACCCCGAGCGCGACATGCCCGCCGCGGCCGAAGCGGTGCATGGCCTGTCGAGCCAGTTCCTGTCGGACAAGCCGCTCTTTGCGGCGCGAGTCGACGAACTGCTCGACTTTTTCGGTGACGCGCCGCTGATCGCGCATAATGCAGCGTTCGATTTCGGCTTTGTGAACGCCGAGCTCGAGCGGATCGGGCGGCCCGCGCTCGACATGGCGCGCATGTGCTGCACGGTGCAGATGGCGCGGCGACTGCATCCGGGCGCCAAGCACAGCCTCGATGCGCTCTGCACCCGCTACGGCATCGACCGCAGCCACCGCGTCAAGCATGGCGCACTGCTCGACGCCGAGCTGCTCGCGCATCTCTACATCGAAATGACGGGCGGGCGGCAGATCGGCCTTGGCCTCGCATCCGCTGCCGCGCCCACGGGCGCACCGACAGCGTGCCCGATCGCGCCGCGCGGTCCGGCGCGACCCTTTCGCGAACCCAGACCGCATAAGGCGTCGGCTGCCGAACTCGCGCGCCACGCCGATTTCGTCGCAGGGCTGAACCAGCCGCTGTGGCTCGATACGGTGTGACGACTCCCCCATTGTCGTCGCGCCGGCCATAGAAGGAGAAGAAAAATGGAAATCCGCGTCTCTGGCCATCAGATCGAAACCGGCGAAGCGCTGCAGGCGCATGTCGCGGACCGGATGAACGCGATTGCCGACAAATATTTCTCGCGCGCGATCAGCGCCCACGCGACCTTCGGCAAGGGTCCGCACGACAGTTTCCAGTGCGACATTGTCGCGCATGTCATGCAGGGGCTGGTGCTGAAGGGCCATGGCCAGGCGCAGGACGCGCATGTTGCGTTCGAGGGCGCGGCCGACCGCATCGAAAAGCAGCTCCGGCGCTATATGCGACGCTTGAAGGATCGCAACAACGGGCCGGCCGGACCCTCGCCGACCATCGACGAGATCGAGGAAAATGCCAGCTACACCGTTTTCGATCCCGGCACCGAAGAGGAAGAGGCGGGCGACGCGCCGGCGATCATTGCCGAAACGCGCGTCGACATCCCCAACAGCAGCGTCTCCGACGCGGTAATGATGCTCGACTTGCGCAACACCAATGCGCTGTTGTTCGTCAACAGCAGGACGGGCGCGCACAATATGGTCTATCGTCGCGATGACGGCACCATTGGCTGGGTCGAACCACGATAAGACTGGATTTTATCTGCCATCCGGCTTAAGGGCCGCGCCCAACGATGCCCGAAGCCCGGATGGCGGCGGGCCTGCCACGACAGATCCGTGATCGCTAGCCAGCCCTTGTTTCTGGCGGTGTCCGGCGTTTACAAGATTTGATCCGACGATGAATCTTTCTTCTCTTCTTTATCCGGCGACCGTGCGCGCGCACGTCCAGATCGATTCGAAAAAGGCGCTTTTCCCCTTTATCGGCGATCTTGCCAGCCGTTCGCTTGGCCTCGATGCCGGCGAAGTGAGCGAAGCCTTGCTCGAACGCGAACGGTTGGGATCGACGGGGTTCGGCCGGGGTATCGCGCTGCCGCACGCCAAGCTGGCCGATCTTGGCGGTGTGCGCGGCCTGTTCCTCCAGCTTGCACGGCCAATCGATTTCAACGCGGTCGATGGGTTGCCGGTCGATCTGCTTTTCGTGCTGCTTTCGCCGCTCGATGCCGGCGCTGACCATCTGAAAGCGCTCGCCGGCGTGTCGCGGATGCTGCGCAACGATGCGATCGCCGAACGGCTGCGCGGCGCCAAGAATGACGAGGCGCTCTATGCGCTCCTCGTCGACACCGAAGCGCGTGACGCGGCCTGACGAGCGATCGGTCGGGCCTCCACGAAGGCAGGAACTCATCGCGCGCCGCCACGCTTTCGGTTTCGTTGGTTTCAGGCCGACATTTTCGGCGATGGACCGCAGCCTTCGCATCGGCGGGGGCTGACATGCGCCTCAAAAGCCGTTTCCTCGTCGATCTGTTGCTGCGCCGCACCGAAGCGGCGGGCGGCTTCGCGGCCGTGCTGGCCAGAGGCGACGACGACGCGGGTGTCATTCTGGTCCAGTGCAGCGACCGCGGCGAACCCGGAGCGCTGCTCGAACGGCGATTCTCGGCCGACGGCAAATATATATGGGAGGAAGTCGGCCCGGCGGACACCAAGGATGGTGAATCCCGCGCCAACTATCGCGAGCGGCGGCGAAAGGTCGATCCCGATCTGTGGGTCGTCGAACTGGACATCGCAGATGCGGCACGTCTCGTCGCGGAGTGGGGCGCGTTGACTTGACTCTGTTGCGGCGCACAATAGCTGGCGCCCATTCGATAACGCGAAGGTCGGTCCGCGGGTTGCATCGCCACGCCATGCTCCCGAAAAAACGGACTGGACACGCAGTCGGACGATGACCGCAGGCGGCGATACAGGATCAAGGTCCCCCGTCTGTTTTTGACAAGGCTCGGTTCATCGGCCGCACTTTTGACGGACAATATGAGTCGCATTCTGAACGTGGCCAGCGTGGCTGCCGTCGGCATGACTGCCGCCACCATGCTGCTTCTGGCGGAACCGGGCTTTGCAAGCGACCTTGCTGCCGACGCCAATCTTCCCGCCATCACCCTGCCCGGCGCGGCGTCGTCGGAGCCGCAAAAGGCGGATTTGCCGACCGAGGCCGAGCTGCCCGTCGAGGAACAAGGCGATGCCGAGCGCGACGCCACCCCCGAAAGTGAAAACACGCCGCCGGTAACCGCGGCGTCGCTCGCGGCGCTTGTCGCCGCGACGCCAAAACCCGCCACGATCGACCGGGAGCTGCGCTGCCTGGCCGGGGCGGTCTATTTCGAATCGCGCGGCGAATCGCTCCCCGGTCAGCTCGCGGTCGCGCATGTCGTGATCAATCGCGCGCGGTCGGGCCGCTTCCCCGCCAGCCTGTGCGGCGTCGTTCACCAGAAGCGTCAGTTCAGTTTCGTGCGCGGCGGTCGGATGCCCGCGATCCGCGAAGGCGCACAGTGGGACAAGGCGGTGGCGATCGCGCAGATCGCGCTCGACGGCAGTTGGAAGAATCACGCGCCGGGCGCGCTTTTCTTTCACGCGCGCCACGTCGCACCCGGCTGGCGCAAGACGCGCATCGCGCAGATCGACAATCACATCTTCTATCGCTGACCGGCGGGCAGGCGCGCTCGTTCGCCATCCCGTTCATTGCCAAGCCATAAATACTGGCGCATGATACGGCCATGATGCGTCATCTTTCCGTCGCCCTGCCCTTCGCAGCGGCGCTTGCGCTTGGCGGCTGCGCCACCGCCGTTCCGCCGGTCGAGGTCACCCGTTTTCACAGCAATGCCGTGGCGGGCTGGGCGCCGGGGACACGCTACACCGTCGATACCGCGCCGCTGGGCGACGCTGCAGCGATGCCGGGCACCGCCGCGCCCTCGCTGGAATGGTCCAGCTATCGCGGCGCGGTCGAACGCCAGCTTCAATTGCAGGGCCTTGTTGCAGCGCCCGACGGCGCGCGTGCGCCGCTCAAGGTCCGCATCGGCTTTGACCGTGCGGTTCACGAAAGCGTGGGCAAGCGATCGCCGGTGTCGGTCGGCGTCGGCGGTTCGACGGGCAGCTATGGTTCGGGCGTCGGGCTCGGCGTCGGGATCAACCTTGGCGGCGGCTCCAGACGCATGGCCGACCTCCAGCTTTCGGTGCGCATCGACGATGCCGCGACGGGTCAGGCGCTGTGGGAGGGCCGCGCACTGACCGCGGTTCCGGTGAAGGCGCCCGCCAGTCAGCCGAGCCTTGCCGCGGCGAAATTGGCCGAAGCCCTATTCAAGGACTTCCCCGGCGAATCGGGACGCACTATCAGCGTTCCATGACCATCACCATCAACGCCGCTTTCGACAGCGGCAATATCGTCGTGGACGCCATCGACGGGACGTCCGCCCGCCTGTCGATCCGCAAGGATCGCGAATCGGACTTTTTCCAGTGGTTCCATTTCCGCGTCGCCTGCGCGGTCGGCGACCCGCTCGATCTTGCGATCACCGGCCTCGAAGGCTCGGCCTATCCCGACGGCTGGCCCGGCTATGCGGCGTGCGCGAGCTATGATCGCGAAAGCTGGTTCCGCCTCGACACGGCCTATGATGCCAATGTGGACGGGGGCCGTTTGACCATCCGGCACACGGCCGAAGGCCCGCTGCTCTGGATCGCCTATTTCGCGCCCTATTCGATGGAGCGGCACCACGACCTGATCGCATCGGTCGCCGAATGCGAGGGCGTAACCTATCGCTGCCTTGGCACCAGCCTTGAAGGCCAGCCGATCGACTGCCTTGAAATGGGCAGCGGGGATATTCAGGTCTGGCTCTATGCGCGCCAGCATCCGGGCGAGAGCATGGCCGAATGGTGGATGGAGGGTGCGCTCGAAATGCTCACCGACCCTGCCGACCCGCACGCGCGCTCGCTCCGGCAGAAATGCCGTATTCATATCGTGCCGAACATGAATCCCGACGGTTCGCGCCGTGGCCATCTGCGCACCAACTATGCGGGGGTGAACCTCAACCGCGAATGGCACGAACCGACCGCCGAACGCAGTCCCGAAGTATTGTGCGTGCGGAATGCGATGGACGAAAGCGGCGTCGACTGGGCGATGGATGTTCATGGCGATGAGGCGATCCCGGCGGTCTTTCTGGCGGGATTCGAGGGCATTCCGTCGCTGAAATCCGAGCAGATGGAGAAGTATAAGGCGTTCGAGGCCGCGCTCGCGGCGAATACCCCCGATTTTCAGCTCGATCTCGGCTATGCCGAATCGGCGCCCGGCCAGGCGAATCTGTCGATGTCGACGACACAGCTTGCCGAACGCTTCGGCGCGGTGTCGATGACGCTTGAAATGCCGTTCAAGGACAATCGCGACCTGCCCGATCCCTCTCATGGCTGGTCGCCCGAACGGTCGAAGCGGCTCGCGCACGCCTGCCTGCAAACGCTGGACCATATTTTGTGAGCGACGCCTGGCGGATCGTCGAGGATGATCTGTCGGGCGCCGCGATCCGTGCACTGCTCGAGCTGCATTTTGCGGGAATGCTCGCCAATTCGCCTGCGGGAAGCTGTCACTTCCTCGATTTCGACGGGTTGCGCGCGCGCGACGTGACCTTCTGGTCGATCCACAAGGATGGCGCGCTCGCGGGCTGCGGCGCGCTCAAGATGCTTGATGCAAAGCATGGCGAGATCAAGTCGATGCGCACCGCCGAGGGCTTTCTGCGCCAGGGCGTCGCCGCGCGGATGCTGGGCCATATCATCGCCGAAGCGCAGCGCCGCGGCCTCGAACGGCTCAGCCTCGAAACGGGGTCGGGCGCCGCCTTCGAGCCGGCGATTACCTTGTATCGCCGCTATGGCTTTGCGGATTGCGAGCCGTTCGCGGGCTATAAGCCCGACCCGTTCAGCCGCTTCATGACGCGCGCCTTGCGATAAGGGTTCGCCCAAAGCCGCCAGGCCACAAAGACTCCCCACCCCGTTCACCCCTTGACAAGCTCAGCACGAAGGGAATGGAGAGATGCTTTGCGACGTCGTGGTGTTGCGCGATCAAAAAAAGAAGGCGGCACCGCCGCTGCGCGTCGCCCGAAACGAGACCGCCCGGCAAAAATGAGGTCCGGAGGCGACTCCGGACCCCGCAATTTCGATAGGAACGGGCGTCGCTTATGCCGCCTTCTTGTTCTCGATCACCGGCGTGGCGCCGCCGCCGATCGCGATCTTGTGCGGCTTCATCGCTTCGGGCACTTCGCGGACCAGATCGATGGTCAGCAGGCCGTCGGCAAGGTCGGCGCGCTCCACACGCACGAAGTCGGCGAGCTGGAAACGGCGCTCGAACGCGCGCGTCGCAATGCCGCTATAGAGCAAGTGTCGTTCCTCGCCTTCGGCGACCGGTGCCTTGCGGCCGCTTACGGTCAGCATATTCTGCTGTGCGGTGATGTCGATCTCGTCCGCTTTGAAACCGGCAACCGCGACGGTGATGCGGAAATGGTCATCGGCGACCTTTTCGATATCGAACGGAGGATAATTTTCCGCGCTGGACGCGCCGGTTTCGAGGAAATCGAAAAGCCGGTCGAAACCGACGGTCGAACGGCGATAGGGGGTCCAGTCAAAATTGTTACGCATGGGTCATTCCTTCCTTGTTCAAAGCGAAGCAAAGGGACCGCGGAACGCGCCCGCGATCACCACCCGACCCCGTTCCGGCGGCCGGATAGGATCAATCTGGTAGCCGCCGAAACCATTTCAAGAGGGGCGTTGGCCTTTACCGAAAAGCCGCGCTAAAGGGCGGCGAAACCGCTCCATCCAAAGGATATGACATGCCCCAGCTCATCCTCATCCGTCACGGCCAGTCGCAGTGGAATCTCGAGAACCGCTTCACCGGCTGGTGGGATGTCGATGTCACCGAAAAGGGCGCGGCCGAAGCCTGGGCTGCGGGCGATCTGATGAAGGCCAAGGGCATCGCTCCCGACACCTGCTTCACCTCGGTCCAGACGCGCGCGATCAAGACGCTCAATCTGGCGCTCGAGGCGATGGGGCGCCTGTGGCTTCCGGTGACGAAGGACTGGCACCTCAACGAGCGCCACTATGGCGGGCTCACCGGGCTCGACAAGGCGGAGACCGCGGCGAAGCATGGCGACGATCAGGTCAAGATCTGGCGCCGCAGCTTCGACATTCCGCCGCCGCCGCTCGAAGCCGGGTCCGAATGGGATTTGTCGAGCGACCCGCGTTATGCCGGCATCGCGATTCCGGCGACCGAAAGCCTGAAAGACACAATCGCGCGGGTGCTTCCCTATTATGACGCCGCGATCGCCCCCGAGCTGGCGGCGGGCAAGACGGTGCTGATCTCGGCGCACGGCAACAGCCTGCGGGCGCTGGTCAAGCATCTGTCGGGCATTTCGGACGCCGACATCACCGGCCTCGAAATCCCGACCGGCCAGCCGATCGTATACGAATTGAACCCCGATCTGACCGCGCGTGAACGCTATTATCTGAGCGAGCGGTAAAAGGCGGCCTCACGCCCCTCTCTCCTCACCCCGGCGCGGCCGGGATGACGGTGCTCAAAGCGTCCCGGTCACGGTGAGCTGGAAATATCGTCCAAACTCGCGCCGACGGCTTTCGCTGAACGCAATCGGCCCGTTGCGCCGGTCGACAAAGACCGTGCGGTCGAACCGGTTCTTTTGCCCGGCAAGATTGCGGTACGTCAGCCTGACCGTGAAACCCGCGACATCCTTATGCTCGACAAAGGCGGTAACGAAGCCGCCGTCGTCGAACTCATGCTCAATCGCATTGAGCCGTACATTGGGGCTGAATTGTTCGTCGAAGTAACTGGCTCCCCAGGCGATCGGCGAACCCGGGATGTCGTGGCGCAGGCTGACATCGACCAGATATTCCTGCCCCTCGCTCTGATCGCGCCAACTGCCCGTCAGCGGATCCCGCACGCGGTTGCGGCGCCAGGTCAGGTCGCTGTTGATGCGCGCGCCTTTCCAGCCCAGCCGGTCGAGCAGCAGCGTCGCCTTTGAACTGATGCGATAAAGATGCGCACCTGGCAGGTTGCCGCGGCCTTCGGTGGTTGGCGACAGCGGGATCTGGTCGACCAGATCCTGCGCATAGGCATAAGCGAAGGCGATCGAAGCGTTGCCCCACGCGCTCAGGTCCTGAACGAACTCCAGCTCGGTGCGGTTGACCACCGGCGGCACCAGCAGGCCGTTGCCGCCGTTGCCCTGGCCGTTGGCGACATCGACCGAACTTGCAAAATCGAAGAAGTTGAGTTGGTCGACACGGCGCTGGATCTGATAGTTGATGGTGGTCCGCGGCCCGACTTTCCACGCCAGCGCGAGCTTGCCTTTCGGCCGCACAAAGCGGCGCGTCAGGCCATCGGGACCCGATGACGACAGCGCGCTATACTCGGCGCCAAGGTTGATCTGCGCGGTGAGGTTCGATGCCAGCGCGCGCCCCCAGGTCAGCGATGCTTCGCCGCGTTTTTCCTCGACCCTGGTCTTTTCACCACCGAAGATGACCGGCAGGAAGCTGCCGTCGGGCTGGAGCGTGGCGAACTCGGCCTCGACATCGAGCGTATTATACGCCCCCTCCAGCGCGACCTGCCAGTCGGTGCCGCCCGCGGTGCGCCAGCCATATTCGCCGCGCAGGATGGATTCGCCCTCGTCGGCAATCTGCGTGAACCGCTCGCCGCGGCGCCCGCCAATCGCCCTGTCGACGATGAACGTATCGACGGTGGGACTATGTTCGAACCGATAGAGTCCGATCAGCTTGAGCCGTCCCTTGCCCAGTCCAAATTCATAGTCGCCGCCGACGTCGAAATTATGCTCGTCTTCAACCGATTTGAACGTCTCGCGCAAAGCGCCGTTTGTTGGCCCCACCGCAATGCTGCTCGCCGCGTCGACGAACTTCTGCAACTGGCCGCCCAGATTGACATTCCACTTGTCGCCGCCGCCCGTGGTGCGCGCGAGAGCCAAGGCGAGACGCGGCCTGTCACCGCTGTAGCTGGCCAATTCGTCACGCGTCGATTGCCGCACCCCATTGCCGTCGAACCGTTGCTCCGGGCCCCAATGGCCATTCCGGTTGGCTTCATTCTTCAGGCTGAGCGTCACATTGGTGCCGCCGATCGTGCCGGTGGTCGAAACCTCGCCGTTGAGCCAATTGTCGTCGAGCCGTGGGCGCCAATCAGGTTGCCAGCGGATTGTGGTCGTGAATCCGGCCTCGTCGGTGCCCGCAACCAGAACGACGTTGGCAACCTGGCCCGTCAAGCCTGGAACATTCAGGCTGGCCCCGTCGACGATATCGACATAGGCGACCTGCGAGGCCGCAATGCGTTGCAACGCGCTGCGCGCATCGGTCGATTTATTGGCGATACGCTCGCCGTTGATCAGGACATTCTCGGTCGCCGCACCCAGCCCGCGGGTGCCCCCGTTGGTGCCGGTGACGATCAGGAATCCCGGCACCTTTTCTACCATGTCGAGCGCGGTGCGCGGCGAAAAGCTGGCGAAATCGCCGGGGGTATAACGGTGCGCGCCGTTGGTTGGCGCGTCGGTCGCCGGCGGAGCGACGGCGCCGATCTCCTGCGCCAGGGCGGTGGGACTTGTCAGCGCGAGCGCGACCGCCGATGCTGACGCACCCGAAAAAACACGCATAGTCGATCCCCCATCGCAGCCAGCGACCGTTCGCCGCACCGCGCGCCGTCTTGGGCAGGGCTGTCGTAAAACTATGCCAAACTTCTACCAAACTGAGACACTCTTCGACGAGTGGCGAGCGATTCAGTCGCGCAAAAGCTCGTTGATTCCCGTCTTGGCGCGCGTCTTGGCATCGACGCGCTTGACGATCACCGCGCAGTAAAGCGACGGGCCGGGCGACCCGTCGGGCAGCGGCTTGCCGGGCATCGCGCCGGGAACCACAACGGCGTAAGGTGGCACTTCTCCAATGAAAATCTCGCCCGTCGCGCGGTCGATGATCTTGGTCGATGCGCCAAGGTAAACGCCCATCGACAGGACCGCGCCCTCGCGCACGATCACGCCTTCGGCGACCTCGGCGCGCGCGCCGATGAAGGCGCCGTCCTCGATCACCACCGGCCCGGCCTGCAACGGTTCAAGCACCCCGCCGATCCCCGCGCCGCCCGACAGGTGGACGTTGGCGCCGATCTGCGCGCAGCTGCCGACGGTCGCCCAGGCATCGACCATCGACCCCTCGCCGACCCGTGCGCCGATGTTGACGAAACTCGGCATCAGCACCGCGCCCTTGCTGATAAAGGCGCCGCGGCGGACGATCGATCCGGGGACGGCGCGGAAGCCCGCATCCCGAAAGCGATTAGCGCCCCAGCCTGCAAACTTTGAAGGCACCTTGTCCCACCAGGTCGCGCCGCCGGCGCCGCCCTCGATGATCGCCATGTCGTTGAGTCGGAACGACAGCAGCACCGCCTTCTTGAGCCACTGGTTGACCTGCCACACACCGTCCGCGTCGCGCTCCGCGACTCGAAAGCGGCCGTCGTCAAGCCCGGCAATCGCGGTATCGACCGCTTCGCGCACCGCGCCGGTCGTGGTGAGGCCCAGCGTGTCGCGCGCTTCCCATGCGGCGTCGATCGTGGCTTGAAGGTCGGCGGTCATGAAACTCCCCAGGGTGAAGGCAGGTTGTCGAGCCAGTCGGCAATGTCGGTCGCGCGGAAATCGACATGGCTCGGCAGATGGTCGCGATGGCCGCTTTCGCTGCCATTGTCCAGCCACACCGTCGTCATCCCCAGCGCCTTCGCCGGCGTCAGGTTGCGCGCCATATCTTCGACGAACAGGCTTTTCGCCGGTTCGACGCCGAGGTGTTGGACCATCATGGCATAGGCCGCCGCGTCGGGCTTGGGCGTATAGCGGGTGATACGAATGTCGCAGATACCGTCGAACAGGTCGGCGATCCCGCGCGCGTCAAGCACGCGCGCGGCATAATCGGCGTCGGCGTTGGTGAAGACCAGCCGACGGCCGGGCAGCCGTTCGAGCCCGGCGCGCAGCCGCGGGTCGGGGGTCAACCGGTCGAGCGCGATATCGTGCACATCGACCAGAAAGTCTTCGGGATTGACACCATGATGGCGCATCAGCCCCGCCATCGTCGTGCCATGGTCGTGGAAATATCGCTTCTGCACGCGCCGCGCCTCGATCGCATCGACATCGAGCAACCGCATGATGAAGGCGCCCATGCGTTCGTCGATCAGGTCGAACAGCTTCGCCGAGGGCGGATAGAGCGTGTTATCGAGATCGAAGATCCAGGCGTCGATATGGTCGAGCGGCGGCGGCATGGCCGGCGCATAGAGGGTGGGACAGGGAGGGGCAAGGCCGTGCGTTTTACCTTCCGGCAATGTCTATGGCACAAAGCGGTGCGATGTTATCCAGATCGTCGTCCCGGCCTTTGCCCGGACGACCTAAATATCAGGGGAATCGCGATGGCCGACGCGAAGCGACGCAAGCATATCCGGCGGATGGCCGCGCGCCCCCTGCCGCTTTTGCTCGGCCTTGCGTCGCTCACGCTCGCTGCGTGCGGTGGCGGTGCTGGCCCTTCGCCGACTCCGGCCCCGCCGCCAGCCCCGGCTCCGACGCCGACCCCGACACCCACGCCGACTCCGCCACCGACGGGCAATTTCGACACGGCCGAGGTGCGCCGCTCCGACGGCGTCAATTTCCATGGCGCGATCACCGCCTATCGGGCTGGGGCGAGCGGGCAGGGGATTTTGGCGGGAGTGATCGACGACGGGATCGACGTGGACAGCCCCGAATTTGCCGGGCGCATATCGCCACTCTCGGCGGACCTTGCCGGGTCGCGCGGGATCGACGGCGAGGGGAGCCACGGCACCAATGTCGCGCAGGTGCTGCTCGGCGGGAAAAATGATGCGGGCACGATGGGTATCGCCTTCAATGCGAACCTGCTCGTGTTGCGCGCCGACCAGCCCGGCAGCTGCGCGACCGAGGATCCGTCGAATGACGAAAGTGGCTGCCGCTATCCCGAAAGCGCGATCGCGGCGGGACTCGACCGCGCGGTGAGCGCGGGCGCGCGCGTCGTCAACATCTCGCTCGGCGGCGACGATCCGCCCGGTGCGACGCTCCGCGCCGCGGTGTCGCGCGCGACCGCGGCGGGGATCATCGTCATCCTCTCGGCGGGGAACGAGGGCGATACGACCGCGGGCGGCAACGACCCGAACAACCCCGGCCGCTTTGCGCAGGGGCTGCGCGATGCGGGCGGCGGGCTGGTCATCATCGCCGGATCGGTCGACAAGAATGGCGCGATTTCGGATTTCAGCAATCGCGCGGGGGCCTATGCTTCCTCTTATCTGTCGGCGCTCGGTGAAGGCGTGTGCTGCGTCTATGAAAATGGCGCGCTCAAGACCGAAGGCAATTTCGTCTTCCTGCTCAACGGCACCAGCTTCGCCGCGCCGCAGGTTGCCGGGGCCGTCGCGCTGATCGCGCAGGCTTTCCCCAATCTGACCAGCCAGCAGATCGTCGAGCTGCTTTATCAATCGGCGCGTGATGCGGGGGCGGCGGGCGACGATGCCGTCTATGGCCAGGGCATCCTCGACATCGCGCGCGCTTTTCAGCCGATGGGGGCAACGACGCTGGCGGGCACCCCGACGGCGGTGGCGCTGGGCACGCCGCTCGGCATTTTGGGCGGGCCGATGGGCGATGCCGGCGGCGGTGCGACGGGGCTTGTCACCGACGGATTCGGCCGCGCCTTCCATGTCGATTTCGGCCAGTCGCTTGCGCAGCGCCGCCCCGATTTCAAACTGACGGGGGCGATCGGCGGGCTCGTCCGCCAGCAAAGCGCAGCCAACCGGTCGCTGGCGCTTTCGCTCGTCACCGCGCCGGGAGCAGGCGGCAGCGACGCCCTTGCGGGCTTGTCCTTTCACGATGCGCGGCGGGCGCGCGCGCTCGCCGCCTCGGTGATGACGCGGCTCGGCCCGCGCACGCGCCTCGGCTTCGCGGCGGGGCGCGGGACGGGCGGGCTGCTTGCCGGCGAGCGCGGCGAAAGCGGCCATGCCATGCTGATCGGCGACGCCGCGCACGAAGGGATCGGCTTTGCCGCAAACCCCGGTATCGGGACGATAATTCGTCATAATATCACGAAAAATCAATATATTAACTTATATGGCGAAACTGGTTTGGTGGCGGGCTTGCGCTGGCATGACGACCCGCTGCTTCGCTATCGTTTCCACCGCGACAGCCATTATCAGCGCTTTGGCGCGTCATGGGACGGCCGTTTCGGTCCGCTGGGTGCAGCATTGGGTGCAAGCTGGCTTCGCGAATCGGGCAGCCTGCTCGGCGCGCGGCTCGGCCCGCTTTTCGGCGCGGGCGGCGCGACCAGCCTTGTCGGGGATGCGCGGCTGGCGTTCGATACGCCGCGCGGCTGGCAAATCGCCGCCGCCTGGCGGCAGATGTGGACGCGCCCTGACGCGCGCGGACTCGTCGCCGGGGGCGCGCTCTGGTCGAGCGCTTTTTCGCTCGATGTCGCAACGGTGGGACTGGCGCGGCCGGGCGACCGCGCCGCGCTGCGGTTCGCGCAGCCGCTGCGCGTCGCGCGCGGCGGCATCGACCTGATGCTGCCGGTCGCTTACGACTATGCCAGCGGCAGCGCCGATTTCGGTCGCCGCGCCTATAACCTCGCCCCCACCGGCCGCGAACTGGTGGTCGAGGCGAGCTATGCGCTGCCGCTGTTCGGCGGCGACGTCGTCGCCAACGGCTGGTGGCGACGCGATCCGGGGCATATCGCCGCCATGCCCGACGATAAAGGGGCCGCGCTGCGCTTTACGATGGGCTTCTGATCGGCTTTAACGGCCTGCGACACCGAATAGGGGACGCAGGATGAAGCCTTTCCATCTGACTTCGCTCGCGCTGGTGGGCGCGGCGCTTGCCACGCCGCTCGCTGCCCAGGCACCCGCGCGCATCGTGATTCACGCCGGGCATTTGCTTGCCGAGCCGGGCAAGCCCGCGCGCGGCGCTGCGACGATCGTGGTCGAAGGCGGCAGGATTGTCAGTATCGCCGACGGCCACCAACCCGCCGGGGCGGGCGCGACGCTGATCGACCTCAAGGACAAATATGTCCTGCCGGGACTTATCGACAGCCACGTCCATCTGACCAGCGACGCGGGCGGACTCGCGGGCCAGCTCGAGGAAATGACGCTCAGCCCCGCGGCGCAGGCGTTCAATGCCGAGGTCAACGGGATGAAGACGCTCCGCGCGGGCTTCACCACCGTGCGCAACCTCGGCGACGGCGACGGGGTGACGCTGGCGCTGAGGGACGCGATTCGCGCGGGCAAGGTGCAGGGGCCGCGCATCGTCGATGCGGGGGCGAGCATTTCGGGCAGCGCGGGGCATATGGACGGTTCCCTGGGCTATCGCGACGAGTTGCGGCCCTTTTTCGCGGGCGCGGGCAACACCTGCAACGGCGCCGACGATTGCCGCCGCGCGGTGCGACTCCAGATCGGGCGCGGCGCCGACGTCATCAAATTCGCATCGACCGGCGGGGTCAACAGCCGGATCGGGGCGGGCCTGGGCAAACAGATGTTCGACGACGAAGCGCAGGCGATCGTCGATACCGCGCATATGTTCGGCAAAAAGGTCGCGGTCCACGCGCACGGCGCCGACGGCATCCGCCTCGCGCTCGCCGCCGGGGCCGATTCGATCGAGCATGGCACGATCCTCGACGAGGCGACGATCGCCGCCTGGGCGAAATCGAAAACCTATTATGTTCCGACGCTTTCCACCGTGAACGGGTACAAGGAACGGCTGGCCGCCAACCCGGACGCCTATGAACCCGATGTGCTTGCCAAGATCCGGTGGCGCATCGCGATCACCGGAAAGAGCCTGGAGCAACTTGTGCCGCGCGGCGTGCGCATCGCCTTCGGTACCGATGCCGGTGTGTCGAAGCACGGCCGCAACGGCGACGAGTTCGAGCTGATGGTCCAGCACGGCATGACTCCTGTCGAGGCGCTGAAGGCCGCGACGGTGAACGCCGCCGACCTTCTCGGTCTCGCCGACGAGATCGGCACGATCGCGCCAGGCAAGAGCGCCGACATCATCGCGGTCGCAAGCGATCCGCTCGCCGATGTGCGCGTGCTCAAGAAGGTCGATTTCGTGATGGCAAGGGGCCGGGTGGTCGATTGAGCCGCATGCTTCGCATCGCTCCCGTTTGCTCAAGGAATGAACGATGATCCTTTCGCTTGTCGCCGCCGCGCTCGCCGCTGCACAGACCGCCGCACCGCAGCCCTTTGCCGATGCGGTGACGCCGCCCGGTGAAACGCGCGCCGACACCGCCGAGACTCCGGCGACAACCGGCGGATGGACGCTCCTCGTTCACGGCGGTGCGGGCACCATCCGCCGCGACCGTATCACGGCGGAGCAGGACGCCGACTATCGCGCGGCGATCGACGCGGCGCTCATGGCGGGGCGGGCGGTGCTGGCAAAAGGCGGCAGTGCGCTCGACGCGGTGCAGGCGGCGGTTGAGCTGATGGAGGACGACCCGCTGTTCAACGCAGGGCGCGGCGCCGTCTTCACCCACGACCGCACCAACGAACTCGACGCTGCGATCATGGACGGCCGCACGCGCGCGGCGGGGGCGGTCGCGCGGTTGACGACCAGCCGCCATCCGGTCGCGGTGGCGCGCGCGGTGCTGCGCGACGGGCGGCATGTCATGCTGACCGGTGCCGACGCCGACCGATTCGGCGCCGACCGCGGGGTCGAGCAGATGGATCCCGCCTGGTTCGCGACACCGCATCGCCGCGAGCAGATCGACGAGTTTCTGCGCCGCGAGGCGGGTGCGAAGGCCGTTTCTTCGTATGACATCGACCAGAAGTTCGGGACCGTCGGCGCGGTGGCGCGCGACGCGCGCGGTCATCTTGCCGCGGCCACCTCGACGGGCGGTCTGACGGGCAAAAGATGGGGACGGATCGGCGATGCGCCGATCATCGGCGCGGGCACCTATGCCGACGATCGCGCTTGCGCGGTGTCGGCGACGGGGGCGGGCGAATATTTCATCCGCGTCGGCGTTGCGCACGAAATCTGCGCGCGGGTGCGGCTGGCGGGGGAATCGCTGCAACAGGCGGCCGACGCGGTGATGGCCGAGGTGCTGGCGCTCGGCGGATCGGGCGGGGTGATCGTCGCGGGGCCGGACGGCCGTTCGGCGTTCAGCTTCAATACCGAGGGCATGTATCGCGGCCGACTGACCAGCGACGGCGTGCATGAGGTGGCGATCTATAATGACGAATAGGCCGCCGAGCGCACACCCCATTGACCGGGGGGCCGTTCGCGGCTAGAGGGCCGCCAGTTCGGGAATAGCGCTTTGTCGCGGTTTTCGAGTCACAACAGCGCTTGAACATTGCTGGCGCGGATGGAGCCTCCGGAAGATCATGCGATCGGCCGGGGTCTTTTGCTGTTATCAGGTCGGCCGTTTTCCGCCATTTAAGGCGGGGCGGGGCCGGAGCTTCATCCCCCGCGGCAGAGTAACCGTTCGCTTTGATGGGCGAACACAAAAAGGTGAAGCATTCATGCCCACGATCAACCAGCTGGTCCGCAAGGGCCGGACTCCCCAGAAGGTGAAGTCCAAGGTCCCGGCGATGGACGCAAACCCGCAAAAGCGCGGCGTTTGCACCCGTGTCTATACGACGACCCCGAAAAAGCCGAACTCGGCGCTCCGCAAGGTCGCGAAGGTCCGCCTGACCAACAGCCGCGAAGTCATCACCTACATCCCCGGCGAAGGCCACAACCTCCAGGAACACAGCGTCGTGCTGATCCGCGGCGGCCGCGTCCGCGACCTTCCCGGTGTGCGTTACCACGTCCTGCGCGGCGTGCTTGACACGCAGGGTGTGAAGGACCGCAAGCAGAGCCGTTCGAAATACGGCGCGAAGCGGCCCAAATAAGGCCCCGCTTCTTCGGCATTGGATCATCCCGCGCTGCCTTTGTGCCGGGATGCTGTTGTAAAAGGAATTACCCATGGCTCGTCGTCGTCGTCCTGAGCGCCGCGAAATCCTGCCCGATCCCCGTTTCGGGGACGTTGTGCTGTCGAAATTCATGAACAGCGTCATGCTGGACGGGAAGAAGTCCGTCGCCGAAAGCATCGTTTACGGTGCGCTCGAGGCGGTCGAGGCCCGCGCCAAGAAGGAACCGCTGGGCGTGTTCCACGAAGCGCTGGCGAACATCCGCCCGAACATCGAAGTGCGCAGCCGCCGCGTCGGCGGTGCCACCTATCAGGTTCCGGTCGAGGTCCGCCCCGACCGCGCGCAGGCGCTCGCAATCCGCTGGCTGATCACCGCGGCGCGCAACCGCAGCGAAACCACCATGGCAGCCAGGCTGTCGGGCGAGTTGCTCGATGCCTCGAACAATCGCGGTAACGCGGTGAAGAAGCGCGAAGACACGCACCGCATGGCCGAAGCGAACCGCGCTTTCAGCCACTACCGCTGGTAAGGGGCGGCGGGTCTTTGGCCCGTCGCGCAATCGCAACAAAACTTCCTATATCGGGGGCGGCGCCAAAGGCCTCCCCCCAAATCCAAGGAAAAAATCATGGCACGCAGCCATCCGCTCGAACGCTATCGCAATTTCGGTATCATGGCGCACATCGACGCCGGCAAGACCACGACGACCGAGCGCATCCTCTATTACACCGGCAAGTCCTACAAGATCGGCGAAGTCCATGACGGCGCGGCGACGATGGACTGGATGGAGCAGGAGCAGGAACGCGGCATCACCATCACGTCGGCCGCGACGACCTGTTTTTGGAAGGCCGATGAGGGCAAGGGGCCCGAACATCGCCTGAACATCATCGACACGCCCGGACACGTCGACTTCACGATCGAAGTCGAACGCTCGCTTCGCGTCCTCGACGGTGCGGTCGCGGCGTTCGACGGCGTGGCGGGCGTCGAGCCGCAGTCCGAAACGGTGTGGCGCCAGGCGGACAAGTACAAGGTTCCGCGGATGTGCTTCATCAACAAGCTCGACCGCACCGGCGCCAATTTCTATTATTGCGTCCAGACCATCATCGATCGTCTGGGTGCGACGCCGGCCGTCCTCTATCTGCCCATCGGCGCGGAATCGGACTTCAAGGGCCTCGTCGACCTTGTCAACGAGCGCGCGATCATCTGGAAGGACGAAAGCCTCGGCGCCGAATTCTTCTATGAAGAGATTCCCGCCGACCTCGTCGACAAGGCTGCCGAATATCGCGAAAAGCTCGTCGAGCTTGCCGTCGAACAGGACGACGCCGCGATGGAAGCCTATCTCGAAGGCAATCTTCCCGACGTTGCGACGCTGAAGGCGCTGATCCGCAAGGGGACGCTGAGTCAGGCGTTCGTCCCGGTGCTGTGCGGTTCGGCGTTCAAGAACAAGGGCGTCCAGCCGCTGCTCGACGCGGTCGTCGATTATCTGCCTTCGCCGCTCGACATTCCCGACGTTCAGGGCATCAACCCGACCACGGAACAACCCGATTCGCGCGCGACGTCGGATTCGGCACCGCTGTCGATGCTCGCGTTCAAGATCATGAACGACCCGTTTGTCGGCTCGCTCACCTTCGCCCGCATCTATTCGGGCACCCTCACCAAGGGCAGCTATCTGAACTCGGTGAAGGACAAGAAGGAAAAGATCGGCCGTATGCTGCTGATGCACGCGAACAGCCGCGAGGACATCGAGGAAGCCTTCGCCGGCGACATCGTCGCGCTCGCGGGCCTCAAGGAAACCACCACCGGGGACACGCTCTGCGCCGCCAACGCGCCGATCATCCTCGAACGGATGGAGTTCCCCGAGCCGGTGATCGAGCTGTCGGTCGAACCCAAGACCAAGGCCGACCAGGAAAAGATGGGCATCGCGCTCAGCCGCCTTGCGGCCGAGGATCCGTCGTTCCGCGTGTCGACCGACCATGAATCGGGCCAGACGATCATCAAGGGCATGGGCGAGCTTCACCTCGACATCCTTGTCGATCGCATGAAGCGCGAGTTCAAGGTCGAAGCGAATGTCGGCGCGCCGCAGGTGGCGTATCGCGAATCGCTCGCGAAGCCGGTCGAGGTCGACTACACGCACAAGAAGCAGTCGGGCGGTTCGGGCCAGTTCGGCCGCGTCAAGGTCAGCGTCGCCCCCGGCGAACGCGGCAGCGGCATCACTTTCATCGACGAGATCAAGGGCGGCAACATTCCGCGCGAATATATCCCGTCGGTCGAAAAGGGGATGCGCGAGGCAGCCGAAAACGGCCACATGATCGGCTTTCCGATCATCGACTTCGAAATCCGGCTGACCGACGGGGCCTATCACGACGTCGACTCGTCGGCGCTGGCGTTCGAAATCGCGGGGCGCGCGGCGATGCGCGAAGTCGCGGCGAAGGCGGGCATCAAGCTGCTCGAACCGGTGATGAAGGTCGAAGTCGTCACCCCCGAGGAGTTTATGGGCGACGTCATCGGCGACCTCAACAGCCGCCGCGGACAGATCCAGGGCACCGACAGCCGCGGCAACGCCCAGGTGGTTGAAGCGATGGTCCCGCTTGCCAATATGTTCGGCTACGTCAACCAGCTGCGGTCCTTTACCCAGGGACGCGCGCAATACACGATGCAGTTCTCGCACTATGAAGAAGTGCCGAACAATGTCGCGGAAGAAGTGAAGGCCAAAATGGCCTGACAGGTCTGGGCCGCGCGGGCTTGCACCGCGCGGCAAAGCCTACTAAGGGCGGCGCCTGATTCAGCGGGCTCGTCCGGACTGATCAACGGAAACACATCGAACAAGAAGGTTCAATATCATGGCCAAGGCTAAATTTGAGCGGACGAAGCCGCACTGCAACATCGGCACCATCGGTCACGTCGACCATGGCAAGACCTCGCTGACCGCCGCGATCACCAAGGTGCTCGCCGAAGAGGGGCTGTCGCAGAAGGTCGATTTCGAAAACATCGACAAGGCGCCCGAAGAGCGCGAGCGCGGCATCACCATCTCGACCGCGCACGTCGAATATGAAACCAAGAACCGCCACTATGCGCACGTCGACTGCCCGGGCCACGCCGACTATGTGAAGAACATGATCACCGGCGCCGCGCAGATGGACGGCGCGATCCTCGTCGTGTCGGCTGCCGACGGCCCGATGCCGCAGACCAAGGAGCACATCCTGCTTGCGAAGCAGGTCGGCGTTCCGACGATGGTCGTCTTCCTTAACAAGGTCGACCAGCTCGACGATCCCGAACTGCTCGAACTCGTCGAACTCGAAATCCGCGAAGAATTGTCGAAGCGCGATTTCGACGGCGACAATATTCCGATCATCGCCGGCTCGGCGCTCGCGGCGCTCGAAAGCCGCGACGACCACATCGGCAAGGAAGCGATTCTGAAGCTGATGGAAGCCGTCGACAGCTGGATCCCGCAGCCGGAACGTCCGCTCGACAAGCCCTTCCTGATGCCGATCGAAGACGTTTTCTCGATCTCGGGTCGCGGCACCGTCGTCACCGGTCGTGTCGAAACCGGCGTCGTCAAGGTTGGCGAAGAAGTCGAAATCGTCGGCATCAAGGACACCAAGAAGACGGTCGTTACCGGCGTCGAAATGTTCCGCAAGCTGCTCGACCAGGGGCAGGCCGGCGACAATATCGGCGCGCTGATCCGCGGCGTCGGCCGTGAAGAGGTCGAGCGTGGCCAGGTTCTGGCGAAGCCCGGCTCGATCACGCCGCACACCGAATTCACTTCGGAGGTCTATGTCCTGTCGAAGGACGAAGGCGGCCGTCACACGCCGTTCTTTGCCAACTATCGTCCGCAGTTCTACTTCCGCACCACCGACGTCACCGGCGAGGTCATCCTCCCCGAAGGCACCGAGATGGTCATGCCGGGCGACAACGTCCAGCTGTCGGTCAAGCTGATCGCTCCGATCGCCATGGACCCGGGCCTGCGCTTCGCGATCCGCGAAGGCGGCCGCACGGTCGGCGCAGGGGTTGTGGCGACCGTCACAAAGTAATATAGGGCCGCGAGCCGCGCGATTCGGACCGATTCGCGCGGCTCGTAGCTTAAAGGTTTTTGATGGCCGATCCGGCTTCCGTCGCGGAAGCGGGAGCAGGCCATTTCGGCTCTTTCGCATCGTTAGACGGGATTCGACTGGAACAGTCATGGAAACGCAGAATATACGCATTCGCCTGAAGGCCTTTGATCACCGCGTGCTCGATCAGGCCACCACCGACATTGCCGACACGGCACGTCGCACGGGCGCGCTCATTCGCGGCCCGATCCCGCTTCCGACGCGCATCGAAAAATTCACCGTGAACCGCGGTCCGCACATCGACAAGAAGTCGCGCGAGCAGTTCGAGGTGCGCACCCACAAGCGGCTGCTCGACATCGTGCAGCCCACCCCGCAGACGGTCGACGCGCTGATGAAGCTCGATCTTGCCGCGGGCGTGAATGTTGAGATCAAGCTGGCCTGATTGGCCGGCGTGCTTCGGACTTGATCCGGAGCCCAGGGTAGAAGCGGCCGCCAGGCCGCGCTGAAACCGCCCTGGGTTCCTGCTTTCGCAGGAACAGATTCAGGTTTCGGTGGATACCGCCGGTCGCTTCCATCGGAAGCATCTCTGACCGGGCTGCGTCCCCCGTCTCGTCGCCAGCTCCTTCGGGATCGGCGGCACCTCAGCCCGGACGGGGCGATGCATCGAAATGATGGGCTGGGTGGGTGGCCGCCGGGTTTCGACCCGTGGCTTCCCGCAAGCCGTGCGGAATGGTCCGCCCGGCCTCTGTTCAGGAGTATGGATCATGCGGACTGGCGTGATCGCGAAAAAAATGGGGATGACCCGCCTGTTTCAGGACGACGGCCGCCATGTGCCCGTCACCGTCCTGAGCCTTGAAGGCTGCCAGGTCGTCTCCGTGCGCGATAAGGAACGCGACGGCTATGTGGCCGTGCAACTCGGTGCCGGCTCGGCGAAGGCGAAGAATGTCGCCAAGCCGCAGCGCGGCGCTTATGGCAAAGCCGAAGTCGAGCCCAAGGCGAAGCTCGTCGAATTCCGCGTCGCCGACGACGCGACGCTCGACGTGGGCGCCGAACTGTCGGCCGATCATTTCGTCGCCGGCCAGATGGTCGACATCCAGGGCGTGACGCAGGGCAAGGGCTTTGCGGGCGCGATGAAGCGCTGGGGTTTTGGCGGTATGCGCGCGACCCACGGCGTTTCGATCAGCCACCGTGCGCATGGTTCGACGGGCAACCGCCAGGATCCTGGCCGCGTTTTCAAGAACAAGAAGATGGCGGGCCACATGGGCGCGCGCAATCGCACCCAGCAGAATCTCGAAATCGTCCGCACCGACGTCGAGCGCGGCCTCCTCTTCGTCAAGGGCTCGGTTCCCGGCTCGAAGGGCGGTTGGCTGCTCGTCCGCGATGCGGTGAAGCTGCCGCGTCACCCCGATGCGCCTTATCCGGCGAGCATCAAGAGCGCGGCCAACACCAACACTGCCCCGGCTGACGCGCCGGTCGAAACGCCGGCCGAAGAGGCTGTCGTCGACACCGCGGCCACCGACGGCGCACAGGAGTCCTGATCATGAAGGTCAAGGTTCAGACCCTCGATGGCAAGGCTGGCGCCGACATCGACCTTAACGACGACGTTTTCGGCGTCGATGCGCGTGCCGACATCCTGCACCGCGTCGTTGCCTGGCAGCTCGAAAAGCGGCGCGCTCCGGCGCGGGCCGCGCGCGAGCGCAGCGACGTTGCCCGCACCGGCAAGAAATTCGGTCGCCAGAAGGGCGGCGGCACCGCGCGTCACGGCGACCGCAAGGCGCCGGTCTTCATCGGCGGCGGCAAGGCGCACGGCCCGCGGGCGCGCACCTTCGGCCATTCGCTGAACAAGAAGATTCGCACGCTCGGCCTCAAGATGGCGCTGAGCGACAAGGCGAAGGGCGGCAAGCTCGTCGTTCTCGACTCGCTCGAACTCAAGGACGCGAAGACCAAGCTGCTTGCCGACAAGCTCGGCAAGCTCGCGCTTGGCAATCGCGCGCTTTTCATCGACGGGGACGCGGTGCACGAAAGCTTTGCGATGGCTTCGGCCAACCTGATTGGTGTCGATGCGCTGCCCGCGATTGGCGCCAATGTCTATGACATCGTCCGTGCCGACACGCTGGTCCTGACCCGCGCGGCGGTCGAAAAGCTGGAGGCACGCTGCAATGGCTAAGGCAAAAACAGTCGACGCGCGTCACTATGACGTGATCCTCGCTCCGGTGATCACCGAAAAGTCGACGCTGCTCAGCGAAAACAACGCCGTGGTGTTCAAGGTCGCGCGCGACGCGACCAAGCCCGCGATCAAGGCCGCCGTCGAGGCGCTGTTCGATGTCAAGGTGGTGGGCGTGAACACGCTCGTCGCCAAGGGCAAGACGAAGCGCTGGAAGGGCAAGCCCTACACCCGCAGCGACGTGAAGAAGGCGATCGTCCGCCTGGCCGAAGGCCAGTCGATCGACGTCACCACCGGCGTCTGACGGATAGGGGAAGGCAGAAAAATGGCACTCAAATCCTATAATCCGACCAGCCCCGGACAGCGCGGCCTGATCCTTGTCGACAAGTCGGCGCTGTGGAAGGGCAAGCCCGTCAAGGCGCTGACCGAAGGCAAGCGCAAGACCGGCGGCCGCAACAACAAGGGGCATGTGACCTCGCGCGGCATCGCCGGCGGGCACAAGCAGAAATACCGCTTCATCGACTTCAAGCGTCGTAAGTGGGACATGCCGGCGACGGTCGAGCGGCTGGAATATGACCCCAACCGCACGGCGTTCATCGCGCTGGTCAAATATGAAGACGGGACGCAGGCCTACATCCTCGCGCCGCAGCGCCTGGCGGTCGGCGACACGATCGTCGCGGGCAAGAAGACCGACGTGAAGCCGGGCAATGCGATGGAACTTGCGCAGATGCCGGTCGGCACGATCGTCCACAATATCGAGATGAAGCCGGGCAAGGGCGGCCAGATCGCGCGTTCGGCGGGCACCTATGCGCAGGTCGTGGGTCGCGACCGCGGCCTGGTGATCGTGCGCCTGGGATCGGGCGAACAGCGTTACATCCGCGGCGAGTGCATGGGCACGGTCGGTGCGGTGTCGAACCCCGACAACCAGAACACCAACCTTGGCAAGGCCGGCCGCAATCGCTGGATGGGCAAGCGTCCGCTGACGCGCGGTGTCGCGAAGAACCCGGTCGACCACCCGCACGGCGGTGGCGAAGGCCGCACCTCGGGCGGCCGTCATCCGGTCACCCCCTGGGGCAAGCCGACCAAGGGCGCCCGGACCCGTCATAACAAGTCGACCGACAAGATGATCATCCGGTCGCGTCACGCGAAGAAGAAGAGGTAAGCCATGGCTCGCTCGGTCTGGAAGGGTCCGTTCGTGGACCTTCATCTCCTCAAGAAAGCCGAAACGGCCCAGGACAGCGGCAGTACTGCGCCGATCAAGACCTGGTCGCGCCGGTCCACCATCCTGCCGCAGTTCGTCGGGCTGACCTTCAACGTCTACAACGGCCGCAAGTTCGTGCCGGTGTCGGTCAATGAAGACATGGTCGGCATGAAGCTGGGTGAATTTGCGCCGACGCGCTTTTTCCCCGGCCACGCGGCCGACAAGAAGGGCAAACGCTAATGGGCAAGCAAAAGTCCCCCCGCCGCGTTGCGGACAATGAGGCGCTCTCGGTCGGCACGCAGATTCGCGGCTCGGCGCAGAAGCTCAACCTCGTCGCCGCGCTGATCCGCGGCCGCAAGGTCGAAGACGCGATGAACGTCCTCGCTTTCTCGAAGAAGGCGATGGCGGTCGACGTGCGCAAGGTTCTCGCCAGCGCCGTCGCCAACGCGGAAAATAACCACAACCTCGACGTCGACGCGCTCGTCGTCAAGGAAGCGAGCGTCGGCAAGTCGCTCTCGATGAAGCGCTGGCATGCACGCGGCCGCGGCAAGTCGACCCGGATCGTCAAGCCGTTCAGCCGCATCCGCATCGTCGTGCGCGAACAGGAAGAAGAGGCGTAAGATGGGCCAGAAGAGCAATCCGATCGGCCTGCGCCTGCAGGTCAACCGCACCTGGGACAGCCGCTGGTTCGCCGAGGGCCAGGATTATGGCCGCATGCTGGTCGAGGATCTGAAGATCCGCCAATATGTGTTCAAGACCCTGCCGCAAGCCGCGATCTCGAAGGTCGTGATCGAGCGTCCCGCAAAGCTGTGCCGCGTGTCGATCTATGCCGCCCGTCCGGGCGTCATCATCGGCAAGAAGGGCGCCGACATCGAAAAGCTGCGCAAGAAGCTGGGCGAGATGACGGGCAGCGACGTGTCGCTGAACATCGTCGAAATCCGCAAGCCTGAAGTCGACGCCAAGCTCGTCGCGCAGGGCATTGCCGACCAGCTCGAACGCCGCGTCGCCTTCCGCCGCGCGATGAAGCGCGCGGTCCAGTCGGCGATGCGCCTTGGCGCCGAAGGCATCCGCATCAACTGCGCCGGCCGTCTGGGCGGCGCGGAAATCGCGCGCACCGAATGGTATCGCGAGGGCCGCGTGCCGCTGCACACGCTGCGCGCCAATGTCGATTATGCCGAGGCCGAAGCGCACACCGCCTATGGCGTGTGCGGGATCAAGGTGTGGATCTTCAAGGGCGAGATCCTGGGTCACGACCCGATGGCGACCGACCGTCTGATGCTCGACGCGCAGACGACCGGCGTCCGTCCGGCGCGTGAAGATCGCCGCTAAGGAACGCTGACATGCTGCAACCGAAAAAAACCAAGTTTCGCAAGGCGTTCAAGGGCCGCATCCATGGCAATGCCAAGGGCGGAACCAGCCTGAACTTCGGCTCCTACGGCCTGAAGGCGATGGAGCCCGAGCGCATCACCGCGCGCCAGATCGAAGCGGCGCGCCGCGCGATCAGCCGTGCGATCAAGCGTCAGGGTCGCCTGTGGATCCGCGTGTTCCCCGACGTTCCCGTATCGTCGAAACCCGCCGAAGTCCGCATGGGCAAGGGCAAGGGTTCGCCCGAATATTGGGCGGCCCGCGTCAAGCCCGGCCGCATCCTGTTTGAACTCGACGGCGTTCCCGGCCCCGTGGCCGCGCTGGCGTTCGAGCGTGCGGCGATGAAGCTGCCGATCAAGACGAAGGTCGTCGCCCGCCTCGGCGACACCTCGCACCTGGAGGGTTAAGGACATGGCCAAGACCGAAGATTTCAAGGCCAAGACCGACGATCAGCTCGCCGAACAGCTTGGCGAGCTGAAGCGCGAGGCATTCAACCTCCGCTTCCAGGCGGCGACCGGCCAGCTCGAAAAGCCCTCGCGCGTCAAGGAAGTGCGGCGCTCGATCGCCCGCATCAAGACCGTGCAGACCGAGCGCGCGCGCTCGGCCGCGAAATAAGGAGACACGTCATGCCGAAGCGCATTCTGACCGGCACGGTGGTGTCCGACAAGGGCGACAAGACCGTCGTGGTCAAGGTCGAACGGAAGGTGAAGCACCCCCTTTATGGCAAGATCATCCGCCGTTCGAAAAAATATCACGCCCACGATGAGGACAATGCCATCAAGGCTGGCGAAACCGTCCGCATCGAAGAAACGAAGCCGATTTCGAAGCTGAAGACCTGGAAGGTTCTCGACAAGGTCGAAACCCGGGCCAAGACGAAAGCGGCCGAGGCCTGAGGGCTTCGTCAGATTTTCACGGAACCGCCGGGACGGCCCGGTAGGCCAAGGAAGAAGGAAATGCATCGATGATCCAGATGCAGTCACAATTGGAAGTCGCCGACAACAGCGGCGCGAAGCGCGTCCAGTGCATCAAGGTGCTGGGCGGGTCGAAGCGCCGCACCGCCGGCGTGGGCGACGTCATCGTCGTGTCGATCAAGGAAGCACAGCCGCGCGGCAAGGTGAAGAAAGGCGACGTGCATCGCGCCGTCATCGTTCGCACCGCCAAGGATGTGCGCCGCGCCGATGGATCGGTGATCCGTTTCGACAGCAATGCCGCCGTGCTCGTCAACAAGAATGAAGAGCCGATCGGCACCCGTATCTTTGGCCCCGTCGTGCGCGAACTGCGCGGCCGCGGCTATATGAAGATCATCAGCCTGGCGCCGGAGGTGCTCTGACCATGGCGAACAAGATCAAGAAGGGCGATACGGTCGTCGTTCTGTCCGGCAAGGACAAGGGCAAGACCGGCGAAGTCGTGCAGAGCCTGCCGAAGGATGGCAAGGTCGTGGTCGCGGGCGTCAATGTCATCACGCGCCACCGCAAGCCGAGCCAGCAGAACCCGCAGGGCGGTCTTGAGCGCAAGGAAGCGCCGCTGTTCGCGAGCAAGGTCGCGCTCGCCGACCCCAAGACCGGCAAGCCGACGCGCGTGCGCTTTGAAACCAGGGACGGCAAGAAGGTCCGCGTGGCCGTGAAGTCCGGGGAGACGATCAATGGCTGACAATTACACCCCGCGCATGAAGAAGCTGTATGACGACAAGATCGTCAAGGCGATGACCGAGAAATTCGGTTACAAGAATGCGATGGAAGTGCCGAAGATCGAAAAGATCACGCTCAACATGGGCGTCGGCGAAGCGACGCAGGACAAGAAGAAGGTCGAAGCCGCGGCAGCCGAAATGGAGCTGATCGCCGGCCAGAAGCCCGTCGTCACCCGCGCGAAGAAGTCGATCGCGCAGTTCAAGCTGCGTGAAGGCATGCCGATCGGTTGCAAGGTCACCCTGCGCCGTGAACGCATGTATGAGTTCCTCGACCGGCTGATCACGATCGCGATGCCGCGTATCCGCGACTTTCGCGGCGTGTCGGCGAAGAGCTTCGACGGCCGTGGCAATTATGCCATGGGCCTGAAAGAGCAGATCATCTTCCCCGAGATCAACTATGACCGCATCGACCAGGTTCGCGGCATGGACGTGATCGTCACCACCACCGCTCGCACCGATGAAGAGGCCCGCGAACTGCTCAGGCTGTTCGGCTTCCCCTTCCCGATCGAAGCGCAGGAAAAGGAAGCCGCCTGATCCCTTCCACGGGACCGGGCCGGCTCTTTCAAGAAGGAAAGAGAACTTAAGTCATGGCGAAACTGAGTTCGGTAAACAAGAATGAGCGTCGCAAGAAGCTGGTGAAGAAATATGCCGGCCGTTATGCGAAGCTGAAGGCGATGGCCGCGGATACCTCGCTCGACGATGGCGAGCGCCTGATCGCGCGCCTCAAGATGGCGGAAATCCCGCGCAACGGCAACCCGACCCGCATCCGCAACCGGTGCGAGCTGACGGGCCGCCCGCGCGCCTATTATCGCAAATTCCGGCTGTGCCGCGTGCAGCTTCGCGATCTGGCCAACAAGGGCCTGATCCCGGGCGTTGTGAAGTCGAGCTGGTAAGGGACTAGAAGATGGCAATGACCGATCCCCTGGGTGATATGCTCACCCGCATCCGCAACGGCCAGCAGGCGAAGAAGGACAGTGTCCTGACGCCGGCTTCGACGCTGCGCGTCCGTGTTCTCGATGTCCTCCAGCGCGAAGGCTATATCCGCGGCTACAGCGAAGAAGCGCTGGGCGCCAAGGGCCAGCACAAGGGCATTCGCATCGAACTGAAATATTTCGAGGGCCAGCCGGCGATCCGCCACGTGGCCCGCGTGTCCAAGCCGGGCCGCCGCGTCTATTCGGGCTCGAAAGAGCTGCCGATCGTGCGCAACGGCCTTGGCATCACCATCGTGTCGACCCCGCGCGGCGTCCTGTCGGACGCCGAAGCCCGCGAACAGAATGTCGGCGGCGAAGTGCTGGCGGAGGTGTTCTGATGTCGCGCATTGGTAAAAAGGCAGTCGAGATTCCGAGCGGCGTCACCGCCGCGATCGACGGCGGCACGCTGTCGGTCAAGGGGCCGAAGGGCACGCTCGCCATGTCGCTGTCCGACAACATCAAATATGAAGTCGGCGACGGCAGCATTTCGGTGCAGCCCGCGAACGACAGCCGCGAAGCACGCGCCTTCTGGGGCATGCAGCGGACTTTGGTGCAAAATCTTGTCACGGGCGTGACCGAGGGCTTCACCAAGGTGCTCGAGATCACCGGCGTCGGCTATCGCGCCAACGCGCAGGGCAAGAATCTGAAACTGCAGCTCGGTTACAGCCACGACGTCGATTTTGCGGTGCCCGAAGGCATCGAGATCAAGACGCCGGACAACACGACGATCGAGATCAGCGGCATCGACAAGCAGAAGGTCGGCCAGGTCGCGGCGGAAATCCGCCGTTGGCGCAAGCCCGAACCCTATAAGGGCAAGGGCATCAAATATCGCGGCGAGTTCATCTTCCGCAAAGAAGGCAAGAAGAAGTAAGCCATGGCACATCTTACCCCTTTCGAAAAACGCCGCCAGCGCGTTCGCACCGCGCTCCGCCAGCGCGCCGCCGGGCGTCCGCGCCTGTCGGTTCACCGTTCGGGCCGCCACATCTATGCACAGCTCATCGATGACGCCGCGGGCACGACGCTGGCCGCCGCCTCGACGCTCGACAAGGATGTCCGCGGCAAGACGGGCGCGACCACGGCCGCTGCTGCCGATGTCGGCAAGCGCCTTGCCGCCGCCGCCAAGAAGGCGGGCGTGACGCAGGTTGTGTTCGACCGTGGCGGCTTTCTGTTCCACGGGCGCATCAAGGCGCTGGCCGACGCCGCGCGCGAAGGCGGATTGGAGTTCTAATGATGGCTGACGAAGTACAGAACGCCGAAGGCGCTGGCGAAGCGACCGAAAACACCGGCGCCCCCCGCCGTGGCCGGGGCGGCCGCGATGGCGGTCGTGGTGGCCGCGAAGGCGGCCGCGGTCGCCGCGACGATCGTCGCCCGCAGGGCGAGGATGGCGGCGAAGAGCTGATCGAGAAGCTTGTCCACATCAACCGCGTGTCGAAGACGGTGAAGGGCGGCAAGCGCTTCGGCTTTGCCGCGCTCGTCGTCGTCGGCGACGGCAAGGGCCGTGTCGGTTTCGGTCATGGCAAGGCGCGTGAAGTGCCCGAAGCCATCTCCAAGGCGACCGCAGCCGCGAAGAAGGCGATGATTCGCGTTCCGCTGCGCGATGGCCGCACGCTGCACCATGACGGCCGCGGCCACTTCGGTGCGGGCAATGTGACGCTGCGTTCGGCGCCCGCCGGGACCGGCATCATCGCCGGTGGCCCGATGCGCGCGGTATTCGAATCGCTGGGCGTGGCCGATGTGGTGACCAAGTCGGTCGGCACGTCGAACCCCTATAACATGATCCGCGCGACGTTCGAGGCGCTCGGCGAACAGACCAGCCCGAAATCGGTCGCGCAGCGCCGCGGCAAGAAGGTTTCGGACCTGATCAAGCGCGGCGGTGCGTCCGACCGCGCGGCCGAGGCTGAAGCCGCGGCGGTGACGGAGTAAGACGATGGCCGACAAGAAGATCAAGATCCGCCAGATCGGCTCGCCGATCCGTCGTCCCAAGGACCAGCGCAAGATCCTGACCGGCCTCGGGCTGGGCAAGATGCACCGCGAGGTCGAACTGGTCGACACGCCCGAAGTGCGCGGCATGATCCGCAAGCTTCCGCATATGGTGGAAGTCGTCGAGGGCTAAAAAGGCCATGAAGCTCTACCGCCTGTTGACCGGTCCCGACGATGCCGCCTTCTGCGCGCGGGTCGAGGGATTGCTCAACCGGGGGTGGCAGCTTCACGGCAGTCCCGCGATCACCAGTGTCGACGGCCGCGCGCATGTCGCGCAGGCCATCGTGATGGAAAAGGCCGGGCCTTATCCGGGCTTCCAGCCATCGAGTGAAATCGAACCGGACTGACACCGGTCCATAGCGCGAACATAGCGAAAGCGAGTGCAAGACATGACAATCAAGCTTAACGAACTTCGTGACAACAACGGCGCCCGCAAGGGCCGGATGCGCGTCGGACGCGGCATCGGATCGGGCAAGGGCAAGACCGCGGGCCGCGGCCAGAAGGGCCAGAAAGCGCGCAGCGGCGTCGCGATCAACGGCTTCGAGGGCGGCCAGATGCCGCTCCACATGCGTCTGCCCAAGCGCGGCTTCAACAATATCTTCGGCAAGGATTTCGCCATCGTCAATCTGGGCATGATCCAGAAGCTGGTCGATGCGAAGAAGATCGACGTCAAGAAGACCGTCGATCATGCCGCGCTCAAGGCGGCGGGCGTCGCGCGCGGCGGCAAGGACGGCGTGCGTCTGCTTGCCAAGGGCGAACTGACGGCCAAACTGACCTTCGCGGTCGCCGGTGCGTCGAAGGGCGCGATCGCGGCGGTCGAAAAGGCCGGCGGCAAGGTCGAACTTCCCGCCAAGGCAGACGACGCCAAGGGCGAATAAGAGATTGCAGAGGGGCGGTTCGAAAGGGCTGCCCCTCAACATGTGGCGACATCATTTCCGGTTCGTGTCGAGCCGATCGACTGCCTTGCAGCCGCTCAGGATAAACTTCAGCTCCGGTTGAAGTCGAGACACCCATCGGAACAGCGCATGATCGAGGGGCATCTCGACTTCGCTCGATGCGAACGGTTGATCAGGCCGGTAGCGACGGGTTGCGCTGCAAATATGGCCTTTCCCCTTGCGCTTCGTGACCGGCGAACGCACATAGGCGCCGGGTCGCGGGGGGCGCGGTCCGGACTATCCTCGAGGAAAACACCCATGGCCTCTCGCGCCGACCAGCTTGCTTCCAACCTCAATTTCTCGAAATTCGGTCAGGCGACCGAACTCAAGAACCGCATCTGGTTCACGATCGGCGCGCTGATCGTCTTTCGCTTCCTGTCGTTCGTGCCGCTGCCCGGCGTCGACCCGGTCGCGCTGGCGAACCTTTATTCGCAGGCGGCGTCGGGCGGCGTGCTCGACATCTTCAATACCTTCTCGGGCGGCAGCCTGGAGCGCATGAGCATCATCGCGCTCGGCGTCATGCCCTATATCACCGCGTCGATCGTCGTGCAGCTTGCCGCGGCGCTCTCGCCCAGCCTTGCCGCGCTCAAGAAAGAGGGCGAGAGCGGCCGCAAGAAGCTCAACCAATATACGCGCTACGGCACAGTCGTGCTCACCGCGATCCAGGGCTATTTCATTGCCGTCGGGCTCGAAACGCTCGGCGCGTCGCAGGGCATTGCCGCGGTCGTCGATCCCGGCATGATGTTCCGCGTCGGTGCGGTCATCTCGATCGTCGGCGGCACGCTTTTCCTGATGTGGCTCGGCGAACAGATCACCAGCCGCGGCATCGGCAACGGCGTCTCGCTCATCATCATGGCGGGCATCCTTGCCCAGTTGCCGCGCAGCTTTGCGCAGATGTTCACGCAGGTGCGCGAAGGGTCGATGGGCGGCGGCACCGTCGTTGCGGTCATCGCCGGGGGCATCGCGATCATCGCCTTCATCAGCTTCATGGAGCGCGCGCAACGCCGCGTCCTCGTCCAATATCCGAAACGCGCGACGCAGCGCGGCGTGATGCAGGCCGAACGCAGCCACCTGCCGCTGAAGGTCAATACCGCGGGCGTGATTCCGCCGATCTTCGCGTCGTCGTTGCTGCTCATGCCGCTCACGGTCACGCAGATGATGGGCAATGATGTCCAGGGGGATACCGCGTGGGGCGATTTCCTGATCACGCTCAACCAGTATCTCGCGCATGGCCAGCCGCTCTATATGGCGCTCTATGCCGCGGGCATCATCTTCTTCTGCTTCTTTTACGTCGCGGTCGTCTTCAACCCTGAAGAAACCGCCGAGAATCTGAAGAAGCAGAATGGCTTTATTCCGGGTATCCGTCCGGGCAAGAACACCGCCACCTACCTCGATTTCGTGCTGACGCGCATCACGGTGATCGGCGCCGCCTATCTCGCGGTCATCTGCCTCGTTCCAGAATATTTCATCGCCCAGTCGGGGCTGCCCTTTTACCTCGGCGGCACCAGCCTGCTCATCATCGTCAACGTCACGATCGATACGATCAGCCAGATCCAGAGCCACATGCTTGCGCATCAATATGGCGATCTTATCAAGAAGGCGAAATTGAAGGGCGGCGTTGCGCGGCGCTGACGCCTTCGTTAGGGCAGTCCGCGACACGCACGGGAACAGGGGCTTCCATGACGCTCAATATCATTTTGCTCGGGCCGCCGGGGGCAGGCAAGGGCACGCAGGCTTCGCGGCTCGAGAATGAGCATGGCATGGTGCAGCTGTCGACCGGCGACATGCTGCGCGCCGCGGTCAAGGCCGGCACCCCCATCGGGCTTCAGGCCAAGGCGGTGATGGACGCGGGCGAGCTGGTTTCCGACGCGATCGTATCGGGCCTGATCGGCGAGCGGCTTGACGAACTCGGCCCCGATGTTTCGGTGATTTTCGACGGCTATCCGCGCACCGCGGCGCAGGCCGACGCGCTCGACGGCATTTTGTCGGCACGCGGCCGCAGGCTCGACCATGTGATCGAGCTGCGGGTGGAGGAGGACGCGCTCGTCGACCGCATCACGGGTCGCTTCAGCTGCGCCAAATGCGGCGAAGGCTATCACGACCGCTACAAGCTGCCCAAGCTGGCCGACACCTGCGACGTCTGCGGCGCGCACGACTTCAAGCGCCGCCCCGACGACAATGAGGAAACGGTGCGCACGCGCATGGCCGAATATCGCGCCAAGACCGCGCCGATCCTGCCGATTTACGAGGCGCGCGGCATCGTCACCCATGTCGACGGCATGGCCCCGATCGACCAGGTCAACGACGCGATCGAAACGATCCTCTCCACCGCTGGATAACGCCCGCGCTCAATCGTCATTGCGAGGGTCGCAGGCCCGTGGCAATCCAGAACGGTGCAGGGCCGCTCTGGATTGCGTCCCCCGGCGTTCGTCGGGGTCGCAGTGACGAAGCCCGGATACGGCAAGCGGGGGAATGGGTGATGAACGTCAAAAAAATGATGGCGGCAGCAATCCTGGCAACGGGTGGACTGACCCTCGCGCCCGGCGCGACCGCCAAGGTCATCGACCAGAGCGAGATCGGTTTCACCGTCGCGCACACCGCGCAGGTCGCGGCGGCGCCCGCGGATGTGTGGAAAATGCTGCGGATGCCGCAGAACTGGTGGTCAAAGGATCATAGCTGGTCGGGTGACGCGGCGAACTTCTGGCTCGATTCGCAGGCGGGGGGCTGTTTCTGCGAAAAGCTGCCCGATACCGGGTCCGGGCTCGGCAGCGTCCAGCATGCGCGCATCCTTTTCGCCAGGCCCAACGAGTTGCTCCGCCTGTCGGGCGCTTTCGGGCCGCTGCAGGGCGAGGCGCTGTCCGGCACGCTGACCATCCAGATCAAGCAAACCCCCACGGGCAGCGCGCTGCGTTTCGATTATGTCGTCGGCGGCTATATGCGCTTCAAGGTCGCCGACGTCGCGCCCGCGGTCGACCGCGTGATCGGCGAGCAGCTCAAGGGGCTGGCCGAAGCGCTCGGCGGCGCGCTGCCCCCGACGCGCGACGATAAGGCGGCGGATGCGCCGGCGGCGGAAAGGTCGGCGGGCGAGGCGAGGGGCAACGACGAGCGCGGTCTCGACGGCGCGGTCGCCGACCTGGTCGAGGATGTCGAACAACCGAAGCCCGACGATCGTTAACCCCCCGGCTTGCCGCGCAGCTTGGCGAGCGCCGCAAACGGCCCCGCCGCTTCTTCGCTCAGCACGCCCTTTTCGGTGAGGATGCGGTCCGCGTCGGGGTGGCGCGGAAAGGGGTCGAGCGCGAGCGACAGCGTTTGCACTGCCGCCTCGCCAATATCGGCGCGGTCGCCGTCGAGCGGCAGCAGGTCGAGTTCGTCGCGGCCGATCTCCACCTCATCGTCGGCGTGCGCGGGGGCATCGACATCGCGCAGGAAGCGCAGGTCGAAGGGTTCGGCGATGCGCGCGGCGACGGGCAGGGCGGTGGCGGCGCATGCCTGCACCACCTCTGCCCTGACCTCGCCGGTGGCGGCGAGCCCCCCGGCGACGGCGCGCAGGCTGGCGGCGAGCGCAAAATGATCGAGCGCGATCAGGCCGAGCCGCGCCGCGATTCGCGCGCGCGTCGCGACGTCGGCCTCGACCGCGATCGTCCGCCCCTGCGCCGCGTCGGCAAGCGTGACGACCAGCGAAAACTCGCTCGCTGTGCTCACCGCTCGGCTCCGGGCAGATGGTCGGCGGCGACCAGCCTGGCGACCGGCATCGCCGCGAGCGCGCCGCGCAACTCGGCCACCTTCGTCATCACATGCGCCAGCGCCGCGTCGCCCGGCGCCTTGCCGCGCCACAGGTTGCGAACCAGCGCGGCTTTGAGCGCGTCCGACCCGTCGGATGCGCGATAGGCGCCCAGACGCCCGCCGAGCGCACCCATCATGCGTCCGACCTGCTTGCCGACGACCATGTCGCCGAAACCGATCTGACGCATCTGCCCGTCCATGTCGCTTACGAACAATTCGGTGAGCTGCACCCCGGCGAGTGCCTGATCGGGATCGTCGTCGATCCGGTGCAGCACCAGCGCCATCACCAGGCTGACCATGTCGAATCGGCCGTCGAGCGTATCGGGAACGCCGCCTTCGGCATACCAGTGCGGCGCGCGCGCAGTGGCGACAATCGCCTGCCACAGCGGACGGCGCGCCTCGCGCGGGTCGGGTTGGGATCGGAACAATTTGCGGAAGGAAAACATCGCTGCTGCTTAGGCGGATTCGCGTCGCCCGAAAAGGGGCGCCGGTCAGCTTGTGGCAAGCTTTGCCGCGGCACAAGCGGCTTGTGCGCGCTCACCGCTTGCGGTTAAGAGGCGCGAGAGCCAGCGCCTCCGCCCGATGCAGCGGCGGACCGGCGCAATGGAGATTGATATGCCGAATGCGATACCTGCCTTGTCCGCCACCCGCGCGCACCTCGTCGCCCTGGGGCTTGCCGCCCTGCTTGCGACCAGCGGCTGCGCGCAGCTCAAGGGGCGGCAGGGCTATGTGGTCGATCCGGCGCTGACCGAGGCGATCACCCCCGGTGTCGACAATCGCGAATCGGTCGAACGCACGCTCGGCCGCCCCACCTTCGTCGGCCAGTTCGGCACCGGCGAATATTATTATGTCTCGCGCGAAACACGCCAGCTTGCCTTTGCCAAGCCGCGACCGATTGCGCAGCAGGTGCTGCGCGTGCGCTTTGATGCGGCGGGCAACGTCGCCGCGGTCGACCGCACCGGGCTCGAACTGGTGAGCAAGATCAGCCCCGAAGGCGACAAGACGCCGACGCTCGGCCGCGAACGCAGCTTCTTTGAGGATATTTTCGGCAACATCGGCGCGGTCGGCGCGCCTGGCGCCGGCGCCCCGACGGGACAGTAAAGGCTACGGATGTCCAGCCGTTGCCCCCGCGAAGGCGGGGGCGGCGGGCGGGCTTGCGTTACGCCGATAGCGGACCCCGCCTTCGCGGGGGCAACGCGCCTTTAGTTACTGCGCGATTCCGCCCGCAGCGAGCACCGCCAGCGTGACGAGGTCCGACGCGGTCGACGCCATCGTCGCGACCTGCACCGGATGTTCCATGCCAACCAGCATCGGGCCGATAATGGCGCCGCCGCCGAGTTCGCGCAGAAGCTTTGCCGACAGGTTCGCCGATTGCAGCCCCGGCATCACCAGCACATTCGCGGGTCCCGACAGGCGGCAGAAGGGATAGTTTTTCATCACCTTGGCGTTCAGCGCGACGTCGGGCGCCATTTCGCCTTCATATTCAAAGGCGGGTTGGCGCCGGTCGAGGATCGCCACAGCCTCGCGGATATTTTCCAGCCAGCTCCCCTCTGGGTTGCCGAAGGTCGAATAGGAGAGGAAGGCAACGCGCGGTTCGTGCCCCATGCGCCGCGCGACCTGCGCGGTGCGTTCGGCGATGTCGGCGAGCATTTCGGCCGACGGCCGCTCGTTGACCGTCGTGTCGGCCATGAAGATGGTGTGATGCTGGTCGACCAGCACATGAATGCCGAACGGCGTCTTGCCTTCGGCATGGTCGATCACGCGGCGGATTTCGCGCATCGTCTGCGAATAGGTGCGCGTCGTGCCGGTGATCATGGCGTCGCCCAGCCCCATTTTGAGCAGCAGCGAGCCGAAGATGTTGCGGTCGCGGTTGACCATGCGTTCGACGTCGCGGCGAAGGTAGCCGCGTCGCTGGAGCCGCTCATAGAGCATGTCGACCATCGCGGGGACATGCGGCGAATTGACGCTGTTGTGGACCTCGAAACTCTCTGCATCGGCGACGCCCATCGCGCGCAGCTTGTCATGCAGCCCTTCGCGCCCGACGAGCACGGGTGTCCCATAGCCGCCGTCGCGGAACTGGATCGCGGCGCGCAGCACCGTTTCTTCCTCGCCCTCGGCAAAGACGACGCGCTTCGGATTGGTGCGCGCGGCTTCATAGGCGAGCGTCAGCACCGACGTCGTCGGGTTGAGCCGCGCGCGCAGCCGCGTGCGATATTCATCGAGGTCGGCGATCGGTTTCTGCGCGACGCCGGTGTCCATCGCCGCCTTGGCGACCGCGGCGGGGACGATTTCCATCAGGCGCCGGTCGAAGGGGGAAGGGATGATATATTCGGGGCCAAAGCTCGACGCCCGCCCGCCATAGGCCGCGGCAACCTCTTCGGGCACCTGCTGGCGCGCGAGGTCGGCGATCGCATAGGCCGCGGCAATCTTCATCTCCTCGTTGATCGCGGTTGCATGGACGTCGAGCGCGCCGCGGAAGATGAAGGGGAAGCAGAGGACATTGTTGACCTGGTTCGGATAGTCCGAGCGCCCCGTCGCGATGATCGCGTCGGGCCGCGCTGCACGCGCATCGGGGGGAGAGATTTCGGGATCGGGGTTCGCCATCGCAAAGATGATCGGCGCTGGCGCCATGTCCTTGACCATTTCCGGCTTGAGCGCGCCTGCGGCGGACAGGCCCAGGAACACGTCGGCGCCGACGAGCGCTTCGGTCAGGTCGCGCGCGTCGGTCGGGACCGCGTGCGCCGACTTCCACTGGTCCATGCCGTCGGTGCGCCCCTGATAGATGGTGCCCTTGCGGTCGCACATGATGACATTTTCATGTTTGACGCCCATCGCCTTGATCAGCGCGGTGCACGCAATCGCCGCCGCTCCTGCCCCGTTGACGACGACCTTGACCGTCGCCAGATCGCGCCCGGTCAGGTAACAGGCGTTGATCAGCCCTGCGGCGGTGATGATCGCGGTGCCATGCTGGTCATCGTGGAACACCGGGATGTTCATGCGCTCTTTCAGCGCCGCCTCGATGATGAAGCAATTGGGTGCGGCAATATCTTCGAGATTGATGCCGCCAAAGCTTGGCGCGAGCAGTTCGACCGCCTCGATGAAGCGCTGCGGATCTTCGGTATCGACCTCAAGGTCGATCGAATCGACGTCGGCGAAGCGCTTGAACAGCACCGCCTTGCCTTCCATCACCGGTTTTGACGCCAGCGCGCCGAGGTTGCCGAGCCCCAGGATCGCGGTGCCGTTCGAAATGACGGCGACCAGATTGCCCTTGACCGTATAATCATAGGCGGCAGCGGGATTTTCCGCGATCGCCTTTACCGGCACCGCGACGCCGGGCGAATAGGCCAGCGACAGATCGCGCTGCGTCGCCATCGGCTTTGACGCGACGATCTCGATTTTTCCGGGCCGCCCATATTCATGGTAGAGCAGGGCCTCGCGATCCGAAAACTGCACCTTGCTGCCGCTGTCCATTCGTCATCCTCTCGATAAAGTCACAAGATGCGCGCCCGAGCCTTTCCCCTAGCGCCGCCTCGCGAAAATGTAACCGCCAATGTTGGGTGCGGGTGGCGATGGGGTTGATGAAGGTCTGGAAACGGCCGGTTTTTTGGACGTTTATCCGATCATCATCCTGGCGTTCGCCGGGATGACGAACAAGGCAGGGGCGGGACCCCGGCCCACGGCCGTCGTTCCACCCGCTTTCCCCCTTCCAACCTTGCCATGCCGCCCCCAATCACTAAGCAGGGGGCGATGGCTGCCACCGCTCCCCGACCCGCCAACAGCAACGCCGCGACGTCCGGCGCGACGCCCATGATGGCGCAATATTGGGCGCTGAAGGAAAAGGCGGGCGATTGCCTGCTTTTCTATCGCATGGGCGATTTTTTCGAGCTTTTCTTTGACGACGCCAAGGCAGCGGCATCGACGCTCGACATCGCGCTGACCTCGCGCGGCGAACATGGCGGAGCGCCGGTGCCGATGTGCGGCGTGCCCGTCCACGCCGCCGAATCCTATCTTGCACGCCTCATCCGCGCGGGACACCGCGTCGCGATCGCCGAGCAGGTCGAAACCCCGGCGGAGGCCAAGGCGCGCGGCGGGTCGAAGGCGCTCGTCGCGCGCGACATCGTGCGCTTCGTCACCGCGGGCACGCTGACCGAGGAAAGCCTGCTTGACGGGCGCAGCGCGAACCGCCTCGCCGCGCTGGCGCAGGTCGGCAGCGAGGGCGAGGTAGCGATTGCCGCCGCCGACGTTTCGACCGGGCGCTTCGAAGTCGTCGCGGTGCGCACGGAAGCGGTCGACGCCGAACTTGCCCGCCTTGCACCCTCCGAACTGCTGCTCAGCGAGAGCGCGGACGCGCTGCCCATATCGTCGGCGCGGCAGGTGGTGCGTCGGCCGTCGGCGGACTTCGCCAGCACCGGCGCGCAGAAACGGCTCGAATCTTTCTTCGGCGTTCGGACGCTCGATGGTTTCGGCCAGTTTTCGCGCAGTGAAATCGCCGCGATGGGCGCGCTCCTCGCCTATCTCGACCATGTCGGGACCGGCGGGCCGACCTTCCTCCAGCCGCCGGTGCGCGTGTCGGCGTCGGACCGCATGGCGATCGACGCGGCGACGCGCGAAAGCCTCGAACTCGTCCGCACCATGGCGGGAACGCGCGAGGGCAGCCTGCTCGGCACGATCGACCGCACCGTCACCGCAGCGGGCGCGCGGCTGCTCGCCGACGATCTGGCAAGCCCGCTCACCGACCGCGCCGCGATCCTCGACCGGCTCGATCTCGTCGATGCGCTCGCCCGCGATGCGTTGTGGCGCGGCGACCTGCGCGCGGCGCTCCGCGCCCTGCCCGACGCCGGACGCGCGCTCGGCCGCCTCGTCGCGGGGCGCGGCGGCCCGCGCGACCTGGCACAGCTGCGCGACGCGCTCGAAGGCGCGCGGCGCCTGCGCGAACGGCTCGCGCAGCGCGCCGACCTGCCGCCTTTGCTCGCGCGGCTGCTCCCCGGCCTCGACGGTCATGGCGCGCTCGTCGACGAACTGACGCGCGCGCTCGTCGAAACGCCGCCGGTCGACGCCGCGCAGGGCGGCTATATCGCCGAAGGCTATGACCATGCGCTCGACGCGCTGCGCGAAACCGCGCGCGACGGGCGCAAGGCGATTGCCGCACTCGAGGCGCAATATCGCGACCGCACCGGCATCGCCTCGCTCAAGATCCGCCACAATGGTGTGCTTGGCTATCATGTCGAGGTGCCCGCAAAGCATGCCGACGCGCTGATGGCGCCCGACAGCGGCTTCACCCATCGCCAGACGCTTGCGGGGGTCGTCCGGTTCAACTCGGCCGACCTCCACGACGCGGCGATTCGCGTGACGCAGGCGGGCGTCCATGCCGTCGCGGCCGAGGGGGCGCATCTCGAAGCCTTGACCGCCGCCGCGGTGGCGCGGCGCGAGGCGATCGCCGCCTCGTGCGACATACTCGCGCGGATCGACGTCGCCGCGGCGCTTGCCGATCATGCGATGAGCCACAATTGGTGCCGCCCGGAACTGGCGGACGAACCGTGCCTTGATGTGGTCGGCGGGCGGCATCCGGTGGTCGAGGCGGCGCTGGCCAAGGCGGGCGAACGCTTCGTGCCCAATGATGTCGCGCTGTCGGAGGCCGATCGCCTCTGGCTCGTCACCGGTCCCAATATGGGCGGCAAATCGACCTTCCTCCGCCAGAACGCCCTCATCGTCGTGCTCGCGCAGGCGGGCGGTTTCGTCCCTGCGGCATCGGCGAAGCTCGGCCTCGTCGACCGGCTGTTCAGCCGCGTCGGCGCCAGCGACAATCTGGCGCGCGGGCGATCGACCTTCATGGTCGAGATGGTCGAAACCGCAGCCATCCTTGCGCAGGCGACGCCCGACAGCTTTGTCATCCTCGACGAGGTCGGGCGCGGCACTTCGACCTACGACGGGCTCGCGCTTGCCTGGTCGGTGGTCGAGGCGGTGCACGAGGTGAACCGTTGCCGTTGCCTCTTCGCGACGCACTATCACGAACTCACGCGTCTCGCCGAAAGCCTCGAAGCGCTGTCGCTCCACCATGTCCGCGCGCGCGAGTGGCAGGGCGATCTGGTGCTGCTCCACGAGGTCGCCGACGGCCCCGCCGACCGCAGCTATGGCCTTGCCGTCGCGCGCCTTGCGGGGGTTCCGGCCGCCGTCGTCAGGCGCGCCGAGGCGGTGCTCGCCAAACTCGAAGCGGGGCGCGAAAAAACCGGCGGGCTCGCCGCGGGGCTGGACGACCTGCCGCTTTTCGCCGCGACGCTTGCCGCCGAACCCGTCGCCGCGCAGGATGCGCTGCGCGAGGCGCTTGCCGCCATCGACCCCGATGCGCTCGCCCCGCGCGACGCGCTCGACGCGCTCTATCGCCTCAAAAAACTGCTGGCGGTCGAGGCATGAGCGATCTCTTCGCCCATCTCGATCAGCGCCGCGCGATCATCGACCGCCGTGCGCTCGCGGGGCGGCTCGATATGATCGCCGCCGAAACCGGCGATGCGGGCCAGCGCCGCCGGGCGATGGTCGCGCTGCTCAAGGCGGCGCTCGATGATGGCCGCGCGGAGATCGAGCGGCGGCTGATCGAGCACCCGTCGTCGGGGCGCGTCGCGGCGCAGGCGACCGCCTTTCTGATCGACCAGATCGTCCGCCTCAGCCACGATTTCACCATCCATCACCTTTACCCCGCGAACAACCGTTCGGCGGGCGAGCGAATCACGCTGATCGCGGTCGGCGGCTATGGCCGCGGCGAAATGGCGCCGCACAGCGACATCGACATCGGCTTTTTGACCCCGTTCAAGCAGACGAGCTGGACCGAGCAGGTGATCGAGGCGCAGCTCTATACGCTCTGGGACCTGGGGCTGAAGGTCGGCCATTCGTCGCGTTCGCTGGACGAAATGGTGCGTGCGGCAAAGGACGACCTTACCATCCGCACGGCCTTGCTCGAAGCGCGCTTTATCTGGGGCGACCGCGACCTTTACGACCAGGCCGCGGCGCGTTTCGGTGCCGAGGTCGTCGCGGGCAACGCGCGCGCCTTTGTCGCCGACAAGCTTGCCGAGCGCGACGAGCGGCATAAAAGGATGGGCGATTCGCGCTATGTCGTCGAACCCAATGTGAAGGAAGGCAAGGGCGGGCTGCGCGACCTGCATACGCTCTTCTGGATCGGCAAGTTCATCCACCGCGTGCGAACCGTGCCCGAACTGGTTGATGCGGGATTGCTCTCGGCGCGCGAGCTTCGCCAGTTTGCGCGCGCGGAAAACTTTCTGCTCGCGGTCCGCTGTCACCTCCACATCCTTGCGGGTCGCGCCGAGGACCGGCTGACCTTCGATTTCCAGCGCGAGATCGCTGCCCGCATGAAATTCGCCGACCGTCCAGGCAAGAGTGCGGTCGAACGCTTCATGCAGCTCTATTTCCTCCACGCCAAAAGCGTCGGCGATCTGACCGGCACCTTCCTCGCGCATCTTGACGACCAGATGGCGGCGCGCGGGCGGCGTTTCCTGCCGACAATCCGGCGGCGACCGGGCAAGCTCAACGGCTTCGTCCTCGACCGCGGCCGACTCGCGCTGCCTTCGGATGATTTTTTCGCGGCCGACCCGGTGCGGCTGATCGAGATTTTCGCGCTCGCCGACAGGCATGGCCTCGAAATCCATCCGCAGGCGATGCGCCAGGCGCGCCACGATGCCAAGCTGATCGAGACGCAGGGCGTGCGCCGTGAACGCCGCGCCAACGAACTGTTCCTCGACGTGCTGACCAGTCCGCGCGACCCCGAAACGGTGCTGCGCTGGATGAACGAGGCGGGGGTGTTCGGCCGCTTCGTGCCCGATTTCGGCCGCGTCGTCGCGCAGATGCAGTTCGACATGTATCATCATTATACCGTCGACGAACATACGATCCGCGCGATCGGGCTGCTGGCCGACATCGAACAGGGGCGGCTCAAGGAAGATCATCCGCTGTCGACCGCGATCATGGGCCAGATCCATTCGCGGCGCGTCGTCTATGTCGCGGTGCTGCTGCACGACATCGCCAAGGGGCGCGGCGGCGACCATAGCGTGCTCGGCGCCGAACTGGCGCTTCGCGTCTGCCCGCGGCTGGGGCTGAGCGAGGCCGAGACCGAAACCGTGTCGTGGCTCGTGCGCTATCACCTGCTCATGTCGGCGACCGCGTTCAAACGTGATCTCGCCGACTTCAAGACGATCCTTGACTTCGCGCAGGTGGTGCAAAGCCCCGAGCGCCTGCGGCTGCTGCTCGTCCTTACCGTCGTCGACATCCGCGCGGTCGGACCGGGCGTGTGGAACAGCTGGAAACGGCAATTGCTCACCGAACTGTACGACGCCGCCGAAGAAGTGCTGCGCCTCGGCCACAAGCAAAAGGGCCGCGAACAACGCATCGCGAGCAAGAAGGAAGCGGTCGCGGCGCAGTTCGGTTTTGACCGCAAGACCTTTGACAAGGTCGCAAGGCGCCTGCCCGAAAGTTACTGGATTGCCGAGCCGGTCGAGGTTATCGCCGCCAACCTCGTCCATATTCGTCAGGCGGGCGATGCGCCGCTGCACATCGCCGCCGTCCCCGACGACGATCGCGGCGCAACGCTGGTGATGGTGCTCGCCGCCGACCATCCGGGGCTATTCTATCGCATCGCGGGGGGTATCCACCTGGCGGGCGGCAACATCATCGACGCACGCATCCATACGACGCGCGACGGCCTCGCGCTCGACAATTTCCTTGTCCAGGATCCGATCGGCCGTCCGTTCGACGAGCCGGGGCAGATCGCACGCCTCACCCGCGCGATCGAGGATGCGCTCGCCAACCGGCAGAAACTGCTGCCCAAGCTCGAAGCCCGCGCGCTGCCGCGCACCCGCGCCGAAGCGTTCCGCGTCGCCCCTAATGTTTTCGTCGATAACAAGGCGTCCAATCGCTTCACCGTGATCGAGGTCAACGCACAGGACCGCCCGGCGCTTCTCAACCAGCTCGCCTATGCGCTCTTCCAGTCGAAGGTCACCGTCCACAGCGCCCACGTCGCCACCTATGGCGAGCGCGCGGTCGACACTTTCTATGTCACCGATCTGATCGGCGACAAGATCGACAGCGCCGCGCGGGTGAAATCGCTGGAGAAACGCTTGCTGGAAGCGGCGGGAAGCACGAGCGAGGACGCGGTGGCGGCGTAGGAGGCTGCAAGTATTGACCTCCACGACCAGGGTGCATATATGTTCTTAAAATGTTCTCAAGGGCGCAGTCGATGGTGGGTGGTGGAACGAAAACCGGATTTGTCTCGGCCTTGAAGGTGGTCGGCGTTGTCGGACTTTGTCTGGTCTCGGGTGTGGTTGGCGGCTCATTAACACAGCATTTCGGGACGAGCAGCTACTCCCTGTCGTATGCCGACTTTGTGTCAATCATGCTCACGGCTGTGTCATTGTTGATGACGGTACTGGCGATATTTCTCGCGGTGGTTGGGTTTCTGGGCTGGACGACCATTGAGCAGAAGGTTCATGGAAAGACGGAGGACTTTCTTGCTAGTGGCTTTGAAAAAGGCGGCCGGTTAGATCGAGTCGTTGTTGAAATGATTGAACGCAAAACCGAAGAAATCATGTTCCGCGGCATTCAGCCTGTCGGAGATGATGATTTGAACGGGAATGAAGAAGATAAGGGTGACGATGGTGGGGCTGTATGAGTCTGCTGGCTGATAACCGGGTCAGAAAGAATGAAGCCGAGATTGTGAGGCGCTATACGTCCTGCTTTCCGGTGAAGGTGGGAGAGCTGGCGAATGAGCTCGGCCTAAAAGTTGTGCGCGCGCCTATGCCTCCAAAGATTTCCGGTCTTATCCAGCCTTGTGCCGATGCCCCGGCGGGTTTTGAAATCCGAGTTAACAAATATGAGATGCCGGAGCGTCAGCGATTTACGGTTGCGCATGAGATTGCCCATTACTTGTTGCATCGAGACGACATCGGCGCCGGCGTGGTGGACAGCATCATGTATCGTTCCAACCTGACGTCTCGGAAAGAAACGGAAGCTAATAGGTTGGCGGCTGATATTGTTATGCCTGCCAAGGTTGTAGGCAGGGAGTTGGAGCGGATTGGTGGTCATAGGACAGATGACGCGGTAGAAAAACTTGCCTCTCTGTTCCGGGTTTCAATTCCTGCTATGAAGGTACGATTAGGGGTAGCCTAGGGGCAATAGATGCTAGAACAGTTTCCTTATTGCCCAACGCTTCACGCCAGAGTTGCCGAAATTAAGGCTCTGACGCAACTTCCGGCAGCGACAAAGGACAGACTGTTTCCTTTGATTATCGCGAGACCTTGGCCCAATGCAAAACATCTTAATAGAACTTGGAAGAAAATAGCGGAGGCGCTCGGTAATCGCCGCTTTGCTCTAGACCTTGATCGAATGCGACAGAACTCTGGTGGCAAACTCGCGGCAGCGGCCGAATTTGATGCATTGTTTGTCAGCCGAAACGGGTTTGCAAATTACTACGACACAGTTTCTGACATAACTGAAGCCATTCCGGTATTGCGGATTAGCGGAGGCGAGGCGACGCAATTTGATGCCCAGGCCCACCATATAGACGACTTGGACCGTGGACTGGTTGTTCGAATTGAATATGGGATTGTTACCAACCCGATCGCGTTGGTCGAACAAGTTCTTGACCGGTTTAATGACGTGTCATTTTTCGTGGATGCGGGTTGGTCTCGTGATATTTTGAGCCGAGAGGCATGGGTATCTGCGATAGTTGCGCGAATTGCTCGCGATAATCCGGAGATAGAGGTCGTTATATCGGGTAGCACCTTCCCCGATTCATTCTCCAACATCGGTGATCGTGGTACAAATCCGGTCGGTGAGCGCTATTTATACGATAGCCTTGTCCGGCGACATAATTCCGCAACCTTGATTTACGGAGATTGGGGGAGCACTCGCCCGCCCTCCACCGATCAAGTTCCCATGCGCAATGTACCAAGGATCGACCTCCCCAAACAGAGCGAGTGGGTGTCGTTTCGGCGCGATAAAGAGCTGGACGAGCAAGAGGACTATTCTGACATAGCTCAGCGGGTAGTGACCGATATCGATTGGCCCATCGATCTCGACATTTGGGGCACATATACAATCGAATGGACGGCGAGCGGGGAGCCAGGGGCGATAAGAAGTCCCGCTACAGCCGCCGCTGCACGGATCAACATTCACCTGCATCGGCAAGCGTTCTTCGGGGCAAACGACCTTGTCGTGGACGGTGACGAGCCATTCACAGATGATTGAGCTTAAGCCAAAAGACTAGCTTCGGCGCGCGCCTTTGCGGGAGTCACCCCCGCAGCACCGCCCCCACCTTCGCCGCCGCCGCCACCACCTTGTCCGCGATCGCCTTCAGCTCGGCGTCGGTGAAGCTCTTTTCCGCCGGTTGCAATTCGACCTCGACCGCCAGGCTCACCTGACCTTCGGGCACACCCTGGCCGGTGAAGCGGTCGAACAGGCGGGCGCCCACGATGTTCGACTTGTCGGCGCCGCGGATCGCGCGGACCAGTTCGGCGGCGGTCAGGCTGGTCGGGGCGAGGAAGGCGAAGTCGCGGCGCACCGCTTGCAAGGCGGGGGGCGCGAACGCCGCGCGCGCGGGGCCGCTCGCGCGTTTTACGGGGATCGCATCGAGGAAGATCTGCACCGCCATCACCGGGCCGTCGACGTCGAAATGGCGCGTCAGCGCGGGATGGAGCGCGCCGAATTCGGCGAGCACGGCCTTGGGGCCAAGGCGCAGCGTTGCCGACTGGCCGGGGTGCCAGACCTGGCCTTTGCTCACTGGTTCCATCACTTGCAAGCGGTCGCCCGGCGCGCCCGCTGCGTCGAGCAATGCCAGCGCCGCGGCCTTTGCATCGAACGCATCGAACGGCGCGGCCTTGCCCGCCTGCCAGCCGCGCGCGTTTTTGTCGCCCGCCATCAACACGGCGAGTGTCGGACGCTCGGCATCGGCCAGATAGCGGCGGCCGATCTCGAACAGGCGGATGCTGACCGCGCCGCGGTTCTGGTTACGCGCGGCTGCGGCGAGCAGGCCGGGCAGCAGCGACGGGCGCATGACCTTCAGCTCTTCGCTGATCGGGTTGGCGAGCGACCAGTGGCCGCCGCCAAAGGGCGCCGCCTCGCCGTCGCTGATGAACGACCAGGTCACCGCTTCGTGAAAACCCACCGCCGCCGCGGCGCGGCGCAGACGGCGTTCGAGCATCTGTTCGGCGGTCGCGGTCGGTTTTGCGACCCCGTCCGCGCGTGGCAGCGGCACCGATTCGATCGCGTCAAAGCCGTTGATGCGCGTCACTTCCTCGACCAGATCGGGGGCACCGTCGATGTCGCGGCGCCAGCTTGGCACCTGGACCTGCCAGCGGGCGCCCTGTTCGATGATCGTGAAGCCCAGCGCGGTCAGGATTTCCCTCTGCCGTTCGGGTGCAATCGCGATGCCGCCCAGCGTCGCCGACAGCGTGGGATCATAATCGACCGTCCTGACCTCGACGGGCGGCGCGCCCGCGCGGGTCACCGCCGACGGCGTGCCGCCGCAGATGCTCAGGACATGGCCGGTGACGATCGCGGTCGCATCGTCGAGAAAGGCCGGATCGACGCCGCGCTCGAAGCGGCTGCGCGCATCGCTGGTCAGGCCCAGCGCCTGTCCGGTCAGCGCGATGCGTTCGGGGGTGAACCAGGCGATTTCGATCAGCACGTCGGTTGTCGTCTCGCTGCACCCCGAATGTTCGCCGCCCATGATCCCGGCGATGTCGTGGACCTCGCGGTCGTCGGCGATCACCGTCATACGGTCGGTGAGCCTATATTCCTTGCCGTTCAAGGCGGTGACCGTCTCGCCATCCCGCGCGCGCCGCGCGACGAGCGCGCCGCTGAGCTTGGCGCGATCATAGATGTGGCTTGGGCGGCCGAGGTCGAACATCACATAATTGCTGATGTCGACGAGCGCCGAGATCGAGCGCTGGCCGACCGCTTCCAGTCGGCGGCGCATCCATTCGGGTGCGCTGCCGTTGGTGACGCCGCGGATCGTGCGGCCGAAAAAGGCCGGACAGGCTTCGATGTCGTGCGTTGCGATTTCGGTCGCCGGGGCGCCTTCCCCGTCGATCGCCGGGACAGCGAGCGGTTTCAGCGTGCCAAGCCCCGCGGCGGCAAGGTCGCGTGCGATCCCGCGCACGCCCATGCAATCCTGCCGGTTGGGGGTGATCGAAATGTCGATCACCGGGTCGCCCGCGCCGCTGTAATCGGCGAAGGGGGTGCCGATCGGCGCGTCGGCGGGAAGCTCGATAATCCCGTCATGGTCGTCGCCCAGCTCCAGCTCGCGCGACGAGCACATCATGCCGTTCGATTCGACCCCGCGCACCGCCGCGACCTTCAGCGCCATGCCGCTTGCGGGCACCACTGCGCCGGGCAGGCCGAGCACGCCGACAAGTCCCGCGCGCGCATTGGGCGCGCCGCACACGACGGTGAGCGGCGCGCCGCCGTCGCCGGCATCGACGGTCAGCACCTGCAATTTGTCGGCCTGGGGATGTTTTTCCGCGGTCAGGACGCGTGCAACGCGAAAACCGCTCAGCTTGTCGGCGGGATTTTCGACGCCTTCGACTTCGTGACCGATGCGGTTGAGCGTGGCGACGACATGTTCGACGGTGAAATCGCCGTCGAGATGGTCTTTTAACCAGTCGAGGGTCAGTTTCATGCCGAAATCCCCCCGCTCAAAGTGGGGACGCTCAGCGCGCCGAATCCGTAATGCGCCAGCCAGCGGAGATCGCCATCGAAGAAAGCGCGAAGGTCATCCATGCCATATTTGAGCATCGCGAGCCGATCGACCCCGACCCCGAAGGCGAAGCCCTGCCATTCGTCGGGATCGAGCCCGCAATTGGCGATCACGCGGCGGTTGACCATGCCGCTGCCGAGCAGCTCCATCCACGCATGGCCCGCATCGTCGCCGTTGCCGCCGACGATGCGGCGGCCCTTTTCATGGGCGTAGCCGACATCGACCTCGGCCGAGGGTTCGGTGAAGGGGAAATAGGAGGGGCGCAGCCGCAGCACGATGTCGTCGCGCTCGAAATAGGCCTTGAGGAAGGTTTCGAGCGTCCATTTGAGGTGCCCCATATGGATGCCGCGGTCGATGACGAGGCCTTCGATCTGGTGGAACATCGGCGTGTGCGTTGCGTCGCTGTCGCTGCGATAGACGCGGCCGGGCGCGATGATGCGGATCGGCGGTTGCTGCGTCATCATCGTGCGGATCTGCACCGGCGACGTATGCGTGCGCAGCAGCATCGCGCGACCCTCGGCATCCTTGTCGGGGAAATAGAAAGTGTCGTGCATCGCGCGCGCCGGATGCGTTTCGGGAATGTTAAGCGCGGTGAAATTGTGCCAGTCGTCCTCGATCTCCGGCCCCGTCGCCACCGCGAATCCCATGTCGGCAAAAACTTCCGCCAACTCGTCCATCACTTGCGAGACGGGATGAACGCTGCCGCGCGGAGCCATGTCGGCCGGCAGCGTCATGTCGACCGCTTCGGCGGCCAGCCGTGCCTCCAGCTCCGCGGCGTCGACCGCCGCCTTGCGCGCCGCGATCGCGGCGGTCACGCTTTCGCGCAGCGCGTGGATGACCGGGCCCTTCGCCTGCCGCTCGTCGGGGGTCATGCCGCCGAGCGTCTTCAGCAGCGCGGTGACGCTGCCTGCCTTGCCGAGTGCCGCTATGCGCACCGCCTCGATCGCGCTCGCGTCGCTTGCGTTCTCGATTTCGCGCAGGATCTGCGCCTCGATGGCTTTGATGTCGCTCGTCATCATTCGTCCCGTTCCGGCGGCGCTGTCGCGGCCGGCCGCATCATAGTGTCGATTGCAAGGATAGGCGGCTGCCCGCGCGTCCGTTGCCAGCCGCTTGCACCGAAGCCCCCGCGCGGGTCAAGCCCGATGGCGGGCACAGGCTATTCCGGCGGTTTGTGCAGCCCCTGCACCGGCGCTCCTGCCGCCGCGGCGCGTGCGAAAGCGGCGGCGCCCAGGATCGGTTTGGGCCGCGCGGCATAGGCGCGCGGACTCATGCCCATGAATCGATGAAAGTCGCGGGTAAACTGCGCCTGATCGTAATAATGGTGATCCATCGTTTCGATCCACGCCATCGACGGGTCCAGCATGAAGCGTCCGAGCGAGCGCAGGAAGCGCTGACGGCGGAGCAGCAATTTGGGTGCGAAGCCGAAGGCGCGCAGGCTCAGTCGCTCGACTGACCGTTCGGACAGGCCGAGCCGCGCCGACAGGTCGGCGACGCTTGTCACCTCGTCGTCGATCAGCGCGCGATGCGCGGCGACAATGGCGGGATCGTCGGACGGGGCCGACGCCAGCAGCGCGCAGAAATGCGCGTCGATCAGCGCGGCCGTCGCCTCGATATCATTGACGTGCGCCAGTGCATCGGCAAGCGGCGCAAAGGGGGCAAAGGCGGTGTGCGCCCGGCCATCGCAATAGGCATCGGCAAGCGCATCGGCCGCAAGCGGCGTCAGCTTCGCCCAGCCCGCGGGCAGGATGCCGACGCCCCACACGCGCATGTCGCCCGCCTGGAAATGGGTTGCGCGGCTGGTCGGCCCGGTTACGACGAAGGATGGCGCTTTGGCCACCGGCTGCTCGCCGATCGCGACACGCGGCGTGTCGCCTTGAATAAAGCGCAGATTGGCCCATTCGGGATGCAGAAAATCCTCGATCCGCGGGGCGCCGTTCAACACGACTTCGGTCAGATAGATGGCGCTGAGATAGGGCGACAGCGCGCGCGATGGCGGGAAGAATCGTGTCGTGACCCGCGCGACGGCGGCAAGGGGTGCGGATGCGTCGCGCGGCGCCATATGTCCCGGCTTAGCGCATAAAAGGCATGAAAAACAGTGCGAGACTGCCGCTTCGTGTCGGCTTATTACAATTTTATCTATTTTCTCTGCGCCATAATTGCTTTGTCCGATGCCAAAGCGGGCGAAAATGCATAATCGCGGTGCGGCGCCAGCTGGAGGGGGGTGGCGTGGACCTGCAACGGACGAGCGATTGTCGCAAACTTCGTCCCGGCCGTCAGCTTTCTGCGACCCATGGCTATTCGGTACGGACGGGGGGCGATGGTTTCCCATTGAAGCCATTGTCGGGGCGGCGTGATGCGAAAGCTTTGCGCCGCCTCATCCTGCGACATGCCTGCTTCCGTTGCTCATGGGCAGGAAATGCGCGCCATGTGTCGGATCGCAGACAACCCCCATTTTGACCGGCGGCCGTCTTTGCCTCCGGCTCGCCGGCTTCTGAATGCCGATCGGCCCCAGCTCAGGTTCGGTCTGGAACGAACCAAAACCTGCGCTCTGGATTCCTGTTTTACCGGGTGTTCCCAGGCGTCGGATGATTCCGACCGACTTGAAAACTAATGGAAATCGCGCGATTTGGGCAGGATCCGGACATCGCGCGGATGGCCGTGATGCGGCGTCCGGCCGCGCGGATATTGCGGATGCCCGACCTCGTCGGCGCGCGCGAGATCGGGGTCAAAGACGCGGTTCGTGCCCAGCATATCGAGCATCGCCGTGCGGTCGACGATGCGCGTCGCCATCAGGTGGACCACCCCTTCCTTGCTCCGCTGCACCTCGCCTTCGGCGAGCATCAGCCGCGACGCCATGACGGCGCGGCGATAGCGTTCGAAATGTCGCGCCCACAGCAGGACATTGACGATGCCGCCCTCGTCCTCGATCGTGATGAAGATCGCATTGCCCTTGCCCGGCCGCTGGCGGATCAACACGACCCCCGCGGTGCGGACGATCGCGCCATTTTTCGCCGCCGCGACTTCGGCCGCGCTCAGCACGCCTTCGCGTTCGAGATCGCGGCGCAGGAACGCCATCGGATGCCCTTTCAGCGACAGGCGCGTCGTCTGATAATCGGTGAGCACATGTTCGACCATCGGCGTCGGCGGCAGCGCGGCATCCTCCTCGGCGCCCAGTTCGTTCGCTTTGGCGGCGCCGAACAGCGGCAGCACCCCCTGCCGCACCCGCCGCGCGTCCCACAGCGCCGGGCGGCGACCCTGCCCCATCGAGCGGCACGCATCGGCATCGGCGAGCAGGCGCAGTGCGCGGGGCGGCAGGTTCGCGCGGCGTGCGAGTTCCTCGACCGAGGCGAAGGGCGTGGTGCGCGCCGCGACGATCTGCGCCGCCCATTCCGCGCGAAACCCGTCGACCTGGCGGAAGCCGAGCCGCAGCGCGAGGCTGCCGTCCGCGCGCCGTTCCAGGCTGTTGTCCCAGTGGCTGGCGTTGACGTCGGCCGCGCGCACCTCGACCCCATGTTCGCGCGCGTCGCGGACGAGCTGCGCGGGGGCGTAGAATCCCATCGGCTGCGAGTTGAGCAGGCCGCAGGTAAAGACGGCAGGATGGTAATGTTTGATCCATGACGACACATAGACGAGCCGCGCAAAGGACTGGGCGTGGCTTTCGGGAAAGCCGTAACTGCCGAACCCCTCGATCTGCCTGAAGCAGCGTTCGGCGAAATCCTGTTTGTAGCCGCGCGCGACCATGCCGCCGATCATCTTGTCGCGGAAATTGTCGATCGTGCCGACGTTGCGAAAGGTCGCCATCGCGCGGCGCAGGCCGTTGGCCTCTTCGGGCGAGAAATCCGCCGCGACCATTGCGAGCTTCATCGCCTGTTCCTGGAACAATGGCACGCCAAAGGTCTTGCCCAGCACGGCGCGCAGTTCATCGGGCGGGTGCGGCGGGGCGGGCGCGGGAAACTCGACCGGCTCCTCCCCGTTACGGCGCCGCAAATAGGGGTGGACCATGTCGCCCTCGATCGGGCCGGGGCGCACGATCGCGACCTGCACGACCAGATCGTAAAACTCCCTGGGCTTGAGGCGCGGCAGCATGTTGATCTGTGCGCGGCTTTCGACCTGGAACACGCCGATGCTGTCGCCGCGCTGGAGCATTTTATAGACGTGCGGATCGTCGCAATCGATGTCGATTTCCAGCGTATGATCGCCCAGCCCGTGCACGCGCATCAGGTCGAAGCATTTGCGGATGCAGGTCAGCATGCCGAGCGCGAGCACATCGACCTTCATCAGCCCCAATGCGTCGATATCGTCCTTGTCCCATTCGATGAAGGTGCGGTCCTTCATCGCGGCATTGTGGATCGGCACCAGTTCGTCGAGCCGCCCCTGCGTCAGCACGAAGCCGCCGACATGTTGCGACAAATGCCGCGGCGCCTTCAATAATTCGCCGACGAAACGATGCAGCCTTTCGATCTCGCCATTGTGCGGGTTGAGCCCGGCCTCGGCGAGCCGCTCGACCGGAACCTCGTCGCCCCAGCTTCCCCAAATGGTGTCGGCAAGCCGCGCGGTGACATCCTCGCTGAACCCCAGCGCCTTGCCGACCTCGCGGATTGTGCTGCGCGGGCGGTAATGGATGACCGTCGCGGCGATCGCGGCGCGGTCGCGGCCATAGCGGTCGTAGATATACTGGATCACCTCCTCGCGCCGCTCATGCTCGAAATCGATGTCGATGTCGGGCGGCTCGTCGCGTTCGGCCGATACGAAGCGCGAGAAGAGGAGGTCGTGCTTCATCGGGTCGACCGACGTCACGCCGAGCAGGAAGCAGACGATCGAATTGGCGGCCGACCCGCGCCCCTGGCACAGGATCGGCGGGTTCTGCGCGCGCGCGAAGCGGACGAGGTCGTAAACGGTGAGGAAATAACAGGCATAGTTCCGCCGCCGGATCAGGCGAAGCTCGTTGCCGATCAGCTTGCGGACCTTGGGGTTCAGCGGAACGCCATAGCGTTTCTCCGCCGCACGCTTCACCAGATGGTGCAGATAGGGGAAAGGCTTCCACCCCGGCGGCACCGGCTCGTGCGGATATTCGTAACGCAGATCATCAAGCCTGAAGCCGATACGCGCGAGCAGGCTGGCGCCGGCTTCGATCGCTTTGGGATGCTGCGCGAAAAGCCGGTGCATTTCGGCTGGCGACTTCAGGTGGCGCTCGGCATTGGCGGCGAGCAGCCTGCCCGCCTTGTGAACCGTCGTTCCTTCGCGGATGCAGGTGATGATGTCGTGGAGCGGGCGCTGCGCGGCGGTCGCATAGAGCGCGTCACAGGTTGCGAGCAGCGGCACGCCGGTCGCCGCCGACAGGCGCTGGAGCCGGGCGAGCCGCCGCGCATCGGCACCCGACCGCGACATGGTGGCCGCCAGCCACACCGATTTGGGCCGCGCGGCCCTGAGCGTGCGGAGCAGCGCCGCGTCGCCCGCCATCGCGATCAGCAGCAGATCGTCGCAATGCGCAAGCAGGTCGCCCAGTTCGAGGATGCAGTCGCCCTTCGCTGCGCGCAGATTACCGACCGAGAGCAGGCGGGTGAGCCGCCCCCAGCCGTGGCGGCTGACCGGATAGGCGATAATGTCGGGGGTGCCGTCGGCGAAGACGAGCCTTGCGCCGACGACCAGCCGGAAACCTTCCACCATCGCGGGATTCTTGACCTGCTGCTCTTTCAGAAAGGCCCATGCGCGCACCACCCCGGCGACGCTGTTGCGGTCGGCGATGCCGATGCCCGCCATGCCGAGCCTGATCGCCTCGGCAACCATCTCATGCGGGTGCGAAGCGCCGCGCAGGAAGCTGTAGTTGGTCGCGGCGACCAGTTCGGCAAAGGGCGTTCCGGGTGCCGCGTTCATGCGAACAATCCGTGGATATACCAGCACGGGTCGGGTTTTTCGTCGTAAAGCCCGTGGCGAAAGAGCCAGAAGCGGCGGCCCTGTGCATCCTCGACGCGGTAATAGTCGCGCGTCAGCCCGCCATTGTCGCGTCGCCGCCACCATTCGGGGGCGATGCGTTCGGGGCCTTCGTAGCGGCGGATCGCGTGCAAGACGCGGTGCCAGCGAAAGCGCTGCGGCGGGCCGTCGGGCACTTCGGCGATGACCTCGATCGGCTGCGGCGGGTCGAAGAGGTGAAAGGGGCGCGTCGGCGGCTCGCCGGGTTCGCCCGCCTGCCAGGGCAGCGGCGGCGGCGTGTCGATCGCGGGCAGTTCGAGCTGCGCCTGTTCGGGGATGTGCGTGTCGGCGGGGCGCAGCCGCCGCACCCGCCTGCGCCCGAGCCGCGTCGCGAGCCGGTCGGCGAGCTCGTCGATTGCGGCATCCTTGACCGCGCCGCCTTCCAGCCCAAGCTGGCTCGCGCCAAATGTTTCGAGCCGCGGCACGGTGAGGCGGATCATGTCGAAGCCGAAACCGGGGTCGAGCGGATCGGCAAGGCCGTCCATCCGCTCGGCGAACAGGCGCATGACAAGTCCCGTGTCGCGCGTCGGAAGCCCCGTTTCGATGGCGATGCTGCGCGCAAGGCCGTCGCTGCGAAAGAAAGTCGCGCGAAAATGGCGCCCGCCCTTGCCGCGTTCAGCGAGGATCCGGGCCGCCTCGCCGACCAGTTCGGCCAATATTCTGACGGCGTGCGCGCTGCTGCCGAGCGGCTCGGCGAAGCGGCGCTCGGCTGCGACGGGCGGCGGCGCCACGCGCGGGTCGAGCGGGCTTGGCGCGTCGCCCAATATTCGCCGCAGCGCCATCGCGGCGTCGGCGCCGAAACGCGCGGCAAGGTTCGCCATCGGGCGGCTCGCCAGGTCGCCGATCGTCTTGAGGCCCGCACGCACGAACGCGGTCGTCGCCTCGGCGTCCAATTCGAGCGCGGCGACGGGCAGGCGGCGGATCGCGCTGGCTTCGTCGGGCGCGGGGCGCGCCTGGTAGCGCGCAAGCGCGCGCGCGGCGTCGGCGGTGGGGCCGAACGCATGGCGGAGTGTGATGCCGAGGCGCGCGAAGCGGCTTTCGACATCCGCGACCAGTCCGGCCTCGCCGCCGAAAAGATGCGCGGCGCCCGCGATGTCGAGGATCAGCCCGTCGGGGGCGTCGAGCGCGACGAGCGGCGTATAGCGCGCGCAGCCCTGCGCGAGACGGTCGAGCCAGTCGTGATCGGACACGGGATCGTGGGACACGACCACAAGTTCGCCCAACTGCGCGCGCGCGTCGGCGAGCGGCATGCCGGGGCGCAGCCCGGCCGCGCGCGCGGCGGCGTCGACGCTGGCAAGGCGCATTGCACCGCGCTGCTTCACGGCAAAAACCAGCGGCGCGTCAGGCGGCTTCGGCGCGGTGCGCAGCCAGCGCTCGGCGGGCAGGAAGGGGAAGAAGAGCGCCAGATAGCGCCGCGTCCCCGACGCCTTGCCCGAAACTTTGTTCGTCATGGTTCCAGTCCAGTCGCCAGCGTGCGCCCGCGGCGCCGCCGCGCCAGCGCAGCAGTTCGAGGTTGAAGGCGGGCGCGCCGGGGGCATCGGCGTCGAGCGCGTGTGACGCGGCGGCGGTGACGCTCCAGCGCGTTTCGGCGACGCTCGGCGCGGGCGCGGCATTGAGACGGAGCATCAGCAGCGTGGTGCCCGCATCGCTAGCACCCAGCGCGAGCCGCCGCCCGGCGGTGAGATCGAGCAGCGGAAACCGCCCCCAGCTTTCGACGATCACCGCCGCCGATCCTGTGCAGCGGACCGCGTCGCTGGCACAGGCAAGCAGTGCCTTGGGGTCGGCCGCTTCGACGAGCAGCAGCCGGTCGGGATCGCCGCCGAGTTCGGCGATGCCGGGGGCATAGATATGCCCTGCTCGCCGCGCCGCATCGGCGGTGCGCAGCCAGATCAGCGGTGCCCGACCCGGCGAGCGCAGCGCGAGCAGCGCGGCAAAGGCGGCGGCGCTTGTCGCGTCGAGCGCGTCGGCAGCGAAAAATTCATGGACCCGCCCGGTCGCGAGCCCACCGCCGAGCGCATCGTCAAAGGGCGCATGGCCGCTCGCCAGCCAGCCCGCGGCCGGACGGCTTTCGAAACCGCTGCTGGCGGCGATCCGGGCGATGCGTTGGCGCAGCCCGGCGAGGGGGTGGGACGACTCGCGCATATTTGTTCCCTATATGTTCTATTGATGCTTTTGGAGCGGCGCTTGTCAAGGGAATCGAGCGCGGTTCACGGTACGCCATCTGTATCGCCGCGCACGGATCGCCCCTTCATGCCAGCTGCGCCGCCTAGGCCGGATCCGCTGCCTGCATCTCGGCGATCAGGGCATTGTCGATCGCCTTGGCGCGCTTGTATGCCGGGCGTTCGCGCAGCGGTGCGACATAGGCTTCAAAGGCCGGGCGCGACGCGATCGTCCCGAATTGCAGTCCCCAGTCGATCTGGCTGCCGACATAGACGTCGACGGCGCTGAAACGCTCGCCCGCGACAAAGGCTTTGCCCGCAACCGCGCTCTCCAGCGCGTCGAGCACCGCGGCGAGCGAGCCGAAGCCCGCCATGCGCTGTTGTTCGGCGTCGGGTTCGAATCCGAACATCTTTGCGGTGATCGCCTGCTCGACCGGTCCCGCGGTGAAGAAGAGCCAGCGATAATAGTCGGCGCGGTCGGCGGGCGCTGGCGCGAGTCCCTTTTCGGGAAAGGCATCGGCCAGATAGGCGCAGATCGCCGCGCATTCGGTGATGGTCCTGCCCTTGTGGACGATCGCTGGAACCTTGCCCATCGGGTTCACCGCCAGATAGGCGGCGTCCTTCATCGTCGTCCCATAATCGAGGATGCGCGGCTCATAGGGGACGCCGACCTCCTCGAGCATCCAGCGGACGATCTGCCCGCGCGACATGGGGTTGGTATAGAAAATCAGCTCGTCGGCCATGATGATTCTCCGTCGATGTTGCGAGTCGATGTGGAACATATCAGGAACATATGCGCTGCGCCACTGCTCTTGTTTTGTCATGCCGGCGCGGTAAGGCAAGGCGATGACCGACGAACGCATCTGGACCGCCGCCGTGCTGGTGATCGGCGACGAAATCCTTTCGGGCCGCACGCAGGACAAGAATGTGTCGCAGATCGCGACCTGGCTCGACGTGCAGGGGATCCGCCTGCGCGAAGTGCGCATCGTGCCCGACGTCGAAGATGAAATCGTCGATGCGCTCAACGCGCTGCGTGCGCGCTACGACTATGTCTTTACCACCGGCGGCATCGGGCCGACGCACGACGACATCACCGTCGATGCGGTTGCCAGGGCGCTCGGCGTCGGCGTGATCGTCCACCCGCAGGCCCGCGCGATCCTCGAACGTTATTACACTGCGCGCGGCGGCGAGCTTACCGAAGCGCGGCTCCGCATGGCGCGCACCCCCGAAGGCGCCGAACTGATCCCCAACCGCATGTCGGGCGCGCCGGGCATCCGCATCGGCAATCTGTTCGTGATGGCGGGGGTGCCGCACATCACCGCGGGAATGCTCGATGCGCTGACCGGCGAGCTTGAGGGCGGGGCGCCGCTGGTGGCGCATACGATCGGCGCCTGGGCGGCCGAAAGCGAGGTCGCCGACCTGCTTCGCCGCGGCGAAAAGGAACATCCGGGGGTCGCGATCGGCAGCTATCCCTTTTTCCGCGAGGGCAAGGTCGGCGCCAATTTCGTCATCCGCTCGGTCGACGCCGCGGCGGTCGCGGCATGCACCGCGATGCTCACCGCAGGGCTCGAGGCGCTGGGCTATGCGGTGACCGACGGCGGCATCTGATCCGCGGTCTGCATCGCGCGCGGCAGGCGGCGCAGCGTCACGATCGCCAGCAGGCCGAAAATCGCGGCGACGATGAACGCTGCGCCGGGGAAATGCACCGGGGCGGCGTCGGCCGTGAAATGGCCGTCGATCGCTCCGGCGCTGGGCGAACCAGTTCAAGGAGATGGTCGACTTTGGCGTTCAGTGGGTCGTCCCCGCCAAACTGACCGATTCCTTCCCTAAGGCGATCCGTCCCCATCTCCAGACCTTCGAGAGCTTTATCGGCGATATAAGACTGCTGGGAAGCTGATCGTTTCTGCTCCCCCGCCGGCTCCCCAAGGCCCAAACGCAACAAAGGCCGCCTCTCGGCGACCTTGCTAACTATCTGCATCTGAAAACTGGAGCGGGCGAAGGGATTCGAACCCTCGACCCCAACCTTGGCA
>NZ_JABWGQ010000031.1 GCF_014595975.1 Sphingopyxis sp. LK2115 | reverse complement strand
ATACACCATCGCCTACACCGGAAATTACACCACGAGCGCGGACGCTAACTGTGACGTATGTCCAGGCGCTCCGGTGCTAAAGGTCACAGGAACCGTCTAAACGCGGTTTTCCAACTCCCCGATCAGGGTTCAGGAGCTGTTTGCGGGGGCGCACCGCAAACCAGCAGCCCCTGTGAGTGTGCAGTAGGCAATGCAGATTCCGCGCGCAATTATGCCTGGCAAGCACGTCGAAAATGCTCGGCATTGTCCTATTGGTTAACGCGGACGGGAAGCCAAGGGCATGGTGGTCAAGATGAGATTCGATGATCGGGCGCCCGATTCACCACAACTCACCAGCTATGACGAAGGTCATCTGGCAGATTATCTGCGCTTGCTCGACGCCGACGCCGATGGGGCCGATTGGCGCGAGGCTGCGAGGCTGATCTTCGGCATCGACACGACCGCCGAGCCGGATCGCGCGAAGACGATGCACGACTCTCACTTGGCCCGCGCGCGGTGGATGACTGAGGTTGGCTACGCTCATCTGCTCGGCTGTCAGCGCCCGCTAAACTGTTAAGATTTAACTCCAATCTGGATCGAGTTCCGGGGGTAATTGCTCCGCTCGCACGGCATGGTTGTGCGCGATCTTCGCCCTAGCAAACGTCAGTGGCGACCGGGATGTTCGGTGCTCCGAAATCCGCGCGAGGCGCGGTGGGGAGGATGCAATGCCGACGCCGCCTGGGCGTCGCCAGCGACGCGCCGGCGGAATGTCCGACGCGCTCGGGCGCGCCGATCTAGCCGCGGAGTTCTTGCGGCGGAACCGCACCTACCGCGCCGAACATACGCAGATGCAAGAGCGCATCGACGAGGGCGCCGTCGCGAAGAACGCCGCCGAATTGGCGTTCGCGCGGCGCTGGGGGTTATCCTTTCGCCACGGCGCCGGATGACCTCTCGGAGCCGGTCGTCTGGCGCCCGGAGCTGACCGCTGTCACGGTCATTCTCGACGCTGCGCCGGAGGGATTCAAGACCGCCGCTCCGGTCGATCCGCGCGCACTCGGGGCGCTGCTCGCCGACCTGGCCGGGATTGAAGGCCGCCACGTCATCGTCGCCGACGCGGCCGGCGAGCATCGACTCTGGCTGCGCGATGCGACCCCCGGCCGGCCGCTCGCGGCCATCATCCCGCTTGACAAGGATTTCCCCACCCGGATCGCCAGCTTGCTGCGTTTCCACCGCCGTCTGCTCGGCCGCGCTGCCGGGCCGCTGCCGCGCGGCTGGCCGCTTACCGCCTACCGGCTCGCCCGGCTCGACCTGATGCTCCGCGCGCTCGACCTGCGTGATGCCGGAGCAACCTATCGCGAGATCGCGGTCGCACTCGGGCGCGACGAGGCGGCGCGGCTGTCTGCGAGCGATTGGAAAATGTCCGCTGCGCGTTCGTTCGTGGTCCGACTGGTCCGTGATGGCATGGCGATGATGAACGGCGACTACCGCAAGCTGCTCCGCATCCGCTGACCCGCTCCCCATAGCGGGGCCGGCTCGGGGGAGGGGTGGTCACATCCGCGTAGCCGCACATCTTCATACCCCACCCAGCCGCCTCCGTTCTGACAATTACGCCTCCTGCCGCCACCGCCCGCAGGAGTCGTCACTTGTCCGATACGCCCACCAACCTGCCGCCCCGCTTCCTGCGCACGCCGGAAGCCGCCCGCTTCCTCGGCCTCTCAGGCCGCACCCTTGAAAAGCACCGTTATTTCGGCACCGGCCCGGCCTACCGCCGGATCGGGGGCCGGGTGGTCTATTCGGTCGATGACCTGCGCGCCTGGGCCGATATCGGCATCAAGCATTCGACCTCCGATCCGGGGCAGGACGACCTCATGCCGCGCGCGGATTCGGCCATCGCCCGGAGCCGGCGATGACCGTCCCGCCGTCGCCCATGCGCCACCGCCAGCCGTCCGATGACGGCATGACTCGCGTCGAACTGACGTGGATCGAGAAGCGGATTGAGCACTGGATCAGGTTCGGCCGCGTCGCCGTTGACGAGATCGTCGATCGCCGCCGCCGCATCGTCCGCTTCCGCCCCGGCGCCATCTTCGCGTTCGTCCGCTGGGCGGCGAACGACTACGGCACGGTAAGCTCGCGCATCGACATCGTGCGCGCGGTCGGCGCGGGCGAGCCGTTCACGACACTGCCATTCGTGCGGCCGGGCGGCGACATCCTGCTCAAGATCGAGGGCTGGCCCAAGGTCAGCCAGGTGCTCGCCGCGATCGACGCGGCCGAGGCGGCCGGCGTCGATCCGTGCGACGCCGCACCCGATCATTGGCGACACGTCGCCAACCGCATCGCCGCCGGACATCAGCCGCGCCCCTATACGCTGGAGCGCCATCGCGCCTGGCTCAAACGCCGAGAGATCGAAGGATGACGCCCCGTGGATGGACCATCGCGACGGCTTCCGCCGCGTCGGTGTTCGCCGTGTCGTTCACTGCCGTCGCGATATTCGACCCGCTGCCGCGCGTCATCTGGAACGCCAGCGCCAGCGCACCGCTCGGCCTCTACCGGATAGAGCCCGACCGCGATCCCGCCGTCGGCACGCTGGTCGCCGTTACGCCGCCCGCGCCGCTGGCGCGGTGGCTGGCCGAGCGCAGCTATCTTGGTGAGCGTGTGCCGTTGTTGAAGCATGTCGCGGCCAAGCCGGGGCAGTTTGTGTGCCGGATCGGCGCCGTCGTGAGCGTCGATGCCCGGCCGGTCGCCGTTGCCCTGGCGCGTGACGGACGAGGCCGCTCGCTCCCCGTCTGGCAGGGCTGCCGCACGCTGCGCGGCAGCGAGCTGCTGATGCTCAACCCCGATCACGCGGACAGTATGGACGGCCGCTATTTCGGCCCGCTGCCGGCCTCGACCGTGCTCGGCCGCGCCGTCCCGATCCTCACCCGCGACACCCCCAACGCGTCGCTCGTGTGGCGCTGAACCCGCTCATCCCTGCCAACCCAAAGGAGAGTCCCATGCAGATCGGCAGCTTCTTCCGCACCGCCAACGGTTACGAAGGCATCATCGAGACCGCGACGCTCGACATTCGCATCTCGATCGTTCCGGCCGAGCCGAGCGACGCCGACAATGCGCCGAACTGGCGCATTCATCGCGGCGACGGCGGCGAAGGCCCAGAGATCGGCGCGGGCTGGAACGAGACCGGCGAACGCGCCGGCGATTACGTCTCGCTGCGCATCGACGATCCCGCCTTAGCCCAGCCGCTCCGTGCCGCGCTGTTCCAGACCACGGGCGACACGTCGGCCTGGTCGCTGCGCTGGAACCGCCAACCGAAGTCGCGCGAGCAGGACTGATCCGGTGCGCTTTTCCATCATCCCTTTGTTCGCGGGAAAGCCGTCTCATCCCTCCGTCCCGCTCGGTCGCAGACCGGCCGGGGCGCGCAGCGGAGGTCAAAGGCGGCCGCAGGCCGGCGCGGCGCGCGCACCCTTGAGCGTAGCGAGCACGCTGGCAGGCTGGCGGCGGAGCGGAGTCGGATCGGCGGTGGCGTTGGCCGTCGCGCTGATGTCCGGCGGCGCTGCGCCGGTCGCGGCAACGGCGCAGGATTTGCCGGCCGCACGATCGGCGGCGGCTCATCCATATGCCGGTCATGTCGCCGAGGCCGCGCGGCGATTCGGCATCCCCGAAGGGTGGATATGGGCGGTGATGCGCGTCGAGAGCGGCGGCAACTCCCGCGCCGTTTCGCGTGCGGGTGCGATGGGATTGATGCAGATCATGCCCGCGACCTGGGCCGATCTTCGCGCGCGATATGGCCTCGGCGCTGACCCGTTCGACGTGCGAGACAACATCATGGCGGGCGCGGCCTATCTGCACGCGATGCACGACCGCTACGGCAACGCGAGCGCGATGCTGGCAGCCTATAATGCCGGGCCGGGCCGCTACGACGATTACCTGTCGCGCGGCCGTCCGCTGCCGCCCGAGACGGTCGGCTACCTAGCTCAGCTCAGCGCCGTTGTCGGCCCATCGGGCGCTGCGGAGATGGCGGTGAGCGCACCGCCTGATCCGTTCGCCTGGCGCCGCGCCGCGCTGTTCGTCCGCACCGCGAGCGCCCCGTCCGAAGCCGTTTCCGTGCAGTCAGATGGCGAGGAGCCCGCGTCGGAGCTGCCAGCCGATGGGCCGACATCCGGTGACGTTCGCTCCGCAGCTTCGCCTTCGAATGAGCCGGAGGACACGCTGTTCGTGCCCCGCGCCCGCGCGGGCCGACTGCAATGATTTGCGCGCTATCCCCATCATCCGTCCCGAGCAGGAAAGTGGCTGGGGAGGGAGAAAACGACAGGGACAGACGAGGGCAAGATACAAGTCGCACCCCGTTTCGCCGAAAAGCCAAGGCTTTTCCGTGGCTTCACATGGGGGCGTCGGTCGGCGAGCGTGCCGCTCGGAAGGAAAAAGCTAGGCATTTCAACGCACCGAACGGCACCACGGCTGGTTTTCGGCGAGAAACGGCCGGCCATGAGCGATAGCCAAGAGTTCCGCGTCCGGCCGGGCAAGGCCAAGCGCAGCAAGGCGCAGGGCCGCAATGCGCGCGGGCTGGTCGCCGAGGTGCTGCGCATCGCCGCAATGAGCGGCGGCAGTCAGCGTTCGGGCTGGGGCGGTTCGCGTCGGCGCGGCCAGTCGAGCTTCGGGAAGGGACGCACGGCCTTCGCGCGCAGTCGCCTTTTCGGCTCCGGCCGGCGCGTGCTGGTGAAGGCGCTGCCGGTGCGCCACCGCTTCGGCGGCCGGCGCATGGCGCCGCTGTCCGCGCACATCGCCTATCTGAAACGCGAAGGCGTTACCCGTGACGGCTCGCCGACGCGCATGTTCGACGCCGAGTCCGACCGGGCCGATGACCGTGCCTTCGCCGATCGGTGCAAGGACGACCGGCATCATTTCCGCATCATCGTATCGCCCGAGGATGCGGGCGAGCTGACCGACCTGCGCGAATATACCCGCGACCTCGTGCGCCAGATGGAAGCGGACCTGGGGACGCGGCTCGATTGGGTCGCGGTCGATCACTGGAACACGGACAACCCGCACGTCCATCTGCTCGTGCGCGGCGTCACAGACCAGGGCGCCGATCTCGTCATGGCGCGCGACTATATCAGCCACGGCCTGCGCTCGCGCGCCGAGGAGCTTGCCTTCGCCGAGCTGGGGCCGAAGCCTGAGCATGAAATCCAGCGCGCGCTTGACCGCGAGGTGACGGCGGAGCGCTGGACCCGGCTCGATAGCGAGATCCAGCGCACCGCCGATGAGCTGGGCGTCATCGACTTGCGTCCCGAGCGGCCCGGCCCCGACGACCCGCGCCTGCGCCGGCTGATGGTCGGCCGTTTGCAACACCTTGAGACGATGGGGCTCGCCGCCGAGGGCGAGCCGGGCCAATGGGCGGTCGCCGAGGGCGCGCAGGCGAAGTTGCGCGAGCTGGCCGCGCGCGGCGACATCATCCGCACCATCGGCCAGGCGCTCAAGGATCAGGGGCAAGATCGGCCGCTCGACAGCTATGTCGTGGTGAGCGGTGCGCCGGAGAAGCCGATCGTCGGCCGGCTCATCGACAAGGGTTTGCACGATGAGCTGACCGGCACCGCCTATGCCGTGATCGACGGCATGGACGGGCGCACGCATCATGTCCGCTTACCCGGTATCGAGGCGCTGGAGCACAGCCCCAAGCTCGGCGGCATCGTCGAGTTGCGCGCGATCGGCAAGCCGGGCGAGGAGCGGCCGACGCTCATCCTGGCAACGCGGTCGGACCTCGATCTCGCCGCGCAGATCAAGGCGCCCGGCGCGACCTGGCTGGACCACCGCCTGATCGAGCGCGGCGCCGGGGTCGCGGACGGCGGGTTCGGCGCCGAGGTGCGCCGGGCGATGGACACCCGCGCCGACCACCTCGTCAAGGGAGGGCTCGCGCGCCGGTTCGGCGAACGGACGGTATTCGAGCGCGGTCTGATCGATACGCTGCGGCGGCGCGAGCTGGACTCAGTTGGCGCAAGGATCGCGGGCGAGACCGGGCTGACCTATCGGCCGACGCAGGCCGGCGAGAAGATCGCCGGTGTCGTGCGCCAGCGCCTCGGACTAGCGTCCGGCCGTTTCGCCATGATCGACGACGGCCTCGGCTTCCGCCTCGTGCCCTGGGCCAGCGCCCTCGAACAGCAGCTCGGACGCCAAGTCTCCGGCGTCATCCGCGACGGCGGCGGGCTCGACCTGATGATGGGCCGCAAGCGCGGCCTCGGCCTCTAGCCAGCGCAGGGAGACAAGCATGTCCGCGACGAAAATCCTATGGGGCCAAGTCATCACCGTGTTCATGATCGTGCTCGCCGGCGTATGGGGCGCGACGCAGTGGACCGCCGCCGCGCTCGCCTATCAGCCCGAGCTTGGGCCACCGTGGTTCATTGCCTTTGGCTGGCGCATCTATCCGCCGCCGGCCTTCTTCTGGTGGTGGTTCAGCTTCGACGCCTATGCGCCCGACATCTTCAAGATCGGCGCGTTCATCGCCGCGTCGGGCGGGTTCGTGTCGATCGCCGTCGCCATCGCCATGTCGGTTTGGCGCGCCCGCGAGCTGAAGAACGCCGAGACCTACGGCTCGGCGCGCTGGGCGAGCGAGAAGGAAGTCCGCGCCGCCGGGCTGCTCGGCGCCGATGGCGTTGTGCTGGGAAGGCTTGGCCGTGACTATCTGCGCCACGATGGCCCCGAGCATGTGCTGTGCTTTGCGCCGACCCGTTCGGGCAAGGGCGTCGGACTGGTCATACCGTCGCTGCTGACCTGGCCGGGCTCCGCGATCGTCCACGACATCAAGGGCGAGAACTGGCAGCTCACCGCCGGCTTCCGCTCGCGGCATGGCCGAGTGCTGCTGTTCGATCCGACCAACGCCGCGTCGGCCGCCTACAACCCGTTACTCGAAGTGCGGCGCGGCCAGTGGGAGGTGCGCGACGTGCAGAACGTCGCCGACGTGCTGGTCGATCCCGAAGGCAGTCTCGAGCGCCGGAACCATTGGGAGAAAACATCGCACTCGCTGCTGGTCGGCGCGATCCTGCACGTCCTCTACGCCGAGCCGGACAAAACCCTCGCCGGGGTGGCCTCGTTCCTCACCGATCCGTCGCGCACGATCGAGCAGACACTTGCGGCGATGATGGCGACGCCGCACCTGGGCGAAGCCGGCGTGCATCCCGTCGTCGCCAGCGCAGCACGCGAGCTGCTGAACAAGTCGGACAACGAGCGATCGGGCGTGCTCAGCACCGCCATGTCGTTCCTCGGGCTCTACCGCGATCCTATCGTCGCGCAGGTCACGCGGGCGTGCCAATGGCGCATATCGGATCTGGTGGAGGGCGAGCGGCCGGCGACGCTCTATCTGGTCGTGCCGCCCAGCGACATCTCGCGCACCAAGCCGCTCATCCGCCTCATCCTCAACCAGATCGGGCGCCGGTTGACCGAGGAGTTGACCCCGAAGGGCAACCGCCATCGCGTGCTCTTGATGCTCGACGAGTTTCCCGCGCTCGGCCGGCTCGACTTCTTCGAGTCCGCACTGGCGTTCATGGCGGGTTATCGCCTCAAGGCGTTCCTGATCGCGCAATCGCTCAATCAGATCGAGAAGGCATACGGGCCGAACAACGCGATCCTCGACAACTGCCATGTCCGTGTGAGCTTCGCCACCAACGACGAGCGAACAGCCAAGCGCGTCTCGGATGCGCTCGGCACCGCGACCGAAATGCGGGCGATGAAGAACTATGCGGGGCACCGCCTGTCGCCGTGGCTCGGGCATCTGATGGTGTCGCGATCCGAGACCGCCCGCCAGCTCCTCACCCCCGGCGAGGTCATGCAGCTCCCGCCAGACGATGAGATCGTGATGGTAGCAGGCGTCCACCCGATCCGGGCGAAGAAGGCGCGCTACTTTCAGGACCGCCGCTTGTCCGAGCGGATCATGGATACGCCCAAGCCGATCGCAAGCGCGGCACGTCCCGATGACTGGACCGGCCGCGCCGCCGCCGCCGACCCGGCCGACGTGGCGCGGATCGTGCGGGCGCAGGAGGACGCGGCCAATGGCGGCCTGCGCCGCGAGCCCGAACTGCCCGAGCATGTCGCCATCGCGCCCGAGACATCGCCGCCGCCGGCGCAGGAGTTTGCGATCGTCGATGACGAGCAGGACGACGCGGCCCGGCAGGCGGCCGTGCGTCGCCGGATGCAGGGCCTCGCGCGGCAGGCGTCGCTCGACCCCGGCGACGGCATCGAACTGTAGGAGGTATCGATGCGAACCCGGCTCAACGTCTATTTCCCGCCCGCGCTCGCCAAGCAGGTTGACGAGTTGGCGATCCGGCGGCGCATCTCGCGCTCGGCGATCGTGGAGGCGGCGGTCGCGTCCTATCTGTCGCCTGACGGCGCCGACCGAATGGAGGCGGCATTCGCCCGTAGGCTAGATCGGCTGTCGCGACAGGTGCAGCGGTTGGAGCGCAACACGGGCCTCTCGACCGAAGCACTGGCGCTGTTCGTCCGATTTTGGCTGTCGGTGACGCCGCCGTTGCCCGACGAAGACCAAGCCGCGGCGCAGGTCAAAGGTCGCAAGCGCTACGAAGGCTTTATCGAGACGCTCGGTCGTCGCTTCGCCAGCGGCAAGAGCTTGCTCGACGAGATTCCCGAAGACGTATGGCCAAAAGCGGCAAGTGATTCGGAGTAAGTAGCGCCGCGACTAGGCGCTGAGGCGGAAGGCCGATCCGCACTCCGTAAGTATCTGCCGCCGCCTCTACTACGCCGCCAGCTTACTGTTGCTCACGGCCCGTTTCTGCCTCTCTTGATGTGCCCCGACAGCCGGGCGGCGGTTCGCCCGGCTCATTTGAGGGGCCGATCCTTGACCGTCCATCCCATCCGTTCCGAGGCCAAGACGCGCGGCGCGCGGATGCTGCGCACCGCGCTCGGGCCTTCGATCGCGGCCTGGCTGGACGACCCCGCCGTCATCGAAGTGATGCTCAATCCGGACGGCCGGCTATGGCTGGACCGGCTCGGCGAGGGGATCAGCGACACCGGCGAGCTGCTGAGTGCGGCGGACGGCGAACGTATCGTCCGCCTGGTCGCGCACCATGTCGGCGTCGAGGTCCATGCACGATCACCGCGCGTCTCCGCCGAGCTGCCCGAAGGCGGCGAGCGGTTCGAGGGGCTGTTGCCGCCCGTCGTCGCCGCGCCGGCCTTCGCGATCCGCAAACCCGCCGTCGCTGTGTTCACGCTCGACGACTATGCGGCCGCTGGGATCATGTCGGCGGTCGATGCCGAGGCGCTGCGCCACGGCGTCCAAACCCGCGCCAATATCCTCGTCGCAGGCGGCACGGGCGCGGGCAAGACTACGCTGGTCAACGCGCTGCTCGCCGAGGTGGCGAAGACCACCGATCGCATCGTCCTAATCGAAGACACGCGCGAGCTGCAATGCGCCGCGCCCAACCTCGTCGCCATGCGGACCAAGGACGGCGTGGTGTCGCTGTCCGAGCTGGTCCGCTCGTCGCTGCGCCTGCGGCCGGATCGCATCCCCATCGGCGAGGTGCGCGGAGCGGAAGCGCTCGACCTCATCAAAGCCTGGGGCACCGGCCATCCCGGCGGCGTCGGCACGATTCACGCCGGCACCTCGCTCGGCGCGCTCCGCCGCATGGAGCAGCTCATCCAGGAGGCCGTCGTCACGGTCCCGCGCGCGCTGATCGCCGAGACCATCGACCTGATCGCCGTGCTGGTCCGGGACGCCCACGGGCGCCGGCTGACCGAGCTGGCCCGCGTCAGCGGGCTCGACCCGGCCACCGGCGATTACCGACTCACTCCGCTTTCCACCACCCAACCGGGAGACCTGCCATGATCCATGCCCTTCGGCGTGGCGCACGCCGCGCCATGCTCGCCGCCACCGCCAGCGTGACCGCGCTCACCGTCTCGGCCCCGGCCCATGCGGGCGGATCGTCGATGCCGTGGGAAGCGCCGCTGCAATCCATCCTCGAATCGATCGAGGGGCCGGTGGCGAAGATCGTCGCGGTCATCATCATTATCGTGACCGGCCTGACCCTGGCGTTCGGCGATACGTCGGGCGGCTTCCGCCGCCTGATCCAGATCGTGTTCGGCCTCAGCATCGCGTTTGCGGCCAGTTCGTTCTTCCTCAGCTTCTTCAGCTTCGGCGGCGGAGCGCTGATCGCGTGACCGGCGCGGGCGATCCTGTCGAGCCGATCCCCGGCTATTTCGCGCCGGTCCACCGGGCGCTGACCGAGCCGATCCTGCTCGGCGGCGCACCGCGGTCGCTCGCTATCGTCAACGGCACGCTGGCGGGCGCGATCGGTCTCGGCCTGCGCCTCTGGATCGCCGGCCTGGTCATCTGGGCCATCGGCCATGCGATCTCGGTCTGGGCGGCGCGGCGCGACCCGCAGTTCGTCGATGTCGCCCGTCGCCACCTCCGTTTCCCGACATGGATGCAGCCATGATGAGCTTGCGCGAATACCGCCACAAGGCGGCGCACCTCGCCGACTTCCTTCCCTGGGCCGCTCTGGTCGGCGAAGGCCTCGTTCTCAACAAGGACGGGTCGTTCCAGCGCACCGCCCGTTTCCGCGGCCCCGATCTCGATAGCGCCACGCCTGCCGAGCTGGTCGCCACCACGGCGCGGCTCAACAACGCGCTGCGGCGTCTCGGCTCGGGCTGGGCGATCTTCGTCGAGGCGCAGCGCAGTCCCGCTCTCGACTACCCCGATTCCGATTTTCCCGATCCGGTCTCGGCGCTCGTGGACATGGAGCGCCGCGAACAGTTCCGCGAGGAAGGCGCGCATTTCGAGAGCGCCTATTATCTCACCTTGCTGTGGATGCCGCCGGCTGAGGAAGCCGCGCGCGCCGAAGGCTGGCTCTACGAGGGCCGCTCGACCACCGGCGTCGATCCTTGGGAGCTGCTCAATGGCTTCACCGACCGCAGCGACCGCGTTCTCAATCTGGTCGAAGGCTTCGTGCCCGAGGTCCGCTGGCTCGATGACGGCGAGACGCTGACCTATCTGCACAGCACGATCTCGACCCGCCGCCAGCGAGTGCGCGTCTCCGAGACGCCGATGCACCTGGACGCGCTGCTCGCCGACGAGCCGCTGACCGGCGGGCTCGAACCGCGCCTGGGCGACCATCATCTCCGCACGCTGACGATCACGGGATTCCCGAGCGTGACGTTTCCCGGCCTGCTCGACGAGCTGAACCGGCTCGCCTTCGAGTATCGCTGGTCCACCCGCGCGATCATGCTCGACAAGACCGACGCGACCAAGCTGCTGACCAAGATCAGGCGGCAATGGTTCGCCAAGCGCAAGTCGGTCGCGGCCATCTTGAAAGAGGTGATGACCAATGAGGCATCCACGCTGCTCGACAGCGACGCCTCGAACAAGGCCGCCGACGCCGACACCGCCCTGCAGGAGCTGGGCGCCGACTATGCCGGCATGGCCTATGTCACCGCGACGGTGACGGTGTGGGACCGCGATCCCGCCATCGCCGCCGAGAAGCTGCGGCTGGTCGAGAAGGTCATCCAGGGCCGCGACTTCACCGTGATCCCCGAGGGGATGAACGCGATCGAGGCGTGGCTGGGGAGCCTGCCCGGCCATACCTACGCCAACGTCCGCCAACCTCCGATTTCCACCATCAATCTCGCCCACCTGATCCCCCTGTCAGCGGTATGGGCGGGGCCGGAACGGGACGAGCATTTCGGTGCGCCCCCCTTGCTCTACGGCAAGACCGAAGGCTCGACCCCGTTCCGGTTTTCCCTTCACGTCGGCGATGTCGGACACACGCTGATCGTCGGCCCGACCGGCGCCGGCAAATCGGTGCTGCTCGCGCTGATGGCGATGCAGTTCCGCCGCTACGAGAACGCCCAGGTCTTTGCCTTCGACTTCGGCGGCAGCATCCGCGCCGCCGCCATCGGCATGGGTGGCGACTGGCAGGATCTCGGCGGGATGTTGGCCGACGAGGCCGGTGACGGCGTGCAGCTCCAGCCGCTCGCGCATATCGACGATCCGGCCGAACGTGCCTGGGCCGCCGAATGGCTGGCGGCGATCCTCGCCTCCGAAGGCGTCGCGGTCGATCCGCAGGCCAAGGAGCATATCTGGTCCGCGCTCGGCTCGCTGGCATCCGCGCCGATCGGCGAACGCACCATCACCGGCCTTTCCGTCCTTTTGCAAAGCCAGCAGCTCAAGCAGGCGCTGGCTTCCTACTGCATCGGCGGTCCGTGGGGCCGGCTGCTCGACGCCGAGGCGGAGCGCCTTGGTGAAGCCTCGGTGCAGGCGTTCGAGACGGAGGGCCTGGTCGGCGCCGGCTCGGCCGCCGCGGTGCTCTCCTACCTGTTCCACCGGATCGAGGGCCGGCTGGACGGCTCGCCCACGCTCATCATCATAGACGAGGGCTGGCTGGTGCTCGACAGCCCGGCCTTCGCGGCGCAGCTCCGCGAGTGGCTCAAGACCTTGCGGAAGAAGAACGCGAGCGTGGTGTTCGCCACGCAGAGCCTCGCCGACATCGAGACGTCGAGCATCGCGCCGGCCATCATCGAAAGCTGCCCGACGCGCATCTTCCTGCCGAACGAGCGCGCCGCCGAACCGCAGATCGCTGCGATCTACGAACGGTTCGGCCTCAACGACCGTCAGATCGAAATCCTCAGCCGGGCGACTCCCAAGCGCGACTATTACTGCCAGTCGCGGCGGGGAAACCGCCTGTTCGAGCTGGGGCTGGGCGAAGTCGCGCTGGCGTTCGCCGCCGCGTCGTCGAAGACCGACCAGCTCCGCATCGCCGAGATCACCGAAACCCACGACGCCTCCGCCTTCGCGGCTGAGTGGCTGCGCCATCGCGGCTGCGCCTGGGCGATCGAGCTTCTTCCCCCCAGCCAGCAGGAGTTACCGCTATGAAGACCAGAATCCTGCGCCGAGCCATCGTGGCCGGCGTCCTCGCCACGTCGGGCGTCATCGGCATCACTGCCGCGACCCCGGCCTACGCGCAGTTCGGCGGGATCGTCTATGATCCCACCAACTATGCGCAGAACGTGCTGACGGCCGCCCGGTCGCTCCAGCAGATCAACAATCAGATTCAGCAAATCCAGAACCAGGCGACGAGTCTTCTCAACGAAGCGCGTAACCTGACTTCGCTGCCGTTCAGTCAGCTTCAGCAGCTTCAGAGCCAGTTCCAGCGCACGCAGCAGCTTCTCTCCGAGGCGCAGCGCATCGCCTACGACGTGCGCTCCATCGACCAGGCGTTCTCGCAACGCTATCGGGGCACCAACCTGTCCGGCTCGGATCAGTCGCTCGTCGCCGATGCCCGCAGCCGCTGGGAGGCGAGCGTCGGCGCGTTCGAGGACGCGCTGAAAGTGCAGGCCGGCGTGGTCGGCAACATCGACGGCTCGCGCACCACGCTCGACCGGCTCGTCAACGCCAGCCAGTCAGCCGATGGCGCGCTGCAAGCCGCCCAGGCCGGCAACCAGCTCATCGCCCTGCAATCGCAGCAGCTAGCCGATTTGACCGCGCTCGTCGCGGCGCAGGGCCGGGCGCAGTCGCTCGACATGGCGCAGCGGGCGGCCGCGCAGGCGCAGGCCCGCGAGCAGCTCCGCCGGTTCCTCAGCCCGCGCACCGGCTACCAGCCGGGCAACGCGCGCATGTTCCACGATTGACGCCCGTGGACAGCAAGCTCCTGGCCCGGATCGGCGCGATCGTGTTCGTCGCCATCGCGATCACTATGACCGCGATCGAGATGAGCCGGCCGCCCGAACCCGCGCGCGAGGCGCCGGCGACCGTCGCCGAAACCCCGGCGACGGACCCGCTGCTGATCGAGCTGCGCCGGTGTCAATCGCTTGGACCGGCCGGCGCGAGCGATCCCGATTGCCTCCGCGCCTGGGCCGAGAACCGCCGCCGCTTCCTCGCGCCCGGCGCGCGTCCCGCCGCCCGCATCGCCGATGCGGCCACCCCGCAGGAGAATTGACATGGGCGGCACCGGCGTCGTCGATCGTTTCTTGGATGTCTTCACCCGCTACATCGACAGCGGGTTCGGCCTGCTCGGCGGGGAGGTGGCGTTCATCGCCACCACTCTGATCGTCATCGACGTGACGCTTGCGGCGCTGTTCTGGAGCTGGGGCGCCGATGACGACATTCTTGCCCGCCTCATCAAAAAGACACTGTTCGTCGGCGTCTTCGCCTACATCATCGGCAACTGGAACAGCCTCGCCCGCATCGTCTTCGAGAGCTTCTCCGGCCTCGGCCTGAAAGCCTCGGGCACCGACTTCACCGCCGCCGAGCTGCTCCAGCCGGGCCGCGTAGCGCAGGTCGGGTTGGAAGCTGGCCAGCCGATCCTCGAATCCATTTCCGATCTGATGGGCTGGGTGTCGTTCTTCGAGAACTTCATCCAGATCGCTGTGCTGCTGTTCGCCTGGGCGCTGGTCATCCTCGCCTTCTTCATACTGGCGATCCAGCTTTTCATCACGCTGATCGAGTTCAAGCTGGCGACGCTCGCCGGGTTCGTGCTCATCCCGTTCGGCCTGTTCGGCAAGACCGCCTTCATGGCCGAGCGCGTGCTGGGGCTGGTGATCTCGTCCGGCGTCAAGGTGCTGGTGCTCGCCGTGATCGTCGGCATCGGCTCGACCCTGTTCGACGAGTTCCGCGCCGGCTTCGGTGGCGCGCAGCCGACGATCGAAGACGCGATGGCTGTCGCGCTCGCCTCGCTCTGCCTGCTCGGGCTTGGCATCTTCGGCCCGTCGATCGCCAACGGCATCGTCTCGGGCGGCCCTGCGCTCGGCGCGGGTGCCGCGGCCGGCACGGCGCTTGCCGCGGGCGGCGCGCTGGCCGGCGGTGCGGCCGCCGCCCGTCTTGGCGCCGGTGCGGTCGCTGGTGCGATCGGCGGCGCGGCGCGCGGCGCGGCCTTCACATCCGGGGCCGCCAGCAGCGCCTATGCGCTCGGCTCGGCCGGGAAGACCGGCGCGGCCGCCGTCGCGGGTGGGGCCGGCGGCGTCGGCAAGGCTGCCGTAGGCGCAGCCATGTCGCCGCTCCGCCGGGCGGCCGCCTCGCTCAAGGACAGCTATCGCTCGGGCGGCCGCGCCGCCGTGACCGCCACCGGCGGGACGATCTCCGGCGACCCGTCAACACCAACGCCGTCGCCGGACGGTCCGCCCGCCTGGGCGGCCGCGATGAAGCGCCGCCAGACCATGACTCACGGCGCGACCGTCGCCGCCCACACGCTGCGCTCCGGTGACGGTGGCGGCAGCGGCGCATCCGTCGATCTCAGCCAGAAGGATTAGCCGCCAATGTTCCGACGCCCCACCATCCGCTACGGGCAGACGCCCGAACCCACGACGCCCTACCAGCGCGCCGCCCAAGCCTGGGACGACCGCATCGGCTCTGCCCGCGTGCAGGCGAAGAACTGGCGGCTCGCCTTCTTTGGCTCGCTCGCTCTTTCGGGCGGCCTGGCCGGCGGGCTGATCTGGCAGTCCGCGCGCGGCCATATCGTGCCGTGGGTCGTGCAGGTCGATCGGCTCGGCGAAGCGCAGGCGGTCGCGCCGGCCGAGGCCGGCTACCGTCCGACCGATCCGCAGGTGGCGTTCCACCTAGCGCGGTTCATCGAGCAGGTGCGCAGCATCCCGGCCGATCCGGTCATCGTCCGCCAGAACTGGCTCCGCGCCTACGATTTCACGACCGACCGCGGCGCGCTGGCGCTCAACGATTACGCCCGCGCCAACGACCCGTTCGCCAATGTCGGCCGCGTGCAGGTCGCGGTGGACGTGTCCAGCGTGATCCGCGCGTCGCCCGACAGCTTCCGCGTCGCCTGGACCGAGCGCCGCTATCAGGACGGCAGCCTTGCCGCCACCGAACGCTGGTCGGCGATCCTCACCGTCGTCGTGCAGCCGCCGCGAACGCCCGACGCCCTGCGCAAGAACCCGCTCGGCATCTTCGTCAATGCCCTCAACTGGTCAAAGGAGCTGTCGCAATGACGCGCCCACCGTTTCCCCGCGTCGCATCGGCGGCGCTGATCGCCTCCGCAGCCGCGCTCGCCGGCTGCGCCACCACGTCCGCCCGGCCGCCCGCAATCGCCTACGACGATCCGCCACGCGAGATCGCAGCGACGCCCGCGCCCGAAGCGCCACGCGCGGTCGAGGTGGTAACGATCCCCGAGCCGCTGCCGCTGCCCGGCCAGTTGAAGCCGGTCGGCGAATCCGCATCGCCGCCCGAGCCTGCCGATCCGCGCCGCCGCGTCGGCGCCGCCAACGCCGCCGCCCGTGTGCAGCCGGTGCGCGACGGGTTCCTCAACGCCATCCAGCAATATCCGTGGACCGATGGTGCGCTCTATCAGGTCTATACCGCGCCCGGGCAGGTGACGGACATTGCCTTGCAGGAAGGCGAGCAGCTCGTCGGGCCGGGGCCGGTCGCGGCCGGGGATACTGTGCGCTGGATTATCGGCGACACGATCAGCGGCAGCGGCCCGACCGCGCGCGTTCATATCCTCGCGAAGCCCACGCGGCCCGACATCGCAACCAACCTCGTCATCAACACCGACCGCCGCACCTATCACCTCGAACTGCGCGCGACGCCTTCGACCTACATGGCGTCGGTGTCCTGGACCTACCCGCAGGATCAGCTCATCGCGCTGCGGAGCGCCAATGCGGCGGCAGCCACCGCTGCGCCGGTGGCGAGCGGCGTGGACGTGTCCGCGCTCAATTTCCGCTATCGGATCGACGGCGAGCGAGCGCCGTGGCGTCCGGTCCGCGCGTTCGACGATGGCCGACAGGTCTTCATCGAGTTTCCGGCCGGGATCTCGCAGGGCGAGATGCCGCCGCTGTTTGTAGCCGGTGCGGCCGGCGACGCCGAGCTGGTCAATTACCGCGTGCAGGGCCGCTACATGGTGGTCGATCGCCTGTTCGCCGCCGCAGAGCTGCGGCTGGGCGATCGGCGCAGTGAGCAGCGCGTCCGCATCGCGCGCAATGATGGACGGGAGCGGCGGCCGTGAACGATCGCACCGACATGCCTGCCGCTGATCCGGCTCCGTCGCCGGCTCCTGCCGATCCGAGGCCATTCCAGCTCAGGGGCGACCCGCCGCGCGTGATGCGGCTGTCGCGCAAGGCGCTGACCGTCATGGGCGTCGTCGCCGGGCTCGGCATCGGCGGCTCGCTGATCTACGCCCTCAAACCGGCCAGCGAGCGGCAGGCGGAAGAACTCTACAATACCGAGAGCCGCGCCACGGCCGAGACCATCACGTCGGGTCCGCGGGACTATGCGCAGGCGCCGCGTCTCGGCCCGCCGCTTCCGGGCGATCTCGGCCGGCCGATCGTGTCCGCCCAGCAGCGCGGCGAGAATGTGCCGGTGCTGCCGGTCGGCGCGCAGCCGGGTCAGCCTGACCCGCGCGCGCAAGCAGAGGAAGCTGCCCGGCAGCGCGCGCAGCAGGAGCGCGACTCCGCTCGCATGAGCAGCGTGTTCCTCGGCGGCAATGCGGGCAACAGCGGGACGGCGGGTCTCCCGTCGGTGGCCCTGCCGGGGCAGGCTGCGCCGCAGCCGGCGCAGCAGCAGGCGGCCGCCGCCGAGGGCGATCAGGCCGGGAAGCGGGCGTTCATGGCGCAGGCGTCGAACCAGCGCACGGTGAGCGTCGAGCGGCTAAGCGCGCCAGCATCGCCCAATATCGTGCAGGCCGGAAGCATTGTGCCCGCAGCCCTCATTACCGGCATCCGCTCCGATCTTCCCGGCCAGATCACCGCGCAGGTCACGCAGAACGTTTATGACAGCCCGACCGGCCGCATCCTGCTCATCCCGCAGGGCGCGCGGCTGATCGGCGAATATGACAGCGAGATCGCAGCCGGGCAGACGCGGGTGCTGTTAGCCTGGGACCGGCTCATCATGCCGGACGGCCGCTCGATCGTTCTCGAGCGCCAGCCCGGCGCCGATGGCGCGGGGTTCGCGGGCCTCCAGGATCAGGTCAATCAGCATTGGGGCAACCTGCTGAAGGCCGCTGCTATCTCGACGCTTCTCGGTGTGGGATCCGAACTCACAACCAGCGGCGACGACTCTCTGAGCCGAGCGCTGCGCTGGGGCACGCAGGGGACCATCAATCAGACGGGCCAGCAGGTCGTGCGTCGGCAGCTTAACGTGCAGCCGACGCTCACCATCCGGCCTGGCCATCCGCTGCGCGTGATCGTCACCCGCGACCTCGTCCTCGAACCAATAGGTGAAACGCGATGACCAAGTTGAAGCTCGGAGCGATCGCTGATGACCGACCTGTCAAAGTGACTGTCGAGCTACCCGCCGTCGTTCACCGCGATCTTACTGCCTACGCCGCCGCACTCGCGGCAGAGACCGGCGCTCAGGCCGTGCCGCCCGAGAAGCTCATTGCGCCGATGCTCGCGCGGTTCATGGCGAGCGACCGGGGTTTTGCACGCGGACGGCACAACGCGAAAAACTGACCACCTTGTGCGCGCTCAGTTGCCGAGAAAGCGCCTCCGACGCTCCTCCGCATCCACCTTGATGATCGCCTCCTCGGCATTGGCGCATTCTCCGCCTCGCACAGTGCCGTCGCGGCAGCTGGCCACGACTTGGCGCGCCTCGTCTATATGCGACATGAAATACTGAGTACCGCGCGCCTGGCTGGACGCTGGAGCTACCGGCGACGTGAACGTGTCGACGTCCGCCTGTTGCATCGGCGCGATCACGGGCCGCAAGATAAAACCTCCCGCAAATCCGATGAGCAATGTAACCAGAACGATGACGATTGTCCTAACCGAAAACATGGTGGTCACTCCATAAACCTGCCTAGCCATTTTACTGAGATTCCTTGGTAAAATCAAAAGACAGAGCATACCGTGTCTTGATGAATTCAAGGAAACGCCGAAGCGCAGGATTGCAGTTGTCATCCCGCCAGTAGCCCGAATATCCGATCAACGCCGGGCCTTGTTCCCCATGGATCGGACGATACACAACATCGGGATAAACCGCGCCGGTGGCGCCCTCGCACACAATGGTGACGCCGCGGCCAGCCGTTCGAGCGCCTCGCGTGCTTCCTCACGGGGCGTGTCGAGCAATCCGATCACGCCTAGATCCCGCTCGCCGCGACGGACGATCATGATTGTCTGGCCGGTCTCGCGCAGCAGCGGGAGCATGTCGTGCATCCCCTGCGAGAGCGGAGCGATGCCGTCGGCGCCAAACATCTCGGCCTTGCCGATGAGAACCTCGTCCTCACCGATGACGGCCGAGACGCCGCGGCCCGTAAGGCTCTTCAGACTCTCCGCCTGCGGAACCTGACGCTCGCCGATATGATCGCGCCCGTCGCGCGCGATGGCTTGCGCAAGCGGGTGATCGCTCAGCGATTCAACCGCCACGGCCACCGCCATCATATCCTCCCTGGATACGCCGGGCGCGGTGACGACCTGATGGATGCGCGGCTCGCCCTTGGTGAGCGTGCCGGTCTTGTCGAAGGCGATCGCGTCGAGCGAACCGAGCAGTTCGAGCGGCGCGCCGCCTTTGATCAGCACGCCGCCCCGAGCCGCTCGCGCGACTCCGGAGAGAACGGCGCTGGGCGTGGCGATGGCGAGCGCGCAGGGGCTTGCCGCAACCAGCACCGCCATTGCGCGATAGAAGCTGTCGCGGAACGGCTCATCGACCACGACCCAGGCGAACAGCAGGATGAAGGCCAGCGCCAGCACCGCAGGCACAAAGAAGCGCTCGAACCTGTCGGTGAACCGCTGCGTCGGAGACTTCTGCGTTTCGGCCTCGCTGACCAGCTTGACCACCTTGGCGAGCGTGCTTTCGGTGGACAGGCGCGTGACCTCGATCTCGACGAGACCGCTGCCATTGATGGTGCCGGCGAACACCCTGCTTGCCGCGTCGATCCGGTCGGGATCGGCGCGGGCGGCCGCATCATCCAGCACGGGACGCTTGTCCACCGGCATACTCTCGCCCGTCACCGGCGCCTGGTTGATGGCGGTGATGCCTTTCACGACAAATCCATCCGCGGCCACACGCTCGTCGGGCTTCACGACGACGATTTCGCCGACCTTCAAATCCTCGACCGGAACATCGCTCGTGCCGCCGTCGGAGCGGCGCACGGTAGCGGTGCGCGGCGCCAGTTCGGCCAGCGCCTCGATCGCGCGCTTGGCGCGGCCCATGGCATAATGTTCGAGCGCATGGCCGAGGCTGAACAGGAACAGCAGCAGCGCGCCCTCGGCCCAGGCGCCGAGCGCCGCCGCGCCGGCGGCCGCCACCAGCATCAGCGTGTCGATCTCGAAGCGTTTCAGCCGGAGATTGTCGATCGCCTCGCGCAGCGTGTAGAAGCCGCCGAACAGATAGGCGGCCACGTAGAGCGTAAACGGCAGCCAGGCCGGCGCGCCCGCCACCAGCTTCTCGATTGCGAATCCGATCCCCAGGGTCGCGCCGCAGGCGAGCGCAAAGATCAGTTCGGTATTGGCCCCGAGCAGACCGCCATGCGCGTAATCGTGACCGTCGTCGGGGCCATGCTCCCGCTTCGGTTGCGCAGGGCCATCGACATGGCGGGCATGAGCATCTGCCGCCGCCGGCACAGGTCTGGGCGTTGCGCCGAGCTTCGTCAGTTCAGCGCTGATGTCGTCTCGGGAGAGCTGATCGCGATCATATTCGATGCGCACCATGCCGGCGGCCGAGGCGTCCGCTTCGATCACACCGGACAGGGCGCGAAGGCTTTCGGTGACCGTGCGCGCGCGGCGTGCGTGACCGATGCCATCGACCTCCCAAAGGATATGCCCGTAGCGGTCCGCGATTTCCGCTCCCGAGGCATGGGCGAGTTCGCGGATGCGTGCGAGCGTCACCACTTGCGGGTCGAAATGGACGCACAGCGTCGCAGGGCTGGCGGCGTCGGCCGCGACCACATGCGCCTGCTCGACACCGGGCCGGTCCTTAAGCGCCGCGACGAGCCTGCCGACGCAGGCATCGGCCGCATCGGTGACGTCGGGGAGAAGTATGGGGATTTCGAGGCGGAGCTTTTCGATCATGACGTGGTTCCTTCGCGAGGCGCGCTTCTGTGGTGAGGACCGTGCGGCTCGCTGTCAGGGCGGTGCGGTATTGGACCTGAGCCGCGTGCAGGTCAGGGGCGGCGCATCGGGGCGCAACAGCGTCATCCGATCACCGCCGGAGAGCGACACGTTGAGCTTGTCGCCCACGAAGGTGAGGCCGGTGGCCGGCGCGACCAGCCGCACCGAACGACCATCCGGCAGAATCGTGAGATCGAGGGTCAGGCCGTCGGCGAGGAAATCGGCGTCCACGCGCGATCCATCGGCGCAGGCATAGATATGTTCGCCAACGAGATTGGAGACGGAGCGACGGTCATGCCGCTCGCCCGCATCCTTGTCGTTGGAAGCGGGCGAGCAGCCGGACAGGCCGGGCGCAAGCGCGAGCCCAGCCAGCGCGAGGAGCACAGGACGACCGCGCGTCGGCGTCCTTGCTCTCCATCCTCGCCGGAATCGTTCGCCATGGGCGCTCAAGGGGGCGGCGCCCATGGCGCGGGCCGTTCTCACACCTTCACCCGAAGGGCCCGTGGTGCGGCGGCCAATCCACAGCATCTCAGTCGAACAGTTCGCTCAGGAAGCTCTTGTGGCGATGATGGCCGCGCTCGTAGCCGTGCTTCCTGTCATGATCGCCGCGCCCGCGATGCTCGTCGAACATGCCGAGCCGGCCGCCGCTCGACCGGCGGGCCGCTTCGTCGCCGGCGCTCCGCTCGATGATCTTGTCGAGTTCGCCGCGATCGAGCCAGACGCCGCGGCAT
>NZ_JABWGQ010000014.1 GCF_014595975.1 Sphingopyxis sp. LK2115 | reverse complement strand
GCCAATTCAGGAATAAATTTGATGGGGACCCGGACCCGATAAGCGCGGGGATGCCCGCCACAATCCGGACTGCAGGGACAAGCGCCGTGACCCCAGTGTAAGCCACCAGGAGCGAACGGACCACAATGACCCCGTTCATTCGTCATCGACCTCGAGGCTCGGCGCCTTGAGGTTCCCGATCTGGACGCGGTGGGCAATGTAGGCGCCCATGGCGTTGACGGCTTCCTCGGCCTTCTGGTCCAGCGCCGGACGCAGGAACGGCTTGGCCGCATGGCCCGGGTGCATGACCATCGGGCCGACAAAATGTTCGCCGATCTTCAGGCTGCCGCGTTTCACCATCTTGTTGATCATGCCAATGCTGACCTTGCGCGCTTCGCGGCGGGTATTGCGCACCGGCTTGTCGGCCTCAGCGACCGAGATCAGGTGCGGCGCAACGCCGTATTCAATGAACAGACCGAGATAGGAGCCGGACCCGCGCAGCTTGACGTAGGAGCTGAGCCGGCTGCCGGCGGTGCGCGTGCCAATGCCGATCGCCTGCTTGAGCTGACCAGTGCGGACCGGGACATTGGCCTTGGCCTGCTGCTGGATGACCTTGGCCCCGGCACGCAGCCCGCCGCGGATGACGTTGCGCTCGAGGTTCTTGGGCAGTTCGTCGAGCAGGCGCAGCAGTTCAGGGCCGCCCTTGAGCCGGATCGTCATGACGCGGCTCCTTCGCTGCTATGTTGCTCGACAATGAGCTCGATGCCTTCGCGGCGGCCGATTTCGGCGGGGCCCGACACGATCTGCAGGACGCGGGTCCCGATGATCACCCGCATGTCCGGGGTGATCCCGGCGAGATGCCGCATCCGGATTCGCGCAGGCCGGTTGGCGATGACAATGCTGTCGGCCAGGCGCTCGGCCCGGCTCGGCAGGACGTCCCGGACCTCGGCCCAGACCGTGGCGAATTCCACCCAAGCGACGGCCTCTGTCCCGTAGAGGGGATCAGGGGTTACGACCTTGCGCTCGATCCGGATCCGGGTGTCGAGCCTGGAGGCTAGACCCATCGCGCGGCCAACTGGTTGACGAGGGTAGCCGATGACATCGACGGGGCCGTCTGCATAGCCGGGGTCGTGCGCCAGCCGGGCAAGCTTCAGGTCGATCATGCACAGCGCCACCTGCTGGGCGGTGACGTGCGTGCCAAGGGTGATCGACCAGCGCCGGGCGATGGCCTCCATCTGGGTCTTGGGATCGCCGTAGGCAGCACCGCGATCTTCGAGCACTTGCGCCACGCGCTTCAGGAAACCAGCCGCACTCACCGGACACCTCCACGGGTCTCGATGGCCCAAAGCAGGATGGCTATGGCGTCGGCCTCGTTGTCGTCGGCGGGCGCGAAGCCCTTGGCGCGAACTGCCGCGATGACAGCCGCCTTGTCGGCATTGCCCTTGCCGGCGATGAACCGCTTGATCGTGCCGACGGGCACGCCCTGATAGGCAACCAGGGTTTCCTCGCACCAGGCGGTCAGCATGCCCAGCATGCCGCCGTAGACATGGGCCGCATCGGTCCCTGCGTGGCGGCGAACTTCCTCGAAGTAGATCGCCTCGATTGGCCCCGCATCGAGATCAAGCTGCTCGAGCCAGCGCCGGAAGCGCAGGTAGCGTATGCCGCCGCCGTCGTAGCGGGTGTGCTTCAGCGACACAGTCCCGGTGCTGATGTGGCCGTCTGGCGACTGGAGGGCCCAGCCGGCGCTGGTGCCAAGGTCGAGGGCAAGAACAGCACCGTGACGGATGGTGACGGATGTGACGGGTTCTCCGTTATCACTTCCAGAGGCGCGCACGTGTGCGCGTGTAACGCCTATAAGGGGACGATCCGTCACATCCGTCACCGACATTGATTTTGCTGACATTTTTCAAAACTCCATCGGGCTGGTCTGGGGTTGGGCCTGACGCAGGGCGAGACCCCGGAAACCCCGGGCTTTGTTGGTGTTGGCGCGCTGGAACCCGCGGTTGGCGAGGGTCTCGGAGAACCGCTTGTTCGAGCCGGCGAATTCGCCGTTGGCATCGGCCCAGTTCTTCCAGTCGGCGTAGAGACGCTGGGAGGTATCCTGCAGATGCGAGGCCTGATCGCAGCGCTCCTCAAGCCAGCGACCGATTGCGTCCTCTGCCTCGAAATATTCCTCTGTGGCGGCGAGCACCGATGCCGGAGGTTTCAGGCCGATGCGTTGCCATTCGAGGCAGCCGCGTAGTGCCCAAGCGAGAATACCGTCGCGTTCCGCCAGCAGCCGATCCGGCAGACGCTTGTCGCGTTTGTGGGCCGGAATAGTCACCGTGAACGGGATCATGTGCAGGCGCCGCCGCATTGCCTCGTCGACATTGCGGATCGATGGCTTGTGGTTGCCGACCACCAGCAGCTTGAACTGGGGCGTGAACTCGAAGAAATCCTGCCGCATGAACCTGGCGGTGATCTTGTCGCCGCCGGTCAATGCCTTCAGCTTGCTCTCGGCCCAGCGGCTGCCCTGTTCAGTTTCGATGGCGGAGACGACCCGCGCGCCCCGCAGGCCCGCCATATCAGTCGGGTGGCGATCGCCGTGGCTCGCCATGAACATGTCCATCGCTGCGACCGTTGCGTAATCACCCGTGATCGCAGTCAGAGTGTTGGCGAACACCGACTTGCCGTTGGCGCCAGTGCCGTAGAGGAAAAACAGGGCATGCTCGGTCGTGACACCGGTCAGGCAGTAGCCCGCCATTCGCTGAAGGTAGCGCTGCAGTTCGACATCGCCGCCGGTGACTGTGTCGAGGAATTCCAGCCAAACCGGGCAATCCCCCTGCGGTGATGCGCTGGTGATCTTGGTCATGTAGGCCGGGCGGTCATGCGAGCCGAGAAGCCCGGATTGGAGATCGACGATCCCTGCCGGCGTGTTCAGCGCCCAAGGGTTACGATCCCAGACCTCGGTGGTCTCGGCATGGCGGCGATCGGCCCGAGCGATACGTTCGACGGCTGCAATAGTGGATGCCGATGACAGCTTGGCCTTCAGCTTGGCGCTCGCCGCCTTGCGGGCCGCTGCCCGACATATCTGTCGTGACAGGTCATAGGCCTGCAGCGTGTCCTCTTTCCGCCAGACCGTGCCTGACCAGTTGAGCCACTGACCCCAGGCTGCGACGTATCGCCAATCCTCCGCATGCTGGTCGGTGAACGCCTCAGCCAAGGCATCTTCGGTCAACTGGACTGGAGCCGAACTCCCGCCGCTGTGGCCGCCACCTTGGGGTGGTCCGCCACCGGGATCCGCATCAAGATAGTCCTCGCCGTAGTTGGCACTGTCGAGCCTCCATATCTTCTCGGCCTCGTGGCGAAGGCGCGATTCCTCCCATGGCGGATCGATGCGGGCGCTGTTGTAATCAACGATTTCAGCCCACGCCTGCGCCGCGGTAACATGGCCTTCGCGGCATCGGCGGATCCAGTAACCAATGATCCGCGACAGGGCCTCGAAGCGGGTCGTGCCATCAACGCCGCCCTCGCGGACGACGTGGCTGAAAAGCTCAGTCACCGCTCCGGAAGTCACGCCGGCGTTGTTGAAATCGAGATCCGACGGAACTTCCCCCTCTAGCGGAGGCATGGCCATCACAGCCTCGACCAAATCGCCAAGGTCATGATCCCGCGTCCGGCAGTGGAGGATTTCAACCAGCCGCTGCGTGCCGGATTTTGCGTGTACAGAACCTGCCACTCGGATCGGCTGGTGCGGCGAGCGGAACGACGGATCGCCGCCAACCTTGCAGGCGATCATGTGCCGGGCACGGCAGACGGTGGTTATATCATCGCCCTCGGCCGGTTCGGACAGCCGCCAGTAGAGATGTAGCTTGCGCTGCCCCTCTGGCGTGATGCCGCCCGATGCCACCTCGAGACTGGGTTCGCCTAGATGCCTCACCAGGTGATCTCGTTTGGCGTCGATGTCGCCATGATCGAGATCGACCAGCACCACCTGGGTCTGGGCAATGTGCTCGGCCTTGGCTTCACCAGCCGCCAGCACAGTCCCCGGGACCACGAACAGGGCCATACCATTGTCGGCCGCCCAGCCGGCCTGGACCGCCAGCTTACCCGCCAATTCGGCGTCGTTTTCCATGAAAGGGGTGTGAGGCATGTGATCGCCGCCACCTTTTTCGGCAAGCGCGCGGACGGGTACGAAATGCTCGCAATAGCCCAACACCATGTCGGTGAAGGTCGCGATCATTACGGGGTCTGGTTTGACGGGCGGCTGTACCGCTTCGGTGTCAGCCTTCATCATGACCAGCACCGCTGCTTCCAGTCACACCACATGCATTCGAAATGATCGTGATCAGCCGCGACACGAGGCAGCCATTCACCGGCGTCGCATGCCTGCAGTATCCGCACGGCCTTATCGCTGCAGGCCTGCGCCAGCGCGCCGTTGAACGGCACCAGCTCATGCCAGAGCTCACAGGTATCCTTGTTGACTGCCGTGAACACGGCCGGATGGTCCGTGAGGCCGAGATAGGCTTGGTAGAGCGCGATTTGCGCAGCGTAGACGGGCTTCGAGACGGCCACTCCGCGCTTCACGATGTCTCGCCAGTTCTTCGCGTTGGCGGACTTGCACTCCCACAGCGCCGGGACGGCCAGGTCGTCCGGACCTGCCACAATGACCCCATCGATGTGCCCACGAACCCGGCCGTCCGCGACGGCAAATCCGAACTGGTCGCCCGATGAATTGCGCGTGCGCAGGTCGTATCCGGCCTTAGTCAGCCAGTCGACAGCAAGGTCCTCGAACACATGGCCCACCGCGAAAATCCGCAGGGTCTTGCCATTGAACTCCCGTTCGGGGTCGCGCGGGACCTTCAGATATTCATACTGCAGCTTACGGGCGCAGCTTTCGCCAAGCCTGCTGCCGCCAAGGTATGCCCGCGGTTCGCGCGTGCTGTTTTCCAAGGTGAGCGCGTTGTCGATCCGGGCGTTCACCACATCGACGAACTGGGGAGGTTTCTCCCGGTGGTTGAAATCGAGCAGGTCCATCAGAACGGCACCTCCGGTGCGCTCTCCCACATCGACCGCTGGAAGCCGTCGACGGCTGCCTCGGCAAGGGCGGCCGCCTGTTGGTCGGTCAGTTCGTTGAAGCGCCGGTGCCAGCCGATCCCAGCCATTGCGCCGCCCATGCTTTTCATCGCGGCGATGAGGGCCGCGCGTTCGCGATCGTCGGGATTATCCATGGCCGGCCATCCCGGTCAGGACCACCAGCGTAAGGGTGGGCATATGATTCGCTGCTGCGACGGCACCGACCACCAGAATGGTCGGGTCTGTGGAGCGATTTATGTGGATAGCCAGGCGATAGCTGGCGACCCGGGAGCGGACACGTAGCCCGCTAAAAAACCTCAGAAAACGGTGCATTTGACAGGACTCCAGATGGTCCTGTCACTTACCGGCGAGGTCTCCGGACTGTCGGGAGAACAGAAAAGGAACCTACCCTCTTGGCAAGTCCGTTCGGGGCGATAGGCTGGATAGTGACGCCGCCCCCCTAAGTTGCCTGGAGCCTGTATGCCGACATTCAATCCTCGTCTGTTTACAAAAGCCGATCGGCTCAAGAACATTTCGGTCGCCAACCTTGTGGCGTTGTTCAGTCCGTGGTCCGAATATCTCGCCGGGCGCGGGGTCGAACTGGTGGACGACGAGGATGGGTTCCCGTTCGAACGGCTGAGCGGTGTGTTGATGACGCCGACCGACGAAACGCCGACCGAACTGGTCGACGCACTTTATTTCATTCACGAAACCGCTGGTGATCTGCGGATCGAGGACCTGCTCGACATGGCGCGATCGAACGGGCTCGATCTCGGGCAGCACGACGACGCAACGCCGGCCGACGTCGCGGTGCAAATCTGGCTCCTGCGCCCGGACCTGCTCCGTGATTCCCATAACCGCGCCGTTGTCTTCAATCAGAAGAAGTTCGAGTATTTCAGCGGACGCACGGAAGATCCGCGGCCATTTCCGGAGGTGTCGGATGGCCAAGCCCTCGAAATCCAAGCTGTCTGCCTTCAGCGCCAATGGCACAGATTTGAGGTTGTGATTTAAGGAGG
>NZ_JABWGQ010000033.1 GCF_014595975.1 Sphingopyxis sp. LK2115 | reverse complement strand
CCTCCTTAAATCACAACCTCAAATCTGTGCCATTGGCGCTGAAGGCAGACACGGCCCGGCTCTAATCCCAGCTTGTGGAAAGCTGGGGGTCACGTCAATGGGCACCCAATCAGTCACGTATGTTCGAAGAACCTGACGACGACGAGCCCCCGCCTTCGCTGGAAGATCGCCTAACCTCGCCCCCGATATGATAGAGGAGATCATCGAGACCATCGCCGCCATGAATGGCGATGACCCTGAGGAGCGCCGTGGGGTGGCGACCGCCACGGTCGCAAACTCAACAAGGGGGAGCCCGTCACCGGGCTCCCCGCCTTTATCGAGACGCTCGATTTGCAGCCGTTTGAAAAGACGCTGCGCAAATGGCTGCGCCAGCCGGCGGGGTCCGCAACGGCGAACCCGGACGCCATCCGGCTGGATGAGCCGCGCGACCATGTGACTGTGACCGCGGTGGCATCGACACGTGGCGCACCGCTCCATCGTCTGCAAGCTCGATGCCCGGATGGCGAACCCTGACGAGCGCGCCTTCGACTTCGATCCGGTGGATGAGGTGCGGCGGGACAGGGCGGCCCTCGTCATGGCGGCGCTGACCGTCTTGCGGGCTTATCGGGCGATGGGCGCTCCGCCGGCGAAGTTGAAGCCCTTTGGCGGGTTCGACGACTTCGACCTCATCCGCGAATTTTCGGTACGCCCGAGAGGGTGGTTTGCCATTATACCCTTACGGGCAGGTGCAGGCATCGGAACGTATCCCACCCTCGACGGTGTGGTTGATCTACCCTCTTTATCCGGCACCGACGCCGAAATCTCGCGGGCGTGGTCTTGTCGAGCTGGTGGACGGGACCATGACTGAGGCTGTCGCTGACATCACTCAATTCCGAGAGGTGCTGAAGTCCGACCACCCCCCGTTACCGTCGATGGGACGTCCGCTGAAATACCCGGAATACTATTGTGCAGCCAAAGCATTCTGGGACGCAAAACGGGGGTAAGCTTAAATCCGGCGTCGTCATCGAACATATCCGGACTGACCTGCCCCCCGGCTGATCCCGCGGTCATAACGAGAGTCTGCCGGTTTGATATTCGTGCAAGCCCGCCGGCACAAGCGCGCCGGGCGGGATGCTTCCATCTTGCAGGAACGCCCGGCGCGCTTGTGCCGGCGTTCGGTTCTCCAGGGATGAGTGCGGCCTGACGTTGTTGTAGTCGTAGCGCCAGACAGCCAGCTTGCGCCTGGCGTCAGCCAGGCTGTCGAACAGCTCTTCATTCAGGAGCTCGTCGCGCAGCGACCCGTTGAACGATTCAATGAACGCATTCTGCTGCGGCTTGCCCGGATCGATATAGTGCCATTCGACCCGGTTCTCGCTCGCCCACTTCAGGATTGCCCGGCTCGTGAACTCCGTCCCGTTATCGCTGACGATGCAGGCCGGTTTGCCATAGAGCCGCACCAGCGTGTCGAGTTCACGTGCAACCCGGGCGCCAGAGATGCTCGTATCACCCAGCAGGCATAGGTTCTCCCGCAGGCGTCATCGTTGATCGCCAGGATACGCAGCCTGCGGGAAGCGCCGAAGGTATCGGCCACAAAGTCCATCGACCAGCGATCGTTCGGCCGCAGCGGCACAGGCATCGGCGTCCGACTGCCGCGTGCTCGCTTGCGCCCGCGCCGCTGCCGCACCGACAAGCCCTCTTCGCGATACAACCGGTAGAGCTTCTTGTGGTTCATCACGTGCCCCTTGCGTTCGAGCATGACGCCCACGCGCCGATAGCCGAACCGGCGGCGCTGAGCGGCTATCTCGCGCATCTCATCGCGGATCTCGGCATGGTCTGGCGGACGTTCTCGCCGGACCGTCTTGGGGTCGACGCCAACCAGCACGCAGGCCCGGCGCTGTGAGACCTGGTAATCCCGCATCACGCCGAGCGCCACGTCCCGTCGCTGGCCTGGCGTCGTCAGACTTTTCCCAGGAGATCCTTGAGGATCGCATTGTCCAGCACGCTTTCGGCCAGCAGCCGCTTGAGCTTGCTGTTCTCCTCCTCAAGCAACCGCAGGCGCCGCGCCTCCGATACCTCAAGGTCGCCATACTTGGCCTTCAGCTTGTAAAAGGTCGCAGGGCTCAACCCGCGCTTGCGGCAAACCTCGGCAGTCGGCAGTCCGGCCTCCTGCTCCTTGATCATGCCGATGATCTGCTCCTCGGTAAATCGACTCTTCCTCATTCGTCTGCTCCTTCGCTCAGGGCAGACTCTACATCAAATCGAGGGAGCCAGCGGGGGGCAGGTCAACTGCCATGGCGGATCAGCCAGGATTGTCCCAAATTTCTTACCTCGCGCGGTCGCGAGAAGATTGATAGCCGCATCGCTGAGAGGAGCGTCAGATGAGAACATAATGAGATCTTGGCCTAGCTAGCTGATATGGTCAAGCCGTTACGTTATCGCCGCGAACAAATTGCGTCCGGCTCGCGCTCAAACCGAAAAGCCGCCCGAGTTCCGCCTGTTCGACCCCGCTGCCAGCACCTTCCTGCCCGTCGGGGTCAGCGTCCATTTCGCGCCTTGCTGGACGACCAGACCCAGCGCGACGAGTTCGTCGCGGACGGGGTCGCCGGGGAGTTGCGGGCGGCGGTTGGACAGACCTTCCAGCGTGGCGCGCTGGGGCTGATTCAGGGTCAGCAGTTTCAGCTTTTTCCTGTCGGTCATTTTGGGGCCGTTGGCTTTTTCCTGCGCGCTTTGCGTCAGTGGTCCGGCCCGCCCCGCAGCGACGAGCGAAGGTTTCGCAAGTCTCGCGGCCCCTCCCCTGAAGGGGAGGGATCGGGTTGTTACTCTGCGGCGATGCCGGCTTTGGCGAACATGTCTTCGCCGTCGTCGCTCGGCTCGGGCGCGGCTGCGCCGTCGTCATTGGCTTTCGCCTTTTTGCGGTTGTCGAAGCTGGTCCACACGCTGTTCCAGTCGCCGCGCGTCGCCGCCTTGCTATATTCGGTTGCGCGCGTTTCAAAGAAATTGGCGTGCTCGACACCGTTCAACAGCGGGGCGAGCCACGGCAGCGGGTGCTCGTCGATCATGTAGATCGGCTGGAAGCCCAATTGCCCCAGGCGCCAGTCGGCGATGTAGCGGATGTAGCGCTTGATCTCCTTGGGCGTCATGCCGGGGACCGGACCCTGTTCGAACGCCAGGTCGATGAACGCATCCTCGAGCCGCACCGTCTTTTGGCAGCAGTCGATGATGTCCTCTTTCACCGCCTTGGTCAGGCAGCCGCGTTCCTTGACAAAGGCGTGGAACAGGCGCGTGATGCCTTCGCAGTGCAGGCTTTCGTCGCGCACCGACCAGCTGACGATCTGGCCCATGCCCTTCATCTTGTTGAAGCGCGGGAAGTTCATCAGCATCGCGAAGCTGGCGAAGAGCTGCAAGCCCTCGGTAAAGCCGCCGAACATCGCGAGCGTGCGCGCGATATCCTCGTCGCTGTCGACCCCGAAGGTGCCGAGATAGTCGTGCTTCGCGCGCATCTCGTCATATTCGAGGAACATGCCATATTCGCTCTCTGGCATGCCGATCGTGTCGAGCAGGTGGCTGTAGGCCGCGATATGCACCGTTTCCATGTTGCTGAACGCGGTCAGCATCATCTTGATCTCGGTCGGCTTGAACACGCGGCCATATTTGTCGTGATAGCAATCCTGCACCTCGACATCGGCCTGGGTGAAGAAGCGGAAGATTTGCGTGAGCAGGTTGCGTTCATGTTCGGAAATCTTCTGCGCCCAGTCGCGGCAATCCTCGCCCAGCGGCACCTCTTCGGGCATCCAGTGGATTTGCTGCTGGCGCTTCCAGAAGTCATAGGCCCAGGGATATTCAAAGGGCTTGTAGGTCTTGCGGGCTTCTAACAACGGCATGGCGGCTATCCTTGGGTCAATTCTTGTTCGTCATTCCGGCGAAGGCCGGAGTCCATCGATGGGTTGCGCTTCCCCGCGTGGACCCCGGATCGAGTCCGGGGACGAGGGTGAGGGCGCGGGTCACTGACAAGCCAGGCATTCGTCATAGTCGGTGGTCGCGAGTTCATATTTCGCCGCCTCCGGCGTGTTGTCGGCCTCGACCCCGCCGGCGAAGCCGGCGCGCTGCACCGATTTCGAGCGGAGATAATAGAGCGATTTGATGCCGAGTTCCCACGCGCGATAGTGGAGCATGAGCAGATCCCATTTCTCGACATCCGCCGGGATGAACAGGTTCAGCGACGCGGCCTGGTCGATATAGGGGGTGCGGTCGGCGGCGAGTTCCAAGAGCCAGCGCTGGTCGATCTCGAAGCTTGTCTTGAACACATCCTTTTCGTCCTGGGTCAGAAAGTCGAGGTGCTGGACGCTGCCGCCGCGTTCGAGGATCGAGTTCCACACCGCGTCGCTGTTCTTCGCCTTGTCGACGAGCAGCGCTTCGAGATGCGGGTTGCGGATCGAGAAGCTGCCCGACAGCGTCTTGTGCGTATAGATGTTCGCGGGGATCGGCTCGATACACGCGCTGGTGCCGCCGCAGATGATGGAAATCGACGCGGTCGGCGCGATCGCCATCTTGCAGCTGAAACGCTCCATCACGCCCTGATCGGCGGCGTCGGGGCAGGGGCCGCGTTCCTTCGCGAGCAGCATCGAGGCGGCGTCGACCTGCGCGCGGATATGCTTGAAGATTCGCAGGTTCGACGATTTCGCCATCGCGCCCTCGAACGGCAGGCCGCGCGCCTGAAGGAAGCTGTGGAAACCCATCACGCCGAGGCCGACGCTGCGTTCGCGGCTGGCGCTATATTTGGCGCGCGCCATTTCGGGCGGGGCACGGTCGATATAGTCCTGCAAGACATTGTCGAGCATGCGCATGACATCCTCGATGAAACGCTTGTCGCCGTTCCATTCGTCCCAGGTTTCGAGGTTGAGGCTCGAGAGGCAGCAGACCGCGGTGCGATCATTGCCCAGATGGTCGCGGCCGGTCGGCAGCGTGATTTCGCTGCACAGGTTCGAGGTGGTGACCTTCAGCCCCAGGTCGCGGTGATGCTTGGGCATCATGCGGTTCACCTGGTCGATGAAGATGATGTAGGGTTCACCCGTCGCAAGGCGCGTTTCGACGAGTTTCTGGAAGAGCGATCGCGCATCGACGGTGCCGCGGACGCTGCCATCCTTGGGCGATTTGAGGTTGAACTCGGCGCCGTCGCGGACGGCCTCCATGAACTCGTCGGTGACGAGCACGCCGTGGTGGAGGTTGAGCGCCTTGCGATTGAAGTCGCCCGACGGTTTGCGAATCTCCAGAAACTCCTCGATCTCGGGATGCGAGATGTCGAGATAGCAGGCGGCCGAGCCGCGGCGGAGCGAACCCTGGCTGATCGCGAGCGTCAGGCTGTCCATCACGCGGACGAAGGGGATGATGCCGCTGGTCTTGCCGTTGAGGCCCACGGGTTCGCCGATGCCGCGCACCGCGCCCCAATAGGTGCCGATGCCGCCGCCGCGGCTCGCGAGCCAGACATTCTCGTTCCAGGTGCCGACGATGCCCTCGAGGCTGTCGTCGACCGAGTTGAGGTAGCAGCTGATCGGCAGGCCGCGGCCGGTGCCCCCGTTCGACAGCACCGGGGTCGCGGGCATGAACCAGAGCTTCGAGATATAATCATAGAGGCGCTGGGCATGATCCTGATCGTCGGCATAGGCATCGGCGACGCGCGCGAACAGGTCCTGATAGGATTCGCCGGGGAGGAGATAGCGGTCCTGCAGCGTTTCCTTGCCGAAATCGGTAAGCAGCGCGTCGCGCGTCGCATCGGTGACGATAGTGAATCGGCGCGCATGAACCTTGGGTTCGCCGCTGTCGCCCGCCGTCGCCGTGGGCGCGAGCGACGATTCGCGCTTCGCCTCGGGCGCTGCGGGCGCGTCATTCTTCGTCAGTTCCACCGTCGCCACGTCGTTCGTCTCCACCCGTTCGCTTTCCCGAAAATCCATTCCGTTCGCCCCCCGATCCATATGCGCACAAAGATGCGCGTGTTCCCGTCTTGTTCGACTCGGAGCGAAGCCCCGACCTTAGCATTTTTACCCGTCCGCGTGGGCACCCTTTTTTGGACGCAAGCAGGGTTTGTCCGGGCCCATATGCAATGGGCGACGGAAATCCGCCACTTTCAGTCTGATACAATTTATTGGGGTGCCCCCGTGGTCGACCCACCACCCATAGTGCCACGTCGGCGCGACGATGCAAGAGAGTAAATGACGGATCGGGGACTCAACTCGTCGATATTTTGATTCGACTGGTCGATGGTCATGCGCTTCGTCGACGCGCGTTGCCAGCGTTTCTGCGGCCTTCCGTCGCTGTCGATGCCCGGAGGCGCGGCGCCGAAAAATATACGGCCGCAAAAGTCGGCAGCGCGAAGGAGAGGGGATTTACACGCCTGTGGCGGCGGACGACCGGACGTGGCCATAGCGGCTCTCATCCCTGAAGGGGAGCGGGCCATGGCTGCTCCCCACCCCAAAGCCGTCATCGCCGCCGCGCACCCATTGACGCCGCGTTAACCAATGTTGGGCATAGCTTCGCGATCGTTCCGGGATGTGGGCAGACCAATGAAATATGATCCGATCAATCCGGCGACGCCGATTCTCGACCAGTCGGTCGCCAGCGATTGCGGCGAGTTGGCAGTCGGGTGCAGCGATGCCGCCGGGCGCATCAAGCGCGCGACCGACCAGATGGACCGCCAGATCGCCGAGCTTGGGCGGCTCGAAAATTATGTCGTCAGCCTCGAGGCCGACCAGCGCCAGATTGCCGATTCGACCGACGAAGCGAAGCTGCTCTCGGCGCGCGCGCGCGAACAGCTCGACGTCGGGGCCGAGCGCGTCAACGCGGCGGTCAGCGAGTTCCGGTCGGTCATCGACCTCATCGCGCGACTGGGCGCACATGTCACCAATTTCGCCGCGGTGATGGAGCAGGTGCAGCAGGTCAGCCAGTCGATCGAATCGATCGCCAAGACCACCAATATGCTGGCGCTCAACGCCGCGATCGAGGCCGAACGCGCGGGCGACGCCGGGCGCACCTTTGCCGTCGTCGCTGCCGAGGTGAAGAAGCTGGCGCAGAATACCCGCGGAGCGACCGACGAAATCCGCCGTTCGATCGGCAGCCTCGCCGTCGAAGCAAGCGGGCTGGTCACCGAAATCCAGTCGGGGGTCGAACAGTCGAGCCGCGCCGAGACGCAGTTTGAAACGATCACCGATGCGCTTCACGATGCAACGCACCTCGTCGCGCTGCTCGACGACCAGAGCGACCGCATCGCCCAGTCGAGCGCGATGGTCCACGCAAACGGGGCCAAGGTCCGCGAGGCGGTCGACCGCGTGGTCGCGTCGGTGCGCGACAACAGTGCGACCCTGATCGGCACCCGCGATTCGATCCTGACGATGGAGCATGTGTCGAACCGCATGTTCAATGCCGTGATTTCGGCCGGGGTCAGCCCGAAGGATTCGGCGATCGTCGCGCTCGCGGCCAAGGTGCGCGATGAGTTCGTCGAAATCGCCGAACATGCGCTCGCGCGCGGCGAACTGACGATGGAACAATTGTTCGACACCGATTATGTGCGTGTACCGAACTCGAACCCCGAACGCTTTCGCACCACGCTCAGCGACTGGGCCGACGCCAACTGGCGCCCGCTGTTCGACCGCGTCGTCGCGCAGCATCCCGAAATCAAGATGTCGTCGGCGGGCGACATGAACGGCTTTCTTCCGACCCACATCACCGACTGTTCGCGCGCGCCGACCGGCGACCTTGAACATGACACGGCGCACTGCCGCAACGGGCGCATCCTGTTCGATGAAACCGATGCCGCGGCGAAACGCAGCACGGCGCCCTTTTTCATGACGGTTTATCGCCAGGAAGGCGACGGGATCAATTATCTGACCGTGCGCAACGTCTATATGCCCGCGATCATCAACGGTCGTCGCTGGGGCGATGTCGAGGTGGCATACCAGCTTTGACGACGGGCACCACGCGGGGACGGCGGGGCGGCCGCGCCGCGATCAATTTCGGGGTGGCGGCGCGGGCGGTTGCGCCGGAAACCGGTCCATCGACGGATCGATGATTGCCCAATCGGGCGCTTCGCTCGTCCAGATCGCGACGGTGGGCTTCAAGCCATGCGGTCCGTCGAGCACGCCCAGGCGGATGACGCGCAGCTGCGGGCGCGCCGATGACGCGCTGAACATCGGCGTGCCGCACGCCGCGCAATGCCATCGGGTCAGCGTGTTACCGCTGTCGGCGATATAGCTGTCCGACGCCATAGGGCCGTCGGCGACGATGCTTTCGGTCGGAAAGATCGCATTGTGCGTCGGCCCGCCTGCGGCGATCTTCTGGCAGCGGCGGCACCAGCATTGCCGCACCGTCAACGGCTCGGCGTCGATGCGCACCTTGACCGCCCCGCACGAACATTCGCCGCTATACGCCATCAGCCCCCCTGTCGCCGCGCCATGAAGGCAAGTTTTTCGAACAGCATCACATCCTGCTCATTCTTGAGGAGGGCGCCGTGCAAGGGCGGGATCGCCTTGCCGACGTCGCGGTTCTGAAGCACTTCGAGCGGCATGTCCTCGGCAAGCAGCAGCTTGAGCCAGTCGATGAGTTCGCTCGTCGACGGTTTTTTCTTCAGCCCCGGCACCTCGCGCACATCATAGAAAATGTCCATCGCGCGGCTCACCAGCGTTTTCTGGATGCCGGGAAAATGCACCTCGACGATCGCCGCCATCGTGTCGCGGTCGGGAAACTTGATATAGTGAAAAAAGCAGCGGCGCAGGAAGGCGTCGGGCAGTTCCTTTTCATTGTTCGAGGTGATGACGACGATCGGGCGTTCCTTCGCGCTGATCGTTTCGTCGGTTTCATAGACATGGAAGGCCATGCGATCGAGTTCCTGAAGCAGGTCGTTCGGAAACTCGATGTCCGCCTTGTCAATCTCGTCGATCAGCAGCACAGGAAGCTTGGGCGAAGTGAAGGCTTCCCACAATTTTCCGCGCTTGATGTAGTTGCGGATGTCGTGAACGCGCTCTTCGCCAAGTTGCCCGTCGCGCAGGCGCGCCACGGCATCATATTCGTAAAGGCCTTGCTGCGCCTTGGTCGTCGATTTGATGTTCCAGGTGATCAGCGGCGCGTCAAATGCTTTCGCGATCTCCTCGGCGAGCACGGTCTTGCCCGTGCCCGGTTCGCCCTTCACGAGCAGGGGGCGGCGGAGGAGCGTCGCGGCGTTGACCGCGACCTTGAGGTCGTCGGTGGCGATATAGGCGCTGGTTCCTTCAAAGCGCATCGGCTGGCTGCCTTTCCCTTAACGTGAACGTCAAGCGGGCATAGCGGGGGGAGAGAGGGGGCGCAAGTAAGCAGGCGCTGCGCGCCTGCACGGCGTGAAGGGTCAGGCGGCCCGGCTGGCGGCACGCGCCGCCAGCAGATCCCACAGGCCGCTGTGCTGCGCGATCAGTTGCTGGGCGCCGAACAGCATCGCGCGCTCGACCGCAGGTGTGTCGGCCGCGCTCGCGGCAAGCCGCGCGGTGCCGGGAAGGTCGGGCAGCGAGCAAGCGGGCGACACGAGGTCGAGCCGCTGCGCGCTGATGTCGAGCAGCACGCGGATCGTGCGCCAGTCGAGCGTCAGCGCGATCGCCGCGCCGAGCGCACAGCCGTGACGGTCTGATTCGGCGAGCATGTCGAGCGCCTTGCATTGCGCGGCGACCGCGGCCTCGCATTGCGCCTGACCCGCTGTGCTCGGCACCGGGCCGGCCGCCGAGGCAATCTTCGACAGGAAAGCGCGCTCGTCGACAAAGGCGGCGGCGGCCTGGTCCATCCACGCGCGCGCGGCTGGATCGACCGCCTTGCGCGCCGCGCTGTCGATCACGCCGGGATGGCGACCGTGGAGCAGGCAGAGGAAATGGGCGGCGTCGGCGAGGTTGCGCATCGCGTCGGTGCCGCTCGACAGCGCGCCCGAACGGATGTGCGGATGCGCGCCGGTGCCTTCGCGCGCGACGAGCGCGTCGAGCAGTTCGGCGGCGCTGCGCGTCGGCATGCGGATTTGCGGCGACTGGCTCAACGCGGGTTCCTTTCTGGAGCCTGACCGGGGCCAAGCCGATGGAATGGTTCGCGAACCGTCATAGGCGAACGTCGTAAACGACGCGTTTATACGGGCGGACGGATTTGCCGCGCGATTGTTTCAGGCGGGGACAGCGCCGGTCGGCGCCGCAAAAAGGATAAAGGGACCGACGAGCCTTTTGGGGAGAAGCTCGGCGGTCCCATATATGGCGCGCGAAGCGCACCATCGGAGCGAAACGGCGGACTCGGGGAGAGGGAGAACCCGGCCGTTTCGGCTCAAGCGGCGAGTGCGATCTCGTCGGCCTTGGGCGCCGACTGCGCGCCGCCCTCGGTCATGCTGAGCGCGGGGGTGGCTGCCGGCGCAACCCTGGCCGGAAAAAGCAGGCGCGACACGAGCACGACGAGGCCGAGTCCGAAATAGGCGGCGAAGCTCTGCACCGGAAAGAAGAAGAGCGGCGCGATGAACGCCAGGCGCAGATAGAGCGGGTTGAAGCCGAAATCCTGGCCCACGGCCTCGCAGATGCCGAAAAAGGTGTCGCGGCGGCGGAAGAGATTGGTGGTTTCATTCTGCATTATTGCGTCTTTCCTCTGGCTGCGGGCTCAGCCCCGCGCTCGTGCCCCATGCTTCGCAAAGGGCGTGCCAATTGTTCAGATGCGTGGATTTCCGGCCGATTCGACCCATGCGCTGTCGCGCGAACGGCGCATGAACTGGAAAATTGTCCCATCAGTCGGGAAGTGTCACCATCATATTGTATCATTTTCATGGCGTGAACTCGGGGGAGAGCGTCGCCGATATGGGCGGCGGTCTTTTCCCTACAAGGGCCGCGCGAAAATAAGGCGGCCGGTTAGACCGGCCGCCGTCATAATTCGATGAATGTCGTCAGCGGGTTACAGGCCCGCGCCTATTGGTCGAGGAAGCTGCGCATCTTGCGAGACCGCGACGGGTGCTTGAGCTTGCGGAGCGCCTTCGCTTCGATCTGGCGAATGCGTTCGCGCGTCACGCTGAACTGCTGGCCGACCTCTTCAAGTGTATGGTCGGTGTTCATGCCGATGCCGAAGCGCATTCTGAGCACGCGTTCCTCGCGGGGCGTCAGCGACGCCAAAACGCGCGTCACCGTCTCTTTCAGGTTCGACTGCACCGCGGCGTCGACCGGGATCACCGCATTCTTGTCCTCGATGAAATCGCCGAGGTGGCTGTCTTCCTCGTCGCCGATCGGCGTTTCGAGACTGATCGGCTCCTTGGCGATCTTCATCACCTTGCGGACCTTTTCGAGCGGCATCGACAGCCGCTCGGCCATTTCCTCAGGGGTAGGTTCGCGGCCGCTCTCGTGCAGGAACTGGCGGCTGCACCGCACCAGCTTGTTGATCGTCTCGATCATATGGACCGGAATGCGGATCGTGCGTGCCTGATCCGCAATGCTGCGGGTGATCGCCTGCCGGATCCACCAGGTCGCATAGGTGCTGAACTTGTAGCCGCGGCGATATTCGAACTTGTCGACCGCCTTCATCAACCCGATATTGCCTTCCTGAATAAGGTCGAGGAACTGCAAGCCGCGGTTCGTATATTTCTTGGCGATCGAGATGACGAGGCGCAGGTTCGCCTCGACCATTTCCTTTTTGGCGATGCGCGCCTCGCGCTCGCCCTTCTGGACCATGTTCACGACACGGCGGAACTCGGCCAGGCTCATGCCCGCGGCCTGCGCGATTTCGCTGATTTCGATGCGGATGCGGTCGACCGCTGCCGCCTCATTCTCGGCGAAGGCCGCCCATTTCTTGTCGATGCCCGCGACTTCTTCGAGCCAGTTTTCTTCAAGCTCGCGCCCCACATAATGATCGAGGAACGACTTGCGCGGCACCTTGTGGCGCTCGGCTAGGCGCAGCATCTGGCCGCCGAGCGCGGTCAGGCGGCGGTTGTAGCTGTAGAGCTGGTCGACCAGATATTCGATCTTGGTGCCATGAAACTGCACGCTTTCGACCTGCGCGGTAAGTTCCTCGCGCAGCTTGTGATATTTCTTTTCCGACGCCGCCGGAAACTCCTCGCCGCCCGACAGCGCTTCAAGCCGGGCTTCCTGAAGCTTCTGGAACGCCTTGAAGCTCTTGGTGATGTTTGCGAATTTCTCCAGCGCATCGGGTTTGAGCAATTCCTCCATCGCCGCGAGGCTCAGCGTGTTGTCCTCATCGTCATCGTCGAAACTTTCGCGCTTCCCCGCCGCGCCGTCGCCATCCTCGTCATCCGAATCGGCCGACGGTTCTTCCTCGACCTCGTCCTCGTCCTTGAACGAGACGCCGGCGGTCTTTTCGCTGATTTCGCCGTCGTCCTCGGCGCCGTCCTCGTCCAGATTTTCGGGTGCAGGATCCTTCGACAGCATCGCTTCCAGATCGACGATTTCGCGCAGCTGCATGTCGCCATTGTTGAGCGCGTTCGACCATTCGATGATCGCGTTGAAGGTCAGCGGGCTTTCGCACAGCCCCAGGATCATCGTGTCGCGACCGGCCTCGATGCGCTTCGCGATCGCGATTTCGCCCTCGCGCGACAGCAATTCGACCGCGCCCATTTCACGCAGATACATGCGCACGGGATCGTCGGTGCGATCGACCGTTTCCTTCTTTTTCTCGATTGCCGGGTTCGACACCGAACCCGTGCCGACGCTGATGTCGATGTCGTCGTCGGCTTCCTGCTCGGCCTCTTCCTGCACATCCTCGTCGCTTTCGACAATGTTGATGCCCATGTCGGAAATCGCCGACATGATGTCCTCGATCTGCTCCGACGACATCTGGTCCTGCGGCAGCGCCTCATTGAGCTCGTCATAGGTCAGGTAACCGCGCTTCTTGCCGCGCGCGATCAGCTTTTTGACGTCGGCCTCGTTAAGGTCGATCAGCGGGGCGTCGGTATCGGCTTCGTTTTTCGTGGCCATATTCGTTCCTTGCCTGCGGGGGCATTTTTTCGGGTCGCTACTGGCTGCGGCTGTCGGACAGCGCGGCCAGGCGGCGGGTCAGATCCTCGTCCATCGCGCGCAGCTTTTGCTGCCGCGCATGGCCTTCATCGTCCATCGTGCGCATATAATCCGCGGTTGCCTCGGCAAGCCGGGCACGGATTTCGGGCTGCGTCACGAGCACGCCGATATATTCGTCGAGGTCGCGCAGCGCGGTTTCGCGTGCCGCATCAACCTCTTCGCCTTCGAGCCGTCGATTGAACGAGAAGTGCATTCCATCGGCTCTGAGCAATGTCATCGCCCTATTATACACTTTCATCGGCTCCAATATGGCAAGCAACCCCTCGCAATCAAGCCCTTCGCGGGCATTGGCGATGTCAAGCATCCTGCCGAGCAGTTCAGCGTCGCCGGAATCGGGGATTGCGAGGCGGGTCAGGGCCTCTTCGTTGCGCCGGATGGCCTCCGGATAACGGAGCAGGCCGCCGAGCAAGGCTGCCACCAGCGGTCCCGCAATCCCCGCCTGGCCGAGCGCGCGTGTTTCCGCGGCGGGCGGCTGAAAGCGCGGGTCGGGCGCCAAGCGGCGGCCGCCGCGCCCTGGCTGCGGCGCCCAGGGCATGCGGGGGCCCTCGTCGCGCCGCGCCCTTGCAAACAGTGCGTCGATCTTTTCGCGAAACGCCTCACGATAATGGTGGCGCACATCGGCATCCTCGATCGCATCGGCATGGGCGAGCAGCCGCGTTTTCAACGCCGCGCGCTGCTCGGGCGTCGCGAGCGGGCTGGCGGCGACTTCATGCGCCCACAATCGTTCGACGAGCGGCTGCGCTTCGTCCAGGATCGCGGCGAAACCGGCGGCTCCCTTTGCGCGGACCAGATCGTCGGGATCCTGCCCGGCGGGAAGCGTCGCAAAGGCCAGGCTGAAACCGGGGCGGAGCAGCGGCAGCGCGCGCGTTGCGGCGCGCATCGCCGCCTTCTGCCCCGCGCTGTCGCCGTCGAAGCAGAGGATGGGCACCGGCACCAGGCGCCACAGCATCGCGAGCTGCTTCTCGGTGAGCGCGGTGCCGAGCGGCGCGACCGCATCGGCGATCCCCGCTTCGGCCAGCGCGATGACGTCCATATAGCCCTCGACGACGATGATCCGGTTGGTCTGGCGCGAGGCGGGCGAGGCCCTGTCGAGATTGTAGAGCGTGCGCCCCTTGTCAAAGAGCGGCGTGTCGGGCGAATTGAGATATTTGGGCTCGCCATCGCCCAGGATGCGGCCGCCAAAGGCGATCACCCGCCCGCGCGCGTCGCGGATCGGGATCATCAGGCGGCCGCGAAAGCGATCATATGGCTCCTTGTCGTCGACCGCGATCAGCATTCCTGCCTCGACGAGCATCGCCGTGGGGAACTGCTTCAGCGCCTCTTTCAGCGCCGTGCGGCTGTCGGGGGCAAGGCCGAAGCCAAAGGCCTTGCGCGTCGCGTCCGAGATCCCGCGCTTCGCCAGATATTCGCGTGCGGCGGCGCCGTTGCTGCTGCCAAGTTGCTGCGCGAACCAGTCGGCCGCCGCTTGCGTCACGTCGCGCAGGCTCGCCTGTTCCTCGGCCTTTTTCGCGGCGCGCGGGTCGGGGGCGGGGACGTCCATCCCGGCTTCGGCGGCAAGCTCCTTGACCGCGTCCATGAACGACAGGCCGCGCTGGTCGGTCATCCAGCGGATCGCATCGCCGTGCGCTGAACAGCCGAAGCAGTGGTAGAATCCCTTTTCGTCGTTGATCGTGAAACTGGGCGTCTTTTCGTTATGGAAGGGGCAGCAGGCCTTATATTCGCGCCCGGCGCGCGTGATTTTCACCGTGCGGCCGATCAGCGTCGACAGCGTGATGCGCGAGCGCAATTCGTCGAGCCATTGGGGGGTGAGGGTCATCGGTCCCCCTCCCATTTATGGGAGGGCATGTCTCTACGAACCCGCTCTATTTCGGCCACGACGCCCTCGATCCGGTCCATCACATCATTGTTCCAGAAACGGATCACCCGATAACCCTGTGCTTTCAAATGGGCCGTGCGCGCCCGGTCTTTTTCTACATCAACGGCGTGTTGCCCGCCATCGACTTCGACGACGAGCTTTGCGGACCGCGAGACGACATCGCAGGTGAAGGGTTCGATCGGGAATTGGCGATTGAAGCGAGTGCCGGCGATTTCGCGGCCACTCAGTTGCACCCAGAGTTTCCGTTCGGCGTCGGTGGCGTTCCGCATCAGCTCGCGGGAGCGTGCGGTCGGTCGCTTGCAGCCCATGTCCAAACAGGCCCTCCCCCGACCCCTCCCGCAAGCGGGAGGGGAGAATATGCGCTCGCCGTCCGTCTGTCCCCCACCTGCTGGCGGGAGGGATTAGGGGAGGGCATGTTTCAGCTGAGCGCCGCCTTCACCCACCCGCTCGCCTTGCTCATGTCGAGCTGACTGCCCAGCCGGTCCTTCACCGCGGCCATTACCTTGCCCATGTCCTTCAGGCTCGTTGCGCCCAGCTCGTCGACGATCGCCCTGATCGCCGCTGTCGCTTCGTCGTCGCTCAGTTGCGCGGGCAGGAAATCCTCGATCACCGCAACCTCGGCCGCTTCGATGTCGGCAAGCTCCTGCCGTCCGCCCTGTTCGTACATGGCGATCGATTCGCGGCGCTGCTTCACCATCTTCTGCAAAACGTCGGTCACCAGCACATCGTCGTCGGCCGGCGCGGCGCCGGTGCGCAGCTCGATGTCCTTGTCCTTGATCTTGGCCAGCATCAGCCGGATCGTGCCCAGGCGCGCCTTGTCACCGCTCTTCATCGCGGCAACCTGCGCAGCCTTGATGTCATCGCGAATCATGCGTGTCCCCATGGCTCTCAAATTTCGGAAAGGCCCTCTCTAGCGGGAAGATTCCAAATCCGATAGCTTGTGAATCACTTTTTTGCCGCCTAATTGGTCGGCCGTTTAGCCCCCCGTCCGGAGCATGTTAAATGGCACCTGCCAGCCCTTTGGCCAACCCATCAGTCGCGCCCAAAAGCCAGCCGTCCGGCGCCACCGGCGTGCTCGTCCTTGCCGACGGCACGATCCTGTGGGGCGTCGGCTATGGCGCCGAAGGTGCCGCGGTAGGCGAGATTTGTTTCAATACGTCGATGACCGGCTATCAGGAAATCCTGACCGACCCCTCCTATGCCGGGCAGATCATCACCTTTACCTTCCCGCACATCGGCAATGTCGGTGCGAACCCCGAAGATATGGAGCGCGGCGTGCATGGCGCGCTGGGGTGCATCACGCGCGAGCTGCCGACGCAGCCCAGCAATTTTCGCAGCGTCCAGACCTTGCCCGAATGGATGGCGGAGCAGGGCGTGATCGGCCTGGCGGGCATCGACACGCGCGCGCTGACGCGGCGCATCCGCGATGCGGGCGCGCCGAACGGCGTGATCGCGCACAGCGCGGAGGGCAAGTTCGATATGGACGCGCTGCTGGCGATGGCGCGGAGCTGGCCGGGGCTGGAGGGGCTGGACCTTGCGAAAGCGGTCAGCCGCTCCGACACCGGCGAATGGACCGGCGGCGCGTGGGCGCTGGGTCGCGGCTATGCGACTGCGGAGGGAAGCGAACGCCCCCACGTTGTCGCGATCGATTATGGCGCGAAGGACAATATCTTCCGGAGCCTCGTCAAGGCCGGCGCGCGCGTCACCGTGGTCCCCGCGACCGCGACCCTCGACGAGGTGCTGGCGCTGGAGCCTGCGGGCGTGTTCCTGTCCAACGGCCCCGGCGATCCGGCGGCGACGGGCGACTATGCGGTGCCGGTGATCCGGGGGCTGCTCGACCGCAATGTCCCGATCTTTGGCATCTGCCTCGGCCACCAGCTGCTCGCGCTCGCCGCGGGGGCACGGACGGTGAAGATGCACCAGGGGCACCGCGGCGCGAACCATCCGGTCCAGCGCGTCGGCGGCGATTTCGCCGATGGCGTGGTCGAAATCACCAGCATGAACCACGGCTTTGCGGTCGATGCGACGACGCTGCCCGCGGGGGTGGTCGAAACGCACAGGAGCCTGTTCGACGGATCGAACTGCGGCATCGCGATCGCGGGCAAGAAGGCGTTCAGCGTGCAATATCACCCCGAGGCGAGCCCAGGACCGCAGGACAGTTTCTATCTGTTCGAGACGTTTGTCGGTGGGCTTCGTTGATCGACGTTCCACAGCGGTGGTTGATACGGAAAGAAGGAAGATCATAGTCGGAGGGATAAAGTCCATCCGTCGCGGCGAACGGATCGCGATCGCAGCCTCAGTCGTCTCCGCCCTCGCACTGATAAAGAGCAATTAAATGCCCAAAAGAACCGACATCCAATCCATCCTCGTCATCGGCGCCGGCCCGATCGTTATCGGCCAGGCGTGCGAGTTCGATTATTCGGGGACGCAGGCGATCAAGGCGCTGAAGGAGGAGGGCTATCGCATCATCCTCGTCAACTCCAATCCGGCGACGATCATGACCGATCCCGACCTGGCCGACGCCACCTATGTCGAGCCGATCACGCCCGAGATCGTCGCGAAGATCATCGAAAAGGAGCGCCCCGACGCGGTGCTGCCGACGATGGGCGGGCAGACCGCGCTCAACACCGCGCTGGCTTTGTTCAACGACGGCACGTTGACCAAATATGGTGTCGAGATGATCGGCGCCGATGCCGAGGCGATCGACAAGGCGGAGGATCGGCAGAAGTTCCGCGACGCGATGGACAGGATCGGGCTGGAAAGCGCGCGCAGCGGCGTGGCGCACACGCTTGACGAGGCGTTCGCGGTGCTCGAACGCACCGGGTTGCCCGCGATCATTCGCCCGTCGTTCACCTTGGGCGGCACCGGCGGCGGCATCGCCTATAACCGCGAGGAGTTCGAGGCTATCGTCCGCGGCGGCCTGATCGCGTCGCCCACCACCGAAGTCCTGATCGAGGAATCGCTCCTCGGCTGGAAAGAATATGAGATGGAGGTGGTGCGCGACCGCAACGACAATTGCATCATCATCTGTTCGATCGAGAATGTCGATCCGATGGGCGTGCATACCGGCGACAGCATCACCGTCGCCCCCGCGCTGACGCTGACCGACAAGGAATATCAGATCATGCGGAGTGCGAGCATCGCCGTGCTGCGCGAGATCGGCGTCGAAACAGGCGGGTCGAACGTCCAGTTTGCGGTCAATCCCAAGGACGGCCGCCTGATCGTGATCGAGATGAACCCGCGCGTGTCGCGTTCGTCGGCATTGGCGTCGAAGGCGACGGGCTTTCCCATTGCAAAGGTCGCGGCGAAGCTGGCTGTGGGCTACACGCTGGACGAGATCATGAATGACATCACCGGGGTGACCCCGGCGTCGTTCGAACCGACGATCGATTATGTCGTCACCAAGATCCCGCGTTTCGCCTTTGAAAAGTTCAAGGGCGCCGAAGCGACGCTGTCGACCGCGATGAAATCGGTCGGCGAGGTGATGGCGATCGGGCGGACGATCCACGAGTCTTTGCAGAAGGCGCTGCGCGGCCTCGAAACGGGGCTGTCGGGCTTCAATTTCGTCGACCGGCTTGTCGGTGCGAGCCACGAGCAATTGCGCAACGAACTGGCGCAGCGCACCCCCGACCGGCTGCTCAACACCGCACAGGCGATCCGCGAGGGGCTGCCGCTCGAAGAGATCAACCGCGTCGCGGGTTACGACATGTGGTTCCTTGATCGCATCGCCGAGATCGTCGCGGCCGAGCGCGAAGTGTGCGAAAACGGCCTGCCGCGCGATGCCGCTGGGCTGCGCAGGCTGAAAGCCATGGGCTTTTCCGACAAGCGGCTTGCCTATCTGGCGCTCCAGTCGGCGAACCTTCAGCCCGGCGCGCGCCGCGCGACCGCGCGCGGCGGCGGGCTGATCCACGAAGCGGTGAAGGCGATGACCGGCGGCGTGACCGAAGCCGAGGTGCGCGCGCTGCGCCACAAGCTCGGCGTGCGCCCGGTGTTCAAGACGATCGACACCTGCGCCGCGGAGTTTCAGGCCAGGACGCCCTATCTCTATTCGACTTACGAAGCGCCGACCTTCGGCGAACCCGAATGCGAAGCGAACCCGTCGGATCGCAAGAAGGTCGTGATTCTGGGCGGCGGCCCGAACCGGATCGGGCAGGGGATCGAGTTCGACTATTGCTGCTGCCACGCCTGCTTCGCATTGGAAGAGGCGGGCTATGAAACGATCATGGTCAACTGCAACCCCGAAACGGTGTCGACCGACTATGACACGTCGGACCGCCTTTATTTCGAGCCGCTGACCGTGGAGGATGTGCTGGAAATCCTGCACGTCGAAATGTCGCGGGGCACGCTGGCGGGCGTGATCGTCCAGTTCGGCGGGCAGACGCCGCTCAGGCTTGCGCAGGCGCTGGCAGAGGCCGGCATTCCGATCCTGGGCACGTCGCCCGATGCGATCGACCTCGCCGAAGACCGCGAGCGTTTCGCGGCGCTTGTCAACAGGCTCGGCCTCAAGCAGCCTGCCAATGGCATCGCGCGCAGCCGCGAGGAAGCCGTCGCGGTCGCCGCGCGCATCGGTTATCCGGTGCTGACGCGCCCCTCCTATGTGCTGGGCGGCCGCGCGATGGAGATCGTCGACGATTCCGCGCAGCTTGAACATTATATTGAGACGGCGGTGCAGGTGTCGGGGGATTCGCCGGTGCTGATCGACCGCTATCTGCGCGACGCGATCGAGGTCGACGTCGACGCGCTCTGCGACGGCACCGACGTGGTTGTCGCGGGCGTGCTCCAGCATATCGAGGAAGCCGGGGTCCATTCGGGCGACAGCGCCTGCTCGATCCCGCCCTACAGCCTGCCTGCCGACATTGTCGCCGAGATCGAGCGGCAGACCGACGCGCTCGCGCGCGCGCTGCAAGTGCGCGGGCTGATGAACATCCAGTTCGCCGTGCAGGACGGCGAGGTCTATCTGATCGAGGTCAACCCGCGCGCGAGCCGCACGGTGCCATTCGTCGCCAAGGCGGTGGGCTCGCCGATCGCCAAGATCGCCGCGCGCGTGATGGCGGGCGAAAAGCTTGCCGACCTGCCGCGCATCAACCGCGACATCGACCATGTCGCGGTCAAGGAAGCGGTGTTTCCTTTCGCGCGCTTCCCCGGCACCGATCCGGTATTGTCGCCGGAGATGAAGTCCACCGGCGAAGTCATGGGAATCGATCGTGATTTCAACCTGGCTTTTGCCAAGGCGCAACTCGGCGCGGGCGACCGCCTGCCGACCGACGGCCGCCTGTTCGTGTCGGTGAAGGACAGCGACAAGCCGCGCATCGTCGGCGCGGTCAAACGGCTTCGCGCCTGGGGTTGGAAGGTGATCGCGACCGGCGGCACCGCCGACTATCTGGCGGGCGAAGGGATCGACGTCGAACGCGTGAACAAGGTTGCCGAAGGCCGCCCGCACATCGTCGACCGGATCAAGGATGGCGACGTGCAGCTGATCTTCAACACCACCGAAGGCTGGCAGAGCTTGCAGGACTCGCAATCGATCCGCGCTTCGGCGCTTGCCGCCGACATCGCCTATTACACCACCGCCGCGGCAAGCGATGCCGCGACGCAGGCGATCGGGGCGCTGCGCGCGCACTCCCTTGAAGTAAAGCCGCTTCAGGACTATTATTGAACCACCGCTCCACCTCCCCACATCGACGGAAACAGCGGCTCAGCCGCCCGGCGCGCAACCGCCGGGGCAGGATTATTGACGAAGGACAACAGGATAATGGCAAGCGTTGAAAAGGTTCCGATGCTGGCAGAAGGCTATGAAAAGCTGACCGCGCAACTCGCGGCGCTGAAAGCCGAGCGACCGTTGATCGTCGATGCGATCGAGGAAGCGCGCGCGCATGGCGACCTTTCGGAAAATGCCGAATATCACGCCGCCAAGGAACGCCAGGGCCAGGTCGAGGCGACGATTGGCGACCTTGAGGACAAGCTTTCGCGCGCGCAGGTGATCGACCCCACGACGCTGTCGGGCGACCGCATCGTGTTCGGTGCGACCGTCACCCTTGCCGACGAGGACGACAAGCCGGTCAAATATCAGATCGTCGGGCAGGCGGAAGCCGACGCGAAGGCGGGCAAGATCAGTTATAATTCGCCGCTCGGCCGGGCGCTGATCGGGCGCCGCGTCGACGACGAGGTCGAAGTCACCGTGCCGTCGGGCGACAAATATTATCTGGTGACCAAGATCGAGTTCATCTGACGCGCGGCCGGGGTCGGATCGGGTCGATGAAACGCGATGCGCCGCTGGTCACGGGCTATGCGCTTGCCTGCGTCATCCTGTTCGTGCTGCTCTGGATCACCGGATACCAGATCGACGCGGTCGTGCGCGCGGGCTTCATTCCCGCGCGCCTGGGCGCCGAGCTGATCGTGCCGCCGGGGACGCTGGTGCCCTTTGTTCTCACGCCGCTGACGTCGGCGTTCCTGCACGGCGGGGTGCTGCACATCGCGTTCAACATGGTCGTGCTGCTGTTCATCGGTCGCCAGCTGGAAGCGCCGCTGGGGGCCAGGGCGATGGCGGTGCTGCTGGTCGCGGGCGCCTATGGCGGTGCACTCGCCCAATATCTCGCCGATCCCGCCTCGGCTGTGCCGATGATCGGTGCGAGCGGCGCGATATCGGCGCTGATCGCGGTGTTCGCACTGATCTTCAGCCGCAGCCAGGCGCCCGCGATCGGACCGATTCCCGGCCATTGGGTGCGCGCGCTCTGGCTCGCGGCGGCGTGGATCGGCGTGCAGATCCTCCTCGGCTTCGCGGGCGGCGCCGGGTTCGGCGCAATTGCGATCTGGGCGCATGTCGGTGGGTTCCTCGCGGGCCTGTTCCTTGCGCGGCCGCTGCTGCGCTGGCGTTTCGGCGCGCGCTAGCGGCGACGGCGGAACGATGCGCGGCTTCACGAAGCAAGCCGTCATCGTCCGCGCCGCTGTGTTCCGGGGAGACGCCGAACGTCCCCTGCCGAGGCCCGAACCCGGACGCGTCCTTCAGACGCTTTTCCCTGCATCCAGCGCATAGCCCGCCGATCGCACGGTGCGGATGATGTCCGCGGTGCCGGGCAGGTTGATCGCCTTGCGCAGCCGCCGGATATGGACGTCGACGGTGCGCAGTTCGATGTCGCTGTCCTGGCCCCACACGCTGTCGAGCAATTGCCCGCGCGAAAAAACGCGGCCGGGATGTTCCATGAAATGCCTCAGCAGCCGGAACTCGGTCGGTCCCATCGCGACGACCTGGCCGCCGCGCACGACCTTGTGCGCAACCGAATCCAGTTCGATGTCGGCATAGCTCAGCATTTCGCCCGCGAGCGCGGGGCGCAGGCGGCGGAGCACCGCCGATACGCGCGCGACCAGTTCGCGCGGGCTGAACGGTTTGGTGACATAATCGTCGGCGCCGGTTTCGAGGCCGCGGATGCGGTCCTCTTCCTCGCCGCGCGCGGTCAGCATGATGATCGGCACGTTGGCCGATTTCGGATTGCGGCGCAGGCGGCGGCACACTTCGATGCCGGGCAGGCTTTCGATCATCCAGTCGAGCAGGACGATGTCGGGGACGCGCTCTTCGACCAGCACCAGCGCCTGTTCGCCGTCGGGCGTCTGTCGGACCGAAAAGCCTTCGCGCGCGAAATGCCAGACGATGAGTTCGGCGATCGCCTCGTCATCCTCGATCAGCAGCAGGTCGGGCTGGGGCATCAGCCTTGCTCCTGCTCCGCGGCGCCATCTTCGGGTTGTTCGCCGCGCTCGCGCTCCTCCATATGCTCGCCGGTCACGACATAATAGACCATCTCGGCGATGTTGGTCGCATGATCGCCCATGCGCTCAAGGTTCTTGGCAACGAACAGCAAATGCGCACTTTCCGAAATATATTTCGGATTCTCCATCATGAAGGTGACGAGGGTGCGGAAGATGCTGTTGTAGAAATCGTCGACATTCTTGTCGCGGACGGTGACCCGCACCGCGAGTTCGGCGTCGCGCGCCGCGAAGCTGTCGAGCGCGTCATGCACCAGTTCGGCGACGTTCGACGACATCGACATCAGCAGCGGGATCGCCTCGATCGAGCGCGTCTGGTCCATCAGCGCGACACGCTTGGCGATGTTCTTGGCATAATCGCCGATACGCTCGACGACCGACACGATCTTCAGCGCCGCGATCATTTCGCGCAGGTCGTCGGCCATCGGGGCGCGGAGGGCAATGGTCTGGACCGCCAGCTGTTCGACCTCGGCTTCCAGCGCGTCGATCTTTCTGTCGTCGCGCACCACCTGTGCGGCAAGGTCAAGGTCGCCCTGCTTGAGCGCGGCCATCGCCTGGAGCAGCGCCTGTTCGGCGCGGCCGCCCATCTCGCTGATCAGCCCGCGCAGGCGGTTGAGGTCTTCGTCGAAGGCTTTGACCGTATGATCGTTCGTTAATGCCATCACTGTCGTCCTGTTTCGCTGCGGATCAGCCGTAGCGGCCGGTGATATAATCCTTGGTCCGTTCCTGCTTCGGGTTGGTGAAGATGTCGGTGGTCTTGCCGTATTCGACCAGCGTCCCGAGGTGGAAAAAGGCGGTGCGCTGCGACACGCGGGCCGCTTGCTGCATGTTATGCGTGACGATCACGATCGCATATTTGCCGCGCAGTTCGTGGATCAGTTCCTCGATCTTGGCGGTCGCGATCGGGTCGAGCGCCGAGCATGGCTCGTCCATCAGGATGACTTCCGGATCGACCGCGATCGCGCGCGCGATGCACAGGCGCTGCTGCTGGCCGCCGGATAATGCGGTTCCGCTTTCGCTCAGCCGGTCCTTGACCTCTTCCCACAATCCGGCGCGGACCAGCGCGCGTTCGACGATCATGTCAAGGTCGGCCTTCGACGGCGCCAGGCCGTGAATGCGCGGGCCATAGGCGACATTGTCATAGATCGACTTGGGAAAGGGATTGGGCTTCTGGAACACCATGCCGACGCGCGCGCGCAGCTGCACGACGTCCATCGACGGTGCATAAATATCCTCGCCATCGAGCAGGATGGTGCCCGTCACCCGCGCGCTCGCCACCGTGTCGTTCATGCGGTTGAGCGAACGCAGAAAGGTGGACTTGCCGCACCCCGACGGGCCGATAAAGGCGGTGACCAGGTCGGTGCCGACATCGATCGACACATCGTTGATCGCCTGTTTCTCGCCGTAAAAGACGTTGACGCCCTGCGCCCGCATCTTGGGATCGGCGATGGTAAGATCGTCTTGGGTCATGGTCACCAGCGTTTTTCGAATTTGTTGCGAAGATAGATCGCAAAGGCGTTCATCGACAGCAGCACGATAAGCAGCACGATGATCGCGGCGGAGGTTTTCTCGACAAAGCCCCGGTCGACTTCGTCCGACCAGAGGAATATCTGCATCGGCAGCACGGTCGAGGGCGAGCAGATGCCACCCGGCACGTCGCCGATAAAGGCGCGCATCCCGACAAGCAGCAGCGGCGCCGTTTCGCCCAGTGCGCGCGCCATGCCGATGATCGTGCCGGTCAAAATGCCGGGCAGGGCGAGCGGCAGGACATGGTGGAACACCACCTGCACGGGGCTGGCGCCGACGCCCAGCGCCGCGTCGCGGATCGACGGCGGCACCGATTTGATCGCGTTGCGGCTGGCGATCACGATCACCGGCATCGTCATCAGCGCGAGCGTCAGCCCGCCGACCAGCGGGCTGGCCTGACAGATACCGAACCAGTTGATGAACACCGCGAGCGCGAGCAGGCCGAAGATGATCGACGGCACGGCGGCGAGGTTGTTGATCGACACTTCAATAAGGTCGGTCCAGCGGTTCTTCGGCGCATATTCCTCAAGGTAAAGCGCCGCGAGCACGCCGGTCGGAAAGGCGATCAGAAAGGCGATGAAGATTGTCAGCACCGATCCCTTGAGCGCGCCCCAGATCCCTGCCACCGCGGGATCGGTCGCATCGGCGTTGCGGAAGAAGGGCCAATGGATGCTGGTCGACAATTTGCCGTCCTTTTCCAGCGCATCGACCCTGGCGGCGAGTTCGCCGCGCCCGCCTTCCTTGGCGATGATGTCGACCGCAGACGACGCGGGGAGTTCGAACACTGTCCGGCCGTTCAGCAGTTCGGGATCATCGCGAATCGCGCTTCGCACCTCTTTCCACGCATTTTCGGAGATCAGCTCGGCCCCGTCGTCGCCCAGCGCCTCCTCGGCGGCAAAGGCGACGATGTCGGCCAGTCCCGCGTTCGCGATCAGCTGGTCGGCATCGGGATCGTCGAGGCGCGATGCGTCGATCGTCAGCGGCGTGCCCACGAAATCGATCGGCACCGCGACATGCGTATAGGTAAAGCCGCGCGCGCCATTGCCGACCATCACGAACAGCAGGAAGGCCAGAAACGCGCCCGACAACAGCACCGCGCCCAGCCCGATCGCCTTGAACCGGCGCTCGGCGGCATAGCGGCGCGCGATGCGCTTCTGCATCGCCGCGGCTTTCCAGTCGGTGGGGGCGGTGTCCCTATTCATAAGCTTCGCGATACTTTTTCACGATCCGCAGTGCGGCGATGTTGAGCAGCAGGGTGACGATGAACAGCACCAGGCCCAGCGCAAAGGCGGCAAGCGTCTTGGCGCTGTCGAACTCCTGGTCGCCGGTCAGCAGTTTGACGATCTGCGCCGTCACCGTGGTGACGCTGGCAAAGGGGTTAGCGGTCATATTGGCCGACAGGCCGGCGGCCATCACGACGATCATCGTTTCGCCGATCGCGCGGCTGACCGCGAGCAATATGCCGCCCATCACGCCGGGCAGCGCGGCGGGGATCAGCACCTGGCGGATCGTCTCGTTCGGCGTCGCGCCGAGCGCGAGCGATCCGTCGCGCATCGCCTGCGGCACCGCGTTGATGCTGTCGTCGGCCATCGACGAGACGAACGGGATGATCATCACCCCCATCACGATGCCCGCGGCCAGCGCGCTTTCGGTCGAGGCGTTGGGAATGCCCAGCATCACCGCAAATTCGCGCAAGGCAGGGGCGACGGTCAGCGCCGCGAAATAGCCGTAGACCACCGTCGGCACCCCCGCCAGGATCTCGAGCAACGGCTTCACCCAGCGGCGCACCGCGGGGGCGGCATATTGGGTCAGGTACACCGCGGTCATCATCCCGATCGGGATCGCGACGATCATCGCGATGATCGCGCCGATCAGCACGGTGCCCCAGAACAGGGGAATGCCGCCAAAGCTATCCGGCTGCGGCGCGCCGCTCTGCGGCGCCCAGGTCGTGCCGAACAGCAATTCAGCGGGCGAGACGAGGCGGAAGAAGCGGATCGATTCGAAGATCAGCGACAGCAGGATGCCAAAGGTGGTCAGGATCGCAACGAGCGACGCAAGCAGCAGCACCAGCATCACGATCCGTTCGACCCGCGTTCGCGCCCGGAAATCGGGGCGGATGCGCGTGAAGGCATAAAGCCCGCCCGCCAGCGCCAGCGCCAGCATCGCGGCAATGCCGATCCACGCATATTTGCGCGATGCGTCGGCATAGGGCCTCACCAGCGGTTCGGCGGCGGCCAGGCGCACCTCGGCGGCGCGTCCCTGCGCCACGTCGCGCGCGTCGGACAAGATGGCCCCGCGCTCAAAGCCAAAACTCGGCAGGGACTGCGCCGCCTCGCTTTCCAGCACCTCGTTGGTGATCAGCGCGGGCGAAACCGACGACCAGACGGCGAGGAAGATCGCCGCGGGCGCGAACAGCCAAAGCGCGACATACCAGCCATGATATTGCGGCCGCGAATGCAGCTTCGTCCCCGCACGCCCGGCGAGCAGGTTCGACCGCGCACGCCCGGCCAGCCAGCCGATCAGCGCAAGTCCCGCAATCAACAGCAAAAGGGCGGCGGCGTTGAAGGTCACTTATGTCCCCGTATCGCGTCTGGGCTCGTCGTCGCCATCCCAAAGCGGGGCGGCGTGGCAGTTTGATGACTCTGTGTCATAATCTTTGTCCCGTCTGCACCACTCTGCCGTTCGTATCGAGCGACGTCGAGAAGCCCCTCGATCTGGCGCCGTCCTGATGAGTGTCTCGACTCCGCTCGACACGAACGGGGAAAGGGGAAGGGGCAAAGCACCCGCGGCCGGAACGAGCAAACCCGCCCCGGCCGCTTGCGGGAGCAAGATTAGTTCAGCTCGCTGCCATCCATCGGGGTCATCGCGGTGCCCGCGGCGCGCGCCTTGTCGGCGACGGCCTTCGGCGACACGATCAGCCCCTTGGCGTTGAGGTAACCGCCGTCGGCCGCGCCCTTCAGAAACTCGGCGACATATTCGGCAAGGCCGGGAACGACGCCGACATGCGCCTTCTTCACGTAGATGAACAGCGGACGTGAACCGGGATAGCTGCCGTCGGCGATCGCGGCATAGGTCGGCGCGACGCCCTGGATCGGCACCGCCTTGATCTTATCCTTGTTCGCATCGAGGTAGGAAAAGCCAAAGATGCCAAGGCTGGTCGGGTTCTTGTCGAGCTTCGAGATGATGAGGTTATCATTCTCGCCCTGCTCGACATAATAGGGCGAGCCGCGCAGCGTGGTGCACACCGCTTCGTGCCTATCCTTGTCGCTGTCTTTCAGCGCCTTCATTTCGGGGTTCGCGTCGCACCCGCGGCCAAGGATCAGCTCCTTGAACGCGTCGTAGGTGCCGCTGGTCGATGGCGGGCCGAAAACCGAGATTGCGACCGCGGGCAGCGCGGGGTTGACGTCTTTCCACGTCTTCGCGGTGTTCGGCTTGCCATAGGGGTTGGCGGCGAGCGCCTTATAGACGTCTGCCTCGGTCAGCTTGAAGCCGGGGCCGCGCTGCGCCTCGCCCAGCGCGATGCCGTCGATGCCGATCTGGATTTCGACGATGTCCTTCACGCCATTCGCGACGCAGGTGTCATATTCCTTTTTCTTGATGCGGCGCGAAGCGTTGGCGATGTCGGGCGTGTCGCCGCCGACGCCGGCGCAGAAACGCTCGAACCCGCCGCCGGTGCCGGTCGAATCGATCTTTGGCGTCTTGTTGCCCGTCGCTTCGGCAAATTGTTCGCCGACCGCGGTGGCAAAGGGATAGACGGTGGAGGAGCCGACCGCGCTGATATAATCGCGCGCACCGCCGCCCGACGACGCCTGGTCCTGGCACGCGGACAGCGCAAGCGCGCAGGTGGCGGCGCCGGCGACTCCAAGCAGGCGGGGTGCGAGTTTCTGCAGCATCGAAAAATCCTGTTGAAGGGGGTCGTTACCGAACCAAGCCGCCACCCCCGCGGCGACTCGCTGAGCGCCCAATGGGGGTTTTGTGTGACGTGTTTGTGACAAAGAGTGTCACGGAAATGTCATGGATGACAAACCTCGTTCACTGCCACGCTTATTCGGCCGGTTCATTGCGAATTCAAAACAGCCACCAGGGTCAGGAAACATTGATCAGAGCCGGAACATGGCGGTTGCGGCGAGAGCGATGGCGGAGAAGAAGGCCTTCGGGCAGCGATCGTGGCGGGTTGCGACACGCCGCCCGCCCCCATCGCCGACCGCCACCACCACCCGCGCGCAATTGGCAAACCATTGTTTTTTACGCGCATGGACTTGACAGGTTCGACAAGTCAAGCGCCGCGCCCGCTATCCGCCCAGACAAAGGGGCCGCAAAGCGCGGCCCCTTCCTCACATTCGTTACCGTGCGGCGCGCCTGATCCGGCGCTGGTCTGCCTCAGCGCTGGTCCACCGGCACATAGGGGCGGTGCGCCGGGCCGGTGTAGAGCTGGCGCGGGCGGCCGATCTTCTGTGCGGGGTCCGAAATCATCTCGTTCCACTGTGCGACCCAGCCGACGGTGCGGGCCAGCGCGAACAGCGCGGTGAACATCGTCGTCGGGAAACCGATCGCCGACAGGATCACGCCCGAATAGAAATCGACATTGGGGAACAGCTTCTTTTCGATGAAATAGCTGTCGTTCAGCGCCATTTCCTCCAGCTGCAGCGCGACCTCGAAAACGGGATCGTTGACCTTCAGCGCGTCGAACACCTCGCGCACCGTTTTCTGCATCACCGTCGCGCGCGGGTCATAATTTTTGTACACGCGGTGGCCGAAACCCATCAGGCGGAACGGATCGTCCTTGTCCTTGGCGCGGGCGATATATTCGGGGATGCGTTCGGGGCGGCCGATTTCGCGCAGCATGTTGAGCGCGGCCTCGTTGGCGCCGCCATGCGCCGGGCCCCACAGGCAGGCGATGCCCGCGGCGATGCACGCAAAGGGATTGGCGCCCGACGAACCCGCCAGGCGGACGGTCGAGGTCGACGCATTCTGCTCATGGTCGGCGTGGAGGATGAAGATGCGGTCGAGCGCGCGCTCGACGGCGGGCACGACCTCATATTCCTCGGCCGGGACGCCGAAGGTCATGCGCAGGAAATTGCCGGTGTAGCTGAGCTTGTTGTCGGGATAGATGAACGGCTGGCCGACCGAATATTTATACGCCATCGCCGCGATCGTCGGCATCTTGGCGATCAGCCGGTGGCTGGCGATCATCCGCTGGTGCGGATCCTGGATGTCGGTCGAATCGTGATAGAAGGCGCTGAGCGCCCCGACGACGCCGCACATGACCGCCATCGGGTGCGCGTCGCGGCGGAAGCCCCGGTAAAAGGTCGCGAGCTGTTCGTGCAGCATCGTGTGGCGGGTGATCGTATTGTCGAACGCCTCAAGTTCTTCGGCGGTCGGCAGCTCGCCGTTGAGCAGGAGGTAACACACCTCCATAAACGACGAATGTTCGGCAAGGTCGCCGATCGCATAGCCGCGGTGCAGCAGCACGCCTTCGTCGCCGTCGATATAGGTCAGCTTCGATTCGCAGCTCGCGGTCGAAGTGAAGCCGGGATCGTAAGTGAAGGCGCCGGTCTGGGCATAGAATTTGCGGATGTCGACCACATCGGGGCCGACGGTGCCCGACAGGACAGGGCTGTCGACGGTCTTGTCGCCCAGCGTGATTTTTGCGGTGTCGGTCATATTAGCTTCCCTGTTCTGACGGCGGGAGAATGTTGCGGCTACGCCCCTGCCGGATAATGTTGCGCTGCGTCAAGTCGCGCCAGGCTGACATCGCGGCCGAGCAGCAGCAGCACGTCGAAAATGCCGGGAGAAACCGTCCGGCCGGTCAGCGCGGCGCGCAGCGGCTGCGCCAGTTTTCCCAGCCCCAGTCCCGCGGCTTCGGCCTCGGCGCGCACCGCGGTTTCCAGCGCGTCGCTTGTCCAGTCGCCAAGTCTGCCGAGGCGCTGCGTCACCGCCGCCAGCAGGCCTTCGGGGGCAGAGGCTAGCACTTCGGCGGCCTTTTCGTCCACCGGCATGGGGTCGGGGGCGAACAGGAAGGTCGCGCCCTCGGCGATCTCGCCCAGCGTCTTGGCACGCGGTTTGAGCGCCGCCATGGCGCGGGTCAGCAGCGCGCGGTCGCTGTCGTCCAGCGTCCGCCCGACCAGCGTTTCGACCCGCGGCGCGACGAGGGCGGCGAGGCGGACGTCGTCGGCTTCGCGGAGATAATGGCCGTTCAGATTCTCCAGCTTCTTGAAATCGAAGCGCGAGGGCGAGCGGCCGACATGATCGAGGTCGAACCACTCGACCGCTTGCGCGCGGCTGATGATCTCGTCGTCGCCATGCCCCCAGCCGAGGCGGAGGAGGTAATTGTTCACCGCTTCGGGGAGATATCCCATCGCGTCGCGATAGGCATCGACGCCGAGCGCGCCGTGGCGCTTCGACAGCTTGGCCCCGTCGGCGCCGTGAATCAGCGGGACGTGGGCATAGACCGGTTCGCGCCACCCCATCGCGCGGATCAGCGCCAGTTGGCGGAAGGCGTTGTTGAGGTGATCGTCGCCGCGAATCACATGGGTGACGCCCATGTCATGATCGTCGACGACGACGCTCAGCATATAGGTGGGCGTGCCGTCGCTGCGCAGCAGGATGAAATCGTCGAGTTCGGCATTCTGCACCGTGACCTCGCCCTGCACCCGGTCGGCGATGGTCACCGCGCCGTCTTGCGGCGCGCGGAGGCGAAGGACGTGCGGCGCCGCGGGGTCGCCGTCGTCGCGGTCGCGCCACGGGCTGCGGACGCGGAACGGCTGGCGCTTTTCCTGCGCCTCGGCGCGCATCGCAGCAAGCTCGTCCGGCGTCAGATAACAGCGATAGGCCGCACCCCGCGCGAGCAGTTCGTGCGCGACCTCGGCATGACGGGGCGCGCGGGCGAACTGAAACACAGGCTCGCCGTCCCAGTCGAGCTCCAGCCAGCGCATCCCGTCCAGAATCGCGTCGATCGCCGCGTCGGTCGACCGCGCACGGTCGGTATCCTCGATCCGCAGCAGGAACCGGCCGCCGTGATGGCGCGCGAACAGCCAGTTGAACAGCGCGGTGCGCGCGCCGCCGATGTGCAGATAGCCGGTGGGCGAGGGCGCAAAGCGCGTCACCACGTCGGCGCCGCTAGCTTCCGGCATTGCTTCTGCCACTTTGGTTGGGTTTTCGGTTGCCACCACGGCCTCTTTCACTCACTTTGCCGCCCCGTCGGGCGGGATCGGGGGTGCCCCTAGCATGGCGACAAGTCCGCTTCAAACGCCCATTGCACCCCGTCGCGCCGACCGCTGGAAAGCGTTCGCCGCGGCGCTGGAGGCGCGACTTGAGGATGAGCGCGAACGCATCGGCCTTTGGCTTCCCGTCGCATTGGGCGCGGGCATCGCGGCATGGCTTGCACTGCCGACCAGGGCGCACTGGATCGGGTTGCTGCTGCTACTCGCCGCCGGGATGCTTGTCGGGCTGCTGATCGGCGGGCGCCGCCGCGTCGGCCGAGCGGTCGCGGTCGGCTGCGGCGTGATCGCGGCGGGGATGCTGCTGATCTGGGGGCGCGCGCTGTGGGTTGCGGCCCCCGTGCTGGCGCAGCCGGTCGTCACCGAATTTTCCGCCGTCGTCGAACGCGTCGAGCCGCGGCCCGCCAGGGGGCAGGTGCGGATCCTTGCCCGGCCAGGGGGGCGCGCCGACCTGCCGCCGCGCATCCGCCTGACCCTGCGCACCGAACAGGCCGGCGACCTGGTGGCCGGCGAGGCGATCGGGCTGCGCGCGCGGCTGATGCCGCCGCCGACCGCCAGCCTGCCCGGCGGCTATGATTTCGCGCAGCGCGCGTGGTTCGACGGCATCGGCGCAGTGGGAACGGTGCTCGGCGAGGTCGCGCGCGTGCCGGGCCGGGCGGATGCCGAACCGCCGCTGCGCGCACGGTTGAGCGCACATATTCAGGGTGAGGTCGAAGGGTCAGCGGGTGGCATCGCGGCGGCGCTGGTGACCGGCGACCGCGGTGCGATTGCCGAAACCGACGAAGAGGCGATGCGGCGAAGCGGGCTTGCACATCTGCTGTCGATCAGCGGACTGCACGTCACCGCGGTCGTCGGCTTTGCGATGCTGTTGACGATGCGGCTGTTCGCGCTGAGCCAGCGGCTCGCGCTCGCGGGCCTTGTCCTGCCGCTCGCCGCGGCGGCGGGGGCGCTCGCGGGTGGGGGCTATACATGGCTCGCCGGGGCCGAAGTGCCGACCCTGCGCTCGTTCATCGCCGCGTTGCTCGTGCTCGTCGCCTTTCTGATGGGACGCGAGGCGCTGACCTTGCGGCTTGTTGCGGCGGGGGCGCTGATCGTGCTCCTGTGGCGGCCCGAGGCGCTGGCGGGGCCGAGTTTCCAGCTGAGTTTTGCCGCGGTGACCGCGATCGTCGCGCTCCACGAAAGCCGGGCGATGCAGGCCTTCCTTGCGCGTCGCGAGGAATCTTGGCCGTTCCGCCTGGGGCGTGGCATCGTCGGCCTGCTGACGACGGGCCTGGTCGTCGAAGTCGCGCTGACGCCGATCGCGTTGTTCCATTTTCACAAGGCGGGGCTGTACGGCGCACTCGCCAACGTCGTCGCGATCCCGCTCACAACCTTTGTCGTCATGCCGGCAGAGGCGCTGGCGCTGCTGTTCGACAGCGTCGGACTTGGGGCGCCCTTCTGGTGGGTCGCCGAACAGGCGCTGCGGTTGCTGATCGCGCTCGCCCACGCCGTTGCAGGCGCGCCCGGTGCGGTGACGACGCTGCCCAGCTTCCCGCCATGGGGCTTTGGCCTGGCGCTGTTCGGCGGGCTCTGGATATTGCTGTGGAAGACGCGCTGGCGCCGATGGGGGATGATCCCGCTCGCGGTGGGCGCCGCCGCGCTGCTTGCGCAGCCGCGCCCCGACGTGCTGGTCGCCGGTGACGGGCGGCACATCGCCGCGGCGCTGCCCGACGGCAGCTATGCGCTGCTCCGCGGGCGCGCGGGCGACCATGTCCGCGACAGCATGGCCGAGGCCGCCGGAATCGACGCGCCGCTGGGCACGCTCGCCGATCTCGATCATGTCGAGTGCAACCGCGATTTCTGCCGCTGGGCGCAGGGCGCGGGGACGGCACGGCGCATCATCCTCGCCTCGCGCGGGCGCGACCGGATCGAGGGCGCGGACATGGCCGCGGCGTGTGCCGCTGCCGATATCGTCATCAGCGACCGCTGGCTGCCGCGCGAATGCGTGGGCCGCTGGCTGACGATCGAGCGCGACAGCCTGGCCGAAACGGGCGGACTCGCGCTCTATCTTGGCGAACAGCCCAAAGCCGTCGCCGCATTCCGACCCGGCGCCGAGCATCCGTGGCGCCGCCCGCAGCAGGTCAGTGGTAACGACGAAGCAATCCCGACAGACGCCCTTGCACAATGACGCGCTCGGCAGGGTAACGTTGCGGTTCATAGGCGCTGTTTGCAGGATCGAGCCGGATCATCGCGCCTTCGCGGCGGAAATATTTGAGCGTCGCATCCTGCCCGTCGACAAGCGCGACGACAATGTCACCCTCGCGCGCGGTGTCCGCTTTCCGGATCAGCGCATAGTCGCCGTCGAAAATGCCCGCCTCGACCATCGAGTCGCCCGATACTTCGAGCGCATAATGTTCGCCCGCGCCGAGCAGCGCGGCGGGAACGGCAAGCTGCTCATGGTCCTCAAACGCTTCGATCGGGACGCCCGCGGCGATTCTGCCGTGCAGCGGCACTTCGACGATGTCATTCGCGGCGATCGGCTTGAGCGCGGGTGGCGCCTTGCGGAGCGCGACGACATTGTCGCGATTGTTGTTCACCACGGACTTCGCAGCTTCGGGCATCTTCAGCACCTCCAGCGCGCGCGCGCGATTGGGCAGGCGGCGAAGAAAACCCCTTTCTTCCAGGGCGCTGATCAGGCGGTGGATGCCCGATTTCGACTTGAGGCCCAGCGCCTCCTTCATCTCCTCGAACGAGGGCGAGATGCCGCTGGCGTCGAGACGCTGCTGGATGAAGTGGAGCAGTTCATGCTGCTTCGCGGTCAACATCGGTCGTTCTCCATCAAGGCCTGGAGCGTCAGGCCGGACATAGAGGGAACGATAGTGGAACAAAGCAGAACTTGTCAAGCGATGGCGATATAATCCGCCGCATCGCCCGCCCCGCGTGCCGGGGCGCCTATGTCGCGGATCAGCAGCGCATTGGCCGCGGCGAGCGGGAGGGTGCGGCCGCTTTCCTGCCCGACGAGCGGGGTGATCTCCCCGCGCTCGACCCGCGCGCGCAGATAGTTGCGGCGCGTGCCGCCCGCGTCCAGCGGCACGGCGAGCGGGGCGCGCTGCACCGGCGGCAAGGGAGCGCGCGCGCCGGCGAGGTGACGGACGAGCGGGAGAAGGAACAGCGTCGCGGTGACGAAGGCCGACGATGGATTGCCGGGCAGGCCGAGCAGGATCGCGTCGCCGAGCATTCCGGCGATCAGCGGCTTGCCGGGCTTCATCGCGATCTTCCAGAAATCGAGCCGCCCGCCCGCGTCGCCCAGCGCGCCGCGGACATGGTCATGATCGCCGACCGACGCGCCGCCCACGGTGACGATGACATCGTGATGCCGCGCCAGATCCTTGAGAATCCTTACCAGCGTCGCGCGGTCGTCGCCGATGTGGAGCGGCAGCACGGGTGCGGCGACCTCGCCCGCGAGCATCGCGGCGAGCATCACGCCGTTGCTGTCGGGGATCTGGCCGGGGCCGAGCGCGCGGCCGGGGGCCACAAGTTCGTCGCCGGTGGTGAGGATCGCGACGCGCGGTCGGGCGCCGACGGCAAGCGTGCCCGCACCGCTCATCGCCGCGGCGGCAATGGCGCCGGGCGTCAGCCGCGAGCCCGCCGCAAGCAGCGCGTCACCCGCGGCGAAATCGGCGGCCCGCGCGTGGATGTGGCGGCCGCGGCTCCCCGGCCCGTCGCCGGTCAGGATCAGCCGGTCGCCCGCGCGCGCGACATCCTCCTGCACGATCACCGTGTCGGCGCCGGGCGGGACGATCGCCCCGGTGAAGATGCGATGCGCCTCGCCGACGCCGACCAGCTGTTCGGGCGGCGCACCCGCGGCGACCTCGCCGGTCACGGTCCACGGGCCCGGCAGGTCGTCGAAGCGGATCGCATAGCCGTCCATCGCCGACAACGGCGCCGCGGGCTGATCGCGCCCGGCGAGGACATCGGCGGCAAGATAGCGGCCAGGCGCGTCGGCAAGCGCGATCGTCTCGCCCGCGAGCGGCGCGCGCAGCGCGAGCAGGCGCGCCTGCGCCTCCTCGACGGGAAGCAGCGCGCTCATTCGGCGCGCCACTCGCCCGATCGGCCGCCGCTCTTTTCGAGGAGGCGGACGTCGCCGATCACCATCGCGCGGTCGAGCGCCTTTGCCATGTCATAGAGGGTGAGCAGCGCGACCGAAGCGGCGGTCAGCGCCTCCATCTCGACGCCGGTTGGCCCGGTCGTCTGTGCGGTCGCGGTAACGGCGATGCCATTGTCCTCCCACGCGAAATCCACGCCAACCTTGGTGAGCGCGAGCGGATGGCAGAGCGGGATAAGGTCGGCGGTGCGCTTGGCCGCCATGATGCCGGCGATGCGCGCGGTGGAAAGCACGTCGCCCTTGGGCGCATTGCCGCCGCGGATGGCTGCGAGTGCCTCCGCCGACATGGTGATGCGTCCGCCCGCGACGGCGCGGCGCCGGGTTGCGGCTTTGGCGCCGACATCGACCATATGCGCAGTGCCGCTGTCGTCCAGATGAGTCGGTTTAAGGATCATGGGCAAGGAGCCAAGCAAGGGGCGAGCCGAAAGACAAGGGGGGATGGAAGGGGGAATTGTCGGGGAACGGCCGGAAGCGGCGATAACCCAAAGAAATGCCTTTGCCTTTCAGGCAGGGGCTTGAACGGCCGCTGCGTCCGCTCCCCACCCCAAAGCCGACCTCAACCTTCGAGCAGCGCCCTTGTTGCCGCTGTGACGTCGGCCTGGCGCATCAGGCTTTCGCCGACGAGGAAGGCTTTCACCCCGCTGGCGGCGAGACGCTGGCAGTCGGCACGAGAGGCGATGCCGCTTTCGCCGACGAGCAAGGTGCCCGCCGGCACAAGTTTCGCCAGCCGTTCGGTCACGCCGAGGTCGGTTTCGAAGGTGCGAAGATCGCGGTTGTTGACGCCGATCAGGCGCGATCGGAGCTGGCCGAGCGCGCGGCCCAGTTCGGCTTCGTCGTGGACCTCGACCAACACGTCCATCCCGCGTTCGATCGCCGCAGCCTCGATCTCGCGCATCGCGCCGTCGTCCAGCGCCGCGACGATAATCAGGATCGCATCGGCGCCGATCGACCGCGCTTCGGCCACCTGCCACGGGTCGATCATAAAATCCTTGCGCAGCACGGGCAGCGCACAGGCCGCGCGCGCGGCGACCAGATAATCCTCATGCCCCTGAAACCAGGGCGCGTCGGTGAGCACCGACAGGCAGGCGGCGCCGCCCGCGGCATAGGTGCGGGCATGATCGCCGGGATCGAAATCTTTGCGAATCAATCCCTTGGATGGCGACGCTTTCTTGATCTCGGCGATCAGGCCATAGCCGCCGGCATCGATCTTTGCTTGCAAGGCGGCTTGAAAACCGCGCGTCGGTCCAACATCCATGGCGTCGAGGTCGGACAGCGGGCGCTGCGCGCGGCGCTCGGCGACTTCGGCCGCCTTGGTTTCAAGGATCTGGGTGAGCTTGTTCATTTATATGCGATCCAGCAATTGAGCAGCGCGTTGGCGAGGCCCTTGTCGATGGCTTCGGCGGCTTCCTCGACTCCGTCCACCAGATTGTCGACCGCGCCCGCGACGATCAGCGCTGCGGCGGCGTTGTAGAGCACGGCGTCGCGATAGGCGCCCGTTTCGCCTTCGAGCAGGCGGCGCAGCGCGCGCGCGTTGAACGCGGCATCGCCGCCGCGAATTTCGGCGAGCGAGCGCGTCGGCAGCCCGGCGTCGGCGGCACTGCTGCGCTGCATCCGCACGCCTTCGGCGGTCACGACCGCGACCTCGTTGCCGCCCGCGAGCGACAGTTCGTCAAGGCCTTCGTCGCCCGAAATCACACGCGAATGGTCAGTGCCCAGCCGGTGCAAGGCTTCGGCATAAACGGCGACATAGGCGGGGCGCGCGATGCCGACCAGCTGGCGCGTCACGCGCGCCGGATTGGCGAGCGGCCCCATCAGGTTGAAGATCGTCCGCCGCCCGATCGCCTTGCGGATCGGCATGATGCGCTTCATCGCCGGGTGGCGCGTGCCTGCGAAAAGGAAACAGATGCCAAGGTCAGCGAGTTGTTCCTCGGCCTGGCGGTCGGCGCGCTCCATGTCGAGGCCAAGCGCTTCCAGCGTATCGGCGGCGCCCGATTTCGACGAAGCGGCGCGATTTCCGTGCTTTGCGACCGGAACTTCGCACGCTGCGACAACAATCGACACGGCGGTCGATACGTTCAATGTGTGATGGCCGTCGCCGCCGGTGCCGCAGACGTCGATCGCGCCTGCGGGGGCCTCGATGGGGATCAGCCGGTCGCGCATCGCCTGCGCCGCGGCGGCGATTTCGACCATCGTTTCGCCGCGTTCGGCCAGCGCGATCAGAAATGCGGCGATCTGTTCGTCGCTCGCGCCGCCGTCGAGCATCGTCGCAAAGGCGGCGGCGGCCTCGTCGTGATCGAGCAGCGCCGACGGGTCGGGAAACGGCCCGAAACGGCTCATGCCGCCTGCCGTTCGCGCACGGGCAGCCCGGCGACGCCCAGAAAATTGGCGAGCATCGCATGGCCATGTTCGGTCGCGATGCTTTCGGGGTGGAACTGGACGCCGTGGATCGGCAGCTCGACATGGCGGAACCCCATTACCGCGCCGTCGTCGCTTGTCGCGTTGATGATCAGACAGTCAGGAATGTCGACAACTTCCAGGCTGTGATAGCGCGTCGCCTGAAAGGGCGAGGGAAGCCCCGCGTAAAGCCCGCTGCCGTCGTGGCAGACGGGCGAGGTCTTGCCGTGCATCAGATGGCCGCGCTGCACCGTGCCGCCGAAATGCTGGCCGATCGCCTGATGACCGAGACACACGCCGAGCAGCGGGCGCGCCGCATCGGCACAGGCGGCGACGAGGTCGAGGCTGATCCCCGCCTCATTGGGCGTGCAGGGGCCGGGCGAGATGAGGATCGCCTCGGCGCCAGTCGCGAGCGCCGCGGATGCGGTGAGCGCATCGTTGCGTTCGACGCGCACCTCGGCCCCCAGCTCGATCAGATAATGAACGAGGTTGAAGGTGAAGCTGTCATAATTGTCGATGACCAGGATCATGCGCGCGCCCTAACCATTTTGCGGCGACGGGGGAAGGGATAGAAGCTTGGCCCGCGCGAAAGCCAGCTTGTGAGGGCAAAGGCGACGTGCGTCAAATCCGCCCCATCCCGCCACTCGACACGAACGGAACGCACGCGGTTCTGAGCCTGTTCAGGTTGCGGTATCGGCAGGCGCGGGCGGAGCGAGCGGCGGCGCCGCAGGCGGCACCGGCGACGGCCTGCCTTCATAGGCGGCCAGGCGGCGCAGCGCGTCGGCGCGGACATTGGCCCAGAACAGCGTGATGTCATAGACATGATAGTTGTTGCCGGGCAGCACATAGCCCGCGACGACATAATTCTGCGCCACGTCGGCGTCGCCGATCATCAGGAAACCGCGCGTGTCGTCGCATCGGGCGCCGATCCGGCCCGCGATCAGCGACCCCGACTTGAACCCGGCGGTCGGTTTCAGCGTGCCGATATTGGCCTCGGGCGGCGCGGCGGTGTCGGGGATGCCGGTGAGCGGATTGGTGCAGAGCATCCGCGTGTTCGCGCGCGGGCGTCCGTCAAAGCCGATCGTCCCGTCATAGGCGTCGGTGACCATCGCCGGGTCGGCTGGCTCGGCGAAGCTGGCCCAGCCGACGATGCAACCCTTCTGGTCGGGCGTCTGGCAGGCGGGAAGGCCGAGCGCCGCGAGGTCGGTGTCGAGGCTGACCGGCCAGCCGATGATATAGGCCGCGACGATGCGCCTGGCGAGCGGGGTGCCCGCGATGCGGGTGCGGAGCAGCGTGGTGAGGTGGAGTGCGCCCTGGCTGTGCCCCGCAAGGATGATCGGCTTGTCCTTCGGCTGCGCGGCGAGGAAGGCGTCGAACGCTTCCTCGACGTCGCGATATGCCGAATCGATCGCCTTGCCCGCCGTTACCCGGTCGGTCGCGAGAAAGGCGCCGAGCGTCGCCTGCCGGTAACGCGGGGCCCAGATTTCGCCGGCATCGGCAAAGGCGCTCGCCATGCCCTGCACGAACAGATTGGCGCGGTGGTCCGAATCGCGGTCGCTGAGCGGCGCATTCCAGCTCGACCGGCTGTAATAGCTCGTCGGATGGACGAAAAAGACCGCGGCGTCGCCCCTGGCGAATGGGGCTGCGGAAGGCGTTTCGGCCGCCTGGGCGGGCGGGATAAGTGGTTCGGCCGCCCTTTTCTTGGCGGCATCGCCCGGCGTTTCGCTGCCGTCGGCGGCGGGGCGCCACGCCGAGGGATTATGCTCCATTCCCGGCCGCGCGAACCACATGGCGGGGTCGTCATAGGCATTCGGCGCGACCGCGGCCTGCGGCTCGAACTCGGTGCTGGGAACAAAGGCAGTGCGCGCGAGCCAGCCGGGAAAGAGCTGATAGACGATCCCTGCGGCGAGGATGAGGAGGATGATCGCGGCGATGAGATAGAGGAACTTGCGGGCCAAGGGGGGCTCCATGGGAGGGGGAGAGGGGAATCCGTCAACCTCATTATCCGTTCGCTCGATGCGAACGGCAACAGGGGATGTCCGTGCACTGGGTGCGCAGCTTTGGCTTGCCGCGCGCCGCGAAACAAGCCCAGATGTGGTCATGACCGATGCACCAGGAAGCTCGCCCATGTCCGATTCGCCGCGCCCTTCCGCGCGCCTCGACGACAGCGATCCGCCGTGGCCGCTGCGGCCGTGGATCATGGCGGCGATCTGCGCCGCGGCGGGACTGGCCTTTCACTTGCTGGTCGATCATGCCCATGACGACCCGCTGGCGCCGTGGCGCAGCGCGGCGGCGGCGTCGGTCGCGGTGGCCACACTGGTGTTCGTGCTGGGGGTCGAACGCCGCCGCTGGCACTGGGCGCTGGGTTTTGCGTTGCTGTGGGGCGCGATCCTCGGGCTGATCGCGCGGGCGACGGCGGCCTATAATTTGCAGGGCAATCCGGTCGAATGGCCCTTCTGGTCGGGCATACTTGCGGTGCTCGTCGCGACGCCCCTGTTCCAGACGCGGCGCGACGTCGCGCCCGACTGGCGTTTCTGGAAGCTGTGGGCGATGCCGTATGATCGGCTCCACAGCCATGCGTGGACCGACGCGGTCATCGGTGCGGCGAGCCTGGCGTTCGTCGGCATCACCTTTCTGCTCACCGTACTGATCGGGCAGATGTTCGAGCTGATCGGGATCAACCTGATCTTCGACCTGCTGAATGACGAATGGTTCGGCTGGATGCTGGCGGGCGCGGCGTTCGGCGGGGCCGTCGGCCTGCTGCGCGAGCGCGACAGGCTGGTCGCGACCTTGCAGCGGCTGGTGATGATCGTGCTCGCGGTGCTGGCGCCGGTGCTCGCGGTCGCGTTGATGCTCTTTCTGCTCTCGCTCGCGGGGACGGGGCTGCAAAAGCTGTGGGATTCGGGCTTTTCGACCGCGGCGGTGATGATGGCGGTGGCGGCGTTCGCGGTGCTGCTTGCCAATGCGGTGATCGGCAACGGCCGCGACGACCGCGCGACGGGGCCGGCGCTGCGCTGGGCGGCGCCGGTGCTGGCGGTGGCGGTGTTGCCGCTGGCGGTCATCGCGCTTTATTCGATGATGTTGCGGATCGGCCAATATGGCTGGACGCCGGAACGGATATGGGGGCTGATCGCGACGCTGATTGCACTCGCCTATGGTCTGGCCGGGGCATGGGCGGTGGCGCGCGGGCGGCGTCGTTTCGACGATCTGCTGCGCCCCTTGCAGCAGCGGCTGGCGATCGCGCTGATGGTGCTCGCGCTCTTTCTCGCGCTGCCGATTGTCGATTTCGGGGCGATTTCCGCACGCGATCAGCTGGCGCGGCTGAAATCGGGGGCGGTGTCTGCGGAAAAGTTCGACTGGGCGGCGATGGCGTTCGATTTCGGACCCGCCGGGCGCACGGCGCTTGCAGAACTGGCGCGATCGCCGCAAAGGGCGCGCGCCGACGCGGCCAAGGCGGCGCTGGCGGCGAAGAACCGCTGGGATCTGATCGGGCCGCGGGCGCCGATCCTGCTCAAGCCCTTTGCCGAGCGGCTGCGCGTCATCCCCGCCGATCGCGCCCTGCCTGCCGAGGCGATCGACCGCATTGCGGGCAGCTATATGTGCAGCCGCGCGGCGGCGTGCGCCGCGGTGTGGATCGACGACCGGCGGATCGGCGTGCTCGGTCAAAAGGCACCGGGCGAATCGCTGAGCTTCGACCTTGTGACGCAGGACGATGCCGGGCGCTGGATTGTTGGCGAACGACCGATGGCGCCGCAACCCGACCAGTCGCAGATCGACCTTTCAAAGGCGCGGATCGCGATCGAGACGGTGCAGCAACGGCGCGTCACCGTCGATGGCCAGTCGCAATCGCCGGGTTTCGAATAGGCACTGCTTGAAGCGCGGGGGGCGGGGTGCTAGCGGCGCCTCTTCTCCCGCAAAGGCAGGAATCAATGGCAATCGATCAGGCAACAGTAAGGAAAATCGCGTCGCTGGCGCGCATCGCGATCAGCGATGCCGAAGCCGCCGCAATGGAAGGCGAATTGAACGGCATCCTGGGCTGGGTCGAGCAGCTCGGCGAGGTCGATGTGAGCGGGGTGGAGCCGATGACCGCGGTGATCCCGAACACGCTCCGCCTGCGCGACGACGTGGTCGATGCCGACCCGCTCACCGGCGGCAACCGCCGCGACGATGTGCTCGCCAACGCACCCGCCGCGCAGCATGGCTTCTTTGGTGTTCCCAAGGTGATCGAATAATGACCGATTTGACCAACCTCACTGTTGCGCAGATCCGCGACGGGCACCGCGCCGGCGATTTCAGCGCCGTCGAGGTCGCCGAAGCGTTCAACGCCAATGTCGCGGACGCAAAGGCGCTCAACGCCTTCATCGTCGAGACGCCCGAACATGCGATCGAGGCCGCGAAGGCGGCCGATGCCGACCGCGCGGCGGGCACGCTCAAGCCGCTTTCGGGCGTTCCGATCGGCATGAAGGACCTGTTTTGCACCAAGGGCGTCCAGACGACCGCGGCGAGCCATATGCTCGAAGGTTTCGTGCCGCGCTATGAATCGACCGTCAGCCAGAAATTGTGGGACGCAGGTGCCGGGATGCTCGGCAAGCTCAACCTCGACCAGTTCGCGATGGGCTCGTCGAACGAGACAAGCTATTTCGGCAATGTGATCTCGCCGTGGCGGCGGAAGGACGGCGGGAACGCCGCGCTCGCACCGGGCGGCTCGTCGGGCGGTTCGTCGGCGGCGATCGCGGCGCGGCTGTGCCCGGCGGCAACGGGGACCGACACCGGCGGTTCGATCCGCCAGCCCGCGGCCTTCACCGGCATTACGGGGATCAAACCGACCTATGGCCGCTGTTCGCGCTGGGGCATCGTCGCCTTTGCAAGCTCGCTCGATCAGGCGGGACCGATGGCGCGCGACGTGCGCGATTGCGCGATCATGCTCGAAAATATGGCGGGTTTCGACCCCAAGGATGCGACGAGTCTGGACCTGCCGGTGCCCCGTTGGGAAGATGCTTTATCGAGTGATTTGAAGGGTAAGACGGTCGGTATCCCCAAGGAATATCGGCTGGATGGCATCGACCCCGACATCGACGCGATGTGGGACGCGGGGATCGCGATGCTGAAGGATGCGGGCGCCGACGTGGTCGAGGTCAGCCTGCCGCATACCCGATATGCGCTGCCCGCCTATTATATCATCGCGCCCGCCGAGGCGTCGTCGAACCTCGCGCGCTATGACGGCGTGCGTTATGGTTTGCGCGACCTGCCGCAGGGAGCGGGGTTGCAGGAGATGTATGCCGCGACGCGCGCCGAGGGCTTTGGGGCCGAGGTCAAGCGCCGCATCATGATCGGCACCTATGTGCTGTCGGCCGGTTTCTACGACGCCTATTACACGCAGGCGCAGAAGGTGCGGACGCTGATCGCGCGCGATTTCGAGGCGGCTTTTGCCTCGTGCGACGTGATCCTCGCCCCGACCGCGCCGTCGGCGGCGTTCGGGCTGGGCGAAAAGGCCGCCGACCCGCTGGCGATGTATCTGAACGATGTGTTCGCGGTCCCCGCGAGCCTCGCGGGGCTGCCCGCCATGTCGGTCCCCGCGGCGCTGAACCGCGAAGGGCTGCCGCTGGGCTTGCAGATCATCGGCAAGGCGTTCGACGAGCAGGGTGTGCTCAACGCGGGGCTGGCAATTGAGGAGCGGGCGGGCTTTACGGCGCGTGCGGAGAAGTGGTGGTAAGATGAGCGATTATCGCATCAAGGGCGAAACCGGCGAGTGGGAGGTCGTGATCGGCCTTGAGGTTCACGCGCAGGTCACCTCCAACGCCAAGCTGTTTTCGGGCGCCGCGACGGCGTTCGGGGCCGAGCCCAACACGCAGGTGTCGCTGGTCGACGCCGCCATGCCGGGGATGTTGCCGGTGCCCAACCGCGAGTGCGTCCGCCAGGCCGTGCGCACGGGGATGGCGATCGAGGCGCGGATCAACAAATGGTCGCGGTTCGACCGCAAGAATTATTTCTATGCGGATCTGCCGCAGGGTTACCAGATTTCGCAGCTTTATCATCCACTTGTCGGCGAAGGTTCGCTGCATATCGAGGCTGATGAGAAAGCGGGCATCGCGCACGGCAAGATGATCGGGATCGAGCGCATCCATGTCGAGCAGGACGCCGGCAAGCTGATGCACGACCAGCATCCGACGATGAGCTTCGTCGATCTGAACCGCTCGGGCGTTGCGTTGATGGAAATCGTGTCAAAGCCGGACATGCGCTCGCCCGCCGAGGCGGGGGCTTATTTGCGCAAGCTGCGTGCGATCCTGCGCTATGTCGGCTCGTGCGACGGCAATATGGAGGAAGGCTCGATGCGCGCCGACGTCAACGTCAGCGTGCGGCGACCCGGCGAGCCATTCGGCACGCGCACCGAGACGAAGAATGTCAACTCGGTGCGCTTCGTGATGCAGGCGATCGAGTATGAAGCGCGTCGGCAGGTCGAACTGATCGAAAGCGGCGGCGCGGTCGTGCAGGAAACGCGGCTGTTCAACCCCGACACAGGGACGACGCGGACGATGCGGTCCAAGGAAGATGCGCATGACTATCGCTATTTCCCCGATCCCGACCTGTTGCCGCTCGAACTCGATGACGCCTTTCTCGACGAATGCCGCGCGAGCCTGCCCGAACTGCCCGACGCCAAGCGGGCGCGTTACGAAGCCGCGGGGATTTCGGCCTATAATGCCGGGGTGCTGACCGCAGAGGTCGAAAGCGCGCGCTGGTTCGACGCGCTGCTCGACGCCGGCGCCGAGCCCAAGGCGGCGGCGAACTGGGTGACGAGCGAACTTTTCGGCGCATTGAACCGGCTCGGCAAGGACATCTCCGACTGTCCGGTAACCCCCGCGCAGGCGGCCGAACTGCTCGGCCTTGTCGCCGATGGCACGATTTCGGGCAGCATCGCGAAACAGGTGTTCGAGATCATGCTCGAAACGGGCGATGCGCCCGCGAAGATCGTCGAGGAAAAGGGCCTCAAGCAGACGAGCGACACCGGCGCGATCGAAAAGGTCATCGGCGAGGTGCTGGCCGCCAATGCCGACAAGGTCGATCAGTACAGGGGCGGCAAGGAAGCTTTGTTCGGATTCTTCGTCGGCCAGACGATGAAGGCGATGCAGGGCAAGGCGAACCCGCAGGTGGTGAATGAACTGCTGAAGAAGGCGCTGGGCTGAGGCTCGCGCGTTGCTCCGCGCGTTCCTGACCCTCTGGCTGCTTGCCGCTTGCGCCACGCTCGCGCGCGCGGAGACCGTCGTCTTCACAAACATCAACGTCGTGCCGATGGACACGCAGCGCGTGATCCCGCGCACAACGGTGATCGTTACCGATGGCGTGATCGCCAGCATCGGGACCAGGGCGAAATTGCCGGCGGGGACGCCAGTGATCGACGGCAGGGGCGCGTCGCTGATTCCCGGCCTGGCTGACATGCACAATCATGTAACGAGCCGCGACGACTTGTGGCTGCTGCTCGCCAACGGTGTCACGACGATGCTCAACATGGGCGAGGCGACGAACAGCTTTGCCGGGCGGACGCGGATTGCGGTGAACGAGGGCAAGGTGCTGGGAGCGGCGAAGTTCGGCGTCGTCGCGCCGGGCTATCGCGCCGACCTGTTACTTGTCGCCGAAAATCCGCTGGCGAATCCGGCGACGCTGCGCGCGCCGCTCGGTGTCATGGTCGGCGGCCGCTGGCACGACGCGGCGGCGCTGAAGGCGATGCTGGCCGAAGTGGCGGCGCGGCGCGTCGTTCCCCAGAGGATAATCGCTCTTGGTGGAGTCGTCACACCAGCCTTTGCCGGGATGACAGGCAGCGTCAAAGCTGCTGCGGCGGCAGTTCGTCCGGGCCGCGTCCAGGTTCGTCGATATCGCCGCCGCCGGGGTGGCCGGGGATTTCGGCGGGCTGTCCGGGCGGTGCTTCGGGCGGGACGGGGCGCGCCGGCGTTTCGGGCGGTGATTGGGGTTCGATCCTGTCGGGCTTCGGCGTGGGATAGGGGGCCGCCATTGTCTGTCTCCTCGCTTGCCAAACGCCCCGGCGTGCGTCTCGTTCCGGCCGGTGCATTTCGCGGCGTTCCGCCCTTGCCCTCGGCGTCCCGTCTGCTATAGCGCCGCCCGGCCCGCACGGGCGTGCGCGGCACAGCGCATGGCATCCGTGCACCCGGCCAAAGCTCTGAGCGGGCGTGGCGGAATTGGTAGACGCGCTGGTTTTAGGTACCAGTATCGCAAGATGTGGGGGTTCGAGTCCCTTCGCCCGCACCAATCTGCAATGCAGGCCGGGATCATGGGGAACTTCGCCATTTTGACGGGGTTCGATACGATATTTTGAGCAAGGATAAGACCAAGGCAATGAAGACCGTCGAAACGCTGAACGAAGGCCTGAAGCGCGAATATCGCCTCACCATTACCGCCAAGGACATCGACGCGCGCGTCGACGAGGAGGTGAAGAGCATCGCCCCGACGGTTCGTATGCCCGGTTTCCGCCCCGGCAAGGTGCCGCCGAACCTGATCCGCAAGATGCACGGCGCCGCGCTGTCGGCCGACGCCCTCAACAAGGCGATCGACCAGGGCGTCAAGGATCTGATGGCAAAGGAAAAGCTGCGCCCGGCTCTCCAGCCCGCGGTGACGCTGGCCGATGGTTATGAAACCGGCAAGGATGCCGAACTCACCGTCGCGCTCGAAGTGCTGCCCGACATCGAGGCGCCGTCGATCGACGGGCTGAAGCTTGAGCGGTTGACCGTTCCCGTCGACGACAAGGCGGTGATGGCAAAGATCGAGGAATTCGCCGCGCAGATGAAGCGCTTTGAGGAAGCGCCGAAGACCAGAAAAGCTGCGACCGGCGACCAGGTCATCATTGATTTTGCCGGCAGCGTCGATGGCACCCCCTTTGACGGCGGCACGGGCGAGGATATGGCGGTCGAAATCGGTTCGGGCCAGTTGATTCCGGGCTTTGAAGATCAGCTCGTTGGCGTCAAGGCGGGCGACGAGAAGGTGCTGAAGGTCACCTTCCCCGAAGATTATCCGGTCGACACGCTGAAGGGCAGGGACGCCGAATTCGCGGTGACGGTGAAGGAAGTGAAGCTTCCCGCCGCGTCGAAGATCGACGATGATTTCGCCAAGTCGCTCGGCCTCGAAAGTCTGGACAAGCTGAAAGAGCTGATGAAGGACCAGGTCGAGCAGGAGCTGAACGGCCTGACGCGCACCTATATGAAGCGCAAGCTGCTCGACCAGCTCGCCGCCGCCCATGATTTCGAAGTGCCGCCGACGATGGTCGAAGCGGAGTTCAACCAGATCTGGCAGCAACTCGAACATGAAGCGAGCCACGAGGAGGATCCCGAAGCGGCCAAGGCCGAGCTGGAAAAGGATCGCGAAGAATATCGCGCCATCGCGGTGCGCCGCGTCCGCCTGGGCCTGCTTCTTTCGGAAATCGGCCAGGCGCATGGCGTGCAGGTATCGCAGCAGGAAATGCAGCGCCTGATCATGCAGGCGGCGCAGCAGTATCGCCCCGAAGATCGTCAGCGTTTCGTCCAATATGTCCAGCAGGATGCGCTCGCCGCCGCGCAGCTTCGTGCGCCGCTCTATGAGGACAAGGTCGTCGACTTCCTGTTCGACAAGGCCGAGATCACCGATCGCGAAACGACCCGCGAGGAACTCGAAGCCGCGATCGAAGCCGATGACGACGGCCACGTCCATGGGCCGGGCTGCGGCCACGACCATGACGAAAAGCCCGCGAAGAAGGCAGCGGCCAAAAAGTCGGCCGAGCCCAAGACGGCGCCGGTGAAGAAGGCCGCGGCTGCGAAAGCCGAGGACAAGCCCGCCGCCGCTGACAAGAAGGCACCCGCCAAGGCGAAGGCCGACACCGACGCCAAGCCCGCGGCCAGGAAGCCTGCGGCAAAGAAGGCTGCCCCCGCGAAGAAATAAGGTCGCGCGACTGGAAATCGAAAAGCCGGGTGGAGGATGCTCCGCCCGGCCTTTTGTTCGTCATGGCGAGGCGGCTTCATCGGGTTGGCCTGTAATGGTGACGGTTGGACGTTGGTCCTTGTCCGCCTTCCACGCCAGATCCGATCTCGAAAAAATCGCTGTCCTGCTTGATCCGGCTTTCCCGGCCTTCATCCGGCTCTTTCCTTTAGTGGATAAATGCGCTCGCTGTCCGGCTTGGGACAGGCCCCGGCAAGGCGGACAGGGGGCTTCGCCGTCGTGGCCGGGTAAGCGCGAGTTCAGGGCTGAACTTTCCTGCACCCTGGAAATAACTTGCTTTTCGTGAATCGATCCGATCCGCCTAGATCACGTCCATATTATAGCAATGCCAGCTGAAGATCGCGGCGGCGCCGCGGTGGGGGCGCCAGGGTTCGGCGAGTTCGCGCGCCTGTTTCTCGCTCGGCCGTGCGCCGAGTCCGAGGATCCGGCCAACGGCTTCCTGCACGGCCAGGTCGCCCGCCGGCCAGATGTCGGCGCGTCCTTCGGCAAAGAGCAGATAAATCTCCGCCGACCAGCGCCCGATGCCCTTGACCTTGGTGAGCAGCGCGATTGCTTCCTCGTCGTCGGCGGGCAGGGCGTCGAAGGTCAGCTCGCCATCGAGAACCAGCTGCGCAAGGCTTTTGGCATAGCCCTGTTTCTGTCCAGAAAGGCCACAGCCGCGCAGCGTATCGGAATCGGCCGCGGCGATGACTTCGGCCGGACAACCTTGACCGAATGCAGCCTCCAGCTTGTTCCAGATCGAGGTCGCGGCGGCGACGCTGACCTGCTGGCCGACAATGGTGCGGAGCAGAGTCGCATAGCCACGTTCGCGAATGCGCGGTTCGGGATAACCGGCGTTGCCGAGCGCGCGCGCGAAATTGGCGTCGCGTTCCGCCAGCGCGTCAATTCCCGCGTTCAGCTGCTCCTGGCTGAGGCCCATCCCATATTCTCCTTTTGTTCCCAAAGTTGCTGATAGCAACGCTTGATTTGGCAGGCAACGCGCGACATAGCGCCAGCGACACAAATCTATGGGGACGAGCATGGCCAAGCTGATTGTCGTGACGCGCGACGGGACCGAGCATGAGATCGAGGGCGACACCAGCCTGACCGTGATGGAGAATATCCGCGAGGCGGGCTTTGACGAGCTGCTCGCGCTTTGCGGCGGCTGCTGTTCGTGCGCGACGTGCCACGTCCATGTCGAAGCCGGCGACACCGCCGCGATGCCCGCGATGAGCGAGGACGAAAACGACCTGCTCGATTCGACCACCGACCGCGACGAGACATCGCGCCTGTCGTGCCAGATCCCGTTCAGCGACGCGCTGGACGGGCTGAAGGTGCGGATCGCGGCGGAGGATTGACCATATCTCCTTTGCCATTGCGGGCATGGCGAAGCCATGCGGAGCGGTTTGCGCGACTTCCGGATTGCCGCATCGCCTTCGGCTTTTCGCAATGACGATGGTGTAAAGTTTCAGCCTGCCGCGGTCGCGACCGCATAGAGCGCGATCGCCGCGGCGTTCGAGATATTGAGGCTCTCCATCCGCGGCGAGATCGGCAGTCGCGCCAGCACGTCGCAATGTTCCATGACATTGTGGCGCATCCCGTCGCCTTCGGACCCAAGCACGAGCGCGACCTTGCTGCCGTCCAGCGTTTCGCCCAGCGTCGTTTCGGTGTCGCCCATCAGCCCGATACGCCAATATTGCGCTTCGGCGATTTCCTCCAGCGCGCGCGACAGGTTGACGACGCGCACCCACGGCACGCTTTCGAGCGCGCCCGATGCCGACCGCGCGATGACGCCGCTTTCGGGCGGACTGTGGCGATCCTGGGTGATGATCGCTGCCGCGTCGAACGCCGCGGCCGAGCGCAGCACCGCGCCGATATTGTGCGGATCGGTGACCTGGTCGAGAATGACGAGCGGGCGCTTGCTTTCGGCATCGACTTCTTCCTGCAGCAAGTCGCCGAGATAGATGCTGTCGAGCGGTTCGACCTCGATCACCAGCCCCTGGTGCGGCGCGTCGCGCGCGACGAGGCGTGCAAGGTCGGCGACGTCGGCATAGCTGATCGGAATCACCGGCGGCAGGTCGAGCTGGCTCAGCGCGTCCCGCGTGCCCCAGATGCGCTTGACGGTCCGGTCGGGGTTGGCGAGCGCGGCAAGAACGGCATGGCGACCCCAGAAGCGCACGGCCTGTCCGCGCTGGTTTCCGCCGGTGGGTCGGCGGTGACGGGAAAATTGTCTCATGGCCGCGCCTTTCCCATGACTGGCATTGACAGGCAAGCCTCGTTTCGCCATTGGGCCTCTTCCCAACGCGGACCCCATGGACAGGTGGCCGAGTGGTTAAAGGCAGCAGACTGTAAATCTGCCCGGGTTTCCGTACGCTGGTTCGAATCCAGCCCTGTCCACCACCGCCTCCCAAGGCGATGAAACACCAGAAAACACAGGTTTATGAACCGTTTCCGGCATTGCCGGCGGCCCGACCTCTTGAGAGGAAGGGTTTACGACGAGCAAGACGGCGAACAGGATATCACCTGAGGTTAAGCGAACCGGCGGTCTGCCTGATTCTGGACCATGAAGGCGACCATCCGGTTGCTATCGTCGAGCGTCCACGTCGACCCAGGTTTTGCCGCCGGATTCGATTTTATCCACTGGCGAACAAGGGAATCCGTCCCCAATTCTCACTGCGGCTTTGCCTTGGATTGTGCAGATCGGCAAAGCTGCGTAACCCGCCTGTGCGTCGTCAATCAATCGTGCGCGCGAGTTCGCGGTTGAGCCATAGCGCAACCAGCGTGACGATCGCGCCCGACAGCAGATAGGCGCCCGCAGCGATCAGCCCGAATTCGCTCGACAGCCACAGCGCGACCATCGGCGCGAAGCCGGCGCCGAACAGCCAGGCGAGATCGGTGGTGAAGGCCGAGCCGGTATAGCGATGTCGCGGGGTGAAGTTCGACGAGAGCGCACCCGACGATTGCCCGAACGACAGGCCGAGCAGCAGGAAGCCGAGGATCATGAAGCTCGCCTCGCCGACCTGGCCGGCGTCGAGCAGCTGCGGGGCGAAACCGCTGAATGCCGCGATTGCCGCCGCCGTCGCGGCGAGCACGGTGCGGCGCCCGAAGCGATCGGCAAGATAGCCCGAGGCGATGATCGCGATGACGCCGCCGACTGCGGCGATCGCCTCGATCATCAGGAAGCGCGCGGGGGTTTCGTCGGTGAACAGGAACACCCACGACAGCGGATAGACGGTGACCATGTGGAACATCGCAAAGCTTGCGAGCGGCGCGAAAGCGCCGATGACAATCGTTTTCCACTCCGATCGCACCGTTTCGGCCAGCGGCGCGGGCTGGAGCGCGCGATTCTCGAACAATTCGGCATATTCTGGGGTCACAACGATGCGCAACCGCGCGAAAAGTGCGACGACGTTGATCGCAAAGGCGACGAAGAAGGGGTAGCGCCAGCCCCAGGCGAGGAAATCCTCTGCCGGCAGCGCCGAGATCAGGAACATGAAGAGCAGGCTGGCGACGATCAGGCCGAGCGGCGCGCCGAGCTGCGGGATCATCGCATACCAGCCGCGCTTCGATTCGGGCGCGTTCAATGCGAGCAGCGAGGCAAGGCCGTCCCACGAGCCGCCGAGCGCGACGCCCTGGCCCATGCGGAACAGCGCGAGGAGCAGCGCGGCGCCGATGCCGATCGATTCGTAACCGGGCAGAAAGGCGATGGCCGCAGTCGAGCCGCCGAGCAGGAACAACGCGATGGTGAGCTTGGCGCCGCGGCCATAGGCGCGGTCGATGGCGGTGAAGATGATCGTGCCGACAGGTCGCGCGACGAAGGCAAGGGCAAAGATCGCGAACGACCAGAGCGTGCCGGTCAGCGGATCGACGTGCGGGAACACCAGCTTCGGAAAGACCAGCACCGACGCGATCGCATAGACGAAAAAGTCGAAAAATTCGGAGGTGCGGCCGATGATGACGCCGATGGCGATTTCGGCCGGGTCGATGCGGTGCCCGTCCCCGTTTTTGTCGGCACCGTGGAGCGCGCGCGCGTCGCGTTCAGCCTCGCTCGTGGGGACAGTATCGGCAGCCATGGCAACAATCCTTGAGCTGGCGCCCGCGGCACGTCAGGATGCACGGGCACGAGTCGGTCATAGGGCAAAAGCGCCCGCAATGAAAACGCCCCTGCGCGATGACGACGCATCGCGGGATTGGACAAAATGTCCTATGTGCAGTGCAGCAAAGGAGGCTTAGGCGCGCGTCATGCCCGCTGATCACTCCCGTTTTTCCGCCCCGATGCGGCTGCTGCCGCTGCTCGCCGCAACGCCGCTCTTGTCGGGCTGCGGCATGGTCGTGCTCGATCCCGCAGGCGACGTCGCGCGCCAGCAGGGCAATCTGATCGTGCTTTCGACGGCGCTGATGCTGCTGATTATCGTGCCGGTGATGGCGCTGACGATCTTTTTCGCATGGAAATATCGCGCGTCGAACCGGGACGCGACCTACAAGCCCGACTGGGACCATTCGACGCAGCTTGAGCTGGTCATCTGGTCGGCGCCGCTGCTCATCATCATCTGCCTCGGCGCGGTGACATGGGTGGCGACGCATCTGCTCGACCCCTATCGCCCGCTCGCGCGCACGGGTCCGGGCAAGCCCGTCGCGGCGGAGGTGAAGCCGCTCGACGTGCAGGTCGTCGCGCTCGACTGGAAATGGCTGTTCATCTATCCCGAACAGGGGGTGGCGACGGTCAACGAGCTGGCGGTGCCGGTCGATCGGCCGCTGCGTTTCCGCATTTCCTCCTCGTCGGTGATGAACAGCTTTTACGTGCCTGCGCTCGCCGGACAGATTTATGCGATGCCGGGGATGGAGACCAAACTTCATGGCGTGTTCGACAAGACGGGCGAGTTCACGGGCTTTTCGGCCAATTATTCGGGCTGGGGCTTTTCCAACATGCGCTTTGGCGTCAGGAGTCTGTCCCCCGCCGAGTTCGACCAATGGGTCGTCGCGACGCGCGCGTCGGCCGAAGGCGACCTTGACCGCAATGCCTATCTGAAGCTCGAAACGCCGTCGCAGAAGGAGCCTGTCCGCCGCTTCGTCGCAAGCGACCCGCAGCTGTTCGACGCGGTGGTCAATATGTGCGTCGAGCCGGGCAAGATGTGCATGCACGACATGATGTCGCTCGATGCCGCGGGCGGCGCGGGGATCGCGGGCATCGGCAATGTCCGGCAGGTCACCTATGACAAGTTCGCCGCGCGCGGCACCGTCGACGCGGCGCGCTGGTCGATGCGCTATGTCGCCGCCTGGTGCAGCGCGCCGGTGATGTCGAACGACCGCCCCGACGCCAAGCCCGTGTCGCCGGAGAAGCTGAAGGGCGAGGGGCTGCCACTGCCGGGCAAGCCCGCCCGCACCGCGCTGAACGCGCCCGCCGTCACGCCCCCGCTGTCCTGACCGTCTGCCGAGCTGAAATCCATGTCCGACGCCATCATCCCGCATCCCGCCCCACCGACGCACCCGATTTTCGGCAAGCTGTCGATCGACGCGATCCCGCTGCACGAACCGATCCTTGTCGTCACCTTCATCGTGGTGGCGATCGGCGGCATCGCCATCCTTGCGCTGCTGACCAAATATCGCCTGTGGGGATATTTGTGGAAGGAGTGGTTCACCACCGTCGATCATAAGCGGATCGGGATCATGTACATGATCCTGGGCCTCATCATGTTCCTGCGCGGCTTTGCCGACGCGATCATGATGCGATTGCAGCAGGTGATGGCGTTCGGCGGGTCCGAAGGTTACCTCAACGCGCATCATTATGATCAGGTGTTCACCGCACATGGCGTCATCATGATCTTTTTCGTCGCGATGCCGTTCATCACCGGGCTGATGAATTATATCGTGCCGCTCCAGATCGGCGCGCGCGACGTCAGCTTTCCCTTCCTCAACAATTTCAGCTTCTGGATGACGAGCGCGGGCGCGGCGCTGACGATGATCTCGCTCTTCGTCGGCGAATATGCGCAGACCGGCTGGCTGGCCTATCCGCCCTTGTCGGGGATCGCCTACAGCCCCAATGTCGGGGTCGATTATTATATCTGGGGCCTTCAGATTGCCGGGGTGGGCACGACGCTGTCGGGCATCAACCTGATCGTCACCATCCTGAAGCTGCGCGCGCCGGGTATGGGGCTGATGAAGATGCCGGTCTTTACCTGGACTTCGCTCTGCTCGAACATCCTGATCGTCGCGAGCTTCCCGATCCTGACCGCGACGCTCGCGCTGCTCAGCCTCGATCGCTACGCGGGCACCAATTTCTTCACCAATGATCTCGGCGGATCGCCGATGATGTATGTGAACCTGATCTGGATCTGGGGGCACCCGGAAGTTTACATCCTCATCCTGCCGCTGTTCGGCGTCTTTTCCGAAGTTACCTCGACCTTCTCGGGCAAGCGCCTCTTCGGCTATACGTCGATGGTCTATGCGACCGTGTGCATCACGATCCTGTCCTATATCGTCTGGCTGCACCATTTCTTCACCATGGGGTCGGGGGCAAGCGTCAACAGCTTTTTCGGCATCACGACGATGGTGATTTCGATCCCGACCGGGGCCAAGCTCTTCAACTGGCTCTTCACCATGTATCGCGGCCGCATTCGTTATGAATTGCCGATGATGTGGACGATCGCCTTCATGCTGACCTTTGTCATCGGCGGCATGACCGGGGTGCTGCTAGCGGTGCCGCCCGCCGACTTCGTGCTGCACAATTCGCTGTTCCTGATCGCGCATTTCCACAATGTCATCATCGGCGGCGTATTGTTCGGCCTGTTCGCGGCGATCAATTATTGGTGGCCCAAGGCGTTCGGTTTCAAGCTCGACGTTTTCTGGGGCAAGATCAGCTTCTGGTGCTGGGTCGTCGGTTTCTGGGTCGCCTTTGCCCCGCTCTATGTCCTCGGCCTGATGGGCGTGACGCGGCGGATGCGCGTGTTCGACGACCCCAGCCTGCAAATCTGGTTCGCGATCGCGGGGGTCGGCGCGCTCATCATCGCCGCGGGCATCGGCGCGATGCTGGTCCAGTTCGCGGTAAGCATCTGGCGCCGCAAGGAGCTGCGCGAGGAAAGCGGCGATCCGTGGGACGGCCGCACGCTCGAATGGGCGACCAGCTCGCCGCCGCCCGACTATAATTTCGCCTTTACGCCCGTGATCCACGACCTTGACGCCTGGTACGACATGAAGAAGCGCGGGCACCAGCGGCCGATCGGCGGTTATCGCGACATCCATATGCCAAGCAATACGGGGGCGGGGATCATCCTGTCGGGCATTTGCCTCGTCCTGGGATTCGCGCTCGTCTGGCATATCTGGTGGCTGGTGGCGGCGAGCTTCGTCGCGGTGATCGCGGGGGCGATCGTGCATACGTTCAACTATCAGCGCGATTTCGACATTCCGGCGGCGACGGTCGCGGCGGTCGAGGACGCGCGCACCCGCCAGCTGGCGGCCGGAGCCTGATGCGATGAGTGCCAACAGCTTGACCGCCGACGAACCCGTCAGCTTCTACCAGCTTGACGAACAGGCGCATCCCGAGGGGCACAGCACGATGCTGGGCTTCTGGATCTATCTGATGAGCGACTGCCTCATCTTTGCGATCCTCTTTGCCTGCTATGCGGTGCTCGGCGGCAGCTATGCCGCGGGGCCGGCGCCGAAGGATCTGTTCGACCTGAAACTGATCGCGCTCAACACCGCGATGCTGCTCTTCTCGTCGATCACCTATGGCTTTGCGGTGCTCCAGATGCAGCAGGGCAAGGTGAAGGGCGTGCAGCTCTGGCTGGCCGTCACCGGCCTGTTCGGGCTCGCCTTCCTCGGAATCGAGCTTTACGAGTTCCACCATCTGATCGAGATCGGGGCGACGCCGCAGCGCAGCGCCTTTCTCTCGGCCTTTTTCACCCTTGTCGGCACGCACGGCCTGCACGTCACCTTTGGCATCATCTGGCTGGCGACCTTGATGGTCCAGCTGTCGAAGCACGGGCTGATCGCCGCGAACAAGCGCCGGGTGATGTGCCTTTCGATGTTCTGGCACTTCCTCGACGTCGTGTGGATCGGTGTCTTTACCTTTGTCTATCTGATGGGAGTGCTGCGATGAGCGCCGATCCCCACGCCGAGGCGCACGGTCATCACGAGATCGAGATGCCGCACGCCACAATGCGCGACTATGTCATCGGTTTCGTGCTGTCGGTGATCCTGACCGCCATCCCCTTCTGGCTGGTGATGACGATGCCGTTGAGCGCGGGCACGACCGGCGCGATCATCATGGGCTTTGCCGTCGCGCAGATCGTCGTCCACATGATCTTTTTCCTGCACATGACGCCAAAGGCCGAGGGCGGATGGTCGCTGACCTCGCTTGTCTTTACCGTCATCGTCGTCGTGATCATGCTCGCGGGGTCGCTGTGGGTGATGCACCACCTCAACACCAACATGATGCCGATGCCGCACGAGGCGACGAGTCAGGTTGAAGGCCAGGCGCCGTGACGCGCGCCCGCCGCGCGGGCTTTGCCGCGGCGGCGCTGATCGCGGCGATGCTTTTCGCGGGCCTCGGCATGTGGCAGGTCGAACGCCGCGCGTGGAAGCATGAACTGATCGCCGCAGTCGATGCGCGGATCGCCGCCGCGCCGGTGGCGGCGCCCGGCCCCGATGCCTGGCCGCGCATCAACGCAAGCGACGACGCCTATCGCCGCGTCACCGCGACGGGCGTATTCCGCCACGACCGCGAGACGCTGGTTCAGGCGGTGACCGAGCGCGGCGCGGGCTTCTGGGTGCTGACGCCGCTTGAAACGCCGCGCTTCACGCTGCTCGTCAATCGCGGTTTCGTGCCATCGAGTCGCCGCGAGGCAGCGACGCGGGCGGCGGGCAATGTCGCGGGGCCGGTGACGGTGTCGGGCCTTTTGCGCGTGAGCGAGCCCGGCGGCGCCTTCCTGCGCGACAACGACCCGGCCGCGAACCGCTGGTTCTCGCGCGATGTTGCAGCGATTGCGAAGGCGCGCGGACTGGGCAGGACCGCCCCCTATTTCGTCGATGCCGACGCGGCGCCGAACGCTGGCGGTTATCCGGTCGGCGGACTGACCGTCGTGCGTTTTCGCGATCATCATCTGATCTATGCGCTGACCTGGTTCGCACTATGCGCGCTCAGCCTCTTTTTTGCCTGGCGACTGTGGCATAGTCGCGATTGATGACCGCGCTTTCGACCCTGCCGCCGACGTCCAGCACGGCGCCCGCCGGCCGCCGCAACATGGCGTTGCTGATTCAGCTGCGCTGGCTCGCGGTGGGCGGACAGCTCGCCACGATCGGTATCGTCAGCGGGCCGATGGGGATTTCGCTGGAGCGCGGTCCCCTGCTCGGCGCGATCCTTGTGCTCATCGCGATCAACCTCGCGAGCACCGCCTTGCTTCGTCGCGGCCGCGCGGTGACCAATGCCGAACTGACCGCCGCGCTTTTGTTCGATGTTGCCGCGCTTGGATGGCAGCTGCATCACAGCGGCGGGCTCGCCAACCCCTTCGCGTCGCTTTTTCTTCTGCAAGTGGTGATCGGTGCGATCCTGCTCACGCCGCGTTCGTCATGGGCGATCGTCGCCGCGGCCCTGGTCGCGCTCGCGGCGCTTCGCGTCGATCCGACGCCGCTGGTGCTGCCGCCCGCCTATGCCGCCGACCCGATGGGGCTTTACCTTCAGGGCAGCTTTGTCTGTTTCCTGCTGATCGCGGTGCTGCTCGTCGCGTTTGTCACGCGGATCAGCCGCAATTTGCGCGACAGCGACGCGGCGCTCGCCGCGAGCCGCCAGCGCGCGGCGGAGGAGGATCATATCGTGCGCATGGGGCTGCTCGCATCGGGCGCGGCGCACGAGCTCGGCACGCCGCTGTCGACGCTGTCAGTCCTGATCGGCGACTGGAAGGCGGCGGCGCGGCTGAAGGACGACCGTGAATTGCAGGAGGATCTTTCCGACATGGATGCCGCGGTGCAGCGGTGCAAGGCGATCGTCAGCGGCATATTGATGTCGGCGGGCGAGGCGCGCGGCGAGGCGCCGCAGCTTACCACGATGCGCGCGGCGTTCGGCGAGATTGTCGCCCATGCGCGCGCCGCGCGCCGCCCCGGCACGCTGGAGTTCCACGACCGTTTCGGCCCCGATGTCGCCATCGTGTCGGACCCCGCGCTGCGGCAGGTGATCGGCAACGTGCTCGACAACGCCGCTGAAGTGTCGCCCGCCTGGACCAGCTTCACCGCGTCGCGCGACGGCGAGATGCTGGTGATCGAAATCGCCGACCGCGGCCCTGGCTTCAGCGACGAGATGATCGAGGGCTTCGGCCAGCCCTATCGATCGACCAAGGGGCGCCCCGGCGGCGGGCTGGGGTTGTTCCTGCTCGTCAATGTGCTGCGCAAGCTCGGCGGCGGGGCGACGGTGGCCAACCGCGACGAGGGCGGGGCACTTGTGCGAATCTGGCTGCCGGTGGCGGCGCTGGCACGGCCGGGTGGAGAAACGGTATGACCGACAGGCGGCAACTGCTGATCGTCGAGGATGACGAGACGTTCGCGCGGACGCTGAAACGATCCTTCGAGCGGCGCGGCTATGACGTGTTCGTTGCCGACAGCCCCGAAGCGATGGATGCGGTATTGACGACCGCGCGGCCGGGCTATGCGGTGGTCGACCTCAAGCTTGGCAGCGCGTCGGGGCTGGCGTGCGTGCAGGCGCTGCGCGCCGCCGATCCGGCGATGCGGATCGTCGTGCTGACGGGCTTTGCCAGCATCGCGACCGCGGTCGAGGCGATCAAGCTCGGCGCCTCCTATTATCTCGCCAAGCCGTCGAACACCGACGACATCGAGGCGGCATTCGAACGCGCCGAGGGCAACCCCGACGCCGCGCTCGACGCGCGCCCGTCGTCGATCAAGACCGTCGAGTGGGAGCATATCCACCAGACGCTTGTCGAAACCGGCTTCAACATCTCCGAAACCGCGCGGCGGCTTGGGATGCATCGGCGAACCCTGGCGCGGAAATTGGAGAAGCGGCAGGTTCGATGAGCGTCGCGTCAGCCGCCCGCGCCCGCTACGCGGCGGAGGTGGCCGTCGAGGCCGGTCAGCGCAAGCGCGCCGAGCAGGCCGGCGTCATCGCGAAGACCGGGGCGCACGATGACCGTTTCGGGGTCGCCGCTGAAATAGCCGTTCGATGCCGCCATCGCTTCGGCGCGGACGCGTTCGATCAGTCCGGGCGTCGCCATGACGCCGCCGCCGAAGATGATGCGTGCGGGCTCGAGGATTGCCTGGAAGGTGGCGACGGCCTGCGCAAGATACCAGGCGATGACGCCGTGCGCGGCATGGCCGGCGGGGAGTTCGGACAGTGAGGCGCCCCACCGCGCCTTGATCGACGGACCCGCCGCGAGGCCTTCGAGGCAGTCGCCGTGAAAGGGGCAGTTGCCCGCGAACGCCCGGTCGTCGGGGTGGCGCGGTATACGGATATGCCCCATCTCGGGGTGGCCGACGCCGTGGATGAGCCGTCCGTCGATGACCGCACCGCCGCCGATCCCGGTGCCCACCGTCAGGTAAAGCGCCGACCTCGTTTCCGCGCCCGCACCCCACATCGCTTCGGCGAGCGCGGCGCCGTTGACGTCGGTATCGATCGCGACCGGGCAGGCAAGCGCGCGCCCGAACGGCCCGGCGATGTCCGCGCCACTCCAGTGCGGCTTGGCCGTCTGCCGGATATGCCCCCACGACGGCGATGCGGGATCGAGGTCGAGCGGGCCGAAGCTGGCGATGCCCACCGCCGAATAATCGTCGCCCTGCGCCCGCAGCCAGTCGATCGCCGCGGCGATGGTTTCGCCGGGGCGCGTCGTGTCTATCCGCGTGCGCGCGAGGATCTGGCGCGTCGCGTCGCCGACGCCGACGACGAACTTGGTGCCGCCGGCCTCGATCAGCGCGATCCTGTCCGCCATGCCCGCTATTTCTTTTCGACGAGCTCGCGCGACAGGAAGGCGTGGAGCATCGCCGCGCGCACTGCGTCTTCGGCATGGTCGGCGCCGACCGAATGGCCGCCTTCCAGATATTCGTGATAATAGACGCGGTTGCCGTTCTCCATGAGCCGCGCGGCGAATTTGCGCGCATGGCCGGGGTGAACGCGGTCATCCTTGGTCGAAAGATAGAGGAAGATCGGCGGATAGACGACGCCCTTGCGGATATTGTGATAGGGTGAATATCTCGACAGGAACGCCCAGTCGCCGGGCTCGTCGGGGTCGCCATATTCGGCGACCCAGGAGGCGCCGGCGAGCATCTTGTCGTATCGCCACATATCCTTGATCGGCGAGCCGGAGATCACCGCGCCATAAAGGTCCGGCCGCTGGGTCATCGCGGCGCCGACAAGCACGCCGCCGTTCGAACGGCCCGAAATCGCGATCCGGCCCTTGGCGCTGATCCCCGCCTTGACCAGATCCTCGGCGACCGCGTGCAGGTCGTCGAAACTGTTCTGGCGCCTGTCGCGGAGCGCCGCCTGGTGCCAGGCGGGTCCATATTCGCCGCCGCCGCGGATGTTCGCGAGGACATAGGCGTTGCCGCCCTCGACCCAGAAGAGGCCCAGCGGCCCGGCGCGATAGGGCTGGCCGGTCAGATAGCCCGGCGTCTGCGCGGCGCGGAAACCGCCATAGGCGTGGATGAGGGCCGGCACCGGGCCGCTCGCGCCCTTCTTGCGGACAAGGAAATAGGGGATTTTCGTCCCGTCTTTCGAGGTTGCGAACCGCTTTTCCGCGGTCATGTCGCCAGCGTCGAAGGTTGCGGGCAGACTCTGCACCGCCTTTGGCGACTGACCCTCGGCAACGGCATAGAGCGTCGGCGGGGTCAGCATCGTCTCGGCCGTGGCAAGCAGCGTATCGCGCCTGCCGATCGTTCCTGCAATCCCGACCGTGGCGTTGGCGGCGAGCGGCACCTCCTTGCGGCGCCACGCGCCCGTCGCGGCGTCGCGGCGCAGCGCGAACAGCTTGCCTTCGACATCGTCCAGCGCCTTGACCCACAATATATTGTCGGTCGCCGACACCTCCTCGATCGCCTGTGCCTTCGTCGGCGTCATCGCCGGGACGATCGCCACCTTGCGATCGGCCGACATGTCGGCAAGCGACAGCGAGACGAGCGAGCCGGCAGGGTTGTCGCCCCAGTCGCGGTTCAGAAAAACGATCAGCTGGCCGTCGATCACGTCGCGCACACTGGCGGTTTCGGGGACGATTGTGGGGATGTAGCGCGACCGGTCGCTGTTCGGCAGCAAGAGGTCGGCGGTGTAGAAGGTCTTGCCGCGGCTGATCATCGGCCAGCGCGTGTCGCCGTCGGTCAGCGCGAACAGATTCATGCCGACGTCGTCGGGCGCGCCTTCGGCGACCGTCGTCGCGGACGACAGCGGCGTCCCGCGTTTCCAGCGCTTGACGATGCGCGGATAGCCCGACGCGGTCATGCTGCCCTCGCCATAGTCGGTCGCGACGAGCAACGTGTCGGCATTTTCCCACGTCACGCTGCTTTTCGCCAGCGGCACCGTGAAGCCGCCGTCGACGAAGCGCCGCGTCGTGCGATCCCATTCGCGAATGATGTCGGCGTCGGTGCCGCCGGGGCTCAGCGAGACGAGGCAGCGTGTGTAATCGGGCGCAAGGCAGTCGGCACCGTGCCAGACCCAGCTCTGCCCCTCTGCCTTGCCGAGCGCGTCGACGTCGATCAGCGTGCTCCATTCGGGCTTGCCCGCCAGCCAGGCGTCGAGCGGGCTTTGGCGCCACAGGCCGCGCGGATTGGCGGCGTCGCGCCAGAAATTGGTGATCGTATCGCCCATCACCTCGCCGGGCATCGCGATCTGGCGATCGTCGTCGAGGATTTCGCGCGCACGCTTGCGGTCGGCCTCGAAGCCGGGGCGGCTCCTGAGCAGCGCGTCGGCGTTCGCATTCTCCTTTTTGACCCAGTCGAGGGCCTTTGGTCCCTCGATGTCTTCGAGCCAGAGATAAGGGTCGTCCTGGGGCGAAGCGGCGATGGCGGCAATGGAACAGCTGAGCGCAAGCGCGGCAAGGCTGACGCGGATCATTCGGAACTCTCCCCTGGGGTGTGGTGGTGCTGTGCTAGCAGCATTATACACCCGAAAGGAAGGGTGCGATCAACGCCTCGCTTCCATCCGCTCGATGCGAACGGGAATGCTGATCCGGCAATCTACTGGTCTATGGTGATCGTCGCCGGATGATGCCGGTCGAGATGCTTCTTGATGATCTTCAGGTTGCGCGTGTTCGAGCGGAAAAAAAGGTCGAACGCATCGCCGACCAGCGGCACCGCGCCAAGCGCGGTGTCGACGCCCAGATTGCCGATCATCCGCCAGATTTTCCATTTCGGCATTCCAAGGTTCCGCGCCTCCCAGATCAGGTAAGCACCCATCGTCGCGGCGATGACGTCGCCGACGACGGGGACCAGCCCGACGATCGCGTCAAGGCCGACGGGGCGACCCAGGCCCGGAATGACAAAGCTGCGTTCGAGCAGGATTTCGAGCATTTCGACGCGCTTGCGCAGCGCGGCCGGGTCGGTGCGGTTCGCGATCAGCGCATCGAAGATCGCGTCGGGGTTCGGCGGCGAAGGGGCCATCGGTGTCCTCTCAAAAGTGCTCCAGGACGAACGCCACTGTATTAGTTGGGTATGGCAATCAAATGATTCAACGGATGTTGCGCGCGGCCGTTGGCTCGCAGTCCCGTCAGACGCTGCGACGCGACCGACCATCGCAGCGGGGTCGCGAGCGGAATGAAGGGCGCGTAACGCGCGAGCACCGCCTCCGCCTCGCCGATCTGCCGCGTTCGCTGACCGGCATCGATATTGGCCGATGCCTGTTCGATCAGATCCTGCGCCTCGCGGTTGCAGAGCGTGTCGCGGCGGCACGACAGGCGGCGCAGCGCCCAGATCGGATCGTCGCTCGGCGCGACCTCGTCGATCAGCCGCAGATCGGCGCTCGACGCCATTTTGACGCGGCGGCTGGGCACGCCGATCGCCGCCAGATCGGCAGCGACATAGGCATAGAGGATGCGGCCGCCGGGCGAGTCGGGAACGGCGATGCGCAGCGGTTGGATTTCGCGTCCGGCGGCGCGCCAGGCGTCGACGACGCGGCGCGCCTGAGCAAGCCGCGACGTCGCGTCATAATCGGCCCACGCGGGCTGCAAGGGGGCAGGGCCACCGTCGCGTGTATAGAGCGCGGGGCGGAGCGTCACCTGCGGCTGCCATTCGGTCAGCCCGAACGCTTCGATCAGTCGTTCGCGTCGGATCGCGCGCACCAGCGCGTCACGATTGGTGTCGGTCGCCAGAAAGCCTTCGGCGCGGACAAAGACCAGCCCGAACAGGCCGGGCACGGGATCGACGACCAGCCGCGACCGGCCGATGTTCGACGCGACGAAATAGGGCAGGGTGGAAAAGCGCCCGCCGATCACGCCGTCGGCATAGCCGTTCTTGAACCGCGCGAGCGCGCCCTGCGGCGTGGTGCCGACAAGTTCGATCGATGCGGCGGGGTCGTTCGCCGCGGCTTCGGCGGCTTCGGGATCTTCGGCGAGCGGGTCGGGGACGGGGGAGAGCAGCAGCGCCTGGCCAAGCTTGCGTGCGCGCATCGGTCCCCAGCCCATGCCTCGGTTGACGATCGCCATCGACGGCTGCGCGAGCAGTTCGAGCAACGCGGGTTGCGGCACCTTCAGGCGGATTTCGATGACGGTGTCGGTCATCGCCTTGATCGTCTCGACTTCCGGAAAATCATCCTTCAGCACATGGCGACTGGCGGGGGCGAGGTACGAGCGCAGGATGGCGGCGACGGTCTCGGCGGTGACCTTGCTGCCATTGGTCCATTTCGCCTCGGCGATACGAAAAATATAGCTGCGCCCATCGGCGGTGACGGTCCAGCGGTCGGCCAGCCCGGTGTCGATCTGCCCTTCGCCGTCATAGCTGACCAGCCCTTGCGAGGTCGCGTCGAGCAGCGCCGCATTGGCGGTCGAAAGCTCGCCCCGCGCCGGGTTCGCCATCGGGTTGAGTTCGCCCATCGCGGCGACGCGAACCGGCCCGCGCTCGCCGAACAGGTCGCAACCGGACAGCGTCAGCATCAGGCCGGCCGCGATAGCGATCGCGCGGCATGTGGTGCGGCCCATTGCTGTCATTCCGGCACATCCCTCAAATCGTGTAAGCCAATCATAACCATGTGCTGCCAAAGCTGACCAGAGGTATCGCGAACTATGGACCGGGAAGTGAAGGGCAGGGGAAGCGAAAATATGGGCGAACGCGTCGCGCTGCGCATCGAAATCGCGGGGCGAACATTCGGCTATATCCGGCGCGATCTGGCCGTCGTCCCGCATGGCCTCGACGACATATTGGCGCCGATGGCGCGCGACATGCCGCCCGCGGGCCGCGATGGCTGGCTGCTTCGGTCCTTGCCGCGCGATCGGCTGCCCGCGTTGAAGGCCGGTCTGACCGACTGGCTTGTTGTCGAGCGCCAGGCCTATCCGCGCCATTATGTGCCGATGGCGGGGTTGCGTTTCGACGACTGGTGGCAGGGCTTTTCATCCAGAACGCGGCAAACGCTGTCGCGCAAGGCGCGGCGGCTCGGCGCTCATTGCGGGGACGGTGTGACCGTGCGCCGCTATCGCACGGCGGATGAGATTGACGAGTTCATGCGCATTGCCGCGATATTGTCGGCGCAGACCTATCAGGCGCGGCTGATGCAGGCAGGCTTGCCCGCGGGCGAGGCCGACCGGGCGCGCGCTGTTGCGGCCGCGGCCGAGGACAAGGTTCGGGCTTTCCTGCTGTTCGTCGGCGCGCGCGCGATCGCCTATCTTTATCTGCCCGTCGAGCGCGACATCCTCATCTATGCTCATCTGGGCTATGATCCCGCCTTTGCCGCCTTGTCCCCCGGAACCGTGCTGCATGTCGAAGCGATGCGTGCGCTTTTTGCCGAAGGGCGATTTCGTGCCTTTGATTTCACCGAAGGTGACGGCGCGCACAAGGCGCAGTTCGCGCGCGCGTCGGTCGATTGCGCCGACATATTGGTGCTGCGCCCGACGCTGGGCAATCGCGCGGCGCTGGGGCTGATGAACGGCGTCGACCGGCTGGCGGGCGCGGGAAAATCCCTGCTCGACCGGCTGGGTCTGCGCGCGAAGGCAAAGGCGCTGATTCGGCGCTGATCCGGCCCGCATCGGGCGCATATATGGTGCGGACGGCGGGACTTGAACCCGCATGACACTGGGTCGGCAGATTTTAAGTCTGCTGCGTCTACCGATTTCGCCACGTCCGCACGCGCGGTGACGGTCAAGCCGACGGGCGGGGGGAGGTCAAGCAAGTTTCGCGCTTTGCGCCGGGCGCCGCGTCGGCTAGACCGCCTGCCATGACAGCCGTTCTCCAGCTCTCCGGCCTCGGAAAAACCTATAAAAGCGGTCACATAGCGCTCAGCAATGTCGATCTTGAAATCAACAAGGGCGAAATCTTCGCGCTGCTCGGGCCGAATGGCGCGGGCAAGACGACGCTGATCAGCATCGTCTGCGGAATCGTCACCGCGAGCAGCGGAACGGTGACCGTGGGCGGGCACGACCACGCCCGCGATTACCGCGCCGCGCGGTCGATGATCGGGCTGGTGCCGCAGGAATTGCACACCGACGCCTTTGAAACGGTGCTCGCGACGGTCAGTTTTTCGCGCGGGCTGTTCGGCAAGCCCAGGAACCCTGCCTATATCGAACAATTGCTGCGTGACCTGTCGCTGTGGGACAAGCGCGGCAGCAAGATCATGGAATTGTCGGGCGGCATGAAACGCCGCGTGATGATCGCCAAGGCGCTGAGTCACGAACCCGAAATCCTGTTCCTCGATGAACCGACCGCGGGGGTCGATGTCGAACTGCGGCGCGACATGTGGGCGATGGTACACGGACTGCGCGAGCGCGGCGTGACGATCATCCTGACGACGCATTATATCGAGGAGGCCGAGGAAATGGCCGACCGCGTCGGCGTGATCAGCAAGGGGCAGATCATTCTGGTCGAAGAAAAACATGCGCTCATCAAGAAGCTTGGGCGCAAGACGCTGACGCTGAACCTCGCCGAACCGCTCGGCGCGGTGCCGCCCGAACTGGCCGACTGGAAGCTCGAACTTGCGGGCGACGGGCACGAACTTGTCTATGAGTTCGACAGTCAGGCCGAAGCGACCGGCGTGCCCTCGCTGCTCCGCCGGATGAGCGACATCGGCATCGGTTTCAAGGATCTGCACACGAGGCAAAGCTCGCTCGAGGATATTTTCGTCGGGCTGGTGCACGAAGACAAGGGCGCAAGGGGGCTGGTCGCATGATTGCCAACGTCCGCGGCATCCGTGCCATCTATCTGTTCGAAATGGCGCGGTTCGGCCGCACCTTCTGGACCAGCCTGATGCTGCCCGTCATCACGACGGCGCTCTACTTCGTCGTGTTCGGCTCGGCGATCGGCGGCCGCATGGCCGAGGTCGGCGGCGTGCCCTATGGCGCGTTCATCGTGCCGGGGCTGATGATGCTGACGATGTTCACCGAAAGCATCAGCAACGCTTCCTTCGGCATCTATATGCCCAAATGGACGGGGACGATTTACGAAATGCTGTCGGCGCCGCTGTCGCCGCTGGAAACGGTGATCGCCTATGTCGGCGCCGCAGCGACCAAATCGGTGATCATCGGCACGATCATCTTCGCGACCGCGCATCTGTTCGTCGATGTCCAGGTCGCGCATCCGCTGCTTATGGCTCTGTTCATGATCCTGATGGCGGTGACCTTTTGCCTCTTCGGCTTCATCATCGGCGTCTGGGCGCAAAGTTTCGAGCAGTTGCAGGTAATCCCGCTGCTCATTGTCTATCCGCTGACGTTCCTCGGCGGCGCCTTCTATTCGCTCGACATGCTCCCCGCTGCGTGGCGGACGGTGACCTTGTTCAATCCCGTCGTCTATCTGATCAGCGGCTTTCGCTGGACCTTCTTCGGGCAGGGCGACGTCGCGATCGAGGTTAGCATGGGAGCGGTCGCACTCTTCTTCGCGCTGTGCCTGGGCGTCATCTTCTGGATGTTCCGGACAGGCTACCGGCTCAAGAACTGAGGTTTTGACGTGACCCCCTGATTTTCCTCGACGCTTCATCGTCCGTCCTTCCTTCAGGCCAGACTCTAATCGAGCGTCGAGGAAAATCAGGGGGTCACGTCACTAAAGCCGGCTAGACGAATGCTGGCGGTCACGTCACAGGTCATCAGAAATGCCAAGGGAATCCCGGAATATTTCCGGAAGGTCGGGCAGGCATGAAAATGTGAAAATGGAGGAGGGAAAGGACTCTTCGACAAACTCGCTCGGAGTATGCCCCACATCGCG
>NZ_JABWGQ010000011.1 GCF_014595975.1 Sphingopyxis sp. LK2115 | reverse complement strand
CGCATGCTCGGCCCAATTGCGGGAGGCGTCCATCCCATAAGATGAAGCCCATCCTCCTTGAAAAAATCGGCGCCGAAGGCCCCTGCTGAGCGGCTGGTGAAGGACATACGGCGTGCGACGCGCCGGCACTTCTCTGCAGAGGACAAAATCAGGATCGTGCTGGAAGGCCTGCGCGGCGAGGACAGCATCGCCGAGCTGTGCTGCAAGGATGTCATCGCCCAGAGCTTGTATTACACGTGGTCGAAGGAGTTCATGGAGGCGGGCAAGCGGCGCTTGGCGGGCGACACCGCCCGTGCCGCGACCACCGGCGAGGTGCACGACCTGCGCCGCGAAGCCCGTGCCCTTAAGGAATGCGTGGCCAATCTGACGCTGGAAAACCGGTTGCTCAAAAAAAGCATGATCGCGGATAGGGCCGACGACGAATGAGGTAACCCGCATCCGAGAAGCTGGAGATCATTCGGATCGTCGAGCAGTCGCACCTGCCGGCCAAGCGCACGCTGGAGCAGTTGGGCATCCCGCGCCGGACCTTCTAACGCTGGTACGACCGCTACCTCGAGCGCGGGCCGGAGGCGCTGGAGGATCGGCCATCGGCCCCGAGGCGGGTGTGGAACCGCATCTGCGATGATATCCAGCAGCAGATCATCGACATGGCGTTGGATACAACCGACCTGTCACCCCGCGAGCTCGCGGTGCGCTTCACCGACGAGAAGCGCTACTTCGTGTCGGAAGCCACGGTTTACCGTATGTTGAAAGCCCATGACCTGATCGCCAGTCCGGCCTTCATCGTGATCAAGGCCGCCGACGGGTTCCACACCAAGACGACGCGGTCGAACGAGATGTGGCAGACCGACTTCACCTACTTCAAGATCATCGGCTGGGGCTTGGTGTACCTGTCGACCGTGCTCGACGACTTCTCCCGTTATGTCATCCTTTGGAAGCTGTGTACCACCATGCGGGCCGGGGATGTCACCGACACGCTGGAGCTGTCCCTCGAAGCTTCCGGATGCGCGTCGGCCAGGATGATCCACAAGCCGAAGCTGCCAATGGGCCCGGCCAGCATATTGCCCGCGCCCCTTAATTCGTCAGGGAAATGGGCGGCGAGGAATTGCCGCATTTCGGTGCGAAATGCGTCTTCGCTCGTCTAGACATCAGGTTCTAGCTGAGTTGGCACTGAAACCTCCGTTCAAAACTGAATTTGCGACGCCGCACGCGCACGACAGGGCTGCGCTCTGTCTGGTCAGTATTGCTGCTCGGGAACGTGCAAAATCAAACCTTCCACTCCTTCCACCATGGGTATCTGGCAGGCGAGGCGACTGTATTCGTTGGCACCTTCGGCAAATTGCAGAAGCTCTGCCTCCGCTGCCCCTTCGACCAGGCGACCAACCCTGTCGATCCAGGCCGGATCGACATGGACATGGCAGGTCGCACAGGCGCAGACACCGCCGCAATCGCCGTCGATGCCCGGTACATCATTGAAGAGCGCCGCCTCGCGTGCGGTTTCGCCCTCGGCAATTTCGACTTCCCGCCGCGTTCCATCGCTGGATACGAACGTCACTTTGACCATCATACACTCCGTATTTCTGCTTCAGCAAATCAGCGCGCGTGCAGCCGCACCGGCAGATTGGTGATCCCGCGCACAAGGTTTGAGAAAAGGCGCTCGGGCTCGCCGGTCACTTCGACCTTGGCGAACCGCTTGTGAATTTCTTCCCAGATGATCCGCAACTGCAGTTCTGCCAGCCTGTTACCCATGCATCGATGGATGCCATAACCGAATGACAGGTGATGGCGCGGATTCTTGCGGTCGATGATGAACCGGTCAGCCCGGTCGATGACCGTTTCGTCGCGGTTGCCCGACAGGTACCACATCACGACCTTGTCGCCCTTCTTGATCTGCTTGCCGCCAATCTCCCAGTCCTGCAGCGCAGTGCGGCGCATGTGAGTCAGCGGCGTCTGCCAGCGGATGATTTCCGGCACCATGCTGGCGATCAACGAAGGGTCGTCATTCAGTTTGCGATATTCATCGGGGTTCTGATTGAGCGCCAGCACACCGCCGCTTATCGAATTGCGCGTGGTGTCGTTGCCGCCCACGATCAGCAGCAGCAGGTTACCCAGAAATTCGAGGAAGGGCATATCCCGTGTCGCCGGGGAATGCGCCATTATGGAAATCAGATCGTTCTTCGGTTCTTCGTTGATGCGCTGCTCCCACAGTCCTTTGAAATACATCGCGCACTCGATGAGTTCTTCACGCCTCGCTTCGTACGATTCGACGATGCCGGTTTCAGGGGCGGCCGTTGTGACGTCGGACCAGCGCGTGAGCTTGCGGCGTTCCTCCCACGGGAAATCGAATAGGGTAGCAAGGGTCATCGTGGTCAATTCAACTGAGACCTTGTCAACCCAATCAAATTCCTCGCCTATCGGCAGATCATCGAGAATCTGACACGCTCGTTCGCGGATTGTCGGTTCGAGCAACAGCAAGTTGGACGGCGCTACAGCGGGGGTGACGGCCTTGCGTTGCTGGTCGTGCTTTGGAGGATCCATAGCGATGAACATTTCAAGTTCGAGCGCGCCTTCCACCGAATGCATGTCCTGAATGGCGATACCGCCGAGCTTTGCCTCCGACGAAAAGACTTTGTGGTTGGTGTCGACAGCCATGATATCGTCGAACTTGGTGATCGACCAGTAAGGCCCAACATAGCTTTCGCGGCAATAGTGGACCGGCTCCTCTTTGCGCAGCCGGTCGAAATACAGGCCGATCGTGTCCTGCTGAAAAAGACTCGGCCGTGCGACATCAATTTCGTCGATCGGAATGGCTGCAACTTTTCCGGCAGTATCCAGCTCCATCGTGTCGATGCTCATGTCTCGTCCTCCATCCCAGGCAAGCAGACTCACCTTGCTATCAAACAGGTAGATGTTTCGCAGGGTGTGGTCAATAAAGCTTATAAGGATTGTTGCGACATTTGACCGCACTGCAAACTTCATAGACTGATGCTGGACATGCCATCCGATAAACTCTTATAAGGTTTTATCAGAGGAGCGATTCCCAGTGATGCAACCGAAGGTCGATGATTCGAGGAAGGCCAAGCGTGCGCTCACGCTTGCGCAGGACATCGTACGCGATATCGAAGCCGGGGCGCATGTTGCGGGCGACAGGTTGGCGCGCGAGGACGAAATGCTTGCGCGATACGATGTCGCCCGAGCGACCTTGCGCGAAGCGCTTCGCTTCCTTGAACTCCAAGGCGTTATCCATCTTCAACTAGGTCGCGGTGGCGGGCCGGTGGTCGCTCGCCCGCAGACTGGCGATTTCGCAAACAGCCTCTCGCTGATCCTGCATTTCATGGAGGCGGACTTGAGGGGCTTGCTCGAATTGCGCGAAGCGATTGCGGCGGATGTTGCAGCCTATGCCGCCCAGCGCGCGACCACGGGTGATCTGAGCGCACTTGCCGATTGCCTCAAAGAGCTGGAGCGAAACGAAGCGAGCAGCCAGTTCGAGGAACTGAATCGCCGTTTTCACGATATGCTCGGCTGGGCCAGCGGCAATCCGCTTTTCGGCCTTCTGACTTCCGCGTTGCATATGCTTACCCGCGAATTCTCGCTCTCGCTGGGGTATTCGGCGCAAGAGCGTGCGGTCCAGTTGCGTTTCTTGCGCCGCGTCCTTGAAGCTGTGCGCAAGGGCGATGCCGAAGGAGCGCGGCAGGCTATGGCGCGTCTCGTGGCGGGCTCCGCCTCCTATCTCGCACAGAGAAGCCCTGAGCTTGTGTCCCAGAAGGTCAGGTGGGGACAGACGTAAAAAACGGGCGCCGGTGGGTGGCGCTGGATGGAGAGGGTATTACGATGGCACTCAAGAGCCGCATATGCGAAATTCTCGGGATCGAATACCCGATCCTTCTGGCCGGAATGGGCGGGGCGAGTGTCCCCGCGCTCGCGGCCGCAGTATCGAATGCCGGGGGACTTGGCGTTCTTGGCGCTGCGGCCTGCTCGCCAGACCAGTTGCGCAGCTGGATCCGCCAGACCCGCGAACTGACCGATAAGCCATTTGGGGTCGACACCCTTCTGCCTGCCTCCGTCAGGCGCGGTTCGGCACCGCAGAGCGGCGCCTCGCTCGAAAACCCGATGGCACTGCTTGGCGAATATCAGCAGTTCACCCGCGATTTCATGGAACGCGAGGATCTGCCCGAAGTGGATGCCGCAATGGCCATGCGCGCGGCTGGCGCGCCGGAAATGGGCAAGGGCGGTCCGCAGCTGTTCACGCGGGAGTTTTTCGAGGCGCAGATGGAAGTGGTAATCGAGGAAAAGGTGCCAGTCTATGCCGCCGGCCTCGGCAATCCCGGACCGTGGATGGACCGCCTTCATTCCAATGGCACCAGGGTCATGGCGGTGATCGGCAAGGTCAAGCACGCCCAGCAGGTGGTCGATTCCGGCATCGACATGATTGTGGCGCAGGGCCACGATGGCGGCGGGCACAACTCCCCGATCGGAACCTTCTCGCTGATTCCGCAGGTAGTCGACGCGGTGGGCGATCGGGTTCCCGTGATCGGAGCAGGTGGAATCTCCGATGGCCGCGGAGTCGCCGCAGCGATGATGCTGGGCGCTCTGGGCGCGTGGGTCGGAACGGCGTTCCTGGCAACCGAAGAGGCAGGGATTGAACGGTTCCAAAAGGAAGCAATAACCGACGGCGGCGATGCAGATACCGTCGTTAGCCGTTCGTTGACCGGCAAGCCTGCGCGCATGATCCGCAACAAATGGGCCGATGCTTGGGTTGCGGCGGGCAAGGAGCCGCTTCCGATGCCTTACCAGTCGATGATTTCAGGGCCGGTCATGGCTTCGGGCATAAAGGCTCAGCGCAAGGATATCATGCCCGGCTTCGCGGGGCAGGGAATTGGATTGATCCATTCGATCCGTCCAGCGGCAGAGGTCATGCGCGATCTTGTCGAAGGGGCCGAAAGGGCGCTGGCCGATGCCAGATTCTATTCCTGAATTGCGGCAAGACGGGTACGCTGTATGAACGCTTCGCAGACCTTATCCTTTGCCGACAAGGCCGCCATAACCGGTGTGGGCGAAACCGCATTCGTCAAGGGCACCGAACGGACCGCGGTGGACATGATGCTGGAAGCCTCGCGCCGCGCAATCTCAGATGCCGGGCTGAAACCTTGCGACATCGACGGCATGGTGCCGCCGCCGATCTATACGACCTCGGAGGAAATGGCCGCCAATCTCGGCATTGATGTGCTGCGCTATGCGGCCACCGTTCACATGGGCGGCGCCAGCCCGACGACGGCGCTGCAGAACGCGGCAATGGCGATCGCCAGCGGGCTTTGCGATCACGTGCTGGTGACGCTCGGTTGGAACGGCTATTCCGCCCTCAGGCCCAAGCCGGGTGCCCCGCCCACTCGGGCGATGAACATGAACACGCTGACCAATACCATCCAGGGCTATTACATCCCCTATGGTGTGTTCCTGCCGGTGCAGATGTATGCTTGGCTGGCGACCCGTCACTCGAAGCTTTACGGCGTGGGCGCGGATGCGATGGCAGCGGTAGCGCTAGCCTGCCGGCGTCACGCGCAGTTGAATCCGCGCGCCTTTACCTATGGGCGCGAACTCGACGCGGAAACCTATCATTCGGCGCGCTGGATATCCGAGCCCTTCCGCCTTTACGATTGCTGCCTTGAAACCGATGGCGCCTGCGCGGTAGTCATATCGCGAATGGATCGGGCCAGGGATATGCCGCATGTGCCCGTCAGCATCGCCGGTGCCGCGGAAGGCCACCCCTATCCCGCCGACGACATCCCCTCGCGGCCCGATCCCTTCAAGATTGGCCTCAGCTATGCTGCCCCGCGCGCTTTCGACATGGCGGGCGTCAAGCGCGAGGACATGGATTTCCTGCAGATTTACGACTGCTTTACCTATGTCGTTCTGCTGCAACTGGAAGCGATGGGCTATTGCGAACCGGGTGCACAGTTCGAATTCGTCGCCAATGGCCAGATTGAGCTGGGTGGCCGCTATCCGATCAACACCCATGGCGGCTTGCTCAGTGAGGCGCATGTCTGGGGACTCAACCACGTGGTCGAGGCAGTGCGCCAGCTTCGTCACGACTGCGGCGAGCGCCAGGTGCTGGGAGCCCAAACTGGTCTTGTGACCGGCTGGGGTGACCTTGGCGATGGAAGCATTGCCATTCTCAGGAGGTTTGCATGAGCAGCGAGAGCGATCTGCCTCCCAAAATGCGGCCCTCCGCGCAGGTTGCGCCGCCCAAACCGCGACCTCGCCCGCAAGACCCGGTTGAGCAGGAATTCTGGAAGCGGTGCCAAGACGGCAATCTCTATTTCCAGCGCTGCGGCGGCTGCGGCTGCTTCCGCCACCTACCGCGCTATATGTGCGCAAAGTGCGGCTCGCCGGAATTCTCCTGGGAACGCAGCAGTGGCAAGGGCACGCTGTTTTCCTGGACCGTTACCCACCAGGCCCTCCACCCGGCTTTTGCCGACGAAATTCCCTTCGTGGCGGCGGTGGTGGAATTGGAAGAGGGCGTACGCATGGCCACGCGCCTGATTGGTTGCGATCACGAGCGCCTAGCGCTCGACCTTCCGGTGGAAGTGGAATTCGAATTGATCGGTGAGGACTTCCGCCTTCCTGTTTTCCGCCTGCGTGAAAGTTAGAAGCGTCATGGATCTTGATTACGGGCCCGAATACGATGTCTTCCGCAAGCAAGTGCGGGCTTTCATCGAAGCGCACCGCCATCTCGCGCCGCCTTCTGCTGACCGGGCGGCCCGACCTTCGTCCAAGGCAGTCGAATGGCAGAAGCTGTTGATCGAGCATGGGTATACCGCGCGAACGATCCCGCAGGAGTATGGAGGCTATGGAGCGGAGCCGGACATTCTCCAATCGCGCATCATCGCAGAGGAATTTGCGCGGGCCAGGGTGCCGGGCGGGCTTTCTAATCAGGGAATCTCGATGTTCGTGCCGACCCTGCTTGAACTCGGCACCGAGGAACAGAAACGGCGCTGGATCGAACCCACGTTGAAAGGCGATATCGTATGGTGCCAGGGCTATTCCGAACCCGGTGCCGGGTCGGACCTAGCCAACCTCAAGACCAGCGCGCACATCGAAAACGGCGAATTTGTTATCAATGGCCAGAAGATCTGGACCAGCACCGCCAAGCAGGCCGACATGATCTTTTGCCTGGTCAGGACCGAACCTGACGCACCCAAACATGGCGGCATTTCCTACCTGATCTTTTCGATGGACACGCAGGGCATCGAGGTTCGCCCCTTGAAGACGATGACCGGTCACGCCGAGTTCAACGAGACGTTCTTCACCGATGTGCGCGTCCCCATGCACCAGATCGTCGGCCAGCGGGGCCAGGGCTGGTTCGTCGCGAACGCAACCCTAGGCCATGAGCGCGGAATGCTGGGCGATCCCGACGCGCTCGAAAACCGGCTGCAGGCGCTGATCGCACTGATGCAGGAAGAGCGTTTGGGCCAGGGTCGCGCGATCGACAATCCGGTACTGCGCGACCGGCTAGTGGCACTTCAGGCCGAAGTAGCGGCGATGAAATACAATGGGATGCGCATCCTTTCGAACAGCCTTAGGGGAGAGCCGGGCGGCATGGCGAAGCTGATCGTCAAGTTGCAAAGCTGTGAACTCGCTCACCAGATATCCGCGCTGGCAATCGACGCCATGGGCGAACTGGGCATACTCTATCACCACAGCCCGCGTGAGCGGGACGGCGGGGCGTGGCAATGGAACTATATGTTCCAACTCGGTCTCATCATCGGCGGCGGGACCGCTCAGATCCAGAAGAACATCATCGCCGAACGCGGCCTTGAAATGCCACGTGAGCCGAACCCCGCGGACATGGCGCGACAGAAGCAGGGAGCAGACTGATGGACTTTGGACTTTCGCAGGACCAGCAGATGTTGCGCGACGCCGTTTCGCGGTGCCTCGCCGATACCAGCCCGCTCAGTCACGTCCGCGAATGTGCGGAGCGGGACAATCCGTTGAGCGACCAGGTGTTGCGCGCCCTCCACGATCTGGGCGTTGCCGGAATGCTCGTCCCCGAAGAGCATGGCGGGCTCGGCATGACCTTGCTCGACGCGGCGGTGGTGGCGGAACAGCTTGGCTATGCGGTCGCACCGGTGCCGTTTCTCGCCAGTCAGGTTCTCGCACCGATCGCCTTGCGCGAAGCTGGCAACGAGGAGCAAAAGGCCCACTGGCTGCCAAAGATAGCGAGCGGCGAGGCGCGTGTCGGTGTCGCGATTTCCGAGACGATCGAGGTGCGCGACGGCGCGGGAGTTTCCTCTGCCGGCGGGAAGCTCAACGGCACCGCCCTGTTCGCGCTCGATTTCGAAGGAGCTGATGCCTACGTCGTCGCCGATTCCGGTGGCAGGCTGCACCTTGTCGGTGCCAAGGCGTCCGGGCTGGAAGCTATCGCGTTGACGACCATCGATCGCACCCGTAGCGTCGGGGAATTGCGGTTTGACGGGGACGAAGCGGAACCACTGGCTGACGATGGCGGAGCTACAGTGGCCCGGCTGCGCGATGCGGGCCGCGTGATCCTCGCCGCAGACAGCCTTGGCGCAGGTCAGGCCATGATCGAAAGGGCTGTCGATTATGCTGGTCAGCGCGAACAGTTCGGCCGCCTGATCGGTAGTTTCCAGGCCGTAAAGCATATGTGCGCCGAGATGGCCGCGCGGCATGAACCGTGCCGTTCGCTCGTCTGGTACGCCGCCCACGCCTTCGACGCGGTGCCGAATGAGGCATCACTGCTTGCCTGCCATGCCAAATCGCACACGGCCGAGGTCTATCGATTTGTCGCACGCACTTCCACCGAAGTGCACGGCGGAATGGGATTCACCGACCTGCTTGGCCTGCATTACTGGTTCAAACGGATCGGATTCGACCGGCAGGTTCTGGGTGGGCCAGAAGCGGTCCGGGCGGAGGCTGCGGCACTTCAGGGCTGGACCAAAGCTGCGTGATGTTTCTTCCAAGGGAAGTGCGCCAAAGCCGCCACCCCGTTCGGAGAGGGGAACTAATGTGATCGACTGGAATCTCGGCGACATTCTCGACGCTATCGAGCCCGTCATGCCAAAGGATGCGCCGGCCCTGATACACGGCGACCGGATCATCACCTGGCCCGAAATGTCGGGACGTTCGAACAATGTTGCCCGCGCGCTCCGGCAGCGCGGAGCCGGCAATGGGGCCAAGGTTGCCTTTTATATGCGCAACCGACCCGAATATGGCGAGTTGATGGCAGCCTGCTTCAAGGGGCGCCTGATCCATGTGAACATCAATTACCGCTATGTCGCCGAGGAGGTCTTCTATATCTTCGACGATTCCGATAGCGAAGTGATCGTCTACAGCTCGGAATTCCGCGACTGTATCGTCGAGCTCAAGGATCGGCTCGAGAAGGTTCACACCTTTGTGGAAATTGGCGAGGCTTCGCAAATCGCGCCTTTTGCGATCCCTTACGAAACACTCGCGCAAGAAGGCGACGGATCGGCGCTCGGCATAGTGCGCTCTCCCGAAGATCAGCTCTTCATCTATACCGGCGGCACGACGGGCATGCCCAAGGGCGTGATGTGGCATCACGACCAAATGCGCAAAGCACAGCTCGAGGCCCAGAAGCTGCTCGCCCCCGTTCCTCAGACACTCGAAGAACACGTCGCGTTGATCACAAGTCAAGGGCCCGGCAACCGCACCCTGCCATCCTGCCCGATGATGCACGGGACCGGCTTCATCACCGCGATCGGCACACTTATGTCGGGCGGCGCCATCGTTACACTCGCAGACTCGTCCTTCGATGCGACGGAGTTGTGGGAAACAGTTGATAAGCATAAGGTGCAAAGCATCGCAATTGTGGGCGATGCCTTTGCCAAGCCAATGCTGCAGGCGCTGGACCGGAATCCCGGCCGCTGGGATACCAGCAGCCTCGTCACCATCGTTTCATCCGGCGTGATGTGGAGCAAGGAAGTCAAGGCTGGGCTGTGCAAGCATATCCCCCAGGTGGTGCTGATGGACAGCTTCGGCGCTTCCGAAGGGCTCGGCTTCGGCCGCTCCATCACAACCGCGCAAGGGGGCACCAACACCGCGAAATTTGCGATTGGCGAATTCTGTCATGTCTTTGATGAAAACGACCAGAAAGTGACGCCGGGAAGCGGCGTACCGGGATTTATCGCCCTCATGGGTGCGATCCCAGCGGGTTATTACAAGGATCCCGAGAAATCCGCCAAGACCTTCCGCACAATCGATGGGGTCCGCTATTCGATTCCGGGCGACTGGTGCACGGTCGAGGCCGATGGCAGCCTGACCTTGCTGGGCCGTGGCAGCGTTTGCATCAACACTGCTGGCGAGAAAGTTTACCCCGAGGAAGTCGAGGAGATTCTCAAGACCCATCCCGCGATTGGTGACGCGCTGGTCGTGGACGTGCCAAACGAAAAATGGGGTCAGGCCGTCACCGCCGTCGTCCACCTCAGCGGCGACGTTGCGTTCGACGAGCAAGCCGTCAAGGATCATGTGCGGGGGCAGTTGGCAGGCTACAAAACACCGAAGGCCATATATCCAACGAAGATCCCCCTGCGCGCATCGAACGGCAAGGCCGACTATGCAACGGCGAAGGCAATTGCCGAGAGCCTGACTGCCGCTTCATGACGAATCAGACTTCGCCCGATTATGACGCTGTGATCATCGGTGCTGGCTTCAGCGGGATCTACTTGCTCCACAAGTTGCGGGACGCCGGGTTCAACGTGCTGCTGGTCGATGCTGCGACCGATCCGGGCGGCATCTGGCACTGGAATTGCTATCCCGGCGCACGCGTGGATTCGCAGATTCCGCTCTATGAATTCTCGATCCCCGAAGTGTGGCGGACATGGACTTGGAGTGAGCGCTTTCCCGGCTGGGAAGAACTCAGGGCCTATTTCCGCCATGTCTGCGATACGCTGAACCTTTGGCCGCTGATGCGGATGGGATCGAGGGTCGAAAGCGCCGATTTTGATGCAGGGCGGGGACTATGGAATCTACAGCTTGAGGGCGGGCAATCCGTATCGACACGCTTCTTGCTCCCAGCCCTCGGTTTTGCGTCGAAGCCGTATATCCCCGACATTCCGGGCATTGAGGATTTCGAGGGCGAATGGTGCCACACGGCGCGCTGGTCGCAGGAGGGTATTGATCTCGATGGGCGCAAAGTTGCCCTGATCGGAACCGGAGCGAGCGGTGTGCAGGTCGCCCAAGAAGCAGCCAAGCGGGCTGAAGCGCTGATCCTGTTCCAAAGAACCCCGATCCTGGCCCTGCCGATGCGGCAGGAGCGGCTGACGCGGGAGGATCAGGAACGCGAAAAGCACAGCTATCCTGCCCTTTTCGAACAGCGCAGGCAGACGAGCGGAGGATTTGAAAGCCAGTCACTTGAAGTCTCGGCGCTCGAAGTCGACGAGATTGAGCGCAATGCCCACTTCGAAGATTTATGGCAGCGAGGCGGATTGAGGTTCTGGTACCACAACTTCGCCGACTTGCTTACCAATCGCGCAGCCAATCGCCACGCCTACGATTTCTGGCGCGACAAGGTTCGCGCGCGGATCGCCGATCCCGATCTGGCCGAGAAACTCGCCCCATCCGAACCGCCGCATCCGTTCGGCACGAAGCGACCTTCGCTGGAACAGGGATATTACGAGATTTTCGCGCAGGACAATGTTGCGCTGGTTGATCTGAAGGCAAACCCGATCACCCGTGTCGGGCCGCACGCAATCACAACCGCAGACGGCGAGGTCGAATGCGATCTCATCGTTTTCGCCACCGGCTTCGACGCGGGGCGGGGCGGGTTGATCGACATGAACATCACCGGCAGGGGCGGCCTGTTACTGTCGCAAGCTTGGGACAACGGGCTGCGCGCCTATCTGGGAATGGCGGTATCGGGTTTCCCCAACATGCTGTTCGCTTACGGACCCCTGAGCCCCTCGGGTTTTTCCAACGGCCCGACAAGCGCGGAAATGCAGGGCGACTGGATCTGCGATTTCATGGTCTGGCTGCGAAACAACGGTTACGATCTTTTCGACGCCGATCCGCAAGCAGAGGCGGACTGGACCGAAATGGTCGCTCAGGTTGGCGCTATGACGCTCTTTCCCGAAGCGGACTCCTGGTACATGGGCGCAAACATCCCGGGTAAGAAGCGCCAACTCATCAATTTTCCAAGCGTGTCGACCTATGCTGCGATTTGCGGCGATGTGGCACGCGATGCCTACCGCGGCTTTGCCGCCAGCACACCAGCGAACAAGGACAGCGCAACCTGATGAATGAGATGTTCAGAATAAGTGACTTTCCAGTGGACATTGATCCTGTTTGGGCTGGCGACGGCTCACATCTGCCCGAATGGTTCGTGTCGGCGCTCAAGGTGCCCCGCGAAGAAGGTTATGTGGAAATAGATGGGGCCAAGGCGCACTATTTCCGCTGGGGTGACCCCAGCAAGCCCAAGGTATTGATGACCCATGGCTTTCTGGCACATGCGCGCTGCTTTGCCTTCATTGCACCGTTTCTGGCAGAAGATTATGACGTGGTGGCGTTTGATCTGGCCGGCATGGGCGACAGCGACATGCGTGGTCGCGCCGACCTCTTGGCGAGAGGGGGCGAGTTTCGCGAGATTGCCGAGGCGCTGAATATGTTTGCGGATGGCCAAAAGCCGACAATCATCGCGCACAGCTTCGGGTCGGGCGCAGCCCTGACAGCCGTGACCCAGTGGCCCGAGGCCTTTGCCGGAGTGGTGGTTTGCGATCTCATGATCATGCGGCCCGCTCTCCTGGAAGAGTACTGGAACCTCAGGCGGTCAAGCCCTGGTTCCGGCGATCCGGACAAGCCCAGCAAGCGTTATCCTTGCTATGAAACGGCACGTAAGCGGTACATCCTTTCCCCGCCCCAGCCGGTCGGCGAGCCATTCCTTCTGGACTACATGGCCTATCATTCCCTGCGACAGGATGGAGACGAGTGGACGTGGAAGTTTTCAACCGAGGTCTTTCGGAGGAGCAACAAGCCCAACGAATGGCTCACCATGGGCGAGCGTCTGGTGCAGGCACCGGGCCGGAAGGCCATCGTGCACGGCGGTATGAGCCAACTCTTCACCCCGGAATCGGCCGAATACGTCCGCGAGCTGGGTGGAGGTGACATTCCGATCATCGCGGTGCCTGAAGCCCGTCACCATCTGATGCTCGATCAGCCTTTGGCCTTTGTAACCGCACTCCGCAGCATTCTTGCCCTTTGGGATACGCACACTGCACCGCCACTTGCAGCCTGATCCTGGTTGTCCTTCGCCCCGGGTTCCCGCAGGTGCGGTGCTTGCCAGACCTTGCCTGCCGGGAAAGGGAGCTGCCACTCAGCGTTCGCCGGCCATGCCGTTGCGGCGTTCAAGCCATCGTTCGCGCCGCACCAGATAGAACGGGAAGGCGAAACAGTGCCAAGCAGCGAAAGCATGTAACCGGTGTTTTCAGGCCACGGTGGACCATGGCATGAGTTGGGCGAGAT
>NZ_JABWGQ010000026.1 GCF_014595975.1 Sphingopyxis sp. LK2115 | reverse complement strand
AAGGACAGCAGCTACATGTTCGTTACCGGGCCCGACGTGGTCAAAACGGTGACCAACGAGGTGGTGACGCAGGAGGAACTTGGCGGCGCGATCACCCACACGACCAAGAGCTCGGTCGCCGACCTGGCGTTCGAGAATGATATCGAGGCGCTGCTCAGCGTCCGCGATTTTTTCGACTATCTGCCCGAAAACAACCGCAGTGGCGTCCCCACGCGCCCGACGAGCGACCCGTTCGACCGCGCCGAGATGAGCCTCGACACGCTGATCCCGCCGAACGCCAATCAGCCCTATGACATGCACGAGCTGATCCGCAAAACGGTCGACGAGGGCGATTTTTTCGAGGTTCAGCCGGCGCATGCCGCGAACATCATCTGCGGTTTCGGGCGGATCGAGGGGCGGACGATCGGCATCGTCGCGAACCAGCCGCTGGTGCTGGCGGGTGTGCTCGACATCAATTCCTCGAAAAAGGCGGCGCGCTTCGTGCGCTTCTGCGACGCGTTCGAGATTCCGATCATCACCTTCGTCGACGTCCCCGGCTTTCTGCCCGGGACCGCGCAGGAATATAACGGCATCATCAAACATGGCGCGAAATTGCTCTTCGCCTATGCCGAGGCGACGGTGCCGAAGATCACCGTGATCACGCGCAAGGCCTATGGCGGCGCCTATGACGTGATGGCCTCGAAGCATCTGCGCGGTGACCTCAACTATGCCTGGCCGACCGCCGAGATTGCGGTGATGGGCGCGAAGGGCGCGGTCGAGATCATCTTCCGCGCCGATATGGGTGACCCGGAAAAGATCGCGCAGCGCACGAAGGAATATGAGGACCGCTTTGCCAATCCATTCGTCGCGGCGCAGCGGGGGTATATCGACGAGGTGATCTATCCGCACTCGACGCGGCGGCGGATCGCGTTGGGGTTGAGGAAGCTGCGAAACAAGCGGCTGGAGAACCCTTGGAAGAAGCATGACAATATTCCGCTGTGAGGCGATATGACATGCGTTGAAGAAATTCTCAGAGAGGCAAGGGAGCACTTGCTGGTCGCAAAAAGTGGGCTGGCGATGATCGTGAGCGGCCTCGGAGAAGGTAGAATTGGTCTTAGGAATGTCGCTGTGTTCGGTCGAATGGTGACTTTTGCAACCAACAATCTGAGGTCATGCCTCTCAGGCTTTGATGATTGGGATATTGCAGCAAAGCGGAGGCATTTCGACAATACAGATTGCCGCTATATGAATGAGCTGCGCAACGTAATTGAGAAACAGGCAAGAACACCGGTCTCGATGTCTGCTCACATTTACTCCTTTAGGATGGGCGACCAAAGAAAATTTGAACGCCCGCCTGGAGCAACTAGTTTTTTTATAGGTGATCGAAACGGTGGCTCCGGTTGGTTAGTTCCAGGCCCAGATGGCAATGAGGTACCTTTCTATGTCGCGCTTCCTCCTGAAATCGGCAAGGTGACGCTCTCCTTGCCAGAAAACGGCGGAAGAAGCGCTGCGGAATGTGCGGGAAGCTATGTGGCCGCGTTGGAAGCGTATTTGGACGACCTGAAAAGATTTGCGCAGGAGAGGCAACGATGAAACTAGGCCGCCTCAACCACATCGGCGTTGCGACGCCCTCGATCGCTGACAGCATCGTCTTTTACCGCGACGTGATGGGCGCGACGACGATCCATGAGCCTTTCGACCTGCCCGATCAGGGGGTGAAGGTGTGTTTTGTGGATACGCCGGGTGCGGGCGGGGCGATGGACGGGACGCAGATCGAACTGATCGAGCCGTTGCCGGGCAATGCCTCGATCGCGGGGTTTCTGGAGAAGAATCCGGCGGGGGGGCAGCATCATGTCTGTTACGAGGTGCCCGACATTCACGCAGCCAAGGCCGAGTTCGAGGCGATGGGCAAGCGGGTGCTGGGGGAGCCGCGGATCGGGGCGCATGGGACGCTGATTTTCTTTCTGCACCCCAAGGATATGGGCGGGGTGTTGACCGAGATTATGGAGACGCCGAAGGGGGCGCATTAATCGTTCCTCCCCCGTTGCGGGGGAGGAAGGTGGAGGTTGGGGACGTGCTCCTACCTTTAGTCGGCGAGGGGGCGGTTGGCGAGCCTGCGGCCCGCGACCGCTCGCCAAGCTACGACCAGGCGGCAAAGCCGCCAAGTCTTCGTATCCCTCTTCCCAAAAGGGGAGAGGGGGTTTGGGATTAGAGACCGCATATGACCGACAAACCGACCCTCGACCAATGGGCCGAAGCCGCCGCCAGGGAAGTGAAGGGCCGCGACCTGACCTGGCATACGCCCGAAGGCATCGACGTCAAGCCGCTCTACACGGCCGCGGACGTCACCACCGATCCTGGCCTGCCCGGCTTTGCCCCCTTCACGCGCGGGGTGCGGGCGTCGATGTATGCGGGGCGGCCGTGGACGATCCGGCAATATGCGGGCTTTTCGACCGCTGAGGAATCGAACGCCTTTTATCGCCGCAACCTCGCGGCGGGGCAAAAGGGGCTGTCGGTCGCCTTCGACCTTGCGACGCACCGCGGTTATGATAGCGACCATCCGCGCGTCGTCGGCGACGTCGGCAAGGCGGGGGTCGCGATCGACACGGTCGAGGATATGAAGATCCTGTTCGATGGCATCCCGCTGGACCAGATGTCGGTCAGCATGACGATGAACGGCGCGGTGATCCCCATACTCGCCTTCTTCATCGTCGCAGGCGAGGAACAGGGCGTCGATCGCAAATTGCTCGACGGGACGATCCAGAACGACATCCTGAAGGAGTTCATGGTCCGCAACACCTATATCTATCCGCCCGAACCCTCGATGCGGATCATTAGCGACATTTTTGGCTACACGTCGCGCGAGATGCCGAAGTTCAACAGTATCTCGATTTCGGGCTATCATATGCAGGAAGCCGGCGCGACGCAGGTTCAGGAGCTGGCCTTCACGATTGCCGATGGCGCCGAATATGTGCGCTATGGTGTCGCATCGGGCCTCGACATCGACAAGTTCGCCGGGCGCCTGTCCTTCTTCTTCGCAATCGGCATGAACTTCTTCATGGAAATCGCCAAGCTGCGCGCCGCGCGCGTGCTGTGGCACCGCGTGATGACCAACCTTGGCGCCAGGGACGAGCGCAGCAAGATGCTGCGCACCCATTGCCAGACGTCCGGGGTCAGCCTGACCGAGCAGGACCCCTATAACAATGTCATCCGGACGACGATCGAGGCGATGGCGGCGATGCTCGGCGGCACCCAGTCGCTCCACACCAATGCGCTCGACGAAGCGATCGCGCTGCCGACCGATTTTTCGGCACGCATCGCGCGCAACACGCAGATCGTCATCCAGGAAGAAACGGGGATGACCAAGGTGGTCGATCCGCTCGGCGGCTCCTATTATGTCGAAGCGCTGACGCAGGAGCTCGTCGACAAGGCGTGGGAGATTATTGAGCGCGTCGAGAAGGAAGGCGGCATGGCCAAAGCCGTGGCGGCTGGCTGGCCCAAGGCGATGATCGAGGAAGCCGCCGCGGCGCGGCAGGCGCGCGTCGACCGCGGCGAGGATGTGATCGTCGGCGTGAACAAATATCGCCTGAAGGACGAGGATCTGCTCGAAACGCTCGAGGTCGACAATACGAAGGTCCGCGAAGCGCAGGTGGCGCGGATCAACAGGGTCAAGGCGAGCCGCGACGAGGCAGCGTGCCGGGCGGCGCTCGATGCGCTGCGCAAGGCGGCGGCGGCACCGCAATCGATCGAAACGAACCTGCTGGCGCACGCCGTTGAAGCCGCCCGTGCGCGTGCGACGCTGGGAGAAATCTCGTCGGCGATGGAGGAAAGCTTTCAGCGTTACGCCACCCAGCCGACGCCGGTGAAGGGCGTCTATGCCGCGCCCTATGAAGGCGATGGCCGCTGGCAACAGGTGCTCGAAGGGGTGAAGGCGGTCGAACGCCGCATGGGCCGCAAACCGAAACTTCTCGTCGCCAAAATGGGGCAGGACGGGCATGATCGCGGCGCCAATGTGATCGCGTCGGCATTCGGCGACATGGGCTTTGACGTCGTTTCGGGGCCTCTGTTCCAGACGCCCGAAGAAACGGTGGTGCTGGCGCTCGAAAATGACGTCGATATCGTCGGCGCGTCGAGCCTGGCAGCGGGGCACAAGACGCTTATCCCCGAACTGATCCAAAAGCTGAAAGAGGCGGGGCGCGGCGACATCAAGGTGATCGCGGGCGGCGTGATCCCGCCGCAGGATTATCAATATCTGCGCGACGCGGGGGTGCAGGGGATTTACGGCCCCGGCTCCAACGTCGTGGAATGCGCGGCCGACGTGCTGCGCCTGCTGGGCCATAATATGCCCCCCCTGGAGGACGCTGCGTGACCAATTCCAACCTTTCTACGCCCTTGGTGTCGAGCGAGGTCGAGACACCCATCAACGCCGCACCGGACGCGAGGAGCATCCCGACTTCGCTCGATGCAAATGGAGAGGGAGAGGTGCGCCGCGACTGGACCCGCGAGGAAATCGCCGAACTGTTCGACCTGCCGTTCGACGAACTGATGTGGGAGGCGCAGGGCGTCCACCGCCGCCACCATGCACGTGGGCAAGTGCAGCTTTGCACGCTGCTCAGCATCAAGACGGGCGGGTGCGTCGAGGATTGCGGCTATTGCTCGCAATCGAAGAGCGCCGACAGCGGCCTGAAAGCCACCAAGCTGATGGACGTCCGCGCGGTGTTGCAGGCGGCGGCGCGGGCCAAGGATTCGGGATCGAAGCGATTCTGCATGGGCGCCGCCTGGCGCAACCCCAAGGATCGCGACATGCCCGCGATCGTCGAGATGGTGGAGGGCGTGCGCGCGATGGGCATGGAAACCTGCATGACGCTGGGGATGCTGTCCAGGGAACAGGCGCAGCAGCTCGCGGTCGCGGGGCTCGATTATTACAACCACAATATCGACACCTCGCCCGAAAATTACGGCAATGTCATCACGACGCGGACGTTCCAGGACCGGCTCGATACGTTGGAAGAAGTGCGCGCGGCGGGGATCAATGTGTGCAGCGGCGGCATCGTCGGCATGGGAGAGACGCGCGCCGACCGCGTCGGTTTCATCCACGCGCTCGCGACCTTGCCCGAACATCCGGGCAGCGTGCCGATCAACGCGCTGGTGCCGGTGAAGGGCACCGTGCTCGGCGACATGCTGGCCGACACGCCGCTGGCGAAGATTGACGACATCGAGTTCGTCCGCACCATCGCGGTCGCGCGCATCACAATGCCGCGAAGCATGGTGCGGCTGAGCGCGGGGCGCGAGAGCATGTCGGAAGCGACGCAGGCGCTCTGCTTCATGGCGGGCGCGAACAGCATCTTCACCGGCGACAAGCTGCTGACGACGGCGAATGCGGGCGACAATGCCGACGCGGCGCTGTTCGCGAAGCTGGGGCTGCGCCCGATGGAGAGCGAAGAGCCGATGCGCCAAAGCGCGCAGATGGAGGCGGCGGAGTGATTGTCGCAGCGCTTTTGCTTGTTGCTGCCCCGGTCGATGATCCGTCGATCGATTGCGACAACCAGCGCTATCAGGTCGAGATGAATTATTGCGCTCGCCAGGCGTATGAGCGCGCCGACGCCGCGATGAACGTGCAGTGGAAGCTGACGGTCGCGGCGATGCGCGAGCGCGACAGGCATATCGACCGCAAATATGACAGCCAGCCCACGCATGATGCCACGTTGCTGGCGTCGCAGCGGGCGTGGCTGACCTATCGCGATCAGCAATGTTTGAACGAAAGTTTCGCGGCGCGCGGCGGCAGCATGGCGCCGATGCTGCACAGCGGATGCATGGAACGATTGACCAAGGCGCGGACCGCCGAACTCAAGGCACTTGTCGAGGAATATTGATGTTCAAGAAAATCCTGATCGCCAACCGCGGTGAAATCGCCTGTCGCGTCATCAAGACCGCGCGGCGGATGGGCATCGCGACCGTCGCCGTCTATTCGGACGCGGATGCGCGTGCGCCTTTCGTGCAGATGGCAGACGAGGCGGTGCATATCGGCCCCTCGCCCGCGTCCGAATCCTATCTGGTCGCCGACAAGATCATCGCCGCGTGCAAGGCGACGGGGGCCGAGGCAGTGCATCCGGGATATGGCTTTCTGTCGGAGCGCACCAGCTTTGCCGAAGCGCTCGCTAAGGAAAATATCGCCTTCATCGGGCCGCCGGTGAACGCGATTGCCGCAATGGGCGACAAGATCGAGTCGAAGAAGCTTGCGAAGGAAGCGGGAGTCAATGTCGTCCCCGGCTTTGTCGGCGAGATCCGCGATACCGACCATGCGGTCGAGATCAGCAACGAGATCGGCTATCCGGTGATGATGAAGGCCTCGGCTGGCGGCGGTGGCAAGGGGATGCGCCTCGCCTATGACGAAAAGGACGTCCGCGAAGGGTTCGAGAGCGTCAAGCGCGAGGGGCTGAACAGCTTTGGCGACGACCGCGTCTTTATCGAAAAGTTCATTCTCAACCCGCGCCACATCGAGATCCAGATCCTCGGCGACCAGCACGGCAATATCCTCTATTTGAACGAGCGCGAATGCAGCATCCAGCGCCGCCACCAGAAGGTGGTCGAGGAGGCGCCGTCGCCCTTCGTCACGCCAAAGATGCGGCAGGCGATGGGCGAGCAGTGCGTCGCGCTGGCAAAGGCGGTCGGCTATTACAGCGCGGGCACGGTCGAGCTGATCGTCAGTGGCGCCGACCCGACGGGCGAGAGCTTCTACTTTCTCGAAATGAACACGCGCCTTCAGGTCGAGCATCCGGTGACCGAGGCGATCACCGGCATCGACCTCGTCGAACAGATGATCCGCGTTGCGGCGGGTGAGAAGCTGGAGATGACGCAGGACGACATCAAGATCGACGGCTGGGCGATCGAGAACCGCGTCTATGCCGAGGATCCCTATCGCGGCTTCCTGCCCTCGACCGGACGGCTGGTGCGTTATCGCACGCCGGTTCCGGCGTGGGAGGGCGACGAGCGCGGCGTGGGCGGCGTGCGCGTCGATGCC
>NZ_JABWGQ010000040.1 GCF_014595975.1 Sphingopyxis sp. LK2115 | reverse complement strand
GCGTGAATCAGGAATCCGTGCGGTCTCTGCCCGAATATAGCTTTCAGCCCCGCCGTCCGACCTTGCCCTCGACAAAGGCGATCGCGGCGGCGATCGCGGCATCGCGGTCCAGGTCGCTATTGTCGAGCAGCATCGCGTCGGGCGCGCGCAGCAGCGGCGCGTCGGCACGGCCGGTATCGCGCGCATCGCGGGCCAGGACATCGGCGAGCACGGCGTCAAAGCCGATTTCGACCCCGCGCCCCAGCATTTCGGCATGGCGCCGCCGCGCGCGTTCCTCGGCGCTTGCGGTGACGAACAGCTTTGCGTCGGCGTGCGGCGCGATCACGGTGCCGATGTCGCGTCCGTCGAGCACCGCGCCGCCGGGCTGGTTGGCGAAATCGACCTGGCGCTGGAACAATGCGGCGCGGACCTGCGGATGGACCGACACGCGGCTGGCGAGGCTTCCCGTGCTTTCAAAGCGCAGCGCAGGGTCATCGAGCAGGCTGTCGGGAAAATCGCAGGCGGCAAGCGCGTCGGTGACCCGGTCGGGGTCGCCGTGATTGAGCTGCGTCTGATAGCCGACCGCGCGATAGAGGAGCCCGGTGTCGAGCACCGGAAGGCCGAAATGCGCGGCGAGCGCCCTGGCGATCGTTCCCTTGCCCGATGCCGTGGGGCCATCGATCGCGATAATCATTGCTGCAAGCCCGCAAGCAGCGTTTCGAAATTGGGGAAACTCGTCGCAATCGGCGCGATGTCGTCGATCGTTACCGGCGCCTCGCTGACGAGGCCGGCGACCGCAAAGCTCATGCAGATGCGGTGGTCGAGGTGGCCCGCGACGGTGGCGCCGCCGGGCAGCGGGTCGCCGCCGCTGCCCTCGATGACGAGGCCGTCGTCCTTCTCCTCGATGCGCGCGCCGATGGCTTTGAGGCCGGTCGCCATGACCGCGAGGCGGTCGCTTTCCTTGACCCGCAACTCGTCGAGCCCCGTCGTCACCGTGCGCCCCTGGGCGAGCGCCGCGGCGATGAACAGGATCGGAAACTCGTCGATCATGCTCGGCGCAAGCGCCGGATCGACCTCTATGCCCTTCAATGCGCTGTGGCGGACGCGCAGATCGGCGACGGGTTCGCCGCCGACATCGCGTGCATCGGCCAATTCAATGTCGCCGCCCATTGCCTTCAATACCTCGATCAGTCCCGCGCGCGTGGGGTTGAGCCCGACATTGGTGATGGTGATGTCAGAACCCGGCACGATCAGCGCCGCGACTATGAAGAAGGCGGCCGATGACGGATCGCCGGGAACGACGATCGTCTGCGGCTTCAGTTCCGCCTCGCCAACGATGCGAATGTGCCGCGTGCCGCTGGAATCGGTGTCGACAGTCACGTCGGCGCCAAAGCCGCGGAGCATGCGCTCGCTATGGTCGCGCGTCGGCACGGGTTCGATGACTTCGGTGATGCCCGGCGTGTTGAGTCCGGCGAGGAGGATCGCGCTCTTCACCTGTGCCGAGGCCATCGGAAGCCGATAGGAGAGGGGTATGGCGGGCGCGAGTCCGCGCACCATCAGCGGTAGCCGCCCTCCCGGCGACGCGCCGATATCGGCGCCCATCTGTGACAGCGGGTCGATCACGCGGCCCATCGGGCGGCCCGACAGGCTGGCGTCGCCGATGAAGGTGGCGGTGATCGGATGGCTCGCCACAAGGCCCATGAGCAGGCGTGTCGAGGTGCCGCTGTTCCCCATGTCGAGCGCGCCCTGCGGCTGGAGCAATCCGCCAACGCCGACGCCGTGGATGCGCCATTCGCCGTCGTCGCGGCGCGCGATGTCCGCGCCCATCGCTCGCATCGCTGCTGCGGTGGCGAGCACATCATGCCCTTCGAGCAGCCCGGAGACGCGGCTTTCGCCGACGGCAAGCGCCGACAGCATCAGCGCGCGGTGCGAGATGCTCTTGTCGCCGGGAATGGTGATCCTGCCCTTCAACGGGACGGAAGCCGAAAAGCGGCGCGGTGTGATGGTTTGGTCGGTCATCGCGAGCGGCTTTTGACAGCGGCCTTGCAATCTGGCAAGGCGCTCGCCGATTTGGCGGATAGCTATTCAGGTGCCGTCGCTCTTCCGATATTTTTATCCTGTTTTCAATGGATTATGAGGCGTTTATGATCAAGGCTGAATGGGGCACGAAACGCAGCTGCCCGAAATGCGCCACGCGATTCTATGATTTGACCAAGGAGGATCCGGTGACCTGCATCAACTGCGGTTACGCCTGGATTCCGGAATCGGTGCTGAAATCGAAGCAGCCGATGCCGTTCGAGGAAGCGGAAAAGCCGGGCAAGTCCGCCAAGGACGATGTGGCGGCCGACGAGGATCTGGATCTGGACGTCGATGTTGACGAGGACAGCGATTCGCCCGACAATGACGTCGATCTGGGCGGCGACGACGATCTGGGCGTCGCGACCGGCGACGACGAGGACGACGAAAGCTGATCGGTTTTTTGCGAGGGGCAAAAACTTCGTCGAAAGATGATTTCGCCCCTTGCATCACCCGGCGGCGCTGCTAAAGGCGGCGTCCCGGTCGCGCCGCCCAGGCGCGCGACGAAATGGCACGGGGCCTTAGCTCAGCTGGGAGAGCGCCTGCATGGCATGCAGGAGGTCAGCGGTTCGATCCCGCTAGGCTCCACCATTTTTCAAAAAAGGCCCGCGCAAGCGGGCCTTTTTTGTGCCGCTCGCGAGTCGGCGGGAAGGCGTGGCAGCGATGGCGGTTCTGGAGTGGACTTCCCCAATCAGCTTAATCGTCATCGCGGGACTTGATCCGGGATGACAATATAGAGAGACGCCGCCTTCGACCGGAACTGGCAATCCTCTAGCCCGCCGACTCCTCGAAAACGGGTTCCAGCGCGATCGGGTCAGCGAGCGTGATGCGGTCCAGCACCGACGCGGTGTCGTCGCGTACCTTCAGCATCAGGCTGCGCAACCGGCATTCGGCTTCGGGAAGGCAATTTTTGCAATGTTCATGCGCGTTGCGCGCGGCGCAGGGGACGAGCGCCAGCGACCCGCGCGTCAGGCGGACCAGATCGCCATAGCTGATGTCGACCGGCGGCAGGGCGAGCTGGTAACCGCCGTCGCGCCCGCGCTGCGAAATCAAAAGCCCCTCGCGCGCCATTTCGGACAGGATCACGGTCAGGAACTTTGGCGGGATATTCTGCGCCTCGGCAATGTCCGCAAGCTGCACCTGTCCCTTGCCCCAGTGATCGGCAAGATGCTGGAACGCGCGTATCGTATAGCGGGTCTTTTGCGAGAGCATGGCGGCGTTACTGTGACATTATGCCCTCTAATTCAACCTGTCTGGATGAGATAAGTTGCATGGTTGATGAAAATCACAGCGGGTGGCATGATTCGCCGATAGGGGTTGCGTGACTGCCCGGTCGCGGGCGCGGAACAGGATGAGACAGATGATGCGTAAAATCCTGGCGACCCCCGCGGTGCTTGCGGCCTGCCTGCTGGCGATCACACCCGCCCAGGCGCAGTTCGGCAGCCTCTTGCGCAAGGTGACGACGCCGGCGCCGACGCCGAGCGAGGAGGACAATGGCGGCTGTCCCAAGGGCAAGAAGGGCAGCAGCATCGGCCGCAGCATTCTGGGCAACGTCATCAGCGATGCGGTCGGCGACGCGGCGAGCAAGGCGGGCGTTTATTCCTATGTGCCGATTGCGGAGGTAAGCGGGACGCTGACCGATGCGATCGCCTGTCGCCTTGACCCCGCCGAACAGGTACAGGCAGCCGCGGCGACCGAGGAGGTCACGCGCGGCGAAGCGGTCGGCGCGACCGCGAACTGGACGAGCGAAACGCGCCCCAACGTCAGCGGGTCGTCGACCGTGGCGTCGATCAGCGACGAACGCGGTGGTCGCAAATGTATGAATGTCAACGACTTCATCATTGTCGAGGGTGAGGAAACGCGCGTCACCAAACGTATGTGCAAGGGACCGGGCGAGTCGCGTTATGTCCTGGCGGCATAAAGCCGCGCGGCTGGGTCTCGCGGCGGCGGCGCTCGTCGGCGCGACCGGGGCGACCGGGACGGATCCGGTCAATCCGACCTGTCCGCTGAACCCCAACTGGTCCGACAATCCCACCATGAAGCTGACGATCGAAAGGCGCGGCGGCATAAAGGTGATGTTGGCAGAGGGGCGTGTCGATCCTGGCCTGCCCGACCGTCTTGCGGCCGCGCTCAAGGCCAACCCCGACGTCGGCGAAATCTGGCTGCGTTCGCCGGGCGGCGATGCCCGCGCCGGCAATGCTGCAGGGCGCATTATCCGGTCGAACATGGGGCTGGCGACGCGCATTCCGAGCGGCTGGGCTTGTTTTAGCGCGTGCAATTTCGTTTTCATGGGGGGACAGCCGCGCGTGATCGATCCCGGCGGCGTCTTCATGGTGCATATGTTCACGCGAACCGGTGACCGGGCGGCGATCGACATGAGCGTCGCGCTGGGCACCGACGCGACGCGCGAGCTTATCGGCGATATCGAACAGGACTCGGCCCTGCTGGCCAGCGAGGATAATGATTTTCTTATCCGAATGGGAATCTCCCGCAAATTGCTGACCGAGATCATGTATCGCCAGCAGGCGGTTGCCAGCGAGGACAATAAGTCGACGCGGCGGTGCCTGACGCTCGACGAAGCGCTGAAATATGGTGTGACCTACGCTCCCGAATGAGGTGCGCGACATAGCGTTGCAAACCGAAACGAATGTCGTAGACTGGTGGTCGACAAGGAGAGGCTGCCATGACCGACATGACGCACGACCACGCCACCTTTCGGTCGATGATCGACGGGACGCAGGAAGACTGGGACATCATCGCGCGCGAGCAAAAGCTGTTCGCGCCGCAGAATGGCAAGCGCATCCTCGATCATCTGAAGCTGCTCGGCGGCGATTATGGCGGTTTTCCCGTGGACCGGCTCGAACATTGTCTGCAAACCGCGACGCGCGCGCATCGGGACGGCCGCGACGAGGAATATGTCGTGATGGCGCTGCTCCACGACATCGGCGACACGCTGGGCGCGTTCAACCATCCCGACGTCGCGGCGGCGATCCTGAAGCCCTTTCTGTCAGAGGAGAATCTCTGGATCGTCCAGCATCACGGCATCTTCCAGGGGCATTATTTCTTTCATTACATCGGCCTGGATCGCGACATGCGCGACCAGTTCAGGGATCATCCCTATTATGATGCCTGCGCCGAATTCTGCGAAAAATATGACGCCCCGGCGTTCGACCCCGATTATGACAGCGAGCCGCTGGAGTTTTTCGAGCCGATGGTGATGCGGCTTTGCTCCTATCCGCGCACCAGCATCTACAAAAAGGTGATGGCCGGGGAAACGGCGGCCTAGGCTGGCCCGTCGCCCCCGCGAAGGCGGGGGGCGCGGGAGCTGCGGCGCAAGGCCGACAGCGACGCTCGCCTGCGCGGGGGCGACGAGTTTATTACTTCCCCTTGAACTCGGTCTTGCGCTTTTGCTGGAACGCCATGATGCCCTCCATCGCGTCGGCGGTGCCGCCCGCGATGAACTGGCCCTTGGCCTCGGCATCCAGCGTGGTCGCGAAATCCTGTGACAATCCGTCGCGCAAGACCTTGCGCATTGTGCCCAGCGCGATCGTCGGACCGTTGGCGAGGCGGGCGGCCAGGGTCCTGGCCTCGGCCATCAACTCGCCGTCATCGACGCATTTATAGATCATGCCCCAGTCGGCCGCCTGTTCGGCGCCGATCTTCTCGCCCAGCATCATCATCTGCAACGCGCGCGGCACACCGACCAGACGCGGCAGCAGCCATGATGACCCGCCGTCGGGCACCAGACCGATATTGACGAAAGCCTGAAGGAAATAGGCGCTCTTGCCCGCGATGGTGAAGTCGCCCGACAGCGCGAAGCTGCACCCCACCCCTGCAGCAGGGCCGTTGACCGCGACGACGACGGGAATATCGAGGTTCGCGAGCGCGAGCAGCATCGGGTTATAATGACCGCGCAACGCATTGCGGCTTCGCGCCCCGCCGCCAACGGCGCCGCCCGAACGATCGCCCGCCAGATCGGCGCCCGAACAGAAACCGCGTCCCGCCCCGGTGATCAGCAGTGCGCGCGCGCCAAGCCCCGGCAAATGATCGAGCGCCGCGCGGATATCGTCCGCCATCGCGGGCGGCATCGAATTGAGCCGATCGGGGCGGTTGAGCGTGATGGTCGCGACGGCGTCGGCGAAATCGAGCCTGATCGTGTCGAAGGCGGGCAGGTCGGTCATGGAAACATCCTCTCGCTGGGGCTTTACCTTTACGTTCACGTAAAGATGTGACGCATTTGGGATGCGAGCGCAAGGGGCCGTGGGGAAGAGGCCGCAAACTGCTTGCGCTGACCTCCAGCGCCCAGGCCCCGGCCGTTGACTCGACGTGCGCCAAATCCTATATGGCGTCCATACCCCTTCGTCCGAGATAGAGCCTGACTTTGCGCGGCGGGCTGTACGGATAGGGCGGCGGGGATTTCGGGATGCGTCAAGAAGCTGCGGTAAACCGGCAACGGTTGCCTGCGGCCTTTTTGCGTCTCTTCTGCGCTCGCGAGTCATTTTATCAAGGCGAGACAATCTCTTATGGCGACCAAGGCGAAGTCGGTGGGCCAGGCCCTCGAAGCAACCGCGACCAAGCGAATCCGCAAGCTGTTCGGCAACATCCACGAAGCGGTGGAGATGCCCAACCTCATCGAGGTGCAGCGCGAATCCTATGAGCAGTTTCTGCGCTCGGACCCTTCGATCGGCTATGTTTCGGGCCTTGAAAAGACGCTGCGCAGCGTTTTCCCGATCCGCGACTTCGCCGGCACCGCCGAGCTCGACTTCGTTCATTATGAACTCGAAGAGCCGAAATATGACGTCGAGGAATGCCGTCAGCGTGGCATCACCTATGCGGCGCCGATGAAGGTCACGCTGCGCCTGATCGTTTTTGAGGTCGACAGCGAAACCGACACGCGCAGCGTGCTCGATATCAAGGAGCAGGACGTGTACATGGGCGACATGCCGCTCATGACCGAGAACGGCACCTTCTTCGTCAACGGCACCGAGCGCGTCATCGTGTCGCAGATGCACCGTTCGCCGGGTGTGCTGTTCGACCATGACCGCGGCAAGACCCATTCGTCGGGCAAGTTCCTGTTCGCGGCGCGCGTGATTCCCTATCGCGGCTCGTGGCTCGATTTCGAGTTCGACGCCAAGGATATCGTCAATGTCCGTATCGACCGCAAGCGCAAGCTGCCGGTCACCAGCCTGCTCTATGCGCTGGGCATGACGGGTGAGGAGATCCTGAACCATTTTTATGACCGCCTCGTCTTCGAGCGCGCCGAAAATGGCTGGAAGGTTCCGTTCGTCGTCGAAAACTGGCGCGGGGCGAAGCCCGCGTTCGATGTCGTCGACGCCAAGACCGGCGAAGTCGTCTTTGCCGCGGGCCACAAGATCAGCCCGCGCCTCGCGAACAAGGCGGCGAAGGACGGGCTCGACACGCTGCTGATCCCGACCGAGGAAATCTTCGGTCGCTACTCGGCTTATGACCTGATCAATGAATCGACCGGCGAGATTTACATCGAGGCCGGCGACGAAGTGTCGGCCGAAAATCTGGAGAAGCTGGATGCCGCGGGTATCGACAGGCTGGTTCTGCTCGACATCGACCACAACAACACCGGCCCGTGGATCCGCAACACGCTGAAGGCCGACAAGGCCGAGGATCGCGACCAGGCACTGTCGGACATTTATCGCGTGATGCGCCCTGGCGAACCGCCGACGCGCGAAACCGCGGAAGCGCTGTTCGCGGGGCTGTTTTTCGACCCTGAGCGTTACGATCTGTCGGCTGTCGGTCGGGTCAAGCTCAACATGCGCCTCGGCCTTGATGCCGAGGACACGGTCACCACTCTGCGCAGCGAGGACATCCTTGCCGTCGTCAAGGAGCTGGTGAACCTGAAGGACGGCAAGGGCGAAATCGACGACATCGACAATCTGGGCAACCGCCGCGTGCGTTCGGTCGGCGAGCTGCTCGAAAACCAGTATCGCGTCGGCCTGCTCCGCATGGAACGTGCGGTGAAGGAGCGCATGAGCTCGGTCGACGTGTCGACGGTGATGCCGAACGACCTGATCAACGCGAAGCCCGCGGTCGCCGCGGTGCGCGAATTCTTTGGTTCGTCGCAGCTTTCGCAGTTCATGGACCAGACCAACCCGCTGTCGGAAGTCACCCACAAGCGTCGCGTGTCGGCGCTCGGGCCGGGCGGTCTGACGCGCGAACGCGCGGGCTTCGAGGTCCGCGACGTGCACCCGACGCATTATGGCCGCATCTGTCCGATCGAAACGCCCGAAGGCCCGAACATCGGTCTGATCAACAGCCTCGCGACCTTTGCCCGCGTCAACAAATATGGCTTTATCGAAACCCCGTACCGCCGCGTCGTCGACGGCAAGGTGACGAATGAAGTCGTCTATCTGTCGGCGATGGAGGAGTCGAAGCACACGGTCGCGCAGGCGAACGCCGATTTGAACCCCGACGGCAGCTTCATCGACGAGCTGATCTCGGCGCGCGAAGCGGGCGAGTTCCTGATGGCGCCGCGCGAACAGATCACGCTGATGGACGTGTCGCCGAAGCAGCTCGTTTCGGTCGCGGCATCGCTGATCCCCTTCCTGGAGAATGACGACGCCAACCGTGCGCTGATGGGTTCGAACATGCAGCGTCAGGCCGTGCCCTTGCTCCGCGCCGAGGCACCGGTCGTCGGCACCGGCATGGAAGAGACGGTCGCGCGCGATTCGGGGGCCGCGATTGCGGCGCGCCGCGGCGGGGTGATCGACCAGGTCGATGCGACGCGTATCGTTATCCGTGCGACCGACATGGTCGAACCCGGCAAGTCGGGCGTCGACATCTATCGCCTGCAAAAGTTCCAGCGGTCGAACCAGAACACCTGCATCAACCAGCGTCCGCTGGTGAAGGTGGGCGACGTGGTCCGTGCCGGCGACATCATCGCCGACGGCCCGTCGACCGAGCTTGGCGAGCTGGCGCTCGGCAAGAATGTGCTCGTCGCGTTCATGCCCTGGAACGGCTATAATTACGAGGACTCGATCCTCATTTCCGAACGCATTGTGAAGGACGACGTCTTCACCTCGATCCATATCGAGGAGTTTGAGGTCACTGCGCGCGACACGCGCCTTGGCCCCGAAGACATCACGCGCGACATCCCCAACGTCGGCGAGGAAGCGCTGCGCAACCTCGACGAAGCGGGCATCGTCTATATCGGCGCCGAAGTCGGCCCGGGCGACATTCTGGCCGGCAAGATCACCCCCAAGGGTGAATCGCCGATGACGCCGGAAGAGAAGCTGCTCCGCGCGATCTTCGGTGAAAAGGCCAGCGACGTGCGCGACACCTCGCTCCGCCTGCCGCCGGGCGTGTCGGGCACCGTCGTCGAGGTGCGCGTCTTCAACCGCCACGGTATCGACAAGGACGAGCGCGCGATCGCGATCGAGCGCGAGGAGATCGAGCGGCTGAAGCAGGACGCCGACGACGAGCGCGCGATCCTCAACCGCGCGACCTTCTCCAGCCTCAAGGATCTGCTGGTCGGCCAGACGACCAGCGCGGTGCCGAAGGGGCTGAAAAAGGGCGATACCGTCACCGAAGAGATGCTGGTCGGCCTCGACCGCGCCGACTGGTGGAAGCTCGCGGTGGTCGACGACAAGGCGCAGGCAGCGCTGGAGGCGATCAAGGCGCAATATGACGACGCGATCAAGCGCATCAACGCGAAATATGAGGACCGCGTCGAAAAGCTCCAGCGCGGCGACGAACTGGCGCCGGGCGTGCTCAAGATGGTCAAGGTGTTCGTCGCGGTGAAGCGCAAGCTGCAACCGGGCGACAAGATGGCCGGCCGTCACGGCAACAAGGGTGTCATCAGCCGCATCCTGCCGGTCGAGGACATGCCGTTCCTTGAAGACGGCACGCCGGTCGACATCGTGCTCAACCCGCTGGGCGTGCCTTCGCGCATGAACGTAGGACAGATCCTCGAAACGCATCTTGGATGGGCTTCGCGCGGGCTTGGACAGCAGGTCACGCGGGCGCTGGAGGAGTGGCGCGACGCCAATCCCGATGCAACCGGCGGCGAAATGCCCGAAGCGGTGCGCGAAAAGCTTGAGCATGTCTATGGCGCCGAATATGTCGACGACATCCGCTCGCGCGATGCCGAAGGCATTATCGAGCTGGCGTCGAACCTGAAGGTCGGCGTTCCTTTTGCGACGCCGGTGTTCGACGGCGCGAAGGAAGCCGATGTGTCGAACATGCTGGCGCTGGCGGGACTCGATGAATCGGGTCAGTCGGACCTGTATGACGGCCGCACCGGCGACAAGTTCGACCGCAAGGTGACCGTTGGCTACATCTATATGCTGAAGCTGCACCACCTCGTCGACGACAAGATCCACGCGCGTTCGATCGGTCCCTACAGCCTCGTCACGCAGCAACCGCTGGGCGGCAAGGCGCAGTTCGGTGGCCAGCGCTTCGGTGAAATGGAGGTCTGGGCGCTCCAGGCCTATGGCGCGGCCTACACGCTCCAGGAAATGCTGACGGTGAAGTCCGACGACGTGATCGGCCGCACCAAGGTTTACGAAGCGATCGTCAAAGGCGACGACACCTTCGAGGCCGGCATTCCCGAAAGCTTCAACGTGCTCGTCAAGGAAATGCGTTCGCTGGGCCTCAACGTCGAATTGTCGTCCTATTCGGACGAAGATCCCGACGAAGGCCCGGAAGCCCTTCCCGAAGCCGCCGAATAAGATTTTTCCTCACCCCCTTCGCTTGCCGCGAAGGGGGAAGAGTGGAGCCAGATTATGAACCAGCTTACCAACTTCATGAACCCGGTCGCCAAGCCCGAAACCTTCGACATGATCAAGATCGGCATCGCGAGCCCCGAGCGTATCCGTTCCTGGTCGTTCGGCGAGATCAAGAAGCCCGAAACGATCAACTATCGCACGTTCAAGCCCGAGCGTGACGGCCTGTTCTGCGCGCGCATCTTTGGTCCGATCAAGGATTATGAATGCCTGTGCGGCAAGTATAAGCGCATGAAATACAAGGGCATCGTCTGTGAAAAATGCGGTGTCGAAGTCACGGTCACGAAAGTGCGCCGCGAACGCATGGGCCATATCGAGCTCGCCGCGCCGGTCGCGCACATCTGGTTCCTGAAGTCGCTGCCGTCGCGCATCGGCCTGCTGCTCGACATGCAGCTGAAGCAGCTCGAGCGCGTGCTCTATTTCGAAGCCTATATCGTCCTTGAGCCCGGCCTGACCCCGCTTGAGAAGTTCCAGCTGCTCACCGAAGACGAGCTGCTCGACGCGCAGGACGAATATGGCGAAGATGCCTTTTCGGCGGGTATCGGCGCCGAGGCGATCCGCACGCTGCTCGAAAATCTCGATCTGGAGCAGGAGCGCGTCGACCTGATGGAAGAGCTGGCGACGACCAAGTCCGAGCTCAAGCCCAAGAAGATCATCAAGCGGCTGAAAGTGGTCGAAAGCTTCATCGAATCGGGCAACCGCCCCGAATGGATGATCCTGGAAGTCGTCCCGGTCATCCCGCCCGAACTGCGCCCGCTGGTGCCGCTCGACGGCGGCCGTTTCGCGACGTCGGACCTCAACGACCTTTACCGCCGCGTCATCAACCGTAACAATCGCCTGAAAAGGCTGATGGAACTGCGCGCGCCGGACATCATCGTGCGCAACGAAAAGCGCATGTTGCAGGAAGCCGTCGACGCGCTGTTCGACAATGGCCGCCGCGGCCGCACGATCACGGGCGCCAACAAGCGTCCGCTGAAATCGCTGTCCGACATGCTCAAGGGCAAACAGGGCCGCTTCCGCCAGAATCTGCTTGGCAAGCGCGTCGACTATTCGGGCCGTTCGGTCATCGTGACCGGCCCTGAACTCAAGCTGCACCAGTGCGGCCTGCCCAAGAAGATGGCGCTCGAACTGTTCAAGCCCTTCATCTATGCCCGCCTCGACGCCAAGGGTCTGTCGATGACCCTGAAGCAGGCGAAGAAATGGGTCGAAAAGGAGCGCAAGGAAGTCTGGGACATCCTCGACGAGGTGATCCGCGAGCACCCCGTCCTCTTGAACCGCGCCCCGACGCTCCACCGCCTCGGTATCCAGGCGTTCGAGCCGGTGCTGATCGAGGGCAAGGCGATCCAGCTTCACCCGCTGGTCTGCGCCGCGTTCAACGCCGACTTCGACGGCGACCAGATGGCGGTTCACGTCCCGCTTTCGCTGGAAGCGCAGCTCGAAGCGCGCGTGCTGATGATGTCGACCAACAACATCCTGAGCCCTGCGAACGGCAAGCCGATCATCGTGCCGTCGCAGGACATGGTGCTCGGTCTTTATTATCTGTCGCTTGAGCGCGAAGGCGAGCCGGGCGAGGGCATGTTGCTCGCCGACATGGCCGAAGTGCATCAGGCGCTGCACGTCGGCGCGGTCACGCTGCACTCGAAGATCATCAGCCGCGTCCCGCAAACCGACGAAGATGGCAATGAGTATCTCAAGCGCTTTGAAACCACGCCGGGCCGCATGCTGATTGGCGAATGCCTGCCGAAATCGCACACCGTGCCCTTTGATGTCGTCAACCGCCTTCTCACCAAGAAGGAAATCGGCGACGTCATCGACCAGGTCTATCGCCACACCGGCCAGAAGGAGACCGTGCTGTTCGCCGACGCGATCATGGCGCTGGGCTTCCGTCATGCCTTCAAGGCGGGCATCTCGTTCGGCAAGGACGATATGATCATCCCGGCGTCGAAGGAGCAGCTGGTCGACGAGACGCGTGCGCTCGTGAAGGATTTCGAGCAGCAGTATCAGGACGGCCTGATCACGCAGCAGGAAAAATATAACAAGGCGATCGACGCCTGGTCGCAGTGCGGCGACAAGGTCGCGAACGCGATGATGGACGAAATCCGTGCAACGCCGAAGCTGGAGGATGGTCGCCTGGCCCCGATCAACTCCATCTATATGATGGCGCATTCGGGCGCGCGCGGCAGTCAGGCACAGATGAAGCAGCTGGCCGGGATGCGCGGCCTGATGGCCAAGCCGTCGGGCGAGATCATCGAAACGCCGATCATCTCGAACTTCAAGGAAGGCCTGACGGTTCTTGAATATTTCAACTCGACCCACGGCGCGCGCAAGGGTCTGGCCGACACCGCGCTCAAGACGGCGAACTCGGGCTATCTGACCCGTCGCCTGGTCGACGTGTCGCAGGATTGCGTTGTGATCGAGGAGGATTGCGGCACCACCCGCGGCATGGAAATGCGCGCGATCGTGCAGGGCGGCTCGACGATCGCCTCGCTCGGCGAGCGCATTCTCGGTCGCACGACGCTCGAAGATGTCGTCGACAAGGATGGCAATGTCATCGCGCCGGTCGGCACGTTGCTCGATGAAGCGACGACACAGCGTATCGAGGAAGCCGAAGTCCAGTCGGTGAAGATCCGTTCGCCGCTGGTCTGCGAAGCGACCATGGGCGTTTGCGGCAAATGCTATGGCCGCGACCTCGCCCGCGGCACGCCGGTCAACATCGGTGAAGCCGTCGGCGTCATCGCCGCGCAGTCGATCGGTGAGCCGGGCACGCAGCTGACGATGCGGACCTTCCACATCGGCGGTGCAGCACAGGTCAACGAACAGTCGAACGTCGAAGCGATTTCGGACGGCACGATCGAATATCGCGACATGGCGACGATCGTCGACCAGCGCGGCCGCCGTCTGGCGCTGTCGCGTTCGGGCGAGATCGCGATCATCGACAGCGAAGGGCGCGAGCGCGCGTCGCACAAGCTGCCCTATGGTGCGCAGATCATGCACAAGGACGGCGAGAAAGTGAAGAAGGGCGACCGGATTGCCGAATGGGATCCGTTCACCATGCCGCTCATCACCGAAAAGCAGGGCGTCGTGAAATATCAGGATCTGATCGACGGCAAGACGCTGACCGAACAGGTCGACGAAGCGACGGGCATCGCCCAGCGCGTCGTGATCGAGTATCGCGCCGCGGGACGCAGCAAGAAGGAGGACCTTCAGCCGCGCCTGACGCTGCTCGACGATGCGTCGGGCGAAGCCGCGCGCTATCTGCTCGCGGTCGGCACGATGATCTCGGTCGAGGACGGCCAGGAAGTGCAGGCGGGCGACGTTCTGGCGCGCGTCAGCCGCGAAGCGTCGAAGACGCGCGACATCACCGGCGGTCTGCCGCGCGTTGCCGAGCTGTTCGAAGCGCGCATTCCGAAAGACAACAGCGTCATCGCCAAGATCAGCGGCCGGATCGAGTTCGTCAAGGATTACAAGGCGAAGCGCAAGATCGCGATCGTGCCGGAAGAAGGCGAACCGATCGAATATCTGATCCCCAAGTCAAAAGTTCTGGAAGTGCAGGAAGGCGACATGGTCAAGCGCGGCGACGCGCTGATCTCGGGCTCGCCGAACCCGCACGACATCCTCGATGTCATGGGCGTCGAGGCGCTGGCCGAATATCTGGTCGCGGAAATCCAGGAAGTCTATCGACTCCAGGGCGTGAAGATCAACGACAAGCATATCGAGGTGATCGTTCGCCAGATGCTGCAGAAGGTCGAGATCACCGATGGCGGCGACACCACGCTGCTGCCGGGCGAACAGCTCGATTATCTGGAGATGATGGAATATAATGCCAAGCTGCCGAAGAATGCCAAGCCCGCCGAGGGGCGTCCGGTGCTTCTCGGCATCACCAAGGCGTCGCTGCAAACGCGCAGCTTCGTCTCGGCGGCATCCTTCCAGGAAACGACCCGCGTTCTCACCGAAGCGTCGGTGCAGGGCAAGATCGACGCGCTCCAGGGCCTCAAGGAAAATGTCATCGTCGGTCGCCTGATCCCGGCGGGCACCGGCGCGGCCATGAACCGCATCCGCGTCGCCGCCTCGTCGAAGGATGCCGCGCTGCGCGCCGCGATGCGCGCCGCGAACCAGCAGCATCTGATCGCGCCGCAGACCGCGGCCGAGGAGCATGAAGCCGAGCTGGCACAGGGGCCCGAAGCCGCGATCGGTGATGATCCGCTGGGCAAGGTGCAGGGCGAGGATTTCACGATCGACGATGTGATGGTCGAGGAACGCCCCGACGGCGAGGAATAAGCCCCCTAGCGGCCACAGGCCAGAGACAAGCCCCGCCGGATCGCTCCGGCGGGGCTTTTTTACGGCACACCCCGACGACGCTTCGCAGGCACCGGGGCATGTCTTGCTGGTCGCCGAAATGGCGGGCGAGGCCGGGATGGAAGAGCGGGCCGTTCAGCGACGCTTCAAAGCGGCGGCGGGGATGACGCCGGCCGAATATGTCCGGCATCTGTGCGTTGGCGGGGTGCTCGATCTGCTGGCGTTCACGCGGCGCCTGGTGGACCGGATCGCGTGGAGCGTCGGCTATGCGGATGCGGGGGCCTTCCGCAAGCTTGTTTCCCCGTCTGATCGGCCTGTCGCCCCACGGCTATCGCCAGTCCGTTTCGACGCCGGGATCGCTGACCGAAGCGGCATGATCGGGGCGACCATCCGGCAGGTAATCGCCGCCGCTGCAATGGTCCGCGATAACGGCCAGTGGAGCGCCGAAGATTTTTTTCGACCATGTGTCGATTCCGGTCGGGTTCGTTCGTCGTCAGCACAGGAGGCCGCCGTTGGCCCCGCTAAGAAGGAGATGACCAATGCGTGTGATGGTGTTCGTAAAGGCGACCGAGGACAGCGAAAAGGGCATGACGCCTTCGCCCCAGCTTAGCCAGATGTTCGTCGACATGGGCAAGTTCAACGAAGAGCTGGTCAATGCCGGGGTGCTGGTCGCCGGCGACGGCCTGAAACCATCGTCGTTCGGCAAGCGCGTCGCGTTCGACGGCCCCAGCCGCACGGTGATCGACGGCCCCTTCGCCGAAACGCGCGAACTGGTCGCCGGATATTGGCTTTGGGAAGTCAAGGACATGGACGAAGCCGTGGAATGGGTAAAGCGTTGCCCCAACCCGATGTTCGGTCCGAGCGAGATCGAGATCCGTCCGCTCTACGAGATGGAGGATTTCGCCGACCTTATCCCGCCCGAGGCCGCCGAGATCCACGATGGGGTAGGCGAAAAGCTTGCAAAACGCTGATTGTCTTGCCCGCGGCGCGATGCGCTTCTAGCCCTTGTGCATGGCGACGGATGACACCCATCGGGCGATCGAGGCGGTTTTCCGGATCGAGCGGGCAAGGCTGATCGCAGGCCTTGCCCGCATGACCCGCGATGTCGACCGGGCGGAGGAGCTGGCGCAGGATGCGCTGCTTGTCGCGCTGACCGAATGGCCGAAAAGCGGCGTTCCGGCCAATGCTGGCGCCTGGCTGATGGCCGCGGCGAAGCGGCGCGCGATCGACGGTATCCGCCGCACCGTGATGCAGCGACGCAAGCATGCCGAGATCGCCCGCGAACGCGACGAGGAGCAGGGCATGAGCGCGGAGGCCATGGAAGCGGCGCTGGACGATCCGCTGGGCGACGAGTTGCTCGGCCTCATCTTCGCCGCCTGTCATCCCGTGATTTCGCCCGAAGCGCGCGCCGCCCTGACGCTGCGGCTGGTCGGCGGGCTGACGGTCGAAGAGATCGCCCGCGCCTTCCTGTCGAACGAGGCGGCGATTGCGGCCCGCATCACCCGCGCCAAGAAGGCGATCGCCAACGCCGGCGTGGCGTTCGAGGTGCCGCGCGGCGCCGAGCTGGCGGCGCGGCTGCCATCGGTGCTGGAGGTTGTCTATCTGATTTTCAACGAAGGCTATGCCGCGACTGCCGGACCGTCGCTGGTGCGGCCCCCGCTGTGCGCAGAGGCGCAGCGGCTGGGGCGCATCCTGGCGGGGCTGATGCCGGGCGAACCCGAAGTGCTGGGCCTGTTGGCGCTGATGGAGATTCAGGCGTCGCGGCTGACGGCGCGCGCCGCGCCGGACGGCAGGTTCGTGCCGCTGACCGCGCAGAACCGGGCGCGCTGGGACCAGCTCCTGATCCGCCGCGGGCTCAACAGGCTGGCGCAGGTCGAGGCGCTGGGCGGCGCCGACGGACCCTATGCGTTGCAGGCGGCGCTTGCGGCGTGTCACGCGCGGGCGCTACGCGCCGAGGACACCGACTGGCGGCGCATCGCCGCACTTTACGACCGGCTGGGGCAGGTGATGCCATCGCCGGTGGTCGAGCTCAACCGCGCGGTTGCGCACAGCATGGCGTTCGGCCCCGAAGCGGGATTGAAGCTGGTCGATGCGATCGCCGACGAAGCGGCGCTGCGCAACTATGCCCCGCTGCCTGCGGCGCGCGGCGATTTCCTGCTGCGCGCCGGGCGAAGGGCGGAGGCGCGAGGCGCGTTCGAGGCCGCGGCCGCGCTGTCGGCCAACGAGCGCGAGCGCGAATGGCTGCTCGCCCGCGCCGCGGAATGCGGCTGAAGCGCGAGACAAGACAGCGCTCGCCGATACGCTAACTATCGGTAATTGCGTCGTAACGTTTCGGCTTTCGCCCGTCGCTCGTCGACGACAGAAGGCCGCCGGTCGAAACAATACCTAGAATGCTTTGTTGTTGCGCCATGGTCGTGGCGGCTTTTTCGCGGTGTCGCGAAGGCCGCCTTTCAGTTCAGGAGTTTATTGCTTCGCCCGGCTGCTTTCACGGTGGACCAGATCGTGCCGGTTGCCCCTTCGCTTCCTCCCCCACGAAGGTGATCGGAAATGACCATTCCCCTCGACGCGGCCGCTGGCGGCTGCGAATGCCTGCCTCCGCGGCGGCGCCTCGAACGCGACGATCCGCCCGCCGAGCGGCCGGTAAACGCCTTTGTCCTGCGATATGAGGATCGCTGGTTCGGCATCGAAAAGCGGGTTGCATTCGAGGCCCCCGATCTGGCGACCGCGCTGGCGATGGTCGAGCATGAGCCGATCGGGCGCTGGGCCGAATTGTCGCTGGACGGCAGGACGCTCTGCCGCCGCGGCGGCGAGCCCGATGGCGGGGCGCGTTATTGGGTCGTCGATTGATGGAGCCGGTCGCGGCGCCCTTGTCGCGCGATCATTCAGCCGCTTGAGCGGCGATCCGAACCTTATCGGCGCGCAGTTTTTCGGTGTAGAGCAGCTTGTCGGCCATCGCCTGCCACGCCGCCGCGGCGCGCAGGTTGCGCTCGCGAACCTGGATCAGCGCCGAGGCATCGGCCTCAGCGGCGCATTTTTCGGCTTGGGCGAGATAAAATTCGGTGGTGGCCGACACGGGGCTTTGCTCCTGTAAGGTGGCGGGTCAGTCGACCATGTCGGCGATCAGGCGCCGGAGTTCGCGCCGCGACAGCGTCGGGCGGCGACGACGCGGCGCCTTCGTCGTCATCGCCTTTCCGGCCAGCGACAGCGCCGACAGCGCGGGGATGATCGAAGGATTGGTTTGGAATGGCGTCATCATCATTATCTTTGTTTTCTGCGTTACGTGAATATATCGGGTCGGCGCGAACGGCGCTGTCCGGTGGTGGGTGGCCCGCCGCCGCGTTCGCGGTAGACGAGGCGACCCTTGCTGAGGTCGCAGGGCGTCATTTCGACGCGGACCGCGTCGCCAGCGACCGCCCGGATGCGCAAAACGCCGTATCCGGTCGGCCGTATGGACGACGAACCGATGACCGTTATCGAGCAGGACGCCGAAGCGGCCGTCGGGCAGGACTTCGTCGGCCTGCCCGTCAAAGGTCATCGGCTCATCCTTGACCAGGATCAGGCCGACTGGAGGTTGATCGCCGAAACCTTGCCGTTGCGGCCGGTTTCCAGATCGTAGGAGACGCGCTGCTGCTTGTTGAGCGTGGTCATGCCCGCGGCCTGGACCGCGGTGATGTGGACGAAGCTGTCGCCCGAGCCGTCTTCATTTTCGATGAAGCCATAGCCCTTGTCATTGTTGAAGAATTTTACGGTGCCGATGGGCATGAGCGTGTTTCCTTTCACGAAAAGGGGAAATCCTCCGGCAAAAGCACCGGTGGAGCTGGTAGCATGTGAAGGGAAAAGTCTGCCCCAAGAGGCCGTCAAATTCCGTCTCAGGCGACGTTAGCCAGCACGATATGGAAGATTTTCACCGAAAAGTCAAGGTGACGCGGAAAATCACGGCGGAACGATACGAAATCGCCACGTTCATTATCTGCGCGCGCGATGATAAATCTCACGGTGGACCGGCGATTTATTCCGATATCATGCTGCGATAAAGGCGAATTATTTATCGGGTCGGCATGGGTTTTCAGGCGCCATTCGCCGCCGACAATATCGCCCGCACGCTTGCCGTCGCGACGTCGGTGTCGAGACCGCAGCCGAACAGGCTTCTGCCGTCGGCGGTGCGGCATTCGACGTAGGCCGCGGCTTGCACATTGCTGCCCTGGCCGATCGCATGCTCGCTGTAATCGACGATGTCCATGACGGGGCCGCCCGATTCGGCCAGCGCGGCGATGACGCTGGACATCAGGCCGTTGCCGCGGCCGCTGACGCTGCGTTCGGCACCGTCGATGGTAAGCTTGCCCGCGAAGATGCGGTCGGCGCCGGCGTGCGTTTCGGACCAGTCGACCAGCTGAAACCGCTTGCTCGACGTGGCGAGATAGGCGCGCTCGAAGGCGTGCCAGATGTCATCGGCAGTGAGTTCGCGGCTCGTTTCGTCGGCCAGGGCCTGCACGATGTGGCTGAAGCTCGCCTGCATCTTCTTGGGCAGTTTCAGGCCCTTGTCCTGTTCGAGCACCCAGGCGACGCCGCCCTTGCCCGACTGGCTGTTGACGCGGATCACCGCTTCATAGCTGCGTCCCAGGTCGGCAGGGTCGATGGGCAGGTAAGGGACTTCCCAGCGCTCGTCATTCTGGCGCTCGCGCGCGGCGAAGCCTTTTTTGATCGCGTCCTGATGACTGCCCGAAAAGGCGGTGTAGACCAGCGCGCCGCCATAGGGGTGGCGCGGGTGAACGGGGAGCTGGTTACAATATTCGACCACCCCGATGACTTCGTCGATGTTCGAAAAATCAAGCTGCGGGTCCACGCCCTGCGTATACATGTTGAGCGCGATGGTGACGAGGCAGGTGTTGCCGGTGCGCTCGCCATTGCCGAACAGGCAGCCCTCGACGCGGTCGGCCCCCGCGAGCAGGCCGAGTTCGGCCGCCGCGACGCCGGTGCCGCGGTCGTTGTGCGTGTGCAGCGAGATGATCGCGCGGTCGCGGTTCGGCAGATTCTTGGCAAAATATTCGATCTGGTCGGCATAGATGTTCGGCGTCGCCGCCTCGACCGTCGCGGGGAGGTTGAGGATGATCGGCTTGTCAACGGCGGGCTGGAGGATCTCCATCACCGCTTCGCACACCTCGATGCTGAAATCGAGTTCGGTGGTCGAAAAGCATTCGGGGCTGTATTGGAAACGCCAGTCGGTATCGGGGAGGCGCGCGGCATTGTCGCGCAGCTGCTTTGCACCGTCGATCGCGATCGCCTTGATGTCGGCCTTGTCCATGCCGAAAACGATCTTGCGCCACGCCGGCGCAAGCGCATTATACACGTGGATGATCGCGGTTCGGGCGCCCGCGAGGCTGTCGAAGCTGGTGCGGATGAGGTCGGAGCGGCTTTGCGTCAGCACCTGCGGCGTGACGTCGTCGGGGATGCGGCCCGATCGGACAAGGCCCTGGATATAGTCGAAATCGGTCGCCCCGCTGGCGGGAAAGCCAACCTCGATCTCCTTGAACCCGGCCTTCACCAGCAGGTCGAAGAAGCGCGTTTTTTTTTCGGCATCCATCGGGTCGATCAACGACTGGTTGCCGTCGCGCAGGTCGGTCGACAGCCAGATGGGGGCGCGGGTGATCGTGCGCGCGGGCCATTCGCGGTGGGCGAGCGGAACCTGCGGAAAGGCGCTATATTTGACCGAGGGGTCGCGGAGCATGGTCATGGGATGAAAACTTCTTCTTCGGGTGGCTGTGTCGGTGTCGATCGGACCCTTGGGCGGGTGGCCGCGACGAGCGCGCAGCCAGTGTCACGCCCAAGGGCGTGTAAGTCGCAGAAGAAGAAGAGCGGCGGTGCGCATCGGCGCCCTAGTGATGCAAAATGTCGCGCTTGGCAAGGGGGGAGTGCAAAAATTGCGCCGTAACCCACCCCGTCATCCCCGCCTTCGCCGGGATGGCGGGGTGGGCCAGCGGCCTATCCCGTCACCCATTCGACCTTCGGGTCGTTGAAATCGACGACGTCGGCAAGTTCGCGGACATTGGGATAGCCATAGCCGACGAGGTTGATGAAGGTCTGGATGTTGAGCGCGAGCGCCGCGGCCTTGACTGGCACCGGGCTCTGATCGTTCGAGAAATTATTGTTGCAATAGATGAGGATCGGACGGTTCGTGTCGGGGCCGATCACGGCCGCGAGGCTGTCGGCGGTGAAATCGGTGAGCGGCAGGTTGACGGCGCCCTTGATATGGCCGCGCGCAAAGGCATCCTTCGAACGCGCGTCGAGCAGCAGCGTGCCGGGCCTTGCCGCCTCGGCCTTGAAGGCGTCGAGGGCGAGCAGGCGCGCGGCGCGCTGCGGCGCGACGCGGGCGGTGAGCGTCTCGAACGCCGGATAGTCTATCTGGGGGTTCGCCTGTGCGAAGGCGGGCGTGGCGATTGTGAGAGCGAGGGCAAGAAACAGCGGGCGCATGATCATCCTCCCTTGAACTGCGGGACGCTACGCCGCGCTTGCTGGCTCTGCGATGAACCGGAAAAACGTCGCCGGGCCGCGCGGGAGGCGGGCGGCCCGGCGCAGTGCAGGGGAGCGTTGCAAAAGGTCAGGCGGCTTCGCTCGCGTCCTCGTCCTCGTCCCAGGGCTCGAACAGCTCATCCTCGATCATATTGTCGACGGCGTGAACGCGCACGCCGACGCACCAGTCGTCGAGCGGACCTTCCCATGCAGCCTCGACCTCGGTGAGCGCCTCGGCGGCGTCCGCAGGGCGGTCGCCGACAAGGTCGAAATCCTGCACGCCGTCCTCGGGCGGGGTGATATAAATATGGGGGTCCAGCCGGACGTTGCTCCAGCCCGCGGTAGGGGCAAGTCCCTCGACCTCGACGGTCAGCTGCGGATTTTCCTCGTCACCCGCGATCCAGGCGGTGACCTCGACGATCTTGCGTACCAGTTCGCTCATCACACGCGCTCCTTGTGCGAAAAGGGGCGGGGCCGCGTAGGTCCCGCCCCCTTCATAGGCGGCGCGTGTGACAGATTGAGGTGCGCGCTTTACTGTTTCTCGAAAGCCGCGTGGATTTCGAGTTCGACCTCGTCGCTGACCATCGGGATGCCATAGGTGATGCCGAAATCGCTGCGGCGGATCGTGCCTTCGGCCTTGAATCCGACGGTCGCCTTCTTGTTGAACGGATTGGTGCCGGCGCCGTGGAAATCGACGTCGAGCGTGACCGGTCTGGTCACGCCGTTCAGCGTCAGATTGCCCGTAACCCTGGCCTCATCGCCATCGTCGTCGACGACAACGCTGGTCGAAACAAACCGGGCGTCGGCAGGGGACGCGCCGAAAAAGTCGGGCTTGCCGCCATCCTTGCCCGCGCGCAGCAGGTGGTCGGTGAGGCCGCTGCTCGCGGTCGTCACCTTGGCGACCGGGATCATCACATCGACCCTGGCGGCGGCGGGGTTGGCCGGGTCGATCACCAGCGTCCCGGTCACGTCGCCGAACAGGCCCGTGTACCGGCTGAAACCGAAATGATCGACTTCCCAAACGACCATCGTGTGGCCGGGATCGGCGATATAGGTGCCGGCGGCGACGCGCGCCTTGTCGGGGGTGCCGGGAAGGGCGGGTGCATTCTGTGCGACGACGACGGGCACGGCGACAACGGCAAGGGCGAGAGCGGCGAAGGGGGCGATACGGCGCATGATAACCTCCTGCTGTGGGGGAAGACATAGCTAGGCGAGCGGGCCGCCCGCCGTCAACAAGTGCTCGAGAAACGCCGCGTTTCCATCAGCGGGTCGATGTGCGGCGCGCCTCGAACCATTGGCGGAGCGCCAGCGCGGCGCAGCCGGTGAAGCCATAGCTGCCGACCGGCGAACAGCTGTCGGGGCGCGTCAGGCGCGCGATATTGTCATAGCCCTCGACCGCCGACGCCCAGCTGCCGCCACCCGCCGGGGTGTCGTCCTTGATTTCTTCGCGCAGTTCCTTTGGCACGCGGTAGCGGTCGGATTCGGGACGCTGCGCGCAAACGATGATCTCGTCGCCCTGCGGTTCGGGGCAGGGTTCGTCGCCGAAGGTGTAGAGCACCGAGGTGCGCTGCGGCGGCTGGCCCGATTGCGCGAGCTTCTCGCCGTCCTGCGCCAGCGCGGGCGCCGCGGCCAGCGCAAGCAGGGAAAAGGGGAAGGCGACGGTTCCGGTCATCATTTTCGCACTCCCATGGCCCCGCTGCCCTGCGCACACCATGGGCGGCGAAGATGAACCTGAGCCGAACCGGCGGCGCAATCGGCCGGTTTTGCGACGCAAGGGGGCGAGCGGCACGCACGGGCGATGGCGCGGGAGCCAGGCAGGCGGCGACGCGTTTGCCCATGGGCCTGCGTTCCGCCGCTCCGCCGCTTGCCCGCACGGCGGATGTCGTGTCGCTGTCGGCGGCAGGCAGCCCCGATTTCTTAGGGTCGTCAGGGTTCGATGCTGGTCCGGTAGGTCGGCGCCACCCTCATCCTGCTCGCCTGCTCATAGGCACAGCCCGCGGCCAGGACGTCGGCGGCGCTCCATCGGGGACCGATCAGCGACAATCCGACCGGCAACGCATCGACCGCGCCCATCGGGACAGTCCGATGCGGATAGGCGGCCATGCCGGTCTTGAGTTCGGTCATCAGCAGCTCGAACTCGGCCTTGCCCGGCGCTTCCAGCCCCGTGCGGCCGGAAAAATTTTTTGCATGGGGGAAGGCTGGCAGCCGTAGCGGCAATTGCAAGCCGCAATTTTTATCGCGTCGCACCGGCATTGACAGGGGCTGGCGCCCCCTGCACGCTTTGTCTTCGGGAGAGAATGATGAACGAAAAACCTGCGCTTGCCGTGCAGCCTGGGTCGCCCGCCGCCGACAGTGCCGCCGCGAATGCGCGGACGATGCTGTGGATCCTGCTGATCGTCTATATCTTCAATTTCCTCGACCGGCAGATTGTCAATATCCTCGCCGAACCGATCAAGGCCGACCTCGGCCTCTCCGACACCGAGCTGGGGCTGCTCGCCGGCCCCGCCTTTGCGGTATTCTACGCTCTGCTCGGCATTCCGATCGCGCGCTATGCCGACAGGGACGGGACCAACCGTGTCCGGCTGATCGCCGCCGCGCTTGCCATCTGGTCGGCGATGACCGCGGTGTGCGGCCTTGCGCAGAACTTTGTGCAGCTGCTGTTTGCGCGCATCGGCGTCGGTATCGGCGAGGCGGGCTGCACCCCCGCCGCGCACTCGCTCATCACCGACAGCGTGCCGGCAGCGAAGCGCTCGTCGGCCATTGCCTTTTACGGGATGGGCGTGCCGATCGGCTCGCTGCTCGGGCTCATCATCGGCGGCATTGTCAACGATCTTTATGGCTGGCGCATCGCGCTGATGCTCGTCGGCGCGCCGGGGCTGCTGCTGGCGCTGATCGTGCTGCTGGTGATGCGCGAGCCGCGGCACAGCCGAACGGCGGAAGCCGCCGCGAGCGCGGCCGCGATGACGCAGCTTTCGACGCGCGAGGCGATGAAGGAAATCTTTGCCTCGCGCGCTTTCGTCTACATTCTGATCGCCGCGTCCGTCACCGCCTTTCTCGGCTATGGCAAGGCGCTGTGGACGATCAGCTTCTTCATCCGCAGCCACGGCCTCTCGACGACCGAGGCAGGCTTGTCGATGGCGGTCGTGCTCGGCCTTGCCGGGGTGTTCGGTACCTGGCTCGGCGGCAAGATGGCCGATATGTTCGGCAAGCGCGACAAGAGGCATATCCTGACCTTTCCCGCCTATGGCATGGCGGTGGCGGCGCCGATCCTGTTCCTTGGCTATTATATGGAAAACTGGCTGATCGCGGTCGCGCTGCTCATCGTGCCGACGATCCTCAATTCGGCCTATTACGGCCCCGCCTATGGCTGTGTGCAGGGGCTGGTCCGCCCGCAGGCGCGCGCGGTCGCGGCGTCGATCATGCTGTTCGGTCAGAATCTGATCGGGCTGGGTTTCGGCCCCTTCCTGTTCGGGGTGCTGTCCGACCTGCTCGCGCCTGCCTATGGGCAGGAAAGCGTGCGCTATGTCCTCTATGGCGCGGCGTGGCTCGGGCTGATCCCGGCCTTCTTCTTCTGGCGCGCCAGCTTGCGGCTGAAGGCCGAGCTGAAGTCGGGTTAGGGCATCGTGCGGTAAAGCCGCGCCGCTTCGGCTTCCGTTCGTGTCGCGCGGGATGATGGATCAGATTTTCAACAGGGCGGATCGACCTTCGCGCGCTGCGCTTTCGCCGCGTCGATCCAACCATTGAGGTCGTCGGCGAAGCGCGGGAAGGCTTTGTCGGGCGCCGCGCCGTCGTCGCCCGCAAGCCTGCCCTTGCTGGCCAAGGCGCCAATCAGTCGCTGAACGGATCGCGGATCAGGATCGTGTCCTCGCGTTCGGGGCTGGTCGACACCAGCGCGATCGGCGTTTCGATCAGTTCCTGCACGCGCTGGATATATTTGATCGCCTGCGCAGGCAGGTCGGCATAGCTGCGCGCGCCCGCGGTCGATTCGTGCCAACCGTCCATTTCCTCGTAAATCGGCTCGACCGCCGCCTGATCGGCGGCGTGCGCGGGGAAATAGTCGAGGATTTTGCCGCGCAGCCGGTATCCGGTGCAAATGCGGACCTTGTCGAAACCGTCGAGCACGTCGAGCTTGGTCAGCGCGATGCCGGTAACGCCCGACACCGCGCAGCTCTGCCGCACCAGCACCGCGTCGAACCAGCCGCAGCGGCGCTTGCGCCCGGTGACGGTGCCGAACTCGTGCCCGCGCTCGCCCAAACGCTGGCCCGTCTCGTCCTCCAGCTCGGTGGGAAAGGGGCCGCTGCCGACGCGCGTGGTATAGGCCTTGGCGATGCCGAGCACGAAGCCGACCGCGCCGGGGCCGAGGCCCGATCCCGACGCGGCGGTGCCGCTGACCGTGTTCGAGCTGGTGACAAAGGGATAGGTGCCATGGTCGATGTCGAGCAGCACGCCCTGCGCGCCCTCGAACAGGATACGTGCACCGGCCTTGCGCACCTTTTTCAGGCGCTTCCAAACCGGTTGCGCATATTCGAGCACATAGTCGGCAATTTCGCGCAGGTCGGCGAGCAATTGTTCGCGGTCGATCGGCGGCTGGCCGAAACCGGCGCGCAGCGCGTCGTGGTGCGCGGTGAGGCGGTCGATCTGGGGTTCCAGATGGTCGAGATGCGCAAGGTCGCAGACGCGGATCGCGCGGCGCCCGACCTTGTCCTCATAAGCCGGGCCGATACCGCGCCCCGTCGTGCCGATCTTGCCCGCACCCGCGGCGGTTTCGCGCAGCGCGTCGAGATCGCGGTGGAAAGGCAGGATCAGCGCGCAATTATCGGCAATCGCGAAATTGTCGGCGTTGATTTCGACCCCCTGGCCGCGCAGCTTGGCGATCTCGTCCCTGAGCGCCCAGGGATCGAGCACGACGCCATTGCCGATGATCGACAGCGTGCCGGTGACGATGCCGGAAGGAAGCAGCGACAGCTTGTAGACCTGATCGCCGACGACAAGCGTATGGCCGGCATTGTGACCGCCCTGGAACCGGACCACGGCGTCGGCGCGGCTCGCGAGCCAGTCGACGATCTTGCCCTTGCCCTCGTCGCCCCATTGCGACCCGATGACGGTAACATTTGCCATGATGCTGTCCTGCTGGATGCGGCCCTTTCGGCCCGGCGCGGCCTTAGCGGATTTGGGCGGAGAGGCAAGCGCGGAGCGGGATGATTTTGCGACAATTGGGCATCAGTCATTCGCGCGGACATGGTTCGGTTTCTTGCGTCCCCGCAAATGCGGGTCCCATCTCCGGTCGGCACGAAATGACGGCGATGCGGGACGGGGCTTGGCGGTTGCAGGGGCGCGGCACAGGAGAAGCGGCGATGAAGAGACGGATTTGCGCGGGCGTTGTGATGGTGGCGGCCTGCGCCGCGGCGAGCGTGCTGGTGCCCGCCCCCTTTGCCGGCGCGCGCGAGACCATGCGCGAGCGGCTGCGCGACCGGATAGCCGAGCGGTTGGGCGCGGACAATGCGGCGAAAGTGCCGGGCCACGAGACGATATCCTATGGCCGCGACCCGCTCCAGGCGCTCGACGTCTGGCGTGCGAAAGGCGCGGCGGGACCGGCGCCGCTGATCGTCTTTGTCCATGGCGGCGGGTGGAAACGCGGCGACAAGGACAATGCGACCGGGCGTTTCAAGGCCGTGCATTATCCGGGACAGGGCTATGTCTTTGCCTCGATCAACTATCGCCTTGTTCCCACCGCGACGGTCGAGCAGCAGGCCGCCGATGTCGCGAGTGCGGTCAGGGCGCTGATCGACCGGGCGGGCAGCCTTGGCATCGACCGGCGGCGCATCGTGCTGATGGGGCACAGCGCGGGCGCGCATCTGGTGGCGCTCGTCGGCACCGACCCGCGATATTTGCGGGGCGCCGGGCTGTCGTTCGCCGACATCGCCGGGGTGATCCCGATCGACGGTGCTGCCTATGACGTCGCGGCGCAGATGCAGGACGGCCCGCCGATCATGCAGCAAACCTATGCCCAGGCGTTCGGCACCGACCCCTTGCGGCAGAAGGCGCTGTCACCGACGCAGCACGCGGCCGCGCCCAATGCGCGGCAATTCCTGCTGCTCTATGTCCAGCGCGCCGACGGGGTGCGGCAGGCAAAAGCGCTTGGCGACGCGCTCGAACAGGGCGGCAGCCGCGTCGAGCATGGCAGCTTTCCCGGCGAGGGATTGAAAGGCCATGCGGAGATCAACCGTCGCCTCGGCGATCCTGCCTATGCGCCGACGGGTTTCGTCGATGACTGGTTGAGGCGGGTGTTCGCCCGGTAGGAGCGGCGGCATGGGGCGCGGGTGACGCGCTCTCCTTGCCTTGTCATCCCGGCCTTCGCCGGAATGCGGGTGGAGAGTAAAGCCATGCCGGACCCGCCTTTAATCCGCCGTAACCTCCAGCCCGCGCTGCACGCCCGGCCGCGCCAGTCCGGCGTCCAGCCAGCGCCGGACGTGCGCGAAACGATCAAAGCCGACGATGTCGGCGGCGCCGTAAAAGCCGATCAGGTTGCGCACCCAGCCGAGCAGCGAGATGTCGGCGATGCTGTAATCGTCGCCCATCATCCAGCGCCGCGCCGCGAGCCGGTCGTCGAGCACGCCGAGCAGCCGCGCCGATTCGGCGGCGTAGCGGTCGCGCGGCCGCTTGTCCGCATACTCCCGCCCGCCGAACTTATGGAAAAAGCCGAGCTGGCCGAACATCGGCCCGACGCCGCCCATCTGCCACATGACCCACTGAATCGTTTCGTAGCGCGTGGCCGGATCGGGCGAAAGAAACTGCCCGCACTTGTCGGCGAGATAGATCAGGATCGCGCCCGATTCGAACAGTGCGAGCGGTTTGCCGCCCGGCCCCTGCGGGTCATGGATCGCCGGAATCTTGCCATTGGGGTTGAGTGCGAGAAAGGCCGGGTCATGGCTTTCGTTCGCCATGATGTCGATGCGGTGCGGTTCGTAGGACAGGCCCGTTTCTTCGAGCATGATGCCGACTTTCACGCCATTGGGCGTCGGCGCGGAGAATAGCTGGAGCCGGTCGGGATATCGGGCGGGCCAGCGCGCGAAGATGGGATGGTCCATGCTCATGCGCCCTGCTCGCGTTTCGCCTGCCGGTGGTGGCGGATCACTTCGTCGATGATAAAGCGCAGGAACTTCTCGCTGAACTCGGGATCGAGATCGGCGTCGCGCGCGAGCGCGCGCAGCCGTTCGATCTGCCGCTCCTCGCGGCCGGGGTCGGCGGGGGGCAGGCCCTGGCGCGCCTTCAGCTCGCCGACCGCCTTGGTCACCTTGAAGCGTTCGGCGAGCATATAGACGAGCGCTGCGTCGATATTGTCGATGCTCTGGCGGTAACGGCTCAGCTGGTCGTCCATGCGCGGGGCTCCTGTGTTGCGGGGCAGGCTTGGCACCGGCGGGGGGGCGGTGGCAAGCCGAAAGTCGTTGCAAAATTGCGGTCGCGCCGCCAAGGGTCGCGGCGCTATGACTGCCGAAATCCACCAGCTTCACGGGGCTGCGCCGCCCTCGCTCGACCCGATGATGGCGCTCGTCGCCGCCGATATGAACGAGGTGAATGCCGTCATCCTCGACCGGATGCAGTCCGAAGTGCCGTTGATCCCGGAACTGGCGGGGCATCTGATCGCGGGCGGCGGCAAGCGGATGCGGCCGATGCTGACGCTCGCCTGCGGCAAGCTGCTCGATTATCCCGGCCGGCGCCATTGCAAGCTGGCGGCGGCGGTCGAGTTCATCCACACCGCGACCTTGCTCCACGACGATGTCGTCGACAAATCGGACCTGCGCCGCGGGCGCAAGACCGCGAACGTTATCTGGGGCAACAGCGCTTCGGTGCTCGTCGGCGACTTCCTGTTCAGCCGCGCCTTCGAAGTGATGGTCGAGGACGGTTCGCTGAAGGTGCTGAAGATACTCAGCCGCGCCTCGGCGGTGATTGCCGAGGGCGAGGTCAGCCAGTTGTCCGCGCAGCGCCGCATCGAAACGAGCGAGGACCAGTATCTCGCGATCATCAACGCCAAGACCGCCGAACTGTTCGCCGCCGCGTGCAGGATCGCCGCGGTCGTCGCCGAACGCGATGAGGCGACCGAGGCCGCGCTCGACGCTTATGGTCGCAACCTTGGCATCGCCTTCCAGCTCGTCGACGACGCCATCGACTATGTCTCCGACGCTCAGACAATGGGTAAAGGCGTCGGCGACGATTTCCGCGACGGCAAGGTTACATTGCCCGTCATCCTCGCCTATGCGCGCGGGTCGGCGGAGGAGCGCGACTTCTGGAAGCAGGCGATCACCGGGCACAAGACGTCAGACGAATATCTGGCCCACGCCACCGGCCTGCTGCGCAAGCATGACGCCATCGCCGACACGCTGGCGCGCGCGCGCCACTATGGCCAGCGCGCAGTCGATGCAATCGGGGGTTTTCGCGCCAGCCAGGCGAAAACGGCGCTGACCGAAGCGGTCGCCTTCGCGGTCGCGCGCGCTTACTGACACTTGGCCGTTTCCCCGGCAGCGGCTATCCATTTTTCTTCTTTTTTGCCTTCGCGCCTTTGCGTGACATCGGAAAAATCTCACGCAAAGGCGCAAAGGCACGAAGAAGGATCAAGGGGACGTGACGGAATGCCGATGATGGGCCCGGCGGCGGAAACGCCCGATGCCTATATCGCTGCGCTGTCCGGCTGGCAGCGTGCGCGTTGCACGATGATGCGCGCCGCGATCATGGGGGCGGCGCCGTTCGACGAGACGATCAAATGGACCAATCTGGTGTTCATGGCCAATGGACCGTGCATCCTGATCCGCGCCGAGGAACAGCGCGTGCTGCTTGGCTTCTGGCGCGGCAAAAGGCTGCGCGCGCTCGATCCCCGGATCAAGGCGAGCGGCAAATATGAACTCGGCAATCTGGTGATGACCGAGGCCACCGAGCTTACCGCCGAACAGGTCGGGCGCCTTGCCGCCGAGGCCTGTCGGCTCAACATCGAACTGGGCAATCCCGCGGCGCGCGCATGAGTAACGCCCCGCTGCCGATCGACGCGGTGCTGCCCGACATCATGGCGGCGCTGACGCTGAAACCCAATGCCGTCGTCGTGGCGCCGCCGGGTGCGGGCAAGACGACGCGCGTCGCGCCGGCAATGCTGGGTCAGCCCTGGTGCAAGGGCGCGGTGTGGCTGCTCTCGCCGCGCCGACTTGCGGCGCGCGGCGCGGCCGAACGCATGTCCGAGGAGATGGGCGAGGCGGTGGGCGGCACGGTCGGTTATGCGACGCGGCTCGACAGCAAGCAGTCGGCGGCGACGCGCCTGCTGGTGATGACGCCGGGGCTGTTCCGCAACCGCATCCTTGCCGACCCCGAACTGTCGGGCGTGTCGGCCGTGCTGTTCGACGAGGTGCACGAACGCAGCCTCGACGGCGATTTTGCGCTGGCATTGGCGATCGACGCGCAACAGGGGCTGCGCGACGATCTGCGTCTGGTCGCCATGTCGGCGACGCTCGACGGCGCGCGTTTCGCCGCGCTGCTCGGCGACGCGCCGGTGATCAGGAGCGAGGGCAAGATTTTCCCGCTCGAACTCCGCCACATCGGCCGCCGCGTCGAGGATCGGCTGGAGTTGTCGGTGCTCGCCGCGGTGCGGCAGGCGATGGCGGACGAGGCGGACGGCGACATGCTCGCCTTCCTGCCGGGCGCCGCCGACATCGAGCGCGCGGCGAATGCGGTGGAGGAGGCACGCCTGCCGCTCGCCGTCCACCGCCTTCACGGCCAGATCGACCCCGCGCTCCAGCGCAGGGCGCTCGTCCGCGACCCCGACGGGCGGCGCAAGCTGATCCTTGCGACGAGCATCGCCGAAACCAGCCTGACGATCGACGGCGTGCGCATCGTCATCGACGCGGGCCTGTCGCGCCGCCCGCGCTTCGACAAGGCGGCGGGTATATCGCGCCTCGTTACCGAACGCGAAAGCCAGGCGTCGGCGACGCAGCGCGCGGGGCGCGCGGCGCGGCAGGGGCCGGGGGTCGCCTATCGTCTGTGGGAAGCCGCGGCGACCACGGGGATGCCGCCCTTCGATCCGCCCGAAATCCATGAAAGCGACCTGATGCCCGTCGTGCTCGACTGCGCGAGCTGGGGCATCATCGACCCGCGCCAGCTGGGTTGGCTCGATCCGCCGTCGCCCGCGGCGGTCGCCGAAGCGAAAACGCGGCTGCAAGCGATCGGCGCGCTGGGCGACGACGGGCGGATCACGGCGCATGGCAAGGCGCTCGCTGCGATCCCGCTGCCGGTGCCGCTCGCGCACATGCTGTTTGACGCGGCGCGCGCGGGGGAGGGGGCGCTGGCGGGGCGCCTTGCGGTGCTGCTTACCGAACCGGGCCTTGGCGGGCGCGGCGCCGATGTCGAGGCGCGGCTGGCGCGCTGGCGCGGGCAGCGCGACGGGCGGTCCGAAGGGGCGTTTCGCCTTGCACGGCGGCTGTCGGCTATTGCCGAGAGGCTGGCGGGGGACGCAGGCGAAATCGCGCCGCGCTCGATCGGTGGCTGGATCGCGACCGCATGGCCCGACCGCGTCGCGCGTCGGCGCGCCGGGCAGCGTGGCGATTATCTGAGCGTCGGCGGACGCGCCTTTCGCATCGATCCGGTCGACCCGCTGAGCAACCATGAATGGCTGGCCATTGCCGACGCGCAGGGCCATGCCGCCGGTGTGCGTATCCTTGCCGCGGCGCCGATCGAAGCGGCCGAGGTCGAAACCTTGTTCGCGGACCGCATCCTGTCCCATTCAACGAGCCGCTATGACAGCGCGCGCGACCGCGTCGATCATCGCCGCGAGCGGCGGCTTGGCGCGATCACGCTGACGATCGGGCATGCGCCGCGCGACGATCATGCGGAAAGCGACATAGGTGTGCGCATGGCGGCGGTGCGCGACAAGGGGCTGGGGCTGATCGGCTGGGGTCCGGCGGCGCAGGCGCTGCGCCAGCGTGCGTCCTTTGCGGGACTGGACGCGCTGTCGGCCGATGCGCTGCGCGACAGGCTCGAAATCTGGCTCGAACCCTTGCTTGCCGGTTGCCGCGGGCTGCGCGACATCGGCGACCGCAGGCTCGCCGATGCGCTGATGACTCTGCTCGACTGGCCGACGCGACAGCGGCTCGAAACATGCGCGCCTGCCGACTATGTAACCCCGGCGGGCAGTCGGCATCCGATCGACTATGGCGCCGACGGCGGCCCGACGGTCAGCGTGCGGGTACAGGAAATGTTCGGCCAGTCGCGCCATCCGACCGTCGGCGATCCGCCGGTGCCGCTCATCCTCGCGCTGACCTCGCCTGCTAACCGGCCAATTCAGACGACACGCGATCTCGCCTCTTTCTGGGCGGGCAGCTGGCACGATGTCGCGCGCGAGATGCGCGGCCGATATCCGAAGCACAGCTGGCCCGACGACCCCGCCGACGCGCGACCGACGCTGATGACCAAGGCGGCGCAGGCGCGGCGCGATGCGCAATAATCGCCGCGCCCGCCTTCGCGGAGGTGACGGGCTTTCCTCTTTTCCTGCGGCCTATGCGGCGTTAAGGCGCGCCAAAGACTCCACCCGAGGACGAGATCATGAAAGCGCGAATCTACCAGAAGCCCAAAAATGCGATGCAGTCGGGGCGTGCGGGCACCGATCGCTGGATGCTGGAGTTTGCCCCCGCCGAGGCGCGCAAGGCTGACCCGCTGATGGGCTGGGCGGGCAGCGGCGACACGCAGCGCCAGCTGCGGCTGAGCTTTAAGAGCCGCGAAGACGCGGTCGCCTACGCCGAAAAATATGGGATCGAGGCCGAGGTGATGCCGACGCCCGCGCGCAAGCTGAAGATCCAGGCCTACGCCGACAATTTCCGTTGACGCGGATTCATCAACTCCGTTCGTGCTGAGCCTGTCGAAGCATCGTTCTTGCTTTTGCGACGCCTGAAAGAAAGAACCGCCCTTCGACAAGCTCAGGGCAAAGGGAGTGTTTTGATCCCGCCGCGCTACTCGGCGTCGGGCTGCAACAGCTTGTGCAGGTGGACGACGACATATTTCATTTCGGCATCGTCGACGGTGCGCTGCGCGGCGCTGCGCCACGCCTTTTCCGCCGATTTATAATCGGGATAGAGGCCGACGACATCGAGATTGTTGAGGTCGATGAAGTCGAGGCCCTGCGGATCGCTGACCCGGCCGCCGAACACGAGGTGCAATTTGCTCATGGCTGCTTTCCTTGCGGATAACCGCTGGTTGGGGGAGAAGCGGCGCCCCCTACCAGCGCTTTTCCTGTCCCGCAAGCGGGCTCATTCCTCGCCCGATCGTCCCTTGGGCAGCAGCGAGCCGATGAGCGCGCCAACGGCGACCGCGCCGGCCACCAGCGCCAGCGGCTGCTTTTCGGCAACCTCCTTGAGCTTGCTGTTCGCGCGCTTCGCCTGCACCTTGCCTTTGGCATAGGCCTCGCTTGCCGCTTCGCGCGCGGCGCCCGCCTGTTCGCTGGCCCGCGCCGCGATCTCTTCGGTCGCGGCGCGGGCGCGGCCATAGCCTTCCTGGATGCGCGCCTTTGCCGCCTCGGCGGTCAGGCGAGCGTTCTCGGCGGTTTTTTCCGCAAGCTCACTCGCTTTCGCACGTGTTTCGCGCGCGGTTTCACTGAACGGCTTCATCATCTTCCTCCACTTGTCCGGTGTCATCTTCGTCGGCCGTGTCGGCACGAAAATGATCGGCGACGCCCGCCGCCATATCCTGCACCTTGCGCGCCAGTCTGGGCGCATGCTCCCTGATCGGTTCGCGCAGCAGCCAGGCGATGCCCGCTGCAGCGGCGATGGCAATCGGCCAGCGATTGTCGCGAAACTCCTGCCGAACCGCGTGCGCGGCATCGTCGACCTTGGCCCGCACGCGATATTTGCCGCGGTCGAGCAGCGCCGCCGGGTGCAGCGCCGCCTTGGCGACATCGAGCCGCCGATAGAGCTCGGCGCGCTGGAGCATCGAGCGGCGCGCGGCGGCGATCAGGCGGTTGCGCGTGCGCGGCATCAATCGTCCGCCCCTTCATTCACCAGGTCGCGCCGCAATGCGGTGCGAATATCGTCATACGCCCGCCGCGCACGCCAACCGGCGAGCGCCGCGATCGCCAGCAGCACCGCGACGACGATGATCGTCGCGAGCAAAGGCCCCGTGTGCGGTGCGAGCACAAGGATCGCGCCGAACGCGAGCGCGAGCATCGCGACGCCGAGCGCGCAAGCGGCGACGGCGCCCCACGCGGCGCTCCACGTCGCGCCGTGCAGTGCCAGTTCGCCCCGCGCCTCGATCAGCGCCAGTTCGGCCTTTGCCGTCGCCGACAGATTTTCGACGACGTCGCCGACGATCTTATCGAGCGGCACGGGTTCGCTGGTCGCCCGGCGACCATCGGGCGCATAGCCGTGGCTTACGCCGTCAAAGTTCTGGCCGGCGGATGCGGGGGTGTTGGAGTCGGAGGATGCCAAGGCCCGATCAATCGTTCGAACCGCCCTTGAGCATACGGGCGAGCACGAAGCCGATCACGGTCGCGGCGCCAACCGCGATCGCGGGATTCTTCTTGACCATGTCGCGCGTCGAAGCTGCAAGTTCGTCGAGATCCTTCTTGTCGAGCGTCGAGGCGAGGCCGGCGACGGTCGAGGCGGCCGAGCGCGCATAGTCGCCATACTGCTTGCCGAACTTGGCATCGACAGTGCCCGCGCTGTCTTCGAGCAGCTTGGCAAGGCTGCCCACCGCTTCGGCGGCCTTGTCCTTGCCCTTGATCGCGGCATCGCGCGCCGATGCGGTGGCCTGTTTCTTGAGCGCTGCGGCTTCCTGCTTCAGCGACGCCGCCTTCTTTGACGCTTCGGACTTGATCGTGTCGCGCGTCACCGCCAGCTGATCGCGGATCGGATGCTCCTTGGCGGTCTTTGTCGACGCGGGCTTGCGAGCAGGCGCCGCCTTGGTGGCTGCGGCCTTCGCCGGGGCCTTGGGGCGGGGCGCGGCGGCTTTCTTGGTCGCGGGCGTAGCGGCTTTTGCCATCATCTTGTCCTCTTCTGTCGTGTCGGGCGCCGCGCGGGCGGGCATCCTTTTGATCCTGTCCTGTATATAGCAAGCGGCGCCTTTTGGTTCCATAGCCGCGCAAAAATCCTATGCATATTGCGTCGGCGCGCAGCCGCCGATAACAGGCGGGCGCCTTATCCATCCGGCCGCTGCGGCCGCCAGCAGGGACATTATCCATGACCGCCATCATCGACATCCATGGCCGCGAAATCCTCGATAGCCGCGGCAATCCAACCGTCGAAGTCGACGTGTTGCTGGAGGATGGCAGCTTCGGCCGCGCCGCTGTGCCGTCGGGCGCCTCGACTGGCGCGCACGAGGCGGTCGAATTGCGCGACGGCGACAAGGTGCGCTATCTGGGCAAGGGCGTGACCAGGGCAGTCGCGGCGGTGAATGGCGAGATTGCCGAGGCGCTGATCGGCCTCGATGCCGAGGACCAGCGCGAAATCGACATGGCGATGATCGACCTCGACGGCACCGCGAACAAGAGCCGCCTCGGCGCCAACGCGATCCTCGGCGTCAGCCTGGCCGCCGCCAAGGCCGCGGCCGATGCACGCGGGCTGCCGCTTTATCGCTATGTCGGCGGCGTGTCGGCGCGCACCTTGCCGGTGCCGATGATGAACATCATCAACGGCGGCGAACATGCCGACAATCCGATCGACGTGCAGGAGTTCATGATCATGCCCGTCGGCGCGGGCAGCATCGCCGAAGCGGTGCGCTGGGGCAGCGAGATTTTCCACACGCTGAAGAAGGGCCTGTCGGCCAAAGGCCTTGCCACCGCGGTCGGCGACGAGGGCGGCTTTGCGCCGAACCTCGCCTCGACGCGCGCCGCGCTCGACTTCATCGCCGCGTCGGTCGATCAGGCCGGCTTCAAGCTCGGCACCGATGTCGTGCTCGCGCTGGATTGCGCGGCGACGGAGTTCTTCAAGAACGGGAAGTATGAAATCAGCGGCGAGGGGCTTTCGCTGAGTCCCGAACAGATGGCGGACTATCTCGCTGCGCTTGTCCGGGATTATCCGATCTTGTCGATCGAGGACGGCATGAGCGAAGATGATTTCACGGGCTGGAAGGCGCTTACCGACCTGATCGGCGACAAGTGCCAGCTCGTCGGCGACGATCTGTTCGTCACCAATCCCGCGCGTCTCGAACGGGGGATCAGGGACGGCCTGGCCAATTCGCTGCTCGTCAAGGTCAACCAGATCGGCACGCTGTCGGAAACGCTTGACGCGGTCGATATGGCGCACCGCGCCCGCTACAGCGCCGTCATGTCGCACCGTTCGGGCGAGACCGAGGATTCGACGATCGCCGATCTTGCGGTCGCGACCAACTGCGGCCAGATCAAGACGGGCAGTCTTGCACGTTCGGACCGGCTGGCGAAATACAACCAGTTGATCCGTATCGAGGAAGAGCTGGGCGACATGGCGCGCTATCCGGGCATGGCGATTTTCGGCTGATCGCAACGCGAGGGGGCAAGTGCGCGCTGGCGCCTTGACGCCGTGAATCACCTGTGATTCAAGGGCGGCGATGATGCAGCGCCACAAGTTCCGCAAATCGATGAGCCGGGCGACCGGGCCGGCGCTCGCCGTGATCGCGGTGCTGGCGATGCTGGGCTATGCGATTTTCGGCCCGACGGGGCTTTACGCCTGGGGCGAATACAGCCAGTCGGTCGAAAAGAAACGTGTCGTCTTGAGCGAGCTGACCAAGAAAGAGCGCGAGCTTCAGAACCGCGTCAACCTGCTCGACCGGCGGCGCGTCGATCCCGATCTCGCCGAGGAATATGTGCGCTCGAAGCTCGGTGCCTATCACCCTGACGAGGTGATCATTCCGATGGAGCCCGAGGCGAAGTAACGGCTCCCGTCGTCATCATCAGCCCTTCGGCTGCCTTGCAGGCGCCGCGTATAAACTCGCGCGCCGCGTTCGCGATGACGGGCCTGTTTTGCGCCAGATGCTGCATACGTAACGGAAGCGGGCGCGTTGCCAAGCGGGCGTTGCCAAACCCGCTGCGCCGCTCCTATAGGGGGCCTTGCCGTAACGGCTAATCGCAAAGGAAATCCGCCTTGGCCAAAGCACCCGCGCGTAAGACTGCCGCGCCAAAAAAAGTCGCCTCCACCCCCGCTCCATCGTCCAATCGCGAGCAACCGCGCGACCCCGTCCCCTATGAGGCGACACCGGAGGAGCTTGAGAAATTCTATCGCGACATGCTGCTCATCCGGCGTTTTGAAGAAAAGGCGGGGCAGCTTTACGGATTGGGCCTGATCGGCGGTTTCTGCCACCTCTATATCGGACAGGAAGCGGTCGCGGTGGGGCTTCAGTCCGCGCTCGACGGCGACAGGGACAGCGTCATCACCGGATACCGCGACCATGGTCACATGCTTGCTTACGGCATCGACCCCAAGGTCATCATGGCCGAACTGACCGGCCGCGCCGCAGGCATTTCAAAGGGCAAGGGCGGCTCGATGCACATGTTCAGCGTCGAGCACAAGTTTTACGGCGGCCACGGCATCGTCGGGGCGCAGGTGTCGCTCGGCACCGGGCTTGCCTTTGCGCACAAATATCGCGGCGACGGCGGCGTGGCGATGGCCTATTTCGGCGACGGGGCCGCGAACCAGGGACAGGTTTACGAGAGCTTCAACATGGCCGAGCTGTGGAAGCTGCCGATCATTTTCGTGATCGAGAATAATCAATATGCGATGGGCACGTCGGTCAACCGCGCGTCGGCCGAGGACCAGCTCTATCGCCGCGGCGAAAGCTTTCGCATTCCGGGGATGCAGGTCGACGGCATGGACGTGCTGGCGGTGCGCGGCGCGGCCGAAGCGGCGCTCGAATGGGTGCGGGCGGGCAAGGGGCCCGTGCTGATGGAATTGAAGACCTATCGCTATCGCGGCCATTCGATGTCCGACCCCGCCAAATATCGCAGCCGCGAGGAAGTGCAGGCGGTCCGCGACAAGTCGGACGCGATCGAGCATCTCAAGAAGCTGATGACCGACGCCGGGATCGGTGACGACCGGATCAAGGATATCGACAGGGAGATTCGTGCAATCGTCGCCGAATCGGCCGACTTTGCCGAAAGCGCGCCCGAACCCGACCTGTCCGAACTTTATACCGACGTGCTGGTGGAGCAGTATTGAGATGGCCATCGAACTGAAGATGCCGGCGCTTTCGCCGACGATGGAAGAAGGCACGCTCGCCAAGTGGCTCGTCAAGGAAGGCGACGCGGTGAAGTCGGGCGACATTCTGGCCGAAATCGAAACCGACAAGGCGACGATGGAGTTTGAAGCGGTCGACGAAGGCACGATCACCCGGATTCTGGTTGCCGAAGGCACCGACAATGTGAAGGTCGGCACGGTGATCGCGACGATCGCGGGTGAGGGGGAAGAGCAAGACGTCGCCCCCGCGCAGGCGGGGGGCGCAAGCAACAGCGCGCCCACGTCAGCGGCCGCGACGGGAGGCGCCGGACTCCCGACGCCTTCCTCGGCGGCGATGGATGAGACTGCGCCCGCTCCCGCTGCGGACAGGCCCGTCGCGACCGAACGCGCCTCTGACCCTGCGATTCCCGAAGGGACCGCGATGGTCAGGCTCACCGTCCGCGAAGCGCTGCGCGACGCGATGGCCGAGGAGATGCGCGCCGACGACCGCGTCTTTGTGATGGGCGAGGAAGTCGCCGAATATCAGGGCGCCTACAAGGTCACCCAAGGACTGCTCGACGAATTCGGCGCGCGCCGCGTCATCGACACGCCGATCACCGAATATGGCTTTGCCGGGCTCGGCGCGGGCGCGGCGATGGGCGGCCTCAAGCCGATCATCGAGTTCATGACGTTCAACTTCGCGATGCAGGCGATCGACCACATCATCAACTCGGCGGCCAAGACCAACTATATGTCGGGCGGGCAGATGCGCTGTCCGATCGTGTTCCGCGGGCCCAACGGCGCCGCGGCGCGTGTCGGCGCGCAGCACAGCCAGAATTATGCGCCCTGGTATGCCAGCGTCCCCGGCCTGATCGTCATCGCGCCTTATGACGCCGCCGACGCCAAGGGTCTGTTGAAGGCCGCGATCCGCACCGAAGACCCCGTCGTATTCCTTGAAAACGAGCTGCTTTATGGTCGCAGCTTCGAGGTTCCCGATGTCGAGGATTTCGTCCTGCCGATCGGCAAGGCGCGGATCATGCGCGAAGGCAGCGACGTTACGATCGTCAGCTATTCGATCGGCGTCGGGCTGGCGCTTGAAGCCGCCGACCAGCTCGCGGGCGAGGGCATCGACGCCGAGGTGATCGATTTGCGCACCTTGCGTCCGCTCGACACCGCGACGGTGCTGGCGAGCCTCAAGAAGACGAACCGCCTCGTCGTCGTCGAGGAAGGCTGGCCGGTCTGCTCGATCGCCAGCGAGCTCGCGATGGTCGCGATGGAACAGGGTTTCGACGATCTCGACGCGCCCGTGATGCGCGTGTGCAACGAGGACGTGCCGTTGCCCTATGCCAATAATCTTGAAAAGGCCGCCCTGATCGACACGCCACGCGTGGTGAAGGCGGTGAAGGCGGTTCTCCATCGTTAGCTTGTCGCCCCCGCGAAGGCGGGGGCCGTCATCGGCCTTGCCCTTCCATGCCGAGTAAACCGACAGCGACCCCCGCCCTTGCGGGGGCAACGGCTGAACCCGGCGCCTGTCCCGACATGCGCGATCCGCGCGTCATGGTCGCGGTGCCGCAATCGCGGCGCGCGGCCATGGCGGCGCTGTGGGGATTGGCCGCGCGTCTGACGAAATTGCTGGTCGAAGCGCGCGAACCGCTGATCGGACAGATCAAGCTTGCGTGGTGGCGCGACATGATGACGATGCTCGCAAGCGATCCCGCGGCGCTGCCGAAGGGTGAGCCGCTGCTCGCCGAATTGCAGGCGAGCTGGAGCGGGCAGGGCGGGCTCGATGCGCTGGTCGATGCGGCCGAAGCTATGCTGCTCGCTGACAGCGACGCCGATCGGTGCGCGGCGTCCGAAGATTTCGGGATGCAGCTGTTCGTCCTGTCGGGCGGCGGTAACGCGGCGGGCAGGCGCTGGGGGCTGCTGTGGGGCGCGGGCGTCGTCGGGGCGGATGATGCGGCGCGCCGGCTTCTGGCCGAGGCCAAATACGCCGACGTGCCAGCGCGCGCTGTTTTCGGCGGAAACCGCGCGCTGCTGATGCTTGATCGTTGGGCCGCGGCGATTGCGGCGCGCGATGGCGAACGGCACCTCAGAAGCGAGGGAGTGCTGCTTTTGCGTATCGGGTTGTTCGGCCGTTGATCGAATAAATGCCGCCGGGGGTGGAAATGGCGCCTGCGACCATCTATCTTGCGCGGTACAGAAATAGGGTCGCAGGGGACAGTTTATGTTCAACGGGCTGATCGCCTATCTCGATTCGATCAAGGCGCGCGACCCCGCGCCGCGTTCGCGCTGGGAAATCCTGCTCTATCCGGGTCTGCTCGCCGTCGGGATGCACCGCATCGCGCACTGGCTGTTCGAGGCGCGGCTGTTCTTCCTCGCCCGCTTCGTCAACCATCTGTCGCGCTTCCTGACTGCGATCGACATCCATCCGGGTGCGACGATCGGCCGGCATCTGTTCATCGACCATGGTTTCGGCGTCGTCATCGGCGAGACGGCGGAGATTGGCGACAATGTCTCGATCTATCAGGGGGTGACGCTCGGCGGCACGGACCCGGCGAACGGCATCGGCGGCAAGCGCCATCCGACGCTTGCCGACGACGTCATCGTCGGATCGGGCGCACAGATATTGGGGCCGATCACGGTCAATGCGCGCGCGCGCGTCGGAGCCAATGCCGTGGTGACCAGGGATGTGCCTGAAGGTGCGGTGATGGTGGGCATCCCGGCGCGTTCGACCTTGCTGGACGCAACCGAATATGCGCGCGAGTTCGTGCCATACGGCACGCCGTGCAGCGAAACCTTCGACCCCGCGACACAAAAGGTCGAGCTGTTGCAGTGCCAGCTCGAACAGATGCAGAAGCAGCTCGCGGCGCTGATCGCCGAACGCGACGCGGCAAGCGGCACCGAAGTCGAAGAGGCGCCGCGGCGCAGAGGGAGCCGGAAAAGCGCCTGATGGGAACGGTCACGCCCCTGCCGTTCCATGGCCGGACGGCGCCGCTCCAGACCGGTTTCGAACGCCCCGAACTCATGCGCATCCTCGATCTTTACGGCCGGATGGTGGCGGCGGGGCACTGGCGCGACTATGCGATGGATTTCCACCGCGACGCCGCGATCTTTTCCGCCTTTCGCCGCGCTGCCGAGCGCCCCGAATATCGCATCGAAAAACGTCCCGCGCTGCGGAACCGCCAGGGCATGTGGGCTCTGGTCTCCGAAGGCGGGGCGATTTTGAAACGCGGGGACGAACTGTCCAACATTCTCGCGCCCGTCGAACGCAAACTGTTGAAACTGGTCGGCGACTGACCGTCAGTCATCGGCGCCGCGGTGTGCGGCGAGGACGGCGTCGTAATTTCCGAGCACGCGTTCTTCCAGGGCGGTGTCGCCATATTCGACGATCTCGACAATCTTGCCGCCCGAAAAGCGAAACAGGAAGCAATATTCATTATTATATCGCTCGCCGCGCTTCGTCATCACATCGCCGCGGACCTCGGCGACGACGGTGTCGCCTTCGGCGATCAGGTTGATCGCGCGCGCTGTATAGGTCGTCGCGAACAGCCCGAACAACGGCGCGAACAGGTTGCGGCGCACCGCTTCCTGTCCTTCGAAGCGGCGCGACCAGCTGGCATGGCCGGTAAGCCGCCAGACATAATCGGGGTGGACTGCCGCCCCAAAGGGCGCCCGGTCGCCGGTTTCGAGCGCGGCATAGATGCGGCGGATAGTCTCTTTGTTGGCCTGTGCCGTCATCGAATTATCCTTTCGACGCCGATCATGCCCGCGGCTAGACCATAACAAAAATGAATATGGTGGATATCGGCTATGCGTGAAACGGATTTGGATCGCTGTGACCTCAATCTGCTGCGCATATTGCTCGCGTTGCTCGAAACGCGCGGGGTGTCGGCGGCGGCACAGCGCGTCGGATTGTCGCAGCCGGCGGTCAGCCGCGCGCTCGGGCGCCTTCGCCGCGATTTCGGCGATCCGCTGCTCGTTCGCACCGGCGGCGGCATGGCGGCCACGCCGCGCGCGGTCGCGCTGCTCGATCCGCTGCGCGCGCTGCTTGCGAAGACGGCGGCGCTCTATCGCGCCGAAGCGTTCGACCCGGCGTCGGCGCGGCAGGTCTTTCGCGGCGCCATGCCCGATGTGATAGCGGCGACGATCCTGCCGCGGTTCGCGGCGTTGCTGCTGGACGAAGCGCCATCGTGCCGCATCGAGATCGTCCCCTGGGCGTTCGGCGCCATGCCCGGCGCGGCGGCCGAGATCGATTTTGCGATCAGCTGCGAGCCGCATCTCTATCCTTCCATGCGGATGGAGCCGCTGTTCGAGGATGACGACCGGCTGGCGGTTCGCGCCGATCGCGCCGCGGCGATTGCCGCGATGGGGCTGGCGGAGATTGCCGCCCTGCCACACGTCGCCGTCGCCACTGCCGCGATGCCGCATGATCCGGTCGACCGCTGGTGGCGCGCCGTGGGGGTGGAACGCAATATCGCCGTGGCGGTGCCGCATTATCTTCAGGCGCTGCACCTGGTCGCGAGCAGCAATCTGGTTGCGGTGCTGCCGTCGCGTTTCTGCGCCGGGCCAGGCGCGGCGCTGGGCGTGGCGGCGCTGGACTTGCCGCTGGCCCCGTCGCCGGACCGGCAATGGCTGTTCACGCCCGTGACAGCCGAGGCCGATCCGGCATCGATCTGGCTGCGCGCGCTCGTCCGGCGCGCGGCAGCGGCGGTTTAGGCGGCGGCGGGCAATTGCCCCGCCACATTCGCGGGCAACAGGGCGACGACGGCGCGGCGCGCATTCTGCCAGAAGGCCGACAGCAGCAACAGCGCCGAGCCGATCACGAAGGCGGTGAGCGCGACGTTGAGTTCGACCGCGCCGAACTGGTTGAACAGCTGCGTCAGCGCGAACAGCACATAGGCGAGCGCCGAGACGAGCAGCGCGCGGCGGTCGATCGCGAGCGCGATCAGCCCGAACAGCACATAGATGGCAACGACCATCACCGCGGCGCCGCTGCCGATATTGTCGCCTTGGGTCACGCCGAGCAGGTGAAAGATCGGATGCGCGATCATTGGCGCGGCGAGCAGGTGGAGCCAGAAGGCGACGTCGCTGCGCCGTGTCTGGCGCGCGCGGTCGCTCTTGTCCCACCACATGGCGAGCGCGAAGACGCCGAGTCCCGCGACGAGAACCAGCGCCATCACCAGCGTCGGATTATGATCGGGAACCCCGGTCAGCGACAGGATCAGCGCGATCGCGGTCGCGGCGAGGGCAGCCGTGCCCGCCGCGACGGTGATCGGCACCATGAAGCGCTTCCAGTGCAGCCAGGTCGCGCCCGCGGTCACCGCGGCGATCGTTCCGACGAGCAGTGCGCCGACGGTTTCGCCCGGACTGCTCCCGAAAATGGCCTCGCCATGTTCGACGAGGAAACCCGCCATTGTCGCAAAGACACCGCCGGCGAAAGCAAGGACAAGGATGATGCTGGGCAGCGCCATGCGGCGACGACGCGTGAAATATTCCGCCAGGAGCCAGGCCGAGCTGGCGACGAACGCGCCCGCCAATGCGCTGTGAATCGATTCGCCGATCCACGCCACCGCGACGAGCAGGATCACCGCCGCGATGCTGACGAAAATATCGTTGAAGCCCGTGATGAGGCGGAAGGATTCTTCATCCGCTCCGGGGGCGGCGCGCAGCGATGCGACATGACCCCGAAAGGCTGCTGCGGCCTCCGGCGTCAATATCTTTGCATCGACCGCAGCTTGCAGGTCGCTTTCACTATACATCGGGGTCGTCCTTCCCAGACTGATCCCCTTGCCCCGCGGCGACTATTCCAGAACTGTATTGCTGTGTCAACACGGTATGGCGCCATCCTCGGCCATGACGCCAATCGGAATCGACGTTGCGAGGATCGAAGCGACGCGGCAATCCAGAGCAGCGAAACCGCTCTGGATTGCTGCGCTTCGCTCGCAATGACGAGTTTGGAAACCGGACGTCGTCAGAATCGCAATCCCCACGGCTTGGCCACAGGGAGGATCATCCGACGATCACCCCAGCGCCATCAGGGCCTTCATCACATTCATCGACTGTTCGCTGCCCGATTGCGGGACGGTGTCGCCGGTGCGGTCGATGATCTTGTCCCACGCGGCCGCGACGCCTTCGGGGGTGCGCTCGCTTTCGGGCAGCGCGACGCCGGGGGTCATGGTGACATAGGCGGCGTGATAGGCGCCCGCGCCCGCGCCGACGATCATGTTGGTCGGGGCGTCTTCGCTGACCAGATAGAGCGCGGCCGGAACGACATTTTCCGGTGTGAACTTCTCGAACAGCTCGGCGGGGAAAATATCCTCGGTCATCCGCGTGCCCGCAACCGGTGCGATGGTGTTGCAGCGGATATTATATTTTGCGCCTTCGAGGTGCAGCGTCTTGGTGAGACCGGCGAGGCCCAGCTTCGCCGCGCCATAATTGGCCTGGCCGAAATTGCCGTAAAGGCCGGTCGACGATGCGGTCATCAGGATGCGGCCATAGGCCTGGTCGCGCATCAGGTCCCAGCATGCCTTGGTGACATAGGCGCTGCCGAGCAAATGGACCTTGACCACCAGGTCGAAATCGGCGGGGTCCATCTTGGCGAAGCTTTTGTCGCGCAGGATACCGGCATTGTTGATGAGGATGTGGACGCCGCCCCATTCCTCTTTCGCCCTGGCCACCATTTCGACCATCTGTTCATATTCGGTCACGCTGCCGCCGTCGGGCATGGCGGTGCCGCCAGCGGCGCGGATTTCCTCGACGACTTTGAGCGCCGCGTCCGAATGGCCGGTGCCATCGCGCGCGCCGCCCAGGTCGTTGACGACGACCTTGGCGCCGCGTCGCGCGAGTTCGAGCGCATAGGCGCGGCCAAGGCCGCCGCCCGCGCCAGTGACAATGGCAACGCGGCCGTCAAAATTGATCGTCATGATGGTCTCCCGCAAAAGGCCCTTCGCGTGAAAGGTTGCCCGAAAAAACTGGAACGTCCTTAGCCGCTCGCGCCTCGCTGGCAAGGGGGCAGGAAAAATGGCGATGCAACAAAAATGTCATGTAAATGACGTGTAACGGTCACTTATACGCCATAACGGCGTCGCCAGTTTGTAACCTTTTCGTCACGGAGCTTTCCCTTCCATGCGCTATTCGCTGACCGCCGCCCTGCTGGCGACCTCGATCTTCTGCCTGCCGACGGCGGCACGGGCGCAGGCGATGACGGCTGAGGAAGCTGCCGCGCTTCGCGCCGAGCTGGCGGCATTGAAGGCGCAGGTCGCGACGCTCGAATCGCGGCTCGACGCCGCGACCGTGCAGCCAGTGCCGACAACGGCGCCCGCGCCGACGCCCGCGGTGCCTTCGGTCACCGCCAAGCCCGCGAGCGCGATTGCCTGGAAGGGCGCGCCTGAGATCGGGACCGCCGACGGCTGGAGCTTCAAGCCGCGCGGGCGGATGCAGCTTGATCTGGCCGCAGTCGACACGCCGGTGGGTGCGACCGGCGTGCGGGGCGGCCTTAAAACCGAGTTCCGCCGCATCTATCTGGGCGTCGATGGAAAGATTCCCGGCGGTTTCGCCTATCGCGTCGAGGCTGATGTCGCGAACAGCTCGGTCGAGCTCACCGACGTTTACCTGACCTATGGCACCGGTCCGCTGTCGATCACGGCAGGACAGATCAAACCCTTCTGGTCGCTCGACGAGATGACGAGCGACCTCTTCACCAGCTTCCTGGAGCGTGCAGCCTTTGCGCAGGCCTTTGGTTTCGAGCGGCGCGTCGGCCTGTCGGCGCAGTATAAGCGCGGCGACCTGCTGCTTCAGGCGGGGGTGTTCGGCGACAATGCCGAAGATCTGCTCGACGACAGCAACAATGCGGTCAGCCTCGACGGTCGCGTCGTGTGGATGCCAAAGCTCGCCGATGCCCAGCTGCACCTTGCCGCGTCGGGCCACTGGCGCGACCCCAATGACCCGGCGGCGCTCGGCCGCTATCGCGCGCGGCCCTTCGTTCACACGACCGACGTTCGGCTGGTCGATACCGGACTGATCGATGTGGCGAGCGAGCGCGGCGTCGGGCTGGAGGGCGCGGTGATCGCGGGGCCGTTCCACGCCGCGGGCGAAGCCTATTGGCACCGCGTCAACCGCACCGGCTCGGCCGATCCGACCTTCTTTGGCGGTTATGCCGAGGTCGGGATGGTGCTGACGCCGGGCGACCGCCGCGGATATAAGGACGGCGGTTTCGATCGGCTGAAGCCTTCGAAGCCGATCACGGCCGGCGGCATCGGCGCGTTCGAGCTTAACGCCCGCTACGATCATCTCGATCTCAACGACGGCGGAATCGTGGGCGGACGCCAGCAGGCGGCGTTGATCGGGCTTGTCTGGGCGCCGATCGACTATATCCGCATCACCGCCAACTATGGCAAATTGTGGATCGACGATGCACGCGTCGCGACGGCGACGGGGGACCGCGATTATACCGCGGACAGTTTCGGACTGCGAACGCAGGTCGATTTCTGACGCGGATCGGCGGTTTATTTCGGCTTCTTGATTCCCGCTGCCGTTTCGAGTTCGACCAGAGCATCCTCCAGATAGTCGATCATCCGCTGTGCATGGGGCACGCTGCGGCGACAGGCGGTGATGCCGAAATCGATGTTTTTGAAGTTCGACACCTGCGTGATGTTCATCGCCATGCCGTCGACAGGGATGCTCGCGGGATACATGCCGTCGAGGCGCGCGCCGTTCCAGTACATCTGCTCGCGCGGGCCGGGGACATTGGAGATGGTCGCCGAATAGGCCGGAAACCTGTCGGCGGTGCGGGTGAGCGCGGTGAGCATCATCGGGAAGCTGGTGATCGCGGTGTAGAGCTGGATCTGCTGCGCGGTCATCGCGCGCAGCTGCGCCTTCGCCGAGTTCATCGATTCCTGGATCGCCGCCATGCGGCTTGCCGGATCGTCGATGTGCGTCGCAAGGTTCGCGGTGACGGATGCGACCGAATTGCCCGAATCGACGTCGTCCTTGGGCCGGATCGACACCGGCGCCATCGCTTTCAGGGGCTTGTCGGGCAATTCGTTCAGCGACTGGAGATATTTGCGCATCGCGCCCGCACACATGCCGAGCACCGCGTCGTTGATCGTGCCGTCATAGGCCTTGCCCATCGCGCGCACGCGTTCCAGCGACCAGCTTTGCGCGACGAAGCGGCGGGCGCCCGTGATATTGCGGTTGAAGCTGGTGCGCGGCACCCCGGAAAAGGGCGTGACCAGCCCGTTGCCGCCGATACCGAACATGGCCGCAAGATATTGGTTCAGCGCCCTGGTGACACCGACGCTGTTGCCCCATTGTTCTTTAAGGAAATTGCCGATCGCCTTGATGTCGGTAAGGTCGGGGCGCGGCGGCTTTTTGGGGGCGGGGAACTTGCGCTTATAGGCCTCATAGGCTTCGACCGACAGCGGCGAGGCGGTGCGGCGCTCGTCGGGGTCGGGCGAGAACATCGAGTTGTAGAAATGAATGCTCGCCGCGCCATCCATCAGCGCGTGGTGGATTTTCTTGAAGGTCGCGATCTGGCGGTTTGGCAGGCCCGAAATGAGCGTGATTTCCCACAGCGGCCGCGTGCGGTCGAGGAGGCTCGAATGGAGCCGCGAGGCGAGCTCGAACATTTCGCGATAGCGCCCCGGCTTGGGCAGCGCCGCGGCGCGGACATGATAGTGCATGTCGATGTCGCGGTCGGGGACAAGTCGGATCGGGCCGTACTGGCCGAAGGGGGTGAGCTTCAGCACTTCGCTGAACGGCCGCCTGAGGCCTTCCGACTGGCGGAGGAGAGCAAGCTGGTCATTAAGCCACTCGGTCTCGTCGACCCCGTCGGGCAGCGTATAGAGGTTGATGCCGCCGATGTGCATCGGCATCTCGCGACTTTCCCCCCACAGGAACATCGCATCGGTCACCGGCATCAACCGCATGGCAGCTCTCCCCTATGCTGCGTCTTGTCCGCGCAGCATGGCAGGGGAGGCGGACGAGTCAAGGTCAGGCCCGGAACGGCAAAGCCCGCGGGCACGGCGTGCAACGGCACAGCGATTATGCGCTGCGGATACTGGTCGCGCTGGCGGCGACCGGCAAGCGGATGCCGGTGGATGAGATCGCCAGCCGCAATGGGATTTGGCGCAACCATCGGGCCAAGGTCGCGCAGCGGCTGCAAAGGCTGGGCCATATCCGCGCGCACCTCGACCGCCACACGCTCGCCGACCTGATGCCGCAGCCCGCGCGGTTCCGCGCGATGCCCGGCGCGGAGTGAGGCCGCAGGAGCCGCCCGGTCAGGGCGTGGCGGTCGGCACCGCAATATGAACGCTCGCGCCCGGCCCGAGGGGGAGGTCGAGCGCGACCCAGCCGATCACCAGCGCCATTCCGGTAACGAGCAGCCCGATCGAATAGGGCAGCATCGTCGCGGCGAGGCTGCCCAGCCCGAAGCTCGGTTGCCAGCGCTGGCAGAAAATCAGGATCAGCGGGAAATAGACCATCAGCGGGGTGATGATGTTGGTCGCCCCGTCGCCGACGCGATAGGCTGCGGTCGTCATTTCGGCGCTGATGCCAAGCAGCATCAGCATGGGCACGAGGACGGGGGCGAGCAGCGCCCACTTGGCGCTTGCCGACCCGACGAACAGATTGAGCGCCGCGGTCAGCAACACGATGGCGGCGAGCAGCACGGGCGCGGGCAGGTCCATCGCCTTCAGCCCGTCGGCGCCATGGACGGCGAGAATCAGCCCCAGGTTCGACCAGGCGAACATCGCGACGAAATGCGCCGCGGCAAAGGCGAGGACGAGATAATAGGCCATGTCGCCCATCGATTCGCTCATCATCTTCACAAGGTCGCGGTGGTTGCCGACGACCCCGGTGGCGCGGCCATAGGCCCAGCCGGCGAGCAGGAAGAGCAGGAAAAAGCCCGCGACCAGCGACTGGTAGAAGGGGGTGAAGCGCCCCTCGGGCGGCCCGTCCTCGGCGATCAATGGCGTGCCGGGGCCGAGCGTGAAGAGCAGCCACAGCCCGACGACCAGGAGGATCGCAAGCCCGGCATGGCGCAGCCCCTTGCGCTCGCCGTCGTTCAGCGGACGGTCCTGTTCGCCGATGTCGCCCTTTGCCGCGAGACCGGCGGGGACATAGGTGCCAAGGCGCGGCTCGATGATACGGTCGGTGACGTACCAGATGACCGGCAGGAAAATGATGAGCATCGCCGCGATGAAATACCAGTTGCCCGCGATATTCGCCTGCCAGTCGCCGAACACCGTTTCGACCGCCGCCTCGGTAATGCCGAACAGCAAGGCATCGAGCTGGCCCGGCAGCAAGTTGGCCGAAAAGCCGCCCGACACGCCTGCAAAGGCCGCGGCGATCCCCGCGACGGGATGGCGCCCGGCGGCGTGATAGATCACCGCCGCAAGCGGGATCAGCACGACATAGGCGGCATCGGCGGCAAGATTGCCCATCATCGCGACAAAAGCGACAAGCGGGGTGAGCATCCATGTCGGCGCGCCGCGCACGCTTGCGCGCATCGCCGTGCCGAACAGGCCGCTGCGCTCGGCCACGCCCGCGCCGAGCATGACGACGAGCACATAGCCGAGCGGATGGAAATGGGTGAAGGTCGCGGGCATTTCGACCCACAGCCTTGCGATATTGTCGGCGCTGAGCAGGCTGGTTGCAGCAATGACTTTCTGCCGCCCGGTTTCGGGATCCACCTCGGTCGGGTGCAGCGCCGACCAGCCCGCCGCCGACGCGATCGCCGAAATGACGACAAGCATGCCGACGAGCCACAGAAACAGCACGACGGGATCGGGCAGGCGGTTGCCGACCCGTTCGATCCATCCCAGCACGCCCTTTTGCGGTGGCGTGGCGGCGGCGGTGCTGTCGGTCATCCTCAATCCCTTTTCGATCGGCTTGTCGTTCGCGTGGCGCCGACTATAGCCGGGCCATGGCCAAGCTCTACTTTTATTATGCCAGCATGAACGCAGGCAAATCGACTACGCTGTTGCAGGCGGATTTCAACTATCGCGAGCGCGGCATGGAAACAATGCTGTGGACCGCGGCGCTCGACGACCGTTACGGCGCGGGACGGGTGGCGAGCCGGATCGGCTTGATGGCCGAGGCGCGCAAGTTCGATCCCGAGACCGACCTGTGGGCCGCGGTGACGGCGGAGAATGCCGGGCGTCCGCTGGCCTGCGTGCTCGTCGACGAAGCGCAATTCCTGTCGCGTGAGCAGGTATTGCAGCTGGCACGGCTTGCCGACGAAGCGAATATCCCGGTGCTCTGCTATGGGCTGCGAACCGATTTCGCCGCGAACCTGTTTCCGGGCTCGGCGGCGCTGCTCGGCCTTGCCGATGCGCTCGTCGAACTCAAAGCCGTGTGCGAATGCGGGCGCAAGGCGACGATGAACCTGCGCGTCGATGAAGGCGGCCGCGCGGTGGTCGAAGGCGCGCAGACCGAAATCGGCGGCAACGACCGCTATATCGCGATGTGCCGGCGGCATTTCATGCAAAAGCGGCGCGAGGCGGCGGCCGATGCTTGACCGGCTTTATGTCGAGCTTGCCGACGGCGACCTTCGGCTCGTCAGGCTTGCCGAGGCGCATCGCGAAGCGCTGCGCATTGCCTGCGCCGCCGACGCCGACATCTGGCCAATTTATTCGTCGAGCTTTGACACCGAGCATTTCGACGCGAGCTTCACCGCGCTCGTCGGGCATGAAAGCCGGATGCCCTATGCCATTTTCGACGGCGAAACGCTGGTCGGCATGACCGCGTGGCTGCGTCCCGATGTGTCGGCGCAGACGATCGAACTGGGCAACAGCTATATTCATCCCGCGGTGCGCGGCACGGGGCTCAACGGCCGGGTCAAGCGGCTGATGCTCGATCATGCGTTCGCGGTCGGCATCCGCCGCGTCGAGTTCCGCATCGACGAACGGAACGGGCGGTCGCAGGCGGCGGTCGCCAAGCTCGGCTGCACCAAGGAAGGCGTTCTGCGCGCCGAGCGCATCACCTGGACCGGGCATGTGCGCGATACCGGACTGTGGTCGATATTGGCGGACGAGTGGGCCGTTCGATCCTGATCCTCATCCTCGCGAGGGCCGGGATGAGGTGTCGGGGTGGGGCGCCGTCGCGGCGATGTCAGCATCCGTTCAGCCTGCTCCTGCTAGGCGAGTCGCCATGAAGATACTCGCACTCTCCCTGGCCGCTGCGCTCCTTCCCCTTTCGGTCGCGGCGGCCGACGAGCCCGCCACGCAACCGCGCGCGCTCGGCGTCGAATCGGGCATCGTCTTTCCGAACGACAGCTCGATCCGCAACTGGCGCGCCGATGGCGAGCGCGGCGTCTGGATTCAGGACCGCCGCGGCGATTGGTATTATGGCACCTTTGCGGGATATTGCCGCGACATCGACTTCGCCCATGCGATCGGCGTCGAAACGCGCGGCGCGGCGCGGCTCGACCGTTTTTCGGCGATCATCGTGCGCGGCGAGCGCTGCCCGCTCTCCTCCTTCGTGACCTCCGCGCCGCCGCCGTCGAAGCGCGACAAGTCGAAGGACATCATGGGCGAAAAGCCCGCGGCAAATTGACAAGCGCCGCCCGGCGCGCCTAGCGCGCGCCCGTGAACGGCTGGATCATCCTCGACAAACCCCTGGGGCTCGGCTCGACGCAGGCGGTCGGCGCGGTCAAGCGCGTGTGCCGCGAGGCGGGGCTGGGCAAAGTCAAGGTTGGCCATGGCGGGACGCTCGATCCGCTCGCTTCGGGGGTATTGCCGATCGCGCTGGGTGAGGCGACGAAGCTGTGCGGGCGGATGCTCGATGCGAGCAAAGTCTATGATTTTACGGTGCGGTTCGGGACGGAGACCGCAGGACTCGATGCCGAAGGCGAAGTTGTGGCGATAAGCGAGGTGCGGCCGACACTCGCGGAAATCGAGGCGGTGCTGCCGCGCTTCACCGGGCCGATCGAACAAGTGCCGCCCGCCTTTTCGGCGATCAGGATCGACGGGCAGCGGGCATATGATCGGGCGCGCAAGGGCGAGGCGGTCGAGATGAAAGCACGGGGCGTAACGGTTTATTCGCTCCAGACCCTCGCTTTTGGGAGAGCGGCTGGAGCGGGAGCCGTCGGCCTTGCGCCAGGCGGATGGCCCGCACCCGCTGCGACCAAGCGGGCAGGCTCGCAAGTCTCGCTGCCGTCCCAGGAATGGCAGGGCGTGGATGAAATCACCCTCACGGCCCATGTTTCCAAGGGCACTTATATCCGCAGCCTTGCCCGCGACATCGCGCGCGCCGTCGGCAGCGTCGGCCATGTCACGATGCTCCGCCGCACCAAAGCCGGGCCTTTCACGCTTGAACAGGCGATTTCGCTGGACAAATTGCGCGCTTTCGGCCAAGGGGCCGCGCAATCAGAAATTATTCTGCCGCTCGAGGCAGGGCTGGTCGACATCCCGGCTCTTGACCTTTCCCCGGAAGCGGCAGGGGCGATCCGTCAGGGTCGCGTCTGGACCGGGGTTAGCACGCACGACGGGCTCTATTGGGGACGCGACGCCGAAAACCGGCCCGTTGCCTTGATCGAGGCTTTGGCGGGAAGGCTGAAGGTCGTGCGAGGCTTTAATCTGTAAGACACGATGTTCGAGGAAGAAACCATGTCGATTACCGCCGAGCGCAAAGCCGAAGTCATCAAGGACAATGCCCGTGCAAAGGGCGATACCGGTTCGCCGGAAGTCCAGGTCGCGATCCTGACCGACCGCATCAACGCGCTGACCGAGCATTTCAAGGCGCACCACAAGGACAACCACAGCCGCCGCGGCCTGTTGATGATGGTCAACAAGCGCCGCAGCCTCCTCGACTATCTGAAGAAGAAGGACGAGGCCCGCTATTCGGCACTGATCGCGAAGCTGGGTCTGCGTAAGTGACGCAATCGTTCGGCCCCCGGTAACGGGGGCCGTTTACATATGGCGTATTCCCCGCGGCGGGGGATCGCTGCAAGCCTTCAGCGACCGTCAAGGCCGATCGCGGCCCCCGTCTTCGCGGGGGCGACGGAAGGAACAAGGGCCGCTCCCGCATCCGGCGGGACCGCCATTGGGGCATCAAAGCGCCCCGCACCGCCCCGGGCCGGATTGCCCGGAATCAGAGGCCCCGCCCGGCATAGGGCCCGGCGGGCGAAGGAAAAAGCATGTTTGACGTGAAAAAAGTATCGATCGAGTGGGGCGGTGAAACGCTGACGCTCGAAACGGGCAAGGTTGCCCGTCAGGCCGACGGCGCCGTGATGGCGACGCTGGGCGAAACGGTCGTGCTGTGCGCCGTGACCGCCGCGAAGTCGGTGAAGGAGGGGCAGGATTTCTTTCCGCTCACCGTCCATTATCAGGAAAAATATTCAGCCGCAGGGCGCATCCCCGGCGGCTTCTTCAAGCGCGAGCGCGGCGCGACCGAAAAGGAAACCCTGGTCAGCCGCCTGATCGACCGCCCGATCCGCCCGCTGTTTCCCGAAGGTTTCTATAACGAAATCAACGCCATTGCCCAGGTTCTGAGCTATGACGGCCACAATGAGCCCGACATCCTCGCGATGGTCGCCGCATCGGCCGCGCTCACCATTTCGGGCGTCCCCTTCATGGGCCCGATCGGCGCGGTGCGCGTCGGTTATCTGAACGGCGAATATATCCTTAACCCCACCGACGAACAGGTTGCCGAAGGCGACCTCGACCTGGTCGTCGCGGCGACGCACGACGCGGTGATGATGGTCGAATCCGAGGCCAATGAGCTGTCGGAAGAGGTCATGCTGGGCGCGGTGATGTTCGCGCACGATGCGTGCAAGGAGGTCGTCAAGGCGATCATCAAGCTTGCCGAACAGGCCGCGAAGGATCCCTGGGAGATCGCACCTTCGGACGACAATGCCGCGCTCAAGGACAAGCTCAAGAAGCTGATCGGCAAGGATATTGCCGCCGCTTACAAGCTCACCGACAAGTCGGCGCGCTCGAACGCGCTCAATGCCGCGCGCGACAAGGCGAAGGCGATGTTCGCCGAGGACGGGCTCGACCCGCAGGCCGTGATGGCGGGAATCAAGCTTACCAAGAAGCTCGAAGCCGAAATCGTCCGCACCGCGATCCTGAAGGAAGGCAAGCGCATCGACGGCCGCACCACCACGCAGATCCGCCCGATCGTCGCCGAAACGCACTTCCTGCCCCGCGCGCACGGCTCGGCGCTGTTCACCCGTGGCGAGACGCAGACGATCGCGACCTGCACGCTCGGCACCAAGGATGCCGAACAGATGATCGATGGTCTCAACGGGCTGTCGTATCAGCATTTCATGCTGCACTATAACTTCCCGCCCTATTCGGTCGGTGAAGTCGGCCGCTTTGGCGCGCCCGGCCGCCGCGAAGTCGGTCATGGCAAGCTTGCGTGGCGGGCGTTGCATCCGGTGCTGCCGACGAAGGATGAGTTCCCCTATACCATCCGTCTGACCAGCGACATCACCGAATCGAACGGTTCGTCGTCGATGGCGTCGGTGTGCGGCGGTTCGCTCGCGATGATGGACGCCGGCGTGCCGATCAAGCGTCCCGTGTCGGGCATCGCGATGGGCCTGATCCTTGAGGGCAAGGATTATGCGATCCTCAGCGATATTCTGGGCGACGAGGATCACCTTGGCGACATGGATTTCAAGGTCGCGGGCACGTCCGAAGGCATCACCACGATGCAGATGGACATCAAGATCGCGGGCATCACGCGCGAAATCTTCGAGGCTGCGCTCGCGCAGGCCAAGGAAGGCCGCGCGCACATCCTGGGTGAGATGAACAAGGCGCTCGGCGAAGTCCGCAGCGAATTGTCGGCGCACGCGCCGCGGATCGAAACGATGCAGATCGACAAGGCAAAGATCCGCGACGTCATCGGCACCGGCGGCAAGGTGATCCGCGAGATCGTCGCGACCACCGGCGCCAAGGTCGACATCGACGACGAAGGCCTCATCAAGATTTCGTCGAGCGACCTCGACCAGATCGAGGCGGCGCGCAAATGGATCGCGGGCATTGTCGAGGAAGCGGAAGTCGGCAAAATCTATGACGGCAAGGTCGTCAATCTTGTCGATTTCGGGGCGTTCGTGAACTTCATGGGCGGCAAGGACGGCCTTGTCCATGTTTCGGAAATCAGGAATGAACGTGTCGAAAAGGTCACCGACGTCCTGTCCGAAGGGCAGGAGGTCAAGGTCAAGGTGCTCGAGATCGATCCGCGCGGCAAGGTTCGCCTGTCGATGCGCGTCGTCGATCAGGATACTGGCGAGGAACTCGAAGATACCCGCCCGGCGCGTGAACCGCGCGGTGATCGCGGTCCGCGGCGTGACGGCGAGAACCGCGGCGACCGCGGCCGCGGCGGCCGCGACCGTGGCCCGCGTCGTGACGGCGGCGATCGCGGGTCCCGCCGTGAACGCAGCGAAGGCCCGGAAGACCAGGGCCATGTGCCCGACTTTCTGAAAGACTGAGTCTTTCGATAGGCGAACAGCGAAGGGGCTGCCGAGAGGCGGCCCCTTTTTTGCGGAATGGCGGCTTTGGGGTGGGGAATGGACAAGGCCGGTCCCTGCCCAAGGCGGACCGGCCCGTCGCCGGGCGACAGGAAAGCACTCGCGTCGGCGGCGCAGATGCGTTTATGATCGGGGTTATGCTGAACCTTGTCGCCATCTTCTTCTTCGCCGCCCAATCGCCGTCACTTCCCCCGCAGGCCACGCAGTTGCCGCCGGCCGTGCCGCCGGTGCCCGCGCCCGTCGCGCCGGTCGTCGCGGTCGACACGCGGCCCCATGTCGCGCTTACCACCGATCTTGGCACGATTACCGTGCGGATCGAGGACAAGCGCGCGCCGGTCACCGCCGCCAATTTCCTTCGCTATGTCGATACGAAGCGGATGGACGGGTTCCAATTCTATCGCTCGACCCGAAGCTGGGGGCCTGCGAACCAGCTGATCCAGGCGGGCAATCGTGGCGATGCAAGAAAGAACTTCCCGCCCATCGCGCACGAGCCGACAACCAGCACCGGCCTCACCAATTGCAAGGGCGCGCTGTCGATGGCGCGGCTCAATCCCGGTGACGCAACCACCGACTTTTTCCTGCTGCTCTCCGACATCAAGGGCTTTGACGCCGATGCGCCGGGGGGCGACGGCGCCGGTTTTGCCGTGTTCGGCGAAATCGTCGCGGGCGCCGATGTCGCCGCAGCAATCTTCAACGCGCCGATATCGCCCACCGCAGGCGAGGGGGTGATGGCGGGGCAGATTCTTGACCCGCATGTGACGATCAGGACGGCGCGCCGCGTGCCCGCGCCGGCCGATGCGCCAGCGGGCTGTGTGGTCAAGGCGGGATGAGGCGGCCTGCCGCTTGTTCCCGCAAGGCGATGTCGAAACCCGACGGGGCGCCCATCATTTATTTTGCGTTCATCCGCGCTGTGGCTATACCGCGCGCATGACTCATTTTGCTCCTTCGCGCGCCGCCGTGCGCCTGTTCGCCGCCGCATTCGTGATGACGCCCATGCTCGCGGCCTGCGCCGGGGGCGGCGGGGTCAAGCAGGATACGCGCTATGTCGCGCGCGACGTCAACACGCTTTACCGCGCCGCGCAGGATCGGCTCGACCGCGGGCAATATGGCCTGGCTGCCGCGTTGTTCGACGAAGTCGAGCGCCAGCACCCCTATTCGCCCTGGGCACGCCGTGCGCAGCTGATGAGCTCGTTCAGCTATTATATGGACCGCGAATATACCCCGGCGATCGAAGCCGCGCAGCGCTTCCTCGCGATCCATCCAGGCAACAAGGACGCGCCCTATGCCTATTATCTGATCGCGCTCAGCTATTATGAGCAGATCAGCGACGTGACGCGCGACCAGCGGATCACGCAGCAGGCGCAGGCGGCACTCGGCGAAATCATCCGCCGCTATCCCGACAGCCGTTATGCCGCCGACGCGCGGCTGAAGCTCGACCTGGTGCAGGATCATCTCGCGGGCAAGGAAATGGAAATCGGGCGTTTCTATCAGCGCAGCTCGAACTGGCTCGCCGCGTCGATCCGCTTTCGCGAGGTCGTCGACAAATATCAGACGACCAGCCACGCGCCAGAGGCGCTCTACCGTTTGACCGAATCCTATCTTGCGCTTGGCATTCCCGAAGAAGCGAAGAAATCGGCGGCGGTGCTCGGTGCCAACTATCCGGGCAATGAATGGTATGAGCGCGCGTACAAGCTGATGCAGAAACACGCACCGAGCGCATAGATTCTGCCTTTGTTCTGCGGTAAGGACGGCGCGTGCTGACCGCATTGTCCATCGCCAACATCGTTCTGATCGAACGGCTCGACCTCGATTTCGAGGGCGGGCTGGGCGTGCTGACCGGCGAGACGGGGGCCGGGAAATCGATCCTGCTCGACGCCCTGGGCCTCGCGCTCGGCGCGCGCGCCGACAGCGCGCTGGTGCGGCAGGGGAGCGGGCAAGCACAGGTCACCGCAAGCTTCACCGCGCCCGCCGCGGGCAGCGCGCTTGCGGCCTTGCTGGCCGACAATGACATCCCGCAGGGCGTCGGCGAGCCGTTGATCGTGCGCCGCACGCTGAAAGCCGACGGCGGCAGCCGCGCCTTTCTGAACGACCAGCCCTGTTCGGCGGCGCTGCTGCGCGAGGTCGGAGCGCATCTGGTCGAAATCCATGGCCAGCATGACGACCGCGGCTTGCTCGCGCCCGCGGGGCACCGCGCGCTGCTCGACGCCTATGCGCGCGCCGACACCGCCGCGGTCGCCGCCGCCCATGCCGCGTGGCGCGCCGCCGAGGCGAAGCTTTCCGCCGCCCGCGCGGCCATTGTCGAGGCCGAGCGCGACCGCGAATGGCTCGAACATTGCGTCGCCGAACTGCGGGCGCTCGCTCCGCGGCCGGGCGAAGAGGCCGAACTGGCCGAAGCGCGCGCCGCGATGCAAAAGGGCGAACGGCTCGCGGGCGATCTTGGCGCGATCATGCAGGCGTTCGACGGCAGCGAAGGCGGCCCTGCGCTGCTGCGCGGCGCGGCGCGGCGACTGGACCGGCTTGCGGGCGACCATCCGCTGCTTGCCGAGGCGCTCGCGTCGCTCGACCGCGCGATCATCGAGGCCGACGAGGCCGAGACGAAGCTGCACGACGCGGCGCGCGCGCTGGAATATGACCCTGAACGGCTCGAGGCGGCCGAGACGCGGCTGTTCGAGCTTCGCGCGATGGCGCGCAAGCATGGCCGCCAGCCCGACGAGCTTGCCGATCTGGCGGGCGAGCTGGCCGCGCGGCTCGACGCGATCGAGGGCGGCAGCGCGGGACTTGCCCGGCTCGAAGCCGCGGTGGCCGAAACGGCGGCAGCCTATACCCACGCCGCAACGGCGCTGTCCGACCAGCGCGCGAAGGCGGCGGCACGGCTCGACGCGGCCGTGGCGGCCGAGCTGGCGCCCCTGAAGCTCGACGCGGCGCGTTTCCAGACGCTCGTCGAGCGGCTTCCCGCCGACCGCTGGGGCCCCGACGGGATGGACCGCGTCGAGTTCCTGATCGCGACCAACCCCGGCGCGCCCTTTGCCCCGCTTGCCAGGATCGCCAGCGGCGGCGAATTGTCGCGCTTCATCCTGGCGCTCAAGGTCGCGCTCGCCGAAGAGGGCGGCGCCGACACGATTATCTTTGACGAGATCGACCGCGGTGTTGGCGGCGCGGTAGCCAGCGCGATCGGCGAGCGGCTGGCAAGACTGGCCGGTGCGGGCAAGCAGTTGCTGGCGGTGACGCACAGCCCGCAGGTCGCGGCGAAAGGCGCCTTTCACTTCGTCATCGCCAAATCGAGCGAGGGGACCATCACGCGCACCAGCGTCCACGCGCTCGACGATAGCGGCCGCCGCGAAGAAATCGCGCGGATGCTGTCCGGCGCGGAGGTGACCGAGGAAGCGCGTGCCCAGGCAGAGCGGCTGCTGGAGGTGGCGTGACCTCGCCCCACCCCCTCGATCGTCCCGTCTGGTCGATGCTCACCGGGCGGCAGGCGCATCTGGCCGAGGGCGACGCGCGGGCGCTGCGGATCGACCGCGGCTATGGCGTGTTCGGGGTCGCCGCCGATACGGGCGCCGAGGCGCAGGCGGCCCTTGCTGCGCTGGTGCCCGCCGACGGCGAACTCTGGATCGTCGAGGGCGATCCCTGGCCGGTGCCGCCGGGCGTGCGCGAGGTGAAGCGCGCGGTGCTGGCGCAGATGGTTGCCGAAGGACCGCCGCCCGCGGCGCGCGACGGCGAACCGACGATCATCGCTTTGCACGATTCGGACGCGCCCGAAATGGCGGCGCTTGCCGATCATGCCCAGCCGGGGCCGTGGGGACCGGCGACGCACCGTTATGGGCCCTTTTTCGGGGTTCGCGAAGACGGGCGCCTGCTTGCGATGGCGGGGCAAAGGATGCTGATGCCCGGCATGGCAGAGGTCAGCGGCGTTGCAACCTGGGCCGATTGCCGCGGGCGCGGGCTGGCGCGCGCGCTGATCGGCCATGTCATGCGCGAAATGGTCGCGCGCGGCGAAACGCCTTTCCTGCACAGCTATGCCGACAATGCGGGCGCGATCGCGCTGTATGAATCCTTGGGCTTTCGCATCCGGCGACACGTGCATGTGCTGGTGATCGCTGCGAATTGAGGCTCGCGCCGCGCCCGCGCTGGTGGCAAAAGCGCTGCCATGAAGGATATGGAATCGCTGACCGAGGCCGAAGCCGCGAACGAGTTGATGCGGCTCGCCAAACAGATCGCGCGACACAACAAACTTTATCACGCCGAAGACAGCCCGGAGATTTCGGACGCCGACTATGATGCGCTGGTCCGCCGCAACAATGCGCTGGAGGAGGCCTTTCCCCACCTGATCCGCGCCGACAGCCCGAACGTCCAGGTCGGCGCCGCGGTCGAAGCCTCGCCACTCGCCAAGGTGACGCACGCGCAGCGGATGATGAGCCTCGACAACGCCTTTGCAGCGGAAGACGTCGAGGAGTTTGCGGCGCGCGTGCGGCGCTTCCTCAATCTTGGCGAAGGCGAGACGATTGCATTCACCGCCGAGGACAAGATCGACGGGCTTTCCTGCTCGCTCCGTTATGAAAAGGGCAAGCTCGTTCAGGCGGCGACGCGCGGCGACGGCACGGTCGGCGAGGATGTGACCGCCAATGTGCGGACGATTGCCGACATCCCGCAGAATCTGACCGGGGATGCGCCCGACGTGTTCGAGATCCGGGGTGAGGTTTATATGGCGAAGGCCGACTTCGCCGCGCTCAATGCCCGGCTGCTGACCGAGGCCGACGATCCCGAAAAGGCGCGCCAGTTCGCCAATCCGCGCAACGCCGCCGCGGGATCGCTGCGCCAGAAGGATGCCGCCGTCACCGCGTCGCGCCCGCTGCGCTTCCTTGCGCACGGCTGGGGCGAGGTGAGCGCGCTGCCCGCCGACACCCAATATGCGGTGATGAAAGCGATCGAGAGCTGGGGCGTGCCCGTGTCGCCGCGCTTGCGGCGCTGCGGCGACGTCGCCGAACTGCTGGACCATTACCGTGCGATCGAGGCCGAGCGGGCCGATCTGCCCTATGACATCGACGGCGTCGTCTACAAGGTCGACCGGCTCGACTGGCAGGAGCGGTTGGGGTTCGTCACCAGGGCGCCGCGCTGGGCCATCGCGCATAAGTTCCCCGCCGAACGCGCGCAGACGACGCTGGAAGCGATCGACATTCAGGTCGGCCGCACGGGGAAACTGACGCCGGTGGGGCGGCTGACGCCCGTTACCGTCGGCGGGGTCGTCGTTTCCAACGTCACGCTCCACAATCGCGATGAGATTGGACGTCTTGGCGTGCGCCCCGGCGACCGCGTCGTGATCCAGCGCGCAGGCGACGTGATCCCGCAGGTCGTCGAAAATCTGACCCGCGACGAGCAACGCGCGCCGTTCGTCTTTCCCGACCACTGTCCGGTGTGCGGCAGCGAGGCCGTCGCCGAAGAGGGCGAGGTCGATGTGCGCTGCACTGGCGGGCTGATCTGTAACGCGCAGAAGTTCGAGCGGCTGCGCCACTTCGTCAGTCGCGGCGCGCTCGACATCGAGGGGCTGGGCGAAAAGAGCATCGCCGAATTTCTGGCGCTTGGCTGGCTCGACAAGGGGCCGGCGGATATTTTCCGGCTGCACCGGCACCGCGACGAATTGATCGCGCGCGAAGGGTGGAAGGAAAAATCGGTCGACAATCTGTTCGCCGCGATCGAAGCAAAGCGGCAGCCCGACGCCGCGCGCCTGCTGTTCGGCCTGGGCATCCGCCACATCGGCGCGGTGACCGCGCGCGACCTGATGAAGGGTCTGGGCGACATCGCGCGGCTTCCCGACAAGGCTGCCGAACTCAATGCCTGGATTGCCGCCAATCCGCGGGAAGATGGCGAATCCGACGGCAAATATGCGGCGCGCAAGCTCGACGCGATCAAGGCGATTCTGGAGGTGCGCGCCGACGGCATCGGCCCCGCGGTTGCCGAAGCGCTCGGCGACTTCTTTCACGAACCGCATAATCGCGCGCTGTGGGACGATCTGCTCTGCGAAGTGTCGCCGCCGCCCTATATCGTCGAAACGCGCGACAGCGAGGTGTCGGGCAAGACCGTCGTTTTTACCGGCAAGCTGGAAACGATGAGCCGCGACGAGGCGAAGGCGCAGGCCGAAGCGCTGGGCGCGAAGGCCGCGGGCAGCGTCAGCGCCAAGACCGACCTGGTTGTCGCCGGCCCCGGCGCGGGATCGAAGCTCAAGCAGGCGGCGGCGCTCGGCATCCGCGTGATCGACGAGGCCGAATGGGCGGCGATCGTCGCGGCGGCGGGCTGAATCTGCGAGGGCCGTGCGCCAGGACAATTTGTCCGCTTGCCAGCCGCGCAGTCGCGCCATAGGGCGCGCGCCGTGAGCCTGCTCGCCGCCTTTCGCCGTCCCGGCATCCTGCTTCTGCTGCCGGTGCTGCTGGCGCTCGCGGCGCGGATGCTCGTCGCGCCGGGCTGGATGATCGAAAGCGATGCAAGCGGGTCGATCACCGTGCGCATCTGTTCGGACCCCGCGAATCCCGGCGCGACGATGACGATCCCGATCGAAAAAATCGGGGAGCACGACAGGATTGAAGGGCAGCAACATTGCCCGTGGGGCGCGCTCGCCCATGCGCCGATCCTTCCCGACCCACCGGTTCTGGCTGCCGCGGCGACCGGACCCGAACCCGCGCGGCTTGCGCTGCCGTCGCCGGGCTTTGCCCCCGGCATCGCATCGCCGCTGCCGCCCAGCACCGGACCCCCATCGCTAAGCTGAGATCGCGTCAGCCCGGCGAAAGCCGGGTTATCGCCCTTGCGCCCTGACGCAGCTTCGAGATTCCGGCCTTTGCCGGAATGACGAATGATGTGCCGCGCCGTCTTGCGCGGCGCCATACCAGTTTTCCGGGGAAGATATTTCCATGACCATATTCGCCACTCGCGCGGCGCCCTTGCTGGCGCTCGCCACCAGCCTTGCCGCCAGTCCCGCGCACGCCGACGAAGCGGCCGACGCCACCATCATCGTCACCGCGCCGCAGCTTGCCGACCAAGCCGAGCAGCGCGCAGCCAAAACCGCGGGCGGCACCGATGTCGTCCGCCACCAGGACTATGCCGACAAATCGATCGTCAGCTTGCGCGACACGCTGGCCTTTTCGCCGGGCGTCTATCTCCAGCCGCGTTACGGGCAAGAGGTTCGCATTTCGATCCGCGGATCGGGGCTGTCGCGCGGCTTTCATATGCGCGGGCTCACGCTGCTGCAGGACGGGGTGCCGATCAACCTGGCCGATGACAATGGCGATTTCCAGGAACTCGAACCGATCTTTTTCGATCATCTTGAGGTCTATCGCGGCGCCAACGCCTTGCGCTTCGGGTCGGGCACGCTCGGCGGTGCGGTCAATGGCGTGACCCCGACCGGGCGCACCGCCGAGGGTTTCTACCTGCGCGGCGATGTCGGCAGCTTCGATAGCTGGCGCGGGCTGGTGTCGGCGGGCGGCGCCGGTGAGCGCGTCGATGCATGGGGAGCCGTCAGCGCCGATACATCGAGCGGCGACCGCGACCATGTAAACCGGCGCAGCTTTCGCTTTCACGGCAATGTCGGGCTGAAGCTCAGCGACGTGGTTTCGACGCGCTTCTATGCCAGTTACAATGACATCAAACAGGAAATCCCCGGCGCGCTGACCCTCGCTCAGGCGCTGACCACGCCGCGCATGGCGAGCGCGGCGGCGGTGGCGGGCGATCAGGCGCGCGATATCGTGTCGCTGCGGCTCCAGAACCGCACCTCGTTCGACTGGGGCGCGTTCCGGCTCGACGTTGGCGGGTTTGTCAATGCCAAGTCGCTGTATCACCCGATCTTTCAGGTAATCGATCAGGATTCGCTCGACGCCGGCGGCTTTTTCCGCGCCGATTATGCGGCGGGGTCTGTCGAGGTGACGTTGGGCGGCGAACTGCGTCGCGGCAGCACCGACGCGCGGCAATATGTCAATATCGCCGGATGGCGCGGGGCCCTGCTGTTCGATGCCGACCAGACCGCCCGCACCGCCAGTATCCATGGCGAGGTGCGGGTTCGGCCGACCCGTCAGCTGACCTTGATCGCGGGCGGGGTCTATGCTGACGGTTTCCGCAAGCGGCGCGTCAATGTGTCGACGTCGCGCGACGGGCGGATCGACTTCGACGCCTTTTCGCCCAAGCTTGGGGTGCTGTTCGAACCGAACGCCGATGTGCAGTTCTTTGCCAATTACAGCCGCTCGGCCGAATTTCCGGGCTTCGGCGAAGTGTTCCAGACGATCGGCACCCCGCCGGTCAGCCAGATCGTCTCGACGATTCGCCCGCAGCGGGCGTGGACGGCCGAGGTCGGGACGCGCGGCAAGGCCGGGGTCGTCCGCTGGGACGTCGCGTTCTATCGCTCGACGCTGAGGGGCGAATTGCTGCAATTCACCACCAACGCCAGCATTCCGGCAGCGACCTTCAACGCCGATCGCACGCTGCATCAGGGGGTCGAGGCGGCACTGGAAATCGCGCCGACGGGCTGGCTGCGGCTACGGCAGGTTTATACCTGCAGCGACTTCCGCTTTCGGGGTGACAGCCAGTTCGGCAACAACCGCCTGCCGGTGGTGCCCAAGCATGTCTATCGGGCCGAAGCGCGGATCGGCAGCGACGCGCTGCATATCGCGCCGAATGTCGAGTGGGTGCCCGATGGACCGTTCGCCGACTATCGCAACCTCGTCCAGACACCCGGCTATGCCTTGCTGGGCGTGACCGGCGGGGCGCGGGTTGCCGAGGGCATCGACGCCTTTGTCGATGTCCGCAACATCACCGGCAAGAAGGCGATCGGCGACATCAGCGCCGCGATCACCGTGACCCCGGCATCGGCGATCTATTACCCCGTCGAGCGCCGCGCGCTGTCCGCCGGCATTCGCGCGCGCTTCTAAAGGGGAGGAACAGGGGATGGCTGACATCTGCCGCATTCCGCTCTATCGCACGATCTGGCGCTGGCATTTTTATGCCGGGCTGTTCGTCATCCCCTTTATCCTTATGCTGTCGGTGACGGGCGCGGCCTATCTGTTCAAGCCTGAGCTGGACCGGTGGCAGGAGCGTGAATGGCGCGGCCTGCCGGTCGCCGAGCGAGTCGACGCCGACGCGCAGGTGACGGCGGCGCTCGCCGCCTTTCCCGGCGCCAGCTTTCATTATTACCGGGTGCCAGAGGCGCCGGGCGATGCGGCGATCGTCCGTGTCGGCCTGCCAAATGGCACGATGCGCGATGTCGCGGTCGCGCCGCGGGGCCGAGTGATCGGATCGGTCAATCCCGACGACCGCATTTCGGCGTGGCTGGCGAAAATCCATGGCAGCCTGTTGATTGGGCGCGCGGGCGGCATAATTGTCGAACTGACGGCAAGCTGGGCGATCGTGATGATCCTGACCGGACTGTATCTGTGGTGGCCGCGCGGGCGCGGGCCGGCGGGGGTCGTGTGGCCGCGGCTGCGGCTGGGCGGTCGCACGGCGCTGCGCGACCTGCACGCCGTCACCGGTTTCTGGGTGTCGGGGCTGGCGTTGGTGCTGCTGCTCACCGCCTTGCCGTGGACTGATGTCTGGGCGCAGGGCTTTCGCGCAGTGCGCGCCGAAATGGGTTGGGTGCAGGGCGCTCAGGACTGGAAAAGCGGCGGTCATGCCAGCCATCACGCCGCGCATGACCACAGCGCGGTGGCAAAGGCGACGCCCGCGCCGGTCGCGAACGATACGCCGCGCGTCCCGCTCGACCGCATCGTGTTGCGCGCGCGAAACGAAAATCTGCCTGCGCCGGTGATCATCCAGCCGCCGGGGGCGCCAAATATGTTCGGGCCGCCCAATGGCAACGCCTGGACGCTGACCACCCAGACGCAGAACCGCCCGCTGGTGCGCAAGGTGAGCTATGACGTCGTGACCGGGATCGAGGTGTCGCGCAGCGGCTTTGCCGACAAGCATGTCATCGATCGCATCGTCGGCATCGGCGTCGCCTGGCACGAGGGCGCGCTGTTCGGGATCGTCAGCCAGCTGATCGGGGTGCTCACCGCGCTGATGCTGATGATTGTCGCGGTATCGGGGTTCCTGATGTGGCGCCGTCGCAAGCCGGAGGACATGCTGGGCGCGCCGCCGCTGCCGCGCGATCCGGCCAGGCTCAAAGGCGTGGCGGCGATCACCCTGCTGCTCGCGGCGCTGTTGCCGCTGCTCGCCGCATCGCTGGTCTTGCTATGGATTGTCGATCGGCTCATCATTCCGCGCCTGCCGCGCGCCGCCGCCTGGCTGGGGGTGGCTCGCGCATAAATGGTTTCTTTTGAAACCAGTTCATGATAGGTCATGGTTCATGAAAGATGGTTTTACCCATGTTCACGAAACGCCGCCGCCGGGCGCCGCTGCCGACTGGACGATTCCGCAGAATTGGGACGCCTTCACCGCCGACGAACATGCGATGTGGGACAAGCTGTTCGCGCGCCAGTCGGCGATGCTGCCCGGACGCGCTTCAGAGGCATTCCTGCGCGGCATCGACGTGCTCAAGCTCGAAAAGCCGGGGATTCCCGATTACCGCGAGCTCAACGCGCGGCTGATGGCGGCGACCGGGTGGCAGGTCGTCGCTGTGCCGGGACTGGTGCCCGACGACGTTTTTTTCGACCATTTGGCGAACCGGCGCTTTCCCGCGGGCAATTTCATTCGGACCCCCGACCAGCTCGATTATCTTCAGGAACCCGATGTCTTTCATGACGTGTTCGGTCATGTCCCGATGCTCGCCGACCCGGTGTTCGCCGACTATATGGTGGCTTATGGCGAAGGAGGCCTGCGCAGCCTGAAGTTCGATGCGCTGAAACAGCTGGCGCGGCTTTACTGGTATACGGTCGAGTTCGGACTGATCCGCGAAGCCGGGGCCTTGCGCATCTATGGCGCGGGCATCGTTTCCTCCTACGCCGAAAGCATTTTTGCGCTGGAATCGGACAGCCCGAACCGCATCGGATTCGACCTCGCGCGTGTCATGCGCACCGACTACCGGATTGACGATTTTCAGCAGAATTATTTTGTGATCGACAGCCTCGAACAGTTGCTCGACATAACGGTAAACACCGACTTCGCGCCGCTCTATGCCGCGAACGCAGCGTTGCCGCCGATCCCCATTGCCGACATTCTGCCTGGTGACAGGGTGATTACGCGCGGGACGCAGGAATATGCCCTCGCGAAAAGCGGGTAAACAATGCCCTTTCCCATGAAGGGAGAGCGACGTTTTTACCAGCTGCCGAAACTGGCGTCCGCCGGATTCGCCCGGTGGAACGCCCGTTCCTTGCGGCGCCAGCCATAACGGCGGCGCTTGACGAGCAGCAGGCATGGCCATTCGGCGCTGCCGCCGCGCGCGGCGAGGCGGAACCCCTGTGCGCGATAGGCGGCGAGCACCGGTGCCATCTGCCGCGCGATCAGCCCCGCGAGGATCGCATGGCCAGCCGGCGCGGTTGCCGCGGCGATGTCGGGGGCGAGCGTTATCAGCGGTCCGGCAAGGATGTTCGCGATGACCAGGTCATAGGGTGCGCGGTGGCGGATCGCGGGATGGTCGGTGCCCGGCGCGACCGCAAGCGTAAGCCGCCCGCCGCCGCGACCCAGCGGGACGCCGTTGATCGCGGCGTTTTCGCGGGTGACAAGGATGCTCGCCGGGTCGATGTCCGACGCGATCACCCGCGCGCGCGGCCAGAGCGCCACCGCTGCGAAGGCGAGCAGACCGGTGCCCGTGCCGATGTCGGCGATGTTGCGCGGATTCCCGCCCCGCCGCGCAAGCCGGTCCAGCATCGCAAGACAGCCCGCCGTCGTATCGTGCCCGCCGGTGCCGAACGCCTGGCTCGCGTCGATCAGAAAGGGGGTCGTGCCAGGCGGTATGCGGTCGGCAAAGCTGCTGCTATGGACAAAGAAACGGCCCGCGCGGACGGGTTCGAGGCCCTGCTGCGATATCGTGACCCAATCCGCGTCGGGCAATGGCTCGACGATCGGCCTATCGTCCCTGGCGCTCGGAACGAGCGAGCGTAGAAGGTCCAGCAGCGCCGCGTCGGGCTTGTTGTCCAGATAGACGTCGAGCTGCCACCGCCCCGAATCCTCGTCGACCTCGCGCGTAACCACCACCGGGGGCTGGGGCAGTGCGTCGAGTGCCGGTATCTCGCCCGACAGCGCTTCGGCCTCGGCGCGGGTGCAGGGGAGGGAAGCGATCCAGTTCATTCAGCGCACATAGCTCGCGCCATTGATGTCGAGCACCGCGCCGGTCATCGACGCGGGCGCCTCCATCGCGCACCAGCGTGCCGCTTCGGCCACTTCATCGGGCGCCGCGACGCGTCCCAGCGGAATGTCGGCGAGCAGTTTATCGCCGCCGCGGCTTTCCAGATACTCTTCGGCCATGCCGGTCATGGTGAAGCCGGGGCATATGGCAAAGGCAAGGATGCCGTCCTTGGCATAGGCGCGCGCGATCGTCTTGGTCATCGCAACCATTCCCGCTTTCGATGCGGCATAGTGCCAGTGCGCGGGGCTGTCGCCGCGATAGGCCGCCCGGCTCGCGATATTGACGATGCGTCCGCCCGATCGGCGCGCCTGCCAGTGCAGCACCGCACGGCGGCAAAGCTGTGCGCCGGCGGTGAGGTTGACCTGCATCGTGCGGTTCCAGCTCGCGAGCCAGTCGGCGTCGTCGGCGTCGATCGGGTTTGCCTCGAACACCCCGGCGTTGTTGACGATTATGTCGATACGCCCGTCCAGCCGGTCGAGGCTCGCCTGCCACAGAAGGTCGGGGGTCGCGGGGTCGGAAAGGTCGCCGTCGGCGCTCGACAGCGCGACCACCTTCCTTGTGTCGGCGCTCAGCGCCTTGGCGATCGCCGCGCCAATGCCGCGGCTTGCGCCGGTGATCAGGATATGGGTTGGCATGATGCGGCTTTAGGCAGCGGGACCGGGCTTGCCAAGCGGGCGCATCCCCAAAAACTCGTCATCCCGACCTTCGCCGGGATGACGATGAAACAAGCGAGTTTACGCCACCCGGCGGCTGAACTCGCTCGCCGCCTGTTCGAGCTGTTGCAACCGTCCACCCATCTTGGCGAACTCCTGACTCAGCACGCTGATCTCGCTCGCGACCATGCCCGAATCGTTACGGATGCTGGCGATCGTCGACGACATGCTGTCGGCGGCCAGCGCGGTTTCGTCGACTGCGGCGGTGATCGACGTCACCGTCTGCGCCTGCGCGTCCATCGCCTCGCGGATGCGTTGCGCCGATCGTTGGACTTCGACGATCGTCTGCTGGATCGACTGATTCGCGTTCACCGACCCGCGCGTCGCCTGCTGGATCGCGGTGATCTTGCCCGCGATATCGTCGGTCGCGCGCGCGGTTTCGTTGGCCAGGCTTTTGACCTCCTGCGCGACAACGGCAAAGCCACGACCCGATTCGCCCGCGCGCGCCGCCTCGATGGTGGCGTTGAGCGCAAGCAGGTTGGTCTGCCCGGCAATCTCGCGGATCAATCCCAGGATCGATTCGATCGATTCGGCATGGTGCGACAGCGCCTCGGACATGGCAACCGCTTCGCCCGCCTGTTCCGACGCGCGCGTCGCGACACTGGCCGAGGCTTCGACTTCGCTGCGTGCATCCTCGATCGCGCGGATCAGTCCCGCGGCGGTCGAAGCCGCTTCGCGCATCGCCATCGCCGATTGTTCGGATGCCGCGGCGACCTCGCTCGTCTTGGCGATCATGCCCTTGGCCGCATGGTCGGCCGAAGCCGCCTGCTTGGCGAGCTGCTCGCGCACACCTTCCGTATCCTGCACCAGCGAGGCGATCGAGCGGTCGAAGTCGCGCGCGAGCGTCTGTCGTTCGCTGGAAATCACGGCGCGATCAAGCTTGCTGGCGTATCGCTGCATGATGTCGAACTCGAGCAGCGCGAGGCGGTTGATGGCGCTCGTCAGCCGTGCCAGCCGTTCGGCATCGCCGATACAGGCCTCGACGACATATTCGATTGTCAATCGATGGCTTTCGGCGATGCACGACATGACCGAGGCCAGCGGCATTTTGACGCGCCGCGCCATATGCGTATTCTGACAGGCGATCGTCGCGGCTTCCTGTCCGGCCGCGTCGGCATATTTGACCGACGCGTGACGGGCGCTACCGTGGACATAGCTGTCGTAAAGCTCGCCTTCGACACGGCGATCCATGTTCGGCAGCCTGTTGAACGCATCCCAATAGGCCCGCGCGACGGCTTCCTCGCGGCCGCCGACGATGGCATGGATTTCGGCCGCGTCTGCGGCCAGCCGACCGTCGAGATCATAATAGGGAAAGCGCTCCGACATCAAAATCGGTTCGATCTGCTGTTTGTGAATCGGACTGTCCTTCACCATGATCCCATCCCTGGTCGATCCAAAGCCGCGCGGGTCTTTGCCCGTTTGCGTCCCACGAAACTGGTGAACGGGATATGCGGCAAGACTGGTAAATCGACCGTTAACCCGCTGCGGAAACCGGATAGCCCTCGAACGCCTTGATCGTGCGCAACGCAAAGGCGCTGTGCATCGCCGCCACGCCGGGCAGACGTGACAGGCAATGACGATGCAGCCGGTCGAAATCGGCAACGCTGCGCGCCGCCACGCGCAGCCGATAATCGGAGGCGCCTGACAAGAGCTGGCATTCCAATATCTCGTCGAAACTTTTGACCGCGCTCTCGAACGCCGTCAGCGCCTCCTCGCTCTGCGAGGTCAGGCTGATGTCGACGAAGACGTCGAGCCCCAGCCCGATGCGTTCGGGCGACAGCCGCGCGGCATAGCCGGTAATGATCCCCGCCGCCTCGAGCGCGCGGATGCGGCGGTGGCAAGCCGACGGCGACAGCCCGACGATCTCGCCGAGTTCGGCGGCAGGCTTTGGTCCCCTGCGCTGGAGTAGATGAAGCAGCTTTGCATCGATCCGATCAATCATTGTGCAGCAAATCCCGAACTGGCGCATAAAACTTGCACGAACCTGTCGAATCAAAGGATCATATGCAAGCACCTCGCGGGGCTTTGCTGCTATTCTTTTCGGAAGGCGCCGCGCACCGACCGGGCGCGCCATGGCCAAGGACAGTGGAGAGCGAAGATGATCATCGGCACCCCGAAGGAAATCAAGAATCACGAATATCGCGTCGGGCTGACCCCCGAAAGCGCGCGCGAGCTCGTCGTCCACGGCCACCGCGTGCTGGTGCAGACCGGCGCGGGCGAGGGCATCGGCGCGCATGATCGCTTTTATGAAGAGGCGGGCGCCGAGATCGTTCAGAGCGCGGAGGACATCTTTGCCGCCTGCGACATGGTGGTGAAGGTCAAGGAGCCGCAGCCAGGCGAGCGCGCGATGCTGCGCGAAGGGCAGATCCTCTATACCTATCTCCACCTCGCCCCCGACCCCGACCAGACGCGCGACCTGATGAAATCGGGCGCGGTGTGCATCGCCTATGAAACCGTCACCAGCCCGCACGGCGGGTTGCCGCTCCTCAAACCGATGAGCCAGGTCGCGGGGCGCATGTCGATCCAGGCGGGCGCCACCGCGCTCGAAAAGGCGCATGGCGGTCGCGGGGTGCTGCTCGGCGGCGTCCCCGGCGTCGCGCCGGGCAAGGTGTGCGTGATCGGCGGCGGCGTCGTCGGCTTCAACGCGGCGCAAATGGCGGCCGGGCTTGGCGCCGACGTCACCATCCTCGACCGCGATCCCGAAGTGCTCGAACGCGTCGGCACCTTTTTCGAGGCGCGCGCCAAGACGCGCTTCTCGAACCGCGCGAACCTCGCCGAATGCGTCGCCGAGGCCGATCTGGTGATCGGCGCGGTGCTGATCCCCGGCGCCGAAGCGCCCAAGCTTGTGACGCGTGAGATGCTCGGCACGATGCGGCCCGGCTCGGTGCTCGTCGACGTCGCGATCGACCAGGGCGGATGCTTTGAAACCAGCCATCCGACCACGCACGCCGATCCGACCTATGTGGTCGACGGCATCGTCCATTACGCGGTTGCCAACATGCCGGGCGCGGTCGCGCGCACGAGCACCTATGCGCTGAACAACGTCACGCTGCCGCACGCGCTGCGCATCGCCGATCTCGGCTGGAAGGAAGCGTTGAAACGCGACGTGCATCTTGCGCAGGGTTTGAACGTTTGGAATGGTAAGGTGACGTTCGCAGCCGTAGCCGAAGCGATCGGAACCGATTATGTGCCTGTCGAACAGGCACTCGCCTGACGACAAGGACCATAGAGCAAGATGACCGACCAAAGCCCGAGGCCCGCCGACGACGAAGCCCAGGAGAATGAAGTGCTGCGCGCCGCGCGCGAGTTGCAACAACAGCGCGAGGCGGCCGAAGCCGCCGAGAAGGAGGCGGGCAAGTCCAGGCGCGGCTGGAAAACCGCGGCGGCCGCGGGCATCGGAATCGGTTCGGCGGCGGTGATCGCGGCACTGCTCTACGCCAATCGCGGCAAGATCAAATAGGTTCGGAGCGCTTAACCCGGAACAGGAAAAGGGGCGGCCGCGACGGACCGCCCTTTTTTCTTGCAGGCCGCCGATCAAGCCGCCTGTTGCAGCGCCTCGATCGCCGATGTCGCGCGCGCCATGGCCTCTGCGTCCATCATTTGCTGGTCGGCGGCGATGATCGTGACATCGGTGATGCCGACAAAGCCGAGGACGTGGCGCAGGTATCCGGTGGCAAAGTCATGGTTGCTTCCGACGGGCACGCCGCCCGACGCGACGACGAGATAGGCCTTCTTTCCCTTCAGCAGCCCTTGGGGACCGTTTTCGGTGTAGCGGAAAGTGCGACGGGCGCGGGCGATCAGGTCGACCCAGGCCTTGAGCGACGCGGGGATCGCGAAATTATAGACGGGTACGCCGATGACGATCGTGTCGGCCGCTTCCAGCTCGGCGATCAGCTCGTCGGAGCTGGCGAGCGCCGCTTTCTGCGCGTCGCTGCGTTCGCTCTCGTCGGTGAAACTGGCGCCGACCCAGCTTTCGGTGAGCAGCGCGGGCGGGGTCAGCGCCAGGTCGCGGGTGGTGACCGCCGCGCCATAGCCCTGTTCGACGAGGCGGGCGACGAGTCGGTCGGTAAGCTGGCGCGTGGTCGATCCGCTGGTGCGGGCGCTGGCGTCGATACGAAGAATATGGGACATCAGATTGCTCCTGGGGATGCTTGCGGGGAGAAGGGGGTGCCGCGAACCGGGGCAGCCCGCGGCACCGGGCGGGCCGCCGCCGGGGAGGATGGCGGCCGGGGGGGGGGTGATTACAGGCTGTCGACGAGGACCAGTTCGGCGTCGTCGATCGCCTCGACCTCGATCGCGCCGACGTCGCGCAGTGCGATGCCGTCGCGCGGATCGGCGTCGTGGCCGTTGACGCGGATGCGCCCCTTGGCGGCGACCAGATAGGCGTGGCGTCCGGGTTCGAGGTCATAGGACACGCTTTCCCCGGCGTTCACCGTCGCCGCCGCGACGCGGGCGTTGGCGCGGATCGGCAGCGCGTCGGCGTCGCTTTCGATCCCGCTCGCCAATGTCACGAATCGGCCCGACCGATCCGCCTTGGGAAATTGCCGCGCGCCCCAGCCGGGGTTGCCACCCGCCTGGTCGGGGATGATCCAGATCTGGAACAGCGTCGTTTCCTCGTCTTCCAGGTTGAACTCGCTGTGCGTGACGCCGGTGCCGGCGCTCATCACCTGCACATCGCCTGCGGCGGTGCGGCCGACGTTGCCCATGGAGTCGCGATGGCTGATCGCGCCCGTGCGGACATAGGTGATGATTTCCATGTCGCGATGCGGGTGCGGGGGAAAGCCCGACTGCGCTGCAATCCGATCGTCGTTCCACACGCGCAGCGCGCCCCAGCCCATGCGATCGGGATCGTGATAGTTCGCGAAGGAAAAATGATGGCGGGCGTCAAGCCAGCCATGGTCGGCGTGGCCCAGCGTGTCGAACTTGCGAATGTCGATCATGGCCTTGTCCTTTCTCTGCCGCCGCTGGGCCGGAGTGCCCGGCGGCGTTCATGCGTTGAGGACAAAATAGGGATTGGGATTGTTTCTGAAACAGCATAAATGGAAAATCATCGTTTCCATGCTGGAGCCAATATATGGCGCTTCCCGATTATGAAGGCTGGGCCTGTTTCGTCGCCGTTGCGGACGGTGGCAGCTTTACCGCGGCCGCGGCCGCGCTTGGCCTGTCGAAGGCGAGCGTGTCGAAAGCGGTGACGCGGCTGGAGGCGTCGCTCGGCATCACCCTGCTGCACCGAAGCTCGCGCGTCGTTGCGGTGTCGACCGCGGGCGCGCGGCTGCTCGATGAGGCGCGCGCGATGGTTGCCGCCGCGACCGCGGCGACCGAGGCGGCGCGCGGCGACCGGCTCGACCTCGCCGGCCCGATCCGCCTTGCCGCGCCGATGAGCTTTGGCATCAAGGTGCTCGGCCCCGTGCTCGCATCTTTCCTCGACCGTCATCCCGCGGTCGAGATCGAGCTTATGCTCAGCGACGCGCGCAACGATCCGATTGCCGAGGGAATCGACCTTACGCTGCGCATCGCGCCGCTCGCCGATTCCAGCCTGCTTGCCCGCACGATCGCGCCTGTTACGGCGTCGGTGATCGCCAGTCCCGCCTATCTTGAAAAACATGGCACGCCCCGCCATCCGCTTGATCTGGCGCGTCATCGTCTCATCGGCTACGGTCACCGCCAGCGCGCGGTGCCGCTTCATTTTTCGCGCAAGGGCGAAGAGGCGACGGTGCTGCCGACCGGGCCGTTGTTCGCGAACAATGGCGATGTCATGGTGCCGATGATCGTCGCGGGCGGCGGCATTGCCGTGCTGCCCGATTTCATAGCGGCCGACGAGCTCGCCGCGGGGACGGTGGTGCCGATCCTCACCGACTGGTCGCTGCCGCGATCCCATCTTCACCTTCTTTCGCCCCCTTCGCGGCTGCGTCCGGCGCGCGTCCGCGCCTTTTCGGACCATCTCGTCGACACGCTCAAGCGCTCTTGCAGCCGCGCCAACGACCGTTACGCGGTGCTCCACAGGGGGTGAAAAGGCGATGTCCGACTGTTGCAAATAAGGCGCGACTCGTGGATTCCTGCGGGTTAAACCAAAATTAACCTTTTCCCTTCATTGCTTTCATGGTTAATGTTCCGGCAGTCCTGCAACGGGGGTTGGTCGGTGACATCCTTGATGGTCATGCGATCGGTTCGCGGGATCATCGTGGGAAACAGTCAAGGGGTGCCCAATGCGCGTACTGCTGATCGAGGACGAGCCGACGACCGCGAAAGCGATCGATACGATGCTCACGACCGAGGGCTTCAACGTCTACACCACCGATCTGGGCGAAGAGGGCCTCGATCTGGGTAAGCTCTATGATTACGACATCATCCTGCTCGACCTGAACCTGCCCGACATGCACGGCTATGACGTGCTCAAGAAGCTTCGCACCGCCAAGGTGCAGACGCCGGTGCTGATCCTGTCGGGCATTTCGGAAATGGATTCGAAGGTGCGCTCGTTCGGATTCGGCGCCGACGATTATGTCACCAAGCCGTTCCACCGCGACGAGCTGGTCGCCCGCATCCACGCGGTCGTTCGCCGGTCGAAGGGGCACAGCCAGAGCGTCATCAAGACCGGCAAGCTCGCGGTCAATCTCGACACCAAGACGGTCGAGGTCGACAGCATCCGCGTGCATCTGACCGGCAAGGAATATCAGATGCTCGAGCTGTTGAGCCTGCGCAAGGGCACGACGCTCACCAAGGAAATGTTCCTGAACCACCTTTATGGCGGGATGGACGAGCCCGAGTTGAAGATCATCGACGTCTTCATCTGCAAACTGCGCAAAAAACTCGCGCTCGCCTGCGGGGGCGAAAATTATATCGAGACGGTCTGGGGCCGCGGTTATGTCCTTCGCGACATCGACGACGAAGGCAATGAGGTGCGCCGCGTCGCCTGACGCCCGCATCGCGCAAAAGTTAACCGAGGGAAGCCGGTGCGGAGCAATCCGCGCCGGTTTTCCTTTTTTGTCGGGGTGACGGCTGACGACCGATAATTTCCGTGCCACGGCGAAAGCCGGGGTCCAGAGCGGGATGAGCCGACGCCAGCCCTGGGGCGCCCCGGGGCCAGGCTTTCGCCGGGATATGGCGGCAGGGCGAATATCCGCTCCCCGCCCCAAAAGCAGGCGCTGCGGCACGAAAAAGGGCGGTCGTCCTGCCGGACGCCGCCCTTGATCCTGTATCTGCGAAGGCGCGGTTTATGCGTCTTCCAGTGCCTCGTCCGTCATCACCGGGCCCGAATCCTGGCCCTTGGCATCAACGTCGCGGTCGACGAATTCGATGATCGCGATCGGCGCGGCGTCCGAGGCGCGGATACCGGCCTTGATGATGCGGGTATAACCGCCATTGCGGTCCTTATAGCGTTCCGCGAGCACGTCGAACAGCTTGGCAAGCTGGGCTTCGTCCATCAGGCGGCTCATCGCGAGGCGGCGGTTGGCGAGGCCCCCGCGCTTTGCCAGCGTGACCAGCTTTTCGACATAGGGACGCAGTTCCTTCGCCTTGGCGAGCGTCGTCGTGATCTGCTCATGCTTGATCAGCGAAGCCGACATGTTGCGGAACAGGGCCGTGCGGTGTGCGCTCGTGCGCTGCAGCTTCCGGCCACCCGATTTGTGACGCATGATTTCTTCCTTCGTTTGTCAAAGGGGCCGTGTGAGGTACCCCAAGCCAGGTCGATTTGCGGGCCGACCCATTCCCGTTCCTTGACCTCTCCCCAGATGGGGAGAGCGCCATTATCCCAGCAGTTCCTGTTCCAGCTTCTTGGCCATTTCCTCGATATTTTCGGGCGGCCAGCCGGGGATGTCCATGCCGAGCCGCAGACCCATCGACGACAGCACTTCCTTGATTTCGTTCAGGGACTTGCGGCCGAAGTTCGGCGTGCGGAGCATTTCGGCTTCGGTCTTCTGAACCAGATCGCCGATATAGATGATATTGTCGTTCTTCAGGCAGTTGGCCGAACGGACCGACAATTCAAGCTCGTCGACCTTCTTCAGGAGGAAGCGGTTGAGCTGGTTGACGTCGGACTCATCGCTTGCGGCCGACGGGGCCGCCATGCCGATGAGGCCGCTGTCGTTCATCGCTTCTTCGAAGTGGACGAAGACCTGGAGCTGGTCCTGCAGGATGCGCGCGGCGTAAGCGACGGCATCTTCCGGCGTCACCGTGCCGTCGGTTTCGACGGTCAGGTTCAGCTTGTCATAGTCCAGTTCCTGCCCGATGCGGGCATTGTCGACCTTGTAGGCGACCTGGCGCACCGGCGAATAGAGCGAGTCCACCGGGATCAGCCCGATCGGCGCGTCGGCCGGGCGGTTGGCGGTCGCCGGAACATAGCCTTTGCCGGTGTCGGCGACGAGTTCCATGTTCAGCGTCGCGCCCTCGTCGAGGTGGCAGATGACATGGTTCGGGTTCATCACCTTGATGTCGCCCGACACCATGATGTCGCCCGCCTTGACGGTTGCGGGACCGGTCGCCGAAAGCTGGAGCCGCTTCGGACCTTCGCCTTCCATCTTGAGCGCGATCTGCTTGACGTTGAGCACGATGTCGGTGACGTCTTCGCGCACGCCGGCCAGGCTCGAAAACTCGTGCAGCACATTTTCGATCTTGATCGAGGTGATCGCCGCACCCTGGAGCGACGAAAGCAGCACGCGGCGCAGCGCGTTGCCCAGCGTCAGACCGAAACCGCGTTCGAGCGGTTCGGCAACAAAGGTCGCCTTGCGCTTGCCGTCGCCGCCGGCCTTGATTTCCAGGTTGCTGGGCTTCTTCAATTCCTGCCAGTTCCGGATGTTGACAGTCATGGATTTCCCTTTGCTAGTGGCGGGACGGATGGGGGTCGGCCATCGGTCCAGCGAGGAGTTTTACGCGAGCGGCGCCCCGTTCCGGGGCGCGGCCGAAAGGACGTCAGACGCGGCGGCGCTTGGCCGGGCGGACGCCATTGTGCGGGATCGGGGTCACGTCGCGGATCGACGTGATGTGGAAACCCACCGCCTGCAACGCGCGCAGCGCCGATTCGCGGCCGGCGCCGGGGCCCTTGACTTCGACTTCAAGCGTGCGGACGCCATGTTCAGCGGCCTTCTTGCCCGCGTCTTCGGCGCAGACCTGCGCCGCATAGGGGGTCGATTTGCGGCTGCCCTTGAAACCCATCATGCCGGCGCTCGACCAGGCAATGGCATTGCCCTGCGCGTCGGTGATGGTGATCATCGTGTTGTTGAAGGTCGCGTTGACGTGGGCCACACCCGACGAGATATTCTTGCGTTCGCGCCGACGAAGGCGCTGGGGTTCACGAGCCATGATGAAATCCTAACCTAAATCCGTAAAGCGGGCCGGGGCGCAGCCGCGATGGGCGGCCGCCGACGCGGAAAAACCGACTTACTTTTTCTTGCCGGCGATCGGCTTGGCCTTGCCCTTGCGGGTGCGCGCATTGGTGTGCGTGCGCTGGCCGCGAACGGGAAGGCCCTTGCGATGGCGCAGGCCGCGATAGCAGGCGAGGTCCATCAGGCGCTTGATGTTCATCGCCGTGTTGCGGCGAAGGTCGCCCTCGACCGTGTGATCGGCGTCGATCGTTTCGCGGATCTGCAGAACTTCGGCGTCCGACAGGTCCTGAACACGGCGGCTGTGGTCGATGCCCAGCTTGTCGGCGATGTCGACGGCGGTCTTGCGGCCGATGCCATGGATATAGGTGAGCGCGATGATCACGCGCTTGTTGGTGGGCAGGTTGACGCCCGCGATACGTGCCATTGTTAACTTTCTCCTGCTCCACAGGGCGCGCTGGCAAACGGCCCCATCTCAAAGCGTCTGATTTCCAACGCAAAAAACGGACCACGAACGCGCCGCTGCGCTTCGCCGTCCGGTCAGCCTGTCGGAATGGAAGCGCAACTAGGCTGAGTCGGGCCGATTGTCAAGCGACGCGCCCGGCAACGGCGCGGCGGAATAGCCTGGGCTGCGTCAACTATGCAGGAAATGCATCACATCGCCATCCTGCACGACATAGCCCTTGCCTTCGGCGCGCAGCTTGCCGGCTTCGCGCGCCCTGGCTTCGCCGCCCAGCGCGACATAATCGTCATAGGCGATCGTTTCGGCGCGGATGAAGCCCTTCTGGAAATCGCTGTGGATCTCGCCCGCGGCTTCGGGTGCGGTGGCGCCCTGATGCACGGTCCACGCGCGCGCTTCCTGTGGGCCGACGGTGAAGAAGGTGATGAGGCGGAGCAGCGCATAGCCTGCGCGGATAACGCGGGCGAGGCCGGTCTCGCTGAGCCCCATTTCGGACAGGAACTCCATCCGGTCGGCCATGTCCATCGTCACCAGCTCGCTTTCGATCGCAGCCGAGACGACGACGGCCTGCGCGCCTTCGGCGGCGGCCTTGGCAAATACTTTTTCGGATAAGGCGTTGCCGTTCGCCGCGCTGCCTTCGTCGACATTACAGACGTAAAGCACGGGTTTCGAGGTCAGCAGCTGCGCATTGCGTAGCACGCGCGCTTCCTCGTCGTCCCTGGGTTCGACCAGCCGCGCGGGTTTACCGTCGCGCAACAGGTCGAGCGCCTGGCCCAGCACCGAAGCGGCGATCTTGGCCTCCTTGTCGCCCTGAGCCGCTTTTTTGGCAAAGGCGGGGACGCGCTTTTCCAGGCTTTCGAGGTCGGCGAGCAGCAGCTCGGTCTCGACCGTTTCGGCATCGGCGACGGGATCGACGCGGTTTTCGACATGCTGGATGTCGTCATTTTCGAAACAGCGCAGGACGTGAACGATCGCATCGACCTCGCGGATGTTGCCAAGGAACTGGTTGCCCAGTCCTTCGCCCTTCGACGCGCCGCGCACCAGCCCGGCGATGTCGACGAAGGCGAGCTGCGTCGCGATGATCTTCTTGCTGTTTGCAATCGCCGCCAGCTTGTCGAGCCGGTCATCGGGCACCGCGACATTGCCGATATTCGGCTCGATCGTGCAAAAGGGATAGTTTGCCGCCTGCGCCGCCGCGGTTTCGGTGAGCGCGTTGAACAGGGTGGACTTGCCGACGTTGGGCAATCCGACGATCCCGCATTTGAAACCCATAAACACTCCATCAGGCCGGATGACCCCGGCGTCGCAGCGCCCCTAGCGCCAAGACGCGTGCGGCACCAGCCTTTGCGGTTGCACAGCGTTCAGACTTGGCGCTTTATCGCCCGGCCTATGAAACCCTCGCGCCCGCCTGTCGTCATTCTTTTCCTGATCGCCGTGGGCGCAACGTCTGCGCTTGCCTCTCCCGACCGGTTCGAGGCGGGGGTGTTCGCCGAACTCAACCGTTTCCGCAGTGATCCTGCCGCCTATGCTGATTTTCTGCGCGATTATCGCCCGCGGTTCGAGGGGCGGCGGCTGCGCGCCGCGGAGGAGGGGGAGATTGACATTCTGACGCGTGAAGGCGTCGTTGCGGTCGACGAGGCGATCCGCGAACTCAGCCGCGAGCGACCCTTGCCGCGTCTCGAATGGAGCGATCTGCTCGCCCGCGCCGCCGCCGATCATGTCGCGGTCCAGTCGCGATCTGGTGCGGTCGGCCATTATACGCGGGGGCAGGGGCCCGGCGAACGGATGCGCGCGCGCGGCGGCGGACCCTATGTCAACGAAGTCATCACCTATGGGCATCACACGCCCGAAGGCGTCGTCGACCAGCTGCTGATCGACGATGGGGTTCCCGACCGCGGCCACCGTTTCAGCCTGCTCCGCCCCACCCACCGTTTTGTCGGCATCGCCTGCGGGCGCCATCCGGTCCACCGCACGATGTGCGTGACGCTTATGGCGCAGACCGCTGACGGATCACCGCCCCCGCCGCCCAAACGGACACCATAGCCGCCCGCGCCTCAGTCGTGGACCGCTTTCACGAGCGGCCCCAACGCCGATCCGCCGAGCCAGGCAAGCTGGACCTCGGCCGACACGCGGTTGATCGCCTCCTGCGGCTTGTTCCCCGGATGCACTGCGCGGCGCAGCGGCCGCTTGCCCGCGGGCATCGCCATGATTTCGGCGATCGCGCGCGGCACGTCGAGCGGATCGGCGCTGCGCCCGCTGCCGTCCTCGGTCCCCATGCCGCGCGTGAAGGGTGCATAAGCATCAAGCAGCGCCGCGTCGCTCCGCGCTTTCAGCGCGCCGGTATAGGCGTTGCGGTTGACCCACACTTTCGTCGGGTAACCGCCCGGCTGGATGATCGTGACGTCGATGCCGTGCGGCACCAGTTCATAGGCGAGCTGTTCGGACAGGGCCTCGACCGCGAACTTGGTCGCCGAATAATGGCCGCCGCCGGGCACGATAACACGGCCGAGCTGGGACGAAATGTTGAAGACCTGACCCGATCGGGCGGCGCGCATCTGCGGCAGCAGCGCGCGGAGCATCCGCTGGATGCCAAAGACATTGGTGTCGAAGATCAGCTGCGTCGCCATCATATCCTGCACCTCGACCGGTCCGGTGATGCCGATCCCGGCATTGTTGACCAGTGTGTCGATGTGCCCGCCCGCAATGTCGAGCGCCTTCGCGGTCCCGCTCGCGACCGAGGCATCGTTCGTCACGTCGATTTCGACGATGTGGAGGTCGAGCTTCTCTTTCGCGGCCTCGGCGGCCAGGCTTTCCGCTTCGACGCGCGGCAATCCGCGCATCGTTGCAATCACCTTTGCGCCAAGCCGCGCACAATGCAGCGCGCCGAGACGGCCAAAACCGCTCGAACAACCGGTGATCAGCACCGTGCGGCCTTTGAGCGACGGATTGTCGGCGGGCGTCGCGGCGTGGAGCAGGGCGGGGGCGGCGGCGGACAGCGCAGCGGCTCCGGCAAGAATCTCGCGGCGATTGGGGGTATGCGGCATGGCGAATGGCTCCTTTCGCATCCATCATGCCTCAGTCGGCGGTCTGTGCCAAATCGGCGGCGGGGTGGGGGCCGTGGGGCGGCGGGTTGTCACGATCCCATCCGTGATCCCGGCCTTCGCAGGGGCGACCATCGACGGACGGGGGATGACGAGGGAACAAGGGGCCGGGTTCGACCGTCGCGGCGCTCACCAGTCCCGTTCACCCCTGCAATCTCAACGCCAGATCGCTCTGGAACCGCACGTCGTCGCCCGCGGCCAGCCATTCCGCTTCGGCGGCGATTGCGCCGAGCAGGTCGATCAGTGGCTCCATCTCGCTCTTGTGATAATTGCCGAGGACATGGCCCGTCACGCGGTCCTTGTGTCCCGGATGGCCGATGCCGATGCGAACGCGGCGAAAATCGTCGCCGATATGCTGGATCATCGACCGGATGCCATTGTGCCCCGCCGCACCGCCGCCGCGTTTCACCTTGACCTTCATGGGCGCGAGGTCGAGCTCGTCGTAAAAGACGGTGACGTCGGCGGCGGTCAGCTTGTAGAAATCGAGCGCCGCACGCACGCTGCGGCCGCTTTCGTTCATGAAGGTGCCGGGTTTGAGCAGCAGGATCCGCGTCGATCCGACGCGCCCGTCCTGCAACCAGCCCTGAAACTTCTTCGCGGGTGGCGGAAAATCGTGGAAATCGGCGATGACGTCGGCGGCCATGAAGCCGACATTGTGGCGGTGCATCGCATATTTGGGCCCCGGATTGCCAAGGCCGACCCAGAGCTGCATTTTTTTTCTTCCCTCCGCTTCAAGGGAGGGGCAGCGCGCCCCGGATTTCATCCGGGGTGCAGCGGGGCGGGCCGGCTGGCCTTGCGCTGCCCCGCGGAACCCCACCCCGACCCCTCCGCCAAAGGGGAGGGGCCGAAGTGCCGGTCTCAGGCTTCGCCGCCGCCTTCGGAAGCGCCTTCGCCGTCATCCTTGGTCGTGTCGCCGTCGCTCGACTTGAGCGCCGACGGGGCGACGATGGTGGCGATGGTGAAGTCGCGGTCGGTGATCGCGCTTTCGACGCCCTTCGGCAGGGTGACATTGCTGATGTGGATCGAATCGCCGATGTCGAAACCGGTGACGTCGATCACGATCTCGTCGGGAATCTTGTCCGCGTCGCAGACCAGTTCCAGCTCGTGACGAACGATATTCAGCACGCCGCCGCGCTTCAGGCCCGGCGACTTTTCTTCGTTCTGGAACACCGCCGGCACCGCGACGGTGACCTTGGCGTCCTTGGTGATGCGCAGGAAGTCGGCGTGGATCGGGCGATCCTTGACCGGGTGGAAAGCGACGTCCTTGGGCAGGGTGCGGATGGTCTTGCCGCCGACCTCGATCATCACGATCGAGTTCATGAAGTGACCCGTCATCAGCTGCTTCATCAGCAGCTTTTCTTCGACGTGGATCATCAGGGGTTCTTCCTTGCCGCCATAGACGACGGCGGGGACGCGGCCGTTGCGACGCAGATCACGCGAGGCTCCCTTGCCTCCGCGTTCGCGCGTCTCGGCCGTCAGCGTCAGCTGATCGCTCATATCATTTCTCCGAGAAACAGTTGCACAGTTCCGCCGCGCCTCCAGGGATGACCATGGCGGAAGCCGGGGCGCTTAGCGGGGATCGGCCGGAAAAGCAAGCGTGGCGGCGAGAAGGCGGGAAAGGATCGAGATTCGCCGGCTCGTGGCGGAGCAAGCTGCGCTACCCTGTCCTCCGAAGATCAGGGGGCGATGGCAGCGTCCCGGCCCAGCCCCCCTATTGCACGCGCCGCACCTGCACCCCCTGCGCTGCCAGTAATGCCGGAACCCCGTCGGCGCCGACCAGATGCCCCGCGCCGACCGCCATCAGCACCGTTCCCGGCCGCTCCATCCGGCGCGCCGCCCATTTGGCCCAGCGATGGTTGCGATCGGTGATGATCGCCTTGCGCGCCGCGGGGACGGTGTCGATGTCCTCGTTGACGACCTTCTCCAACGCCGCGACGTCGCCGCGGCTCCATGCCGCGGTCAACGCCAGCACGTCGCGGGTCGCCGTATCGGCCTCTTCGGCCGCGCGAATCAACAGCATGCGCTGCGCCGCCGGATCGAGTGTTTCAAACAGCATCAGCTGTTCGCGCGCGCGTTCCAGTCCCGCGACGGGTTTGCCCGCCGCCTTGAACCGTTCGGTCAACTGCGCCTCCACTCCTTCCTCCGGCGACAGTTTGGCATTCTGCGCGATGCGCTGGCCGACCAGCACCATGACCGCCCAATCGTCCAGGCCGTCGGCGTTCAGCGGCCGCCCGCTCGCCTCCAGCGCGCGGTAACCCATCAGCGCCTTGCCGGTCAGCCGCGCGTCGATTGCCAGCGGAGCGCTGCGCGGCGCCAGCTTGCGGAACGCATCGGCGGCGGCGTCGAGCTGGGTCGGTGACAATTCCATCACCAGCTCGTCGGCGGCTTCGATCGCGGCGCCGACCGCGCCGTCGTCCCAATCGGTGCCGCGCGGCAGCGCGTGCATCGACCCCAGGATATAGATGCGCGTGTCGGCATCCTCGGCCAGCCACATTGCCGGTCGCGCCCTGGTTCCGGGATCGGCGGGGCCGCACGCCGCGAGCAGCAACGGCAAAAGGGCCGCCGCGATGCGGCGCCTCGCTGGACCGGGCGAGGCCGATGCCCGCTTCAATAATCGACCCGCGATACAGTCAGGCCGTGCTGTTTCAGATAGTCCTGCACGCTCTTTTCGCCCGCAAGATGCCCCGCGCCGACTGCGACGAACACCGTGCCCGGCTGCTCCATCCGCGCCTTCAGCGCCTCGGCCCAGCGCGCATTGCGATCGTAAAGCAGCGTCTGAGCCAGTTCGGGCGTCGCGGCCAGGCTTTCGTTCATCGCGACGGCGAGCCCGTCGGGGTCGCCTTTCGCCCACAGCACGACCATCTTGTCGAGCGTCGGCCCCAGCGTGTCGAGATCCTTCACCACCGAATTGAGGAAGGCGATCTGCTGCGTTTCGGGCAGGCCGTCGAAAAAGCCGAGCTGCTCGCTCAGCGTCTCGAATCCCGCCACCGGCTTGCCACTCGCCTTGGCAAAGCGCGTGAGCTGCTTTTCGGCGCCCTGTTCGGGATCATAGCCCAGTTTGGTGAGCGGCAGGACCGACAGGGTGATGGCGGGGAACCAGGGTTCGAACATGTCGAACTGCGCTGGCGGCAGGCCGACGCTCGCCATTGCCGCCTGATAGGCTGCAAGCTGCTCCGCGTCGAGCCGCGAGGTCAGCGTCGTGCCGTTCGCGTCGATCGCGAGCGGCAGCATCGTCCTGGCCACCTCGGCCTGGTCGTCGGGCAGCACCAGTTCGAGCATCAGCTGGTCGGACTTGTCGAACGCATCCTTCACCGCTTCGTCGAACCAGCTGAGGCCGGGTTTCAGCACATGGACGGTGCCGAACAGATAAATGGTCGTGTCCTCGTCCTTGACGACCCACAGCGCGGGGTCGGCGTCGACGGTCGCTGGCGCGGCAGCGGTGGCCGGTGCCGGTGTGGTCGCCGCGGGCGCCGGTTCGGCCGCGGAGGCCATGTTGCCGCCGGGGATCAGCGCGCATTGCGCAAAAGGAATGATCGCGCAGGTCGAGGCGAGCGTCTTGAACCAGCTGTTCATGGGGAGGGCCTTTCGTGGGTCGGTTATGGCGGTCGAGGGGATGTGGAACGGCGACCTTCAACCACATAGGGTGGGGCAGTTCAAGGGCGGCCGAAACGAAGCGACAGGCCGGCGGTGCGCGCCGCCCGTTCGCCCGCCCTTGACCCTTGCGCGCCGCTGCGCCAAGGGCGGCGAAACTTGTTGCACCTGCGAAAGAGCGGAATGGTGGTCGACGCGGCGGAGACGAAACCCTTAAGCTTTCAGGACATGATCCTGACGCTGCACAATTACTGGAGCGCGCGGGGCTGTGCGGTTCTGCAGCCCTATGACATGCGCGTCGGGGCGGGAACCTTTCATCCGGCGACGACGCTGCGCAGCCTGGGGCCAGAGCCATGGAATGTCGCCTATGTCCAGCCGAGCCGCCGGCCCACGGATGGCCGCTATGGCGAGAACCCCAACCGGCTCCAGCATTATTATCAATATCAGGTGATCCTCAAACCCTCGCCCGCCGACCTGCAGGAGCAATATCTGGGCAGCCTTGCAGCGATCGGCATCGACCCGCTGCTTCACGATATTCGCTTCGTCGAGGACGACTGGGAGTCGCCGACGCTCGGCGCATGGGGATTGGGCTGGGAAGTCTGGTGCGACGGGATGGAAGTCACCCAGTTCACCTATTTCCAGCAGATGGGGGGCTTTGACTGCAAGCCCGTCGCGGGCGAGCTGACCTATGGGCTCGAGCGGCTGGCCATGTATATCCAGGGCGTCGACAATGTGTACGACCTGCGCTTTTCTGACCCCGTCGGCGACGTGCCGGGGTTGAGCTATGGCGACGTGTTTCTCGAAAACGAGCGCCAGTTCTCGAAATGGAACTTCGAGGTTGCCGACACCGACAGCCTGTTCGCGGGTTTCAGGGCGGCCGAAGCCGAATGCCAGCGCGCGATCGATGCGGGGGTGCCGCTCGCCGCCTATGATCAGGCGATCGAGGCGAGCCACCTGTTCAACCTGTTGCAGGCGCGCGGCGTCATCAGTGTGCAGGAACGTGCCAATTATATGGCTCGCGTCCGCGACCTTGCGAAAGGCAGCTGCAAGGCGTGGATCGACAGCCAGTCCGACAGCTGGACCGCAAAATATCCGGGGTGGACGCTGTGACCGACTTCCTTCTCGAACTGCGCAGCGAGGAAATCCCGGCGCGGATGCAGGCCGGTGCGCGCGCCGAGCTTGATAAGCTGTTCCGTGCACAGATGGCCGCTGCGGGCGTCCCGGTGGGCGATCTCACCATCTGGTCAACGCCGCGCCGTCTTGCGCTGATTGCGAAGGGCCTGCCCGACGCCACCGCTGCCGTGAGCGAAGAAATCAAAGGCCCGCGCACCAGCGCGCCGCCGCAGGCGCTCGAGGGTTTCCTCCGCAAAACCGGCTTGACGCAGGATCTGCTGGAGGACCGCGACGGCGTGTATTTCGCCGTGATCGACAGGCCCGGCCGCGCGACCGCCGACGTGCTGGCCGAAGCGATCCCCGCGATCGTCCGCGCCTTTGCCTGGCCCAAGTCGATGCGCTGGGGCAGGGAAAGCGCGAGCAGTGAAAGCCTGCGCTGGGTGCGCCCGCTGTCGGGCATCGTCGCAATCTTTGGCGAAGACCTCGTGCCGTGCGAGATCGGCGGCATCGCCAGCGGCTTCGTGACGCGCGGGCACCGCTTCCATTGTCCGGGCGAGATCACCATCGGATCGGCGTCGGACTATGCCGAAAAACTGCGCGCCTGCCATGTCATCGTCGATCATGAGGAACGGCAGAACATGATCCGCGGCGGCGCTGCCAAAGCGGCGGCTGACGCCGGGCTCAGCCTTGTCGAGGACGATGGGCTGGTGATCGAAAATGCCGGGCTCGCCGAATGGCCGGTGCCGTTGCTCGGCCGTTTCGACGAAGCGTTTCTGGAGGTGCCGCCTGAGGTCATCCAGCTCACCGCGCGGGTGAACCAGAAATATTTCGTCGTGAACGGGCCGGATGGAAAGCTGGCGAACGGCTTCGTCTGCACCGCGAATATCGACGCGACGGACGGCGGCGCGGAAATCGTCGCGGGCAATCGCAAGGTGCTGGCGGCGCGGCTGTCGGACGCGCGTTTTTTCTGGGAACAGGATCGCAAGACCCGCCTCGCGGATCATGCGAAGAAGCTGGACCGCATCACCTTTCACGAGAAGCTCGGCACGGTGGCCGACAAGGTCGAGCGCGTCGCCAAACTTGCCGAATGGCTGGCGCACGAAGGCATCGTCCCGAACTGCGACCCCACGCTCGCGCGGCAGGCCGCCGAACTGGCCAAGGCCGATCTCGTCACCGAAATGGTCGGCGAGTTTCCCGAATTGCAGGGCCTGATGGGCGGCTATTACGCCCGCGCCGAGGGCTTGCCCGATGCGGTCGCCGACGCGATCCGCGACCATTACAAACCGGTCGGGCAGGGCGATGATGTGCCGACGGCGCCGGTGACGGTGGCCGTGGCGTTGGCGGATAAGCTCGACGTTTTCACCCAATTCTTCGTGCTGATCGATGAAGCGCCAACCGGATCGAAAGATCCGTTCGCTTTGCGGCGCGCGGCCTTGGGCGTGATTGCCATCATTATACGGAACGGCCTGCGTTTCCGCCTGGAACAGGTGCTGCTGAAGGCTGTTGAGGATGATCTGGATAAGTTCGGAGTTGTCTGGGAAGGCGACACCGAGAAGAAGCTGGCAGCCTTCTTCGCAGACCGCCTCAAGGTCCAGCAGCGCGAGGCCGGGGTCCGCCACGACCTGATCGACGCCGTGTTCGCGCTCGGCGGTGAGGATGATCTTGTGCGTCTGCTCGCGCGCGTGAAGGCGTTGCAGGCGTTCATGGCGACCGAGGACGGCACAAACTTGCTTGCGGGGTATAAGCGCGCGGCGAATATATTGAAGCAAGCGGGTAAAGATACCGTCATCCCAGCGGAAGTCGGGATTGCTGGCGATGGCGCACCCAAGGTGGCGGCCCCCGCCTTCGCGGGGGCGACGGATGTGGACAAGGCGCTGCTCACCGCGCTTGACGCCGCCGAACCCGCCGCCGCCGCCGCGGTTGCCGACGAACGCTTCACCGACGCCATGGCCGCGCTCGCATCGCTGCGCGCGCCGATCGACGCCTTTTTCGATGGCGTGATGGTCAACGATCCCGATCCGGCGGTCCGCGCCTGTCGGCTCGGCCTGCTCGCCCGATTTACCGGCGCGGTGCACGGCGTTGCCGATTTCTCGAAGATCGAGGGATAAAGCCGACCGTCCGTTTCCGTTCGTGCCGTGCCCTTCGGCTGCCTCGCAGGCGTTCAGGCTAAACGTCCGGCTTCGCCGGAAGTCGAGAAAGCGGGAAGGCAAGATGGAACGACGGCCATCTCGACGGCGATCGATGCGAACGGGAATTGAAATGCCACTTAGCTTATAACGAGCGAAGCAAAACTGAATCGACCAGGCGCGATTGCATACCTATCCAGCCGCAACCTCCTCCCCGGGGCAGCAGGAGCAAGAGATGACGAAGATGGTGCATTTGTTCGGCGGCGCGGCCACCACGGCCGAGCGTTCGAAGGAATTGCTGGGCGGCAAGGGATCGAACCTCGCCGAAATGGCCTCGATCGGCCTGCCGGTTCCCCCAGGCTTTACAATCACCACCGACGTCTGCACGGCTTATTATGCCAATGGCGAGCAATATCCGGCGGGTCTGGTCGATGAAGTGGCCGCAGGCATCGCGCACATCGAGGCGATCACCGGCAAGCGTTTCGGCGACGCCACCGACCCGCTGCTCGTCTCGGTGCGCTCTGGCGCGCGCGTGTCGATGCCGGGAATGATGGACACGGTGCTCAATCTGGGGCTCAACGACAGGACCGTCATCGGCCTGGCGGAAGCCTCCGGCGATCCGCGCTTTGCGTGGGACAGCTATCGCCGCTTCGTTCAGATGTATGCCGACGTCGTCATGGGCCTCGACCATGCCGAGTTCGAGGAGGCGCTGGAAATCGCAAAGGAAGACAAGGGCTTCTATCTCGACACCGAGATGTCGGCGGAGGATTGGCAGGCGCTGGTCAAACAATATCAGGCGATCGTCGAGCGCGAGACCGGCGCACCCTTTCCACAGGAGCCGAGCGACCAGCTTTGGGGCGCGATCGGCGCGGTGTTCGCAAGCTGGGAAAGCGACCGCGCGAAAGTCTATCGCCGTCTGAACTCGATCCCCGCCGAATGGGGCACCGCGGTCAATGTGCAGGCGATGGTGTTCGGCAATATGGGCGACACGTCGGCGACCGGCGTGGCCTTCACCCGCGATCCCGCGACGGGCGAGCGCGCCTGGTATGGCGAATGGCTGATCAATGCGCAGGGCGAGGACGTCGTCGCCGGAATCCGCACGCCGCAATATCTGACAAGGCAAGCGCGCGAGAAGGCGGGCGCCAAGCCGCTCAGCATGGAAGAAGCGATGCCCGAAACCTTCGCTGAACTCGGCCGCGTCTTCGACACGCTCGAAAATCATTATCGCGACATGCAGGACATCGAGTTCACCGTCGAACGCGGAACGCTTTGGATGCTGCAAACGCGGTCCGGCAAGCGCACCGCCAAGGCGGCGCTCAAGATTGCGGTCGATATGGTCGCCGAGGGGCTGATCAGCGAGGAGGAGGCCGTCGGCCGCGTCGATCCGGGCGCGCTCGACCAGCTGCTTCACCCGACGCTGGATCCCAAGGCGCCGCGCGATGTTTTGACCAGGGGGCTGCCCGCCAGCCCCGGCGCCGCGTCGGGCAGGATCATGTTCGACGCCGACAGCGCGGAGAAAGCCGCGGCGATGGGCGAAGCGGTGATCCTCGTCCGCGTCGAAACGTCGCCTGAGGACATTCACGGGATGCACGCCGCCAAGGGCATCCTGACCGCACGCGGCGGGATGACCAGCCACGCGGCGGTCGTCGCGCGCGGCATGGGGCGCCCCTGCGTGTCGGGCGCGGGCGGCCTCAGCATCGACGGTGCCGCGCGCGTGCTGCGCGTTGCGGGCCGCGAGCTGCGCGAGGGCGACATCATCACCCTCGACGGTTCGACCGGTGAGGTGATGGCGGGCGAGGTTCCGACCTTGCTGCCCGAACTCGTCGGTGATTTCGGCACGCTGATGGGCTGGGCCGACAAGGTGCGCCGGATGAGGGTGCGCACCAACGCCGAAACCCCGCAGGATGCCCAGGTCGCGCGCGATTTCGGTGCCGAAGGGATCGGCCTTTGCCGCACCGAACATATGTTCTTCGACGCGGCGCGCATCACCGCGGTGCGCGAGATGATTCTCGCCGACAGCGAGGACGGCCGCCGCGCCGCGCTCGCCAAGCTGCTTCCCGAACAGCGCGGCGACTTTGCCGCGATCTTCCGTGTGATGGCGGGGCTGCCGGTGACGATCCGCCTGCTCGACCCGCCGCTCCACGAGTTTCTGCCGACGCGCGAGGAGGATTTTGCCGACGTCGCCGCAGCCGCAGGCGTGGGGATCGAGGCGCTGAAAGCGCGCGCGAACGAACTGCACGAGTTCAACCCGATGCTCGGCCATCGCGGGTGCCGCCTGGGGGTCACCTATCCCGAAATATATGAGATGCAGGCACGCGCGATTTTCGAGGCGGCGTGCGACGTCGCCGCCGAAACCGGTGCGGCGCCGATTCCCGAGGTGATGATTCCGCTCGTCGCCACGCGCCGCGAGTTCGACCTGATGAAGTCGGTCGTCGACGCCCAGGCGAAGGCGGTGTTCGCCGAGAAAGGCCGCGAGATTGCCTATCTGGTCGGCACGATGATCGAACTGCCGCGCGCCGCGCTGATGGCGGGCGAGATCGCCGAGTCGGCGGAGTTTTTCAGCTTTGGCACCAACGATCTGACGCAGACGACGATCGGTATCAGCCGCGACGACGCGGGGCGCTTCCTGACGCAATATGTCGACAAGGGCATTTTCGTCACCGACCCGTTCGTCAGCCTCGACGTCGAGGGCGTGGGACAGTTGATCGAGCTCGCCGCGACGCGCGGCCGCACGACGCGCGCGGGTATCAAACTCGGCATCTGCGGCGAACATGGCGGCGATGCGCCGAGCATTCTTTTCTGCGAGAAAACGGGGCTCGATTACGTCAGCGCCTCCCCCTATCGCGTGCCGATCGCGCGGCTGGCGGCGGCGCAGGCGGCGCTGCGCAAATAATCGCCCAAAGGGGCTTGCGCGACTCCGCGCAGGCCCCTAAAGGCACCGCTCCACGCACCCGTAGCTCAGCTGGATAGAGCATCAGACTACGAATCTGAGGGTCGGGCGTTCGAATCGCTCCGGGTGCGCCATTACTTTCCGTGAAGTCTGCGGCTTTAATTGATCGTGCCAGTGGCAGCGCCGGGACGATTAGCTCCGGCATCTCGAAGGTTCCGCATTACGCAAAAGCCTTCATTCGGAACGGCTATGATTGCGCTGGTGCCATGTGTGCCAACAATGTCGCCCCCGCCAGACAGGACCTCGATCATAAGGTGGACATGCCGCCCGGCCGTGATCGGGATGTTGCCGTGGTTGGCCCATTCCAACAGGCGCCGAATGTCCATGCCACCGACGGTCCGCCGCGTCAGGCAGGCGTGCCGCATCGTGCGATAGCGCCAGCGACGCACAAGCCGGTCGCGCATGGATCCAGGTGACAGTCACCCCCGATCGCTGCCGTTGCGAACGGCCCTTCGCTTCAGCTCGTAAAGCCAGTGATCAGCCGACATTCGATTCTTCCTTGCAACTGCTAGTCATTCGCATTAGCGGCTGGTTCGCGCCGGGAGGGTGCCTCGCCAACCCGATAACTTTCGGCACTTGTGCTGGCATCCTTTCCCGGACTTCGGCCGGGTGCATTCGCATCCCGGCCCCTTTCGCGGCTGTTCGGAAGGGGCGGAACTCAACGTGGGCGAGAGCCAGGAACGGGAAAAGCAATGAAGCGCAGTTATTTGATAAGGGTAGCGTCGATCGCGTTCGCAGCCGGCATGACGCAGCCGGTATATGCTGCCGGGGCAGCCGAAGATTCCGGTGATGCGGTTGATCGCTCGGCAATCATCGTCACCGGAGCGCGGATGGGCGAACAGCCAAGCGCTGCCACCACTTTGCCGATCAGCATTGTCGACACGCCGCAGTCGGTCACCGTGATCGAGCGCGACTATCTCGATGATTTCGGATTTGATGACATCAATGACGTCCTGCGTCTGGTTACCGGCGTCAACGTGGAACGCGCCGAGAGCGACCGAACCTATTACAACTCGCGCGGGTTCGACATCAAATCGATGCGGGTGGATGGTCTTGGCCTGCCCAATATCTGGGGCGTATATGCCGGGCAGCTTGACACTGCGGTATTCGATCGCATCGAGGTGGTGCGCGGCGCGAACGGCCTTTTGTCCGGAACCGGCAATCCGTCGGGCACGGTCAATTTCCTGCGTAAGCGGCCTACGGGCGAACGGCGGCTGTTTGGCGAACTCAGCGCCGGCTCCTGGAACCGCTTCCGCGCCGAAGCGGATGTCGAAGTCCCTCTCACGTCAGATGGCAGCTGGTTGGCCCGGATGGTGGGGGCTGCCCAGACCAACGATTCTTATCTGCGCGACTATCAGCAGAAGCGCACAGTTATTCAGGGCATTGCGAGCGGGAGGTTGGCAGAAAATCTTGGCATCGTCGCTGGTTATACACGGCAGGATACTCACGCGGACAGCCCGCTGTGGGGTGCGCTGCCGCTGCTCTACACGGACGGCACACAGACTCATTTTCCGGTCGGCACCTCGACTTCGCAGAAATGGGCTTACTGGGACACCCACGATGCGACCGCATTTGGCGAGCTGCGCTGGGACTTCGCCAATGATTGGTCACTCAAGACTTCGCTGACCCGCAAGGACTATTCTGAGCCATCGCGGCTGTTCTATGTCTATGGCACGCCGGACCCCGTCACCGGGTTGGGCCTTTTCGGCTATCCAGGTGGCTATTACCACACCAATGACGGCTGGATCGGCGATGCCGAGGTCGTCGGCAAGCTTCGCGCCTTTGGGCGGGAACACGAACTGACGTTGGGTGGCCAATACGTCGACAGCAACCTGCATTACCTGACTTATCCGGTCGATTTTTCTGACCCCGCATGGGGGCCGCTGCCTGCCCTGCCGAACTGGTCTGGACTGGAAGTGGCCATGCCCGCATTCGGCGCCCCCTACGAATCGTCCGATGTCGATTACCGCGTTTGGCGCATCTATGGCGCTATTCGGCTTGCCTTGACGGACCAGCTCAAACTTATCGGCGGGTTCAACTACATTGACGTTCGCTCGTCCGGCATCAGTTTCGAAGTCGATTACGGCCGCAGTGAGAAGGCCATCAGCCCTTATGTCGGGGCAACCTATGAAATCGCCCCGCAGGTCAACCTCTATGCCAGCTATTCCGACCTGTTCGAGCCGCAGCACGAAACCGGACTTGATCTTCTGCCGCTGGGTTCGGCCAAGGGGCAGAGCCTTGAAGGCGGCGTCAAGGGCAATTTTCTTGGAGGCAAGCTGTTCGGATCACTGGCCATCTTCTCCTCAAGACAGAGCAACATCCCGGAGGCTGCCGATTTCGTGCCGCCCTTTGGAACGCTCTATCGTGGCATAACGGTCAAGAGCGCCGGCGTGGAACTCGAATTCGGTGGAAAGCTGAGCAACGCACTGACCGTGCAAGGCGGCGTCGCACACCTGTTTGCGCTCAACAATGACGCCGGAGACCGGGTGCGCACCTATACGCCCAGGACGACGGCCAACCTTTCGGCCCGCTGGAAGCTGCTGCCGGCGTTGACGCTGGGGACCGCAATCCGGTGGCAGGATGATATCTATCTCGTCAACGCCGTCGGCACGATCCGACAGGGGGGCTACGCCACCATGCAGTTGCATGGCCGCTACGACATCAGCGACCAGCTGGCGCTGACACTCAACCTGGCCAATGCGACCAATCGCAAACATTTGCAGAGCCTGTACTGGGACCAGTCCTACTATGCCGCGCCGCGCAACCTGACGGCCTCGCTCCAGTGGCGCTTCTGACCTGAGCAGAAGGGGAAGCAGACGGCCTGCGCAGCTACCGCCCTGCGGGCTCCGCTGCGCAGGCCATTGCTTTCATGGCATTCATGCGCAACAAAACGGCCCGGTGTCCGTCGTCAGAACATTTGGCGCAACTTGCGGCGTAAATTAGCGGAGT
>NZ_JABWGQ010000015.1 GCF_014595975.1 Sphingopyxis sp. LK2115 | reverse complement strand
GATGGCCCACGGCCACAGCCGAAATTACACCACCTTGACGGACGCGACCGATTCTCTTCTTGCCGACCTCAAAAGCGCATCGGTCGTAAGAAACGTGATTTGTCATGGTTCTTGGCAGCGTCCGCCAGACACCAATGGTTTCTCCGTACCCTTCTTCGTGAACAGGGAAGGGCAGTATTTTGAAACGCCGATCGATATCAATTTTCTCAATCAAACTCAGCGACATGTTACCGAGCTCTGCTGTGCGATCATCAACACGGTGACCACCATGGGATGGCAATTTCCGGGATCAAACGGGCCGGGTGCTCCGATCCATGAATCGCTACGCACCGGGTAGCGCGAACGATTCCTTTGTTGCGGACGGGTTTGTGCTATATTTCGATTATTATCGAAATATCTGTTGACGCCTCCCTCTAATTTCCATATTTCGACAATCATCGAATCAGGGAGGTGGCGATGGAGTCGGAAGCGGTTGTTCGCGCGTTAAGCGCGCTGGCGCAGGAGCATCGGCTGGCGCTGTTCCGGCTGCTCGTACAGGCGGGGCCGGATGGGCTTGCCGCGGGCGCGATTGCCGAGGCGCTGGGGGTGCCCGCGTCGTCGCTCAGCTTTCACCTTGCACAGTTGAACAATGCCGGACTGATCGCGCAGCGTCGCGACGGGCGGTCGCTGATCTATTCGGCCGATTATGGCGCGATGACCGCGCTGCTCGGCTTTCTGATGGAAAATTGCTGCGGCGGCGCGGTGTGCGCGCCCGCCGCCCCCTGTGACACCAAGGACAAAAAGGAAAGGACTGCCGCATGAGCCGGTTTCATATGCATGTCGGGGTTGCCAACCTCGACAAGTCGATCGCCTTTTATTCGGGGCTGTTCGGCGCCGCGCCGACCGTGACCAAGCCCGATTATGCCAAATGGATGCTCGACGATCCGCAGATCAATTTTGCGATCTCGGTGCGCGACGGCGCGCATCGCGGGATCGAACATGTCGGGTTGCAGGTCGAGGATGAAGCCGAACTGGCGGCGGTCTATGGGCGACTGAAGAACGCCGGTGCCCCGGTGCTGGAGGAAGGCGCGACGACCTGTTGCTACGCCAAATCGGAGAAGAGCTGGATCGCCGATCCCGACGGGGTGGTGTGGGAAGCCTTCCTGACCAATGGCGAAGCGACGGTGTATGGCGACAGCCCTGATTTCGCGCCGCTGGCGTCGGATAATGCCGCCGAGGGTGCATGCTGCGTTCCCGCCATGCCGCAGGCGGCGCCCGCCAAGGTCGGCTGCTGCTGACATGAGCGCGACCGGGGGGCTGAACATATTGGCGCTGTGCACGGGCAATTCGGCGCGCAGCATTTTGGGCGAGGCGTTGATCGCCCGCAAGGGTGCGGGCCGGGTCTGTGCGTTCAGCGCAGGCAGCCAGCCAAAGGGCGTGCCGCATCCCGGCGCGCTCCGCCTGCTGGCGCGCGAGGGCTTTGACGTCGCCGCCTTCCGGTCGAAAAGCTGGGACGAGTTCGCCGCGCCGGGCGCGCCGCGCATCGACATCGCGATCACCGTGTGCGGCAATGCGGCGGCCGAGGCCTGCCCCTTGTTCACCGGCGCGCCGGTGCGTGCGCATTGGGGTTTGCCCGATCCCGCCGACGTCCAGGGCGACGAGGCAGCGGTCGATGCCGCCTTTGCCGAGACCTGGCGCCTGCTCGACATGCGGGTTGGGGCGATGCTGGCGCTGCCGCTCGAAACCATGTCCGCGGCCGAACGGCGCGCGGCGCTGAACAGCATTGGCGTAATGGAGGGCGCGGCGTGAAGCGCGCGCTCGCCGCCGAGGCGATCGGCAGCTTTTTCCTGTTCGCCACCGTCGTCGGATCGGGAATCATGGCCGATACGCTGTCGGGCGGCAATGTCGGGGTCGCGCTGCTCGCCAATGCGATCGCAACCGGGGCGATGTTGTTCGTGCTGATCGCGATGCTGGGCCCGGTGTCGGGCGCGCATTTCAACCCGGCGGTGACGCTGGTGATGGCGCTTGGCCGCAGCATCGCGCCGCGTACTGCGGTTCTCTATGTCGCGGCGCAGCTTGCGGGCGGCATCCTGGGCGTCTGGGCCGCGCATCTGATGTTCGACCTGCCGCTGCTGCAATTTTCGGCAAAGGCGCGCACCGGCGGCGGGCAATGGGCGGGCGAGTTTGTCGCGACCTTTGGCCTGATCCTGGCCATCCTTGGCACCGTGCGGCACCGTCCCGACTGGGTGGCGCCGAGCGTCGCGCTCTATATCACCGCAGCCTATTGGTTCACCTCCTCGACCAGCTTTGCCAATCCCGCGATTGCCGTGGCGCGCAGCCTGTCGGACAGTTTCGCCGGGATCGCGCCCGCTGATGTGCCCGCATTCGTGGCGGCCCAACTCGGCGGCGCGGTGGCGGCCTGGCTATGCGGTCGCTGGCTGTTCACGGAACGCGACGACGAGGCGGCCACCCGCATTTAGTGGCGCTGTGAACGAGCGAGCGGGTTTACCCCCGGCGCTCGCTCCCCCTAGGCAGAAACCATGCCGCACGACACGACCCTGATCGGGACCATCGTCGCCGGGCTCGGCGTCGCGTTCCTGATGGCGGCGCTGGCGCAGCGGCTGCGGATTTCCCCGATTGCGGGCTATCTGCTCGCCGGAATCCTTGTCGGCCCGTTCACGCCGGGGTTCGTCGCCGACACCGGGTTGGCAATGCAGCTGGCCGAGATTGGCGTCATCCTGCTGATGTTCGGGGTCGGCCTCCATTTTTCGCTGAAGGACCTGCTGTCGGTTCGCAAGATCGCGGTTCCGGGGGCCATTGCACAAATTGCGGTCGCCTGGGCTCTCGGCATCATGCTCGGGCTGTGGCTCGGCTGGTCGGTCGCGGGCAGCGCGGTGTTCGGGCTGGCGCTGTCGGTCGCCTCGACCGTCGTGCTTCTGCGCGCGCTCCAGGCGCGCGACATGATCGAGACCGAAAAGGGGCGGATCGCGGTCGGCTGGCTGATCGTCGAGGATCTGGTGATGGTGCTCGCGCTCGTTCTGCTCCCGGCCATGTTTGGCGACCGCGGCGATGAAGGCAACAGCACGGGATTGCTGCAATCGGCGGCGATCGTGCTGTTCAAGGTCGTCGGCTTTGTTGCCTTCATGTTTGTCGTTGCACGGCGCATCCTGCCCTGGGTGCTGCACTGGGTCGCGCACACCGGTTCGCGCGAACTGTTTCGCCTCGCGGTGCTGGCGATCGCGCTGGGTGTGGCGTTCGGCGCCGCAGTGATTTTCGACGTGTCCTTCGCGCTCGGTGCCTTCTTTGCCGGGATGATCCTGGGCGAAACGCAGCTCAGTCGCCGCGCCGCCGAAGAGACGCTGCCGCTGCGCGATGCTTTCGCGGTGCTGTTTTTCGTGTCGGTCGGCATGTTGTTCGATCCCCATGTGCTGCTGGAACAGCCGGGGCCGGTGCTGGCGACCGTTGCGATCATCGTGGTCGGCAAATCGCTCGCCGCCTTTGCGCTTGTCCGCGCCTTTGGTCACACGACCCAGACCGCCCTGACCGTGTCGGTCAGCCTGGCGCAGATCGGCGAATTTTCGTTCATCCTGGCCGGGCTGGGGGTGGGGCTGGCGGTGCTGCCCGAAACCGGGCGGGACCTGATCCTGGCAGGCGCTTTGCTGTCGATCCTTGTCAACCCTATCCTGTTCACGCTGGTCGTCAAGCGCGTTCGTTCGGACGCGCCGCCCGAACCCGCGGCAGCGGGCGACGCCGAAATGTCTGCGCCGCGCAATGCCGGGGTGGTGCTGATCGGATACGGCCGCGTCGGCAGCCATATCGGCGCGCTGATTTGCGGGCGCGGCGACGGGCTGACGGTGATCGAGGATCAAAAGGATATGGCGGCGGCGGCGCGGGCCAGCGGGGCGACGGTGATCGTCGGCAATGCGACCAAGGAAAGCGTGTTGCGACAGGCGGGGCTCGAAACGGCATCAACACTGCTGATTGCGATTCCCGAGGGGGTCGAGGCGGGCGCAATCGTGCGGCGGGCGCGGAGGATCAATCCCAAGCTGGTGATCGTTGCGCGTGCGCATTCAGACGATGAGGTCGATGATCTGGTGCGTCGCGGCGCCGACTATGTCGTCATGGCCGAACGCGAGACCGCGGCGCGGATGGCCGAGCGGGCGATGCGGGTGCGGGCGTAGGCGCTCCAGATTCCGATCGTGTCGAGCGACGTCGAGATACCCATCGGACAGCGTTACGCACAAAGGCATCTCGACTTCGCTCGATGCGAACAGGAATTGGATCGGAATGGTTGAGGTCGGGGCTTCCCCCGCTCCGGCAAACTCCCTATCGCCACCTCACAATGTCTGCCGACGCGCTTCTCCCCCTGCTCAAATCCACCTTTGGTTTCGATCATTTTCGCGGCCGTCAGGCCGACGTCGTCGCCCGCGTGATGGCAAGCGAGCACACCTTGGCGGTGATGCCGACGGGGGCGGGCAAGTCGCTGACCTATCAGCTGCCCGCGGTGGCGCTCGATGGTTGCGTCGTCGTCGTATCGCCGCTGATCGCGCTGATGCACGACCAGTTGCGCGGGGCGCGGGCGGCGGGGATAAGAGCGGCGTCGCTGACCAGCGTCGATGCCGATTTCGCCGATACGCGCCAGGCCTATCGCGACGGGCAGCTCGACCTCCTCTATATCGCGCCCGAGCGCGCGACGGGGGAGGGGTTCCGGTCGCTGATGGACGCGCGCGCGCCTGCGCTGTTCGCGATCGACGAAGCGCATTGTGTCAGCGAGTGGGGGCATGATTTCCGGCCCGATTACCGGTTGCTGCGCCCGCTGCTCGACGCCTTTCCCTCGGTGCCGCGTCTGGCGCTCACCGCGACCGCCGACCGGCATACGCGCGAGGACATATTGGTCCAGCTCGGCATACCCGCCGACGGCCTTGTGCTCGCGGGCTTCGACCGGCCGAACATCCGCTACCGGGTGATGCCGCGCATCAACCCGACGAAACAGCTCGCCGATTTCATCGCCGCCAATCCGGGGCCGGGGATCGTCTATTGCCCGACGCGCGACGGGACCGAGCGGATGGCAGGCAGGCTCGCCGCGGCGACGGGGCGCAGCGTCGCCGCCTATCACGCCGGGCTCGACCCCGAACGGCGCGCACAGGTGCAGCATGATTTTGTGGCGTCAGAGGACGGCATAGTCACCGCGACGGTCGCCTTCGGCATGGGGATCGACAAGCCCGACGTGCGCTTTGTCGCGCACGCCGGGCTGCCGAAATCGATCGAGAGCTATTATCAGGAAACGGGCCGCGCGGGGCGCGACGGCGATCCCGCCGAGGCGCTGATGCTGTGGGCAGCCGACGATTTCGCGCGGGCGCGGGCGCGGCTTTCCGACCTGCCGGAGGCGCGCGTCGCGGGCGAGCGGGCGCGGCTGAATGCGCTCGCCGCCCTGGTCGAAACGGCCGAGTGCCGCCGCGCGCTGCTGCTGCGTCATTTCGGCGAAAATCCACCGACACGCTGCGGCAATTGCGACACCTGCCTCGATCCGCCTGAACAGCTCGACGCGACGGTGCTTGCGCAGAAACTGATGAGCGCGGTCTATCGGACCGGGCAGAGTTTCGGCGCGGGGCATGTCGAGGCGGTGCTGACCGGCAAGCGCGACGCGCGGGTCGTCAGCCGCGGGCACGACAAGCTTTCGGTATTCGGCATCGTCGAGGGCGAAGAAGCGCGGCTCATCAAGCCGCTGGTGCGCACGCTGATGGCACGCGAGGCACTTGCGACCACCGAGCATGGCGGGCTGATGTTCGGTCCCGCGGGCCGCGCGGTCATGAAGGGCGAGGCGCCGGTGCTGATCGCCGAGCCGCCGGTGAAGCGCACGCAGCGGTCCAGCCGAAGCAACCGGGCCGCAGCCAATCCCGTCGGCGACCCGCTGTTCGAGGCGCTGCGCAGCATCCGGCGCGATCTGGCCGCCGAGGCGGATGTGCCGCCCTATGTCATCTTTCACGACGCGGTGCTGCGCGCGATGGCGAGCGAACGTCCGGCGACGCGCAGCGACCTGGCCGCGATACCGGGGGTTGGCGCGAAGAAGCTCGATGCGTGGGGCGATGCGTTTCTGAATGTGATCCGGCAATTCTGACCGTTCGGAAGCGGGCGCCAGTCGCCCAAATATCTTCCCCTGTGGGGGAGGATTGGCAGCTTGCCAGCCCAAATATCCTGTCATAAACCGCCTTGGCACCTTCACGCTTGTCAGCAGCCACGCGGCGGGAGTAGATCGCGGACATGAGCGATTTTCGTCCCCTGTCCGCCCAGTTCAGCGTCGCACCGCAGATCGACATCGAGGATGTCGCCGCGGCAAAGGCGGCGGGCTTTGCGCTGGTCGTCAACAACCGCCCCGACGGCGAGGAACCCGCGGCGCCGCAGGGTGAGCAGATCGCGCATGCCTGCGCCGCCGAGGGACTGGCCTATGCCGCGATCCCGATCGGCCATGCCGGGTTCAGCCATGCGCAGATCGATGCACTCGACAAGCTGCTCCATGACGCGACGGGGCCGATCCTGGCCTATTGCCGGTCGGGGACGCGTTCGACGCATTTGTGGGCGCTGGCGCGTGCGCGCGCCGGGGACGATGTCGGCGCGATCGTCGAAGCCGCGGCAAAGGCGGGCTATGACCTTACCGGCCTGCGCCCGATGCTCGACGCGCTGGCGGGGGAGCGGTGACGGCGCTGATCGTCCAGACGGGCGCCTCGCTCGTCGCGGTGTTGTTCGTCGCCTGGCTTGTCAGGCGGCTGGGGCTGGGCGCCGATCCGCGGATCGAGGACGAGGGTCATGCGATCCGCCTTGCCGAAGAGGCCGAGGCCGGTTTTCGCGGAATCGAGGTCGCGCGCGACCGCGCGGGTTTTGCCGCGATCGTGCGCAATGCGGAGGGCCGGATGCTGCTGATCCGCGCGCATGGCAGTTTCTTTGCCGCACGGCCCGTCGATGCCCGCGTGATCGGGCGACTCGACAAGGATTTCCTGACGCTGACGATGCCTGAAAAAATGTTCGGCGCGGTGACGTTGCAGCTGGGTAAGGATGCGGGAACATGGGCAAGCCGGATGCGGGGGGTGGGGCGTGCCTGAACTGCCCGATCCCGTCGCCTATGCCGTGCCGGGCTTCATCCTGCTGCTGATCGTCGAAATGATTGTCTCGCGGCGGCAGGACCGCAGCCGATACGAGGCGCGCGACACGTTGACATCGCTTCTGCTTGGCACCGGCAGTCAGGTCGCGGGGGCATTGGTCGGCGCGGCGGTGATCGGCATGGCGGTGTGGGTGCACCAGTTCCGGCTGTTCGACATCGGCATCGCGTTCGGGACATGGTGGTGGGCGTGGATTCTCTGTTTTTTCCTTGACGACCTTGCCTATTATGCCTTCCACCGCAGCGCGCACCGGGTCCGCTGGTTCTGGGCGAGCCATGTCATCCACCACAGCTCGCAGCATTATAATCTGTCGACCGCGCTGCGGCAGACGTGGACGGGTTTTTTCAGCCTCGCCTTCATCTTTCGCCTCCCGCTGTTTCTGATCGGCTTTCCGCCCGCGATGGTGTTCTTCTGCGCGGGCCTCAACCTCATCTACCAGTTCTGGATCCATACCGAGGCGATCAGGCGGATGCCCAGATGGTTCGAAGCGGTGATGAACACCCCGTCGCACCACCGCGTCCACCACGGTGTCAACCCGCGCTATCTCGACGCCAACTATGCCGGGGTGTTCATCATCTGGGATCGCATGTTCGGCAGCTTCGTTCCCGAACGCGACGACGAGCCGGTGCGGTATGGCATCGTCAAACAGCTCGGCAGCTTCAATATCCTGTGGGCCGCGGTCCACGAATGGGTCGGGATCGCGAAGGATGTGTGGGCCGCGCCGTGGCGGCACAAGCTGGATTATATCTGGCGCGAACCCGGCTGGAGCCACGACGGCAGCCGCGCGACGAGCGCGATGATCAAGGCGCGCTGGGCCGCGGGGCAAACGCGCAACGAGGCGGCGGAATAACGAGCATCGCTCCCGCCAAGGCGGGGGCCATGTACAGGCTTGCCACATCGCTTAATGACATTCATGTAAGCCGCGATGGACCACCGAACCGGTGGCGAGGGGAGCGGTGCGCATGAGTCTTGGGGATCAGTTCGACATCATCGTCATCGGCGGCGGCAGCGCGGGGAGCGCGGCGGCCGGGCGGCTGGCCGAGGATGGCAGGCGCACCGTCTGTCTGGTCGAAGCGGGCGGGACGAACGATATCATGCGCGTCAAGACGCCGGGTTTCATGCCCTTCATCCCCAAATCGTCGAACTATCGATATGAGACCGTGCCGCAAAAGGGGCTGAACGGCCGCATCGGATACCAGCCGCGCGGACGCGGACTGGGCGGGTCGAGCGCGATCAACGCGATGGTCTATATCCGCGGCCACCGCTTCGATTACGACCAATGGGCGGCGCTGGGCGCGACCGGGTGGAGCTATGCCGACGTGCTGCCTTACTTCAAGCGCAGCGAGGGCAATGAGCGCGGCGCCGATGAATGGCATGGCGCCGACGGGCCGCTGAATGTGATGGATCAGCGCTGGCCCAATGTGACAAGCCGCCGCTTCATCGAAAGCGCGCAGGCGCTGCAATTGCCGCGCACTGCCGATTTCAACGGCCCCGATAACGAAGGGTTCGGCCTTTACCAGGTGACGCAGAAGGACGGCGAGCGCTGGTCGGCGGCGCGCGCCTATGTCGAGCCGCTTCGCGGGCGTGCCAATTTCGACATTCGCACCGGGGCGCTGGTCGAAAAGATTTTGATCGAGGACGGGCGCGCCGTGGGCGTGGCGATCCGCCGCGGGCGCCGCCGCGAGACGCTGCGCGCGCGGGGCGGGGTGGTGCTGTCGGCGGGAGCATTCGGGTCGCCCCAGATTTTGATGCTGTCGGGGATCGGGCCGGGGGCGCATCTGCGCGATCAGGGCATTTCGGTGATTGCCGACCGCGCGGCGGTGGGCGCGGACCTTCAGGACCATATCGACTATGTGTCGAGTTGGCAGACGCGCTCGACCGACCCGCTCGGCAACAGCCCCGGCGGCACCTGGCGGATGGTGAAAGCGATCGTTGAACACCGCAGCCGGCGGACCGGCATCATGACGACCTGTTTCGCCGAAGCGGGCGGATTCTGGAAATCGCGCCCCGACTTGCCCGCGCCCGACGTGCAATATCATTTCGTCCCCGCGATGCTCGAGGATCATGGGCGCACCAGGGTGAAGGGGCATGGCTTTTCGTGCCACGCCTGCGTGCTGCGCCCCGAAAGCCGCGGGACGGTGCGGCTGGCGTCGCCCGACGCCGCCGCCGCACCCGCGATCGACCCCGGCTTCCTGACCGACGAGCGCGACATGGCAACGCTCCGCGCCGGAGTGCGAATGATGCACCGCATCGTCGCGGCGCCGCCGCTCGCCGATTATGCCGGGGTCGACCGCCATCCCGTCGACATGGGTGACGACACGGCGCTCGACAATCTGATCCGCAGCCGCGCCGACACCGTCTATCACCCTGTCGGCACGTGCCGGATGGGGAGCGACGTGGATGCCGTGGTCGACCCGACGCTGAGGCTCAACGGCGTCGATGGCCTGTGGGTCGCCGACGCGAGCGTGATGCCGCGGCTGGTCAGCGGCAACACCAACGCGCCGAGCATCATGATCGGCGAAAGGGCAGCGGATTTCGTGAAAGCGGCGTTGAGTTGATTTTGTGGTCAATCCGGCCTTCGCCGGGATGACGACGGTTATAAGCATGCCTCCGCCAGGACGAGTCCGTTTCGCGTCAGATCGTATCGGCTCGCCGGGGGGCGCCTATCCAGCACCTCGCGCCGAACCAGCCCGTGCGTGCCGAGCGCACTCAGTCCCTGCGACAGCGCACGAGGCGTGGCGGGCGCCAGCAGGCGCGACAGCGCGTTGAAGCGGTCGTGCCCCGCACCGATCCCCGCGACAATGTGTTGAGATTGCCGATATCGAGGACGCGAAAGCGCATCTCGACGTCGAGGGCGTGCGGCAGGACGGCGGCATGATCCCCCGCCGCTTTGCGGCGCGAATCGGTCTCGTCGTCATCGGGGCGACGGTCGTTTCTGCGGCTCGTGGGCGTCGTCAGCCTATGGGCCGCGCGGTAACAGGCCCTGGCGATAGTGTGTGATTCGGCGATTCCATGCTGCGCTGTCGCTGCAAAAAGAGACTGAAAACCAAAGATTTTTGCAGGGATCCGTGTTGCGCACAAAAAAAGAGGGCCGGGATTTTCATCCCGGCCCAGCCTTTCAGGCTCTCCCCTCCTGAAACTGTTGACGCAATGAATGCCACATTAATGTCATGTTGGAAAGGCCAAAATTGCGGCACCGCTGCACAAAAAATATGCAGCATTTTCGTTGAGAAAGGGGGTGAACCGTCGGCGCGGCCCGCCCCCTTTCACCCCCGGTCAGAATGTCTTGCGCGCCGTGATGCCGAACGTGCGTGGCTGTCCGACGCTGAAGCCGAGGCGCGCGCGTCCGCCGCGCTCGCGATCGAACGAGAGCAGCGCATTTTCGTCGAAGACATTGTTGACATAGGCGATCAGCGACAGGCCATTGTCGAAATCGACCCCCGCGCTCAAGTTGACGAGCTGATAGTCGGGCAGTTGCAGGTCGACCGTCGTCGATGCCCCGGCGGGCGCCCCGCCGAAGGGCAGGCCGTGGACGAAGGTGCGCGGATTGTTTTCCTGATCCGCCGGCTGGGTATAGCGCGTGCCGACATGCTGGAACGACGCCGCGACATACATGCTCGCGCTGTCGCTGATCGGCCATTCATAGCTGCCCGACGCCGACAGCTGGAACTTCGGCACCGACGGCAGGCGATTGCCGTCGCGGATGCCCGTTGCGGTGGTCAGCGGCGCCGGAAGCGTCGAATCGAACTCCGCCTCGATCAGGCTGCCCGACAGGTTGAAGTCGAGCCCGTCGGCGGGCGACAGCCCCAGTTCGAACTCGACGCCCATCGAATGCGCCTTGGGCACGTTGAAGACGATGCGCGACGAACAGGTTCCGGCGTCGAGCGTCACCTGGAGATTCTTGATATCGTTGTAGAAGCCCGCGGCATTGAAGGTGAACCCGCGCCCCTGCGTCTTCACACCCAGTTCGTAATTCCACAGCGTTTCGTCATCATAATCCTGAAAGCTGCCGAACAGCGCTTCGTCGTCGGGTGAGCAGAGCGGCAGGTTCAGGGGATCGTTGACCCCGCCGAGGCGGAAGCCCTTCGACGCCTGCGCGTTCACCGTAACATTGTCACTGACGTCGTATGACAGCAGGAAGCGCGGGGTGAAGCCGCTCGACTTGGTGCTGTCGGTGCGGTTGTCGCCGTTGGCGAACAGCCCGCCCGACACGAAGCTGCGCGTTTCCTTGAAGTCGTAATAGCGCCCGCCCGCGGTGGCGGTGAAGGCGTCGCTTATATCGTAGCTGATTTCGCCGAAAATCGCGAACTGCTTGATGTCATAGGGCAGATCGGCGTTGTAGGGCGAATCGGCCGGAAAACCATTTGCCACTGCCGCCGAAGTGCCGGCGCCCAGCCTTGCATCGGTGAAGGCGTCATAGCCCGGCGTTGGCAGCCGCTGGGCATAGACACGGTCGATCTTGGAATAGAAACCGCCGACGAGCCACTGGAACGGCCCGTCATTGTCCGACGCCACGCGGACTTCCTGCGTCCAGGTTTCGAGGTCGGTAGTGTCGAGCAGGTTCGAGGGCAGCAGCACGCCCGCGTCGGGGAACCCCAGGTCGACCGATACCGATCCGGTGAGCGCGCTCGCGTCGCGGCTGACAAGGATGTCGCGGTTGATGTAGCTCGTCACCGAGGTCAGCGTCGCGCCGCCGAGCCCGACGTCGATCTTGAGGTCGGCGATCAGCGTCTCGTCCTCGAACGCCTCGCGCAGCAGCAGATATTGCTCGCGCTCGTCAAAGGTCACCCTGGGGCGCGTCGTCGTGAACTCATTGGCATAGAGGTTGTAGATTTCCTGCCGGTTGAACCCGTCGGCCTTGACCTTTTGATAGACGATGCGCGGGGTGATCGACAGATTGTCGCCGGGTTCAAAGGTCAGCGCGAGGCGGCCGCCATAGCGTTCGCCGCTGTTCACGTCCTCCTTGCCCGCCGGGCCGATCGCGTTGATGAAGCCGCCGTAGCGCGTGTAATAGCCGACCGCGCGCATTGCGGCATTGTCGCCCATCGGCACATTGACCGCGCCCTTCAGATGGCCGCCGATGTCGTCGCCGTCGACGAGGTTGAGGTTCGCCTCGACGCTGCCTTCCATCACGCCGATTTCCGGCTGGTTGGTGATGTAGCGGATCGTGCCGCCGACCGATCCCGATCCGAACAGCGTGCCCTGCGGTCCGCGCAGCGTTTCGACGCGGTTGAGGTCGTAAAGATCGATGTCGGGGGTGAAGAGCGAAAGCGAGATGACGCTTTCGTCGAGATAGACGCCGACCTGTTCCTTGACCCCCGGCTGATCGCGCACGACCTGCCCTGCGGATACGCCGCGCACCGACACCTGACTCTGGCCGGGGCCAAGGTTCTGCACCGACAGGCCCGCGACATTGCGCGACAGATCCTCAAGCGTCACCGCGCCCGATTTCTGGATGTCTTCGGCTGTTTGCGCGTTGATCGAAAAGGGAATGTCCTGAAGATTGGCGTCGCGCTTCGTCGCCGTGACGATGATGATGTTGCCGTCATCTTCGGCAGCGGCGTCCTGCGCCATGGCCGGGGTCGCGACAAGCGCAAGTGACGACAGGCTCGCGAGCAATGATGCCCGTGCATTCATATTAATCCTCCTCCTGGTGGCCGATCTGGCGTCGGTCCGGCGGCGAAGGTGCGCCTCTTGTCACAATTGCGCAATGGCGCACGAATCGGTCGCGCCCGATTGGCGCGACGCTGTTGCATCCGGGACACGGTCGAAACATGGCCGGGGCCTTCGTCCCGCCCCGTGGCCGTTCCGTTCACAGTTAAAAAATGGCCGGGGTGAAACCCCGGCCAGTGGTTCGCAGGAGGAACCCGGTAAGGATCCCGCCGCCGTCGATTGAAAGGAGAGAGACGTGCGGCGACGGGTATCCTGTCTCGTCGTCAGTAATTGTAGGCGCGCTCCCCATGTTCGCCGAGGTCGAGGCCTTCGCGTTCGACTTCGGCCGAGACGCGCCCGCCGGTCACCAGCTTCGCGGCATAGAAGGCGATTGCCGAACCGATGCCCGACCACAGGATCGCAACGAGGACCGACTTGACCTGGATCCACAGCTGGCTGCCGAGGACATAGTCGTCGCCCGCCGGGCCGCCGAGCGCCGCGAGCATCGTCACCGCGGTGCCGACTGAACCGATGATCCCGCCAAGGCCGTGGATGCCGAACACGTCGAGCGAGTCGTCGAACCCAAGCTTCGGCTTCATCTTCATCACGAACCAGCAGCAGATGATGCCCGCGACGGCGCCCAGGAGGATCGCGCCGAACGGTCCCGAATTGCCCGCGGCCGGGGTGACGGCGACAAGGCCGGCGATCGCCCCCGAACAGGCGCCGAGCAGCGACCCCTTGTGACCGAGCGCACGTTCGGTGAGCATCCAGAAGAGGACGCCGGCGGCGGTGGCGGTGAAGGTGTTGATAAGCGCAAGACCCGCCGAACCATTGGCTTCGAGCGCGGAGCCGGCGTTGAAGCCGAACCAGCCCACCCAGAGGAGGCCGGTGCCGATCAAGGTCATGGTCAGCGAGTGCGGCGCCATGATGTCCTTCTGGTAACCCGCACGCTTGCCGATGATCAGGCAGCCGACGAGCGCGGCGATGCCCGCATTGATGTGGACGACGGTGCCGCCCGCGAAATCGAGCGCGCCCCAGCCGAAGATCAGCCCGGTCGCTTCATCGGTGCCGCCGAGATACCAGACCATGTGCGCGATCGGGTAATAGACGATGGACAGCCACACGATCGCGAACACCATCACCGCCGAAAATTTCATGCGCTCGACAAGGCCGCCGAGGACGAGCGCGACGGTAATCGCCGAGAAGGTCATCTGGAAAGCGATGAACACGAATTCGGGGATGACGACGCCGTCGGTGAAGGTCGCGACGGTCGAATCGACGGTGACGCCAGCGAGGAACATCTTGCCCGCGGAGACGAACTGGTTGGCATCGCCGCCAAAGGCGAGGCTGTAACCGAACATCACCCACATGATCATCGCGAGCGCGGCGACCGCCAGAATCTGCGTCAGCACCGACGCCATATTCTTGGTGCGGACGAGGCCGCCGTAAAAGAGCGCAAGGCCCGGCACGATCATCGCCATGACGAGCACGGTCGAAATCATCATCCACGCGGTGTCGCCCTTGTCGGGCGTCGGCGCGGCGGCCTCGGCGACGGCGGGCGCCGCCTCTTGCGCCCAGGCGGGCAGCGCGGCGAACAGCGAAAGGCCCGCGGCCCCGGCGCCCGCCGCAATTTTCTTTGCGAACGTCATAATTTCCCCCTTCGTCATTTACAGAGCCGCCTCGCCGGTCTCGCCGGTGCGGATGCGCACCGCCTGACCCACATCGAGCACGAAAATCTTGCCATCGCCGATCGATCCGGTGCCGGCGCTTTGCTGCAGCGTTTCGACCACCCGCGGTGCGAGCGCGTCGTCGCAGACGAGCTCGATCTTCACCTTGGGCACCATGTTGGTGGCATATTCGGCGCCGCGATAGATTTCGGTCTGCCCCTTTTGCCGCCCGAACCCCTTCACCTCGGTCACGGTCATGCCGGCGATGCCCAGCCCGGTGAGCGCTTCGCGCACCTCGTCGAGCTTGAACGGTTTGATGATTGCCAGGATCAGCTTCATGATGCCCCCTTTTGCTAATGGCGCCATGTTGCGGTGCAACAGCCGTGCCAGATTGCGCACATGAGGCGAAAGTTAACATTTTGTGACGGTTTTTGGGCCACTCAGGCACCGGATCGTGCGTTCGGTGGGCAGTTGAGGCGGGGTTTTGCCTATTTTTTGGGCAGGCGGCGCATCATTGTCCCGCGAGTGCCGGGTTCGCTGTCGGTTTGCGCAGCGACGCGGGAAAAGGCCGACGGCGGCGCCCGCCTTTGCGGGGGCGACAATCTTTAACCCACTGCCCTGAACCGCGCCCAAATCGGCAGATGATCGGACGCGCGTGCCGCCAGCGGGCTGCGGTGCACCCCTGCATCGACCGGATCGAGGTCGGGCGAGGCAAAGATGCGGTCGAGCTTGGCGACCGGGCGGCGGCTGTGAAAACTGTGCCCGGTATCGACCAGCCGGTGTTCGGCGCCGAAGTCGGCCAGGCAGCCGCCCGTGGGACGCCATTCGTTGCAATCGCCCATCAGGATTGTCGGCAGTTTTTCGCCCTCGGCGATATGATGCAGGATCGCGCGCGCCTGCTGTCGGCGGCGCAGCCCCGAAATGTCGAGGTGCATGCCGACGACGCGCAGCCGCGTGCCGCCGATGCGCACGGTCGCGGCGACCGCGCCGCGCGGCTCGAGCGTCGGCAGGTGGAGCGCGTGGCTTTCCTCGACCTCGGCGCCCTTGCGCACAAGCAGCGCATTGCCGTGCCAGCCGATCGCATAGGGGCGTCCATGGATCAGGTCGACGGGCACATAGTCGCTGTGCTCCTCGAACATGTGCGGCGGGATGGCGCTCGCCCGCGTGCCAAAGCGGCGGTCGGCCTCCTGCAGCGCGACGACGTCGGCGTCGAGTTCGCGCAGCACCGCAAGCACGCGGCCGGGATCGCGGCGTCGGTCGAGCCCGATGCCCTTGCGCATATTATAGCTGGCGACCTTGAACATGGGAGAGATGGCGGCTTTCCTTGTCTTTTCGTGCTCCAGACGAACGAATGGCGGATTCGGTTGCCCATTTTTCCGCGTCCTCGCGAGCGTAGCGAAGCATTCCAGGGCGGTCCGCGCACGGCCTGGAACGCTTCGACACGTTCGCAATGACATGGTTGCGTCAGCGCACCCCGAACTCGGTGATCAGCGCTTGTGCTTCGTCCAGATCCTCGTCAAGCACCATGATGCGCACGGGGATCATCAGGCCGACGCTTTCGGCGATGTTCATGCCTGCGTCGAAGCAGACCGCGTGGACACCGGCGCTTTCGAGGCGGCCGCGCAGCAATTCGGCCTCGGCGCCATTGGGCATGCGGATAAGCTCGACCAGCGCCATCAGCCAGACTCCCCGGCAATGAAGCGGTCGGTCGGACGCGTCGGCAGGCCGTCGATGCTTTTGGTGTGTTCGCTGAACTTTTCGACCCAAAGCACAGGATCGGCCTGCCGATGATATTTTCGCAATGTTTCGCGCTCGGCCTGCAATTCCATCATCGGCACGCCCCAGCCGCAGCTCGTCTGCACGCTGTCGACGTCGATCACGAAAATCTGGCGGGTGCCGGGGAGCAGGGTGAAATGCGCCGCGAGCGCGTCCCACGCGGCGTCTTGCGGAAGCACCGGCCGCCCGCGGCCATAGATGCGCAGGATCAGCGCCGTGCGGTCGAAGGCGCAGAACATGATCGTGATGCGCCCGTCGGCGACGAGATGCGCGTGCGTTTCGTTCCCCGACCCGCCAAGGTCGAGATAGGCGACCTGGCTTTCGGACAATATCCTGAAACTGTCGGCATAGCCCTTGGGCGACAGGTTGATGCGGCCTTCGCTTGCGGCGGTCGCGGTAAAGAAGACCGGCTGCTTTTCGATGAAGGCGATATGCTTGTCGGTCAGCGTATCGGTGAATTCGGCCATGGCCTGTCTCCCGGTTGCGGCCTGCCTATCACCAATTTCTGCCCGCTTCTATCGCCGCTTGCTCGTCGGGCCGACTCGTGCGGCCGAGCGCCGCGTTGCGGTGCGGAAAGCGGCCGAAACGTTCGACGATGTCGAAATGCTTCTGCGCATAATCCTGGAACCTGGGGTCGTCGAAGCGCGCAAAGAGGCGCAGCGATTCGCGCTGGTCGTCGATGTCCTCGCTGTGCTGGAAGGGCAGGCAGGCGAACTGGCGGCGCTCGTCGGGCCAATTCCGGTGCCAGCCGCGTTCGACGATCCCGCGCGCGATCGCGCGAGCGAGGCTGTCGGTGGCAAAGGCATCGGCATGGCCGCGATAGATGTTGCGCGGCACCTGGTCGAACAGGATCGTCGCGGCGAGCGCGGTGTCGGGATCGGTCAGGAAGGTTTCGGCCGGCTGCGCGCGCAGCGCCTGGTGCCAGTCTTCGGCCAGTGCGCGGACTTCGGCATCGAAATCGGGGCCGCCGCCATACCAATCGTCCATCGTGTGATTGTCGAACCAGAAGGCGAGCAGTTGCCGCGCCCAGTCGGCGGGGGGAGGAGTGGTTTCAGAATCGTTCGTCATGGCGACCGCAGCGAAGCAAAGCCGAGCGGTTTGCACAACCCTGGATTGGTTCGCCTGCGGCCGCCTTCGGTCTGCTGCGCCCGCGATGCCGGAACCGGGCTATCTGGTCGCTGGACGCCGATAGGGAATGAAATCGCCGAGCGAGACGAAACCGGCATACATCCGGCTGCTGCGATCGCGCAATTCGATGGTGTCGATATTGCACAGCTGGCTGCCGATCGTCCTGGTGACGAGAATATCGTCATCGTCGAGCGACTCCGCCCCGCCTTCGGGGCGATTGACCCAGAGGGTGCTGCCGATGCGATAAACGATCGCGGTTTCGTCGATTACTTGCGAACTGCTGACGTTCGACAGCGTGATGCATTTTTGCGGTTCGCCCGCGACGCGGCCTTCGAGCAGCCTGGCGAGCCTGGCTTCGGGGTCGGGTTTTTCGGCTGCGGCGGCGGGCGTGGCCGCGAGCGCGGCGGCGGCGATCAGCGCCCGGATCAGATGACGCATGGTTCGACTCCTGTCTACAAACATGGCCCTACCGCCGATTCGTTTAGCGCAGCGGGTGTGAACGGGCGCTGACCGCGCGATCAGCACGCCCCGTCGGGGAGAGGGATGCCAAGCGGGCCCCTGCACCTCTTTTTCTTCGGCTTTTCGGCGGGTGCATCGCTGTCACCGTTCATCCCGCCCATTCCGCCGAAATCGGCGCCGATCATCAGCATGGTGTGCGAGCGAAAGCGGACCTTCGCTGTCCAGTCGATGTTCCAGACCGCGCTGCCTGCGGGTTTGGGCGGATAGGCGAAGCTCGCTTCGGGGCCAAAGGCGTTGAGGTTGCCGAACATCATTTCGCCCGACGCCTTCTTGACCTCGGCGGGGATCTGGCAGCTCGTCTGGGCGGGCGGCATCACGATTTTTTGCGCGACGAGCCGGGCGACCGTCGCAGGGGGCAGCCAGTCCCACAGCCCGCCGCCGAAATGCTGCGACGCACTGCTGGTCCACCACACCATATCGGCATTGCCGCCGCCGCGGTCCATGCCGCCGAACGCCCAGGCGACATAGCCGGTCGCAGGCTGGAGCGCGTTCCAGCGGATCATCACCGATCCGTCGCTCTGCATCGCGGTCGAGGCATTCAGTGCGGGCATATAATCCTGCGTCAGCGTAAAATTGATCTCTGGCCCGACATTGCCCGCGATGCGGTGTGCGCCGAGCAGCGAACTGTCGCCCGGCACGGCTTTCGACGATTTACGGTTCGGCCAGTCGGCATAGGAAGCGCTGTTCGACGCCATCACCTCGCGGATGCGCGGCACGGCGGTGGTGAACAGATTGGGCGGCATCTGCCCCGCCGCGACCTTGGCAAAGTCGATCACAACGGGCTGGCCCGGCCCGGCCTTGGCGCCGCAACCCCAATAAAGAAGCAGGCGGCCCTTCGGACGCTCGACATTGTCCGGCATCTCGTTGCCGTCCTCGCGCGGGCGCGGCTGGCCCGGCTCCGGCCCCCACAGCGGCAGCGACGCGCCGAGCCTGGCCTGCGGCGGGAAAAAATGATCGGCACGGACAGGCGGCCTGGTCGGCGGCTGGGACGATCCCAGGCGCAGTTCGATCGTGCGCGCGACCTGATTTTCGGGGCCGCCGCCGAACATCATCCCCATCATCCCGCCGACGCCGGGCTTGCGTCCGCCCGCGGTCATCGCGGCGAAGCCCGACGCGGTCGCAACGTCCATTTCATAGCGTTCCCTGGGGCCGGTGGTTTTTTGCGCCGACCCCGGAACGGCGGCGAGCATCGCGGCGATGGCGGCGACGGAGACGAAACGCAGACTCGAACGCATGCAAACCTCCCTGTTGCGGGGGTGCTCCCGCGGATGATGCGACCGAAAGCTGTTCTTGTCTGGCTTTTATATGCGCGGAACGGGCGAACGCCAAGTGAAGGCGGTCACAGGAAGCAAAACCCAATCTCGTCACCCCGGACCTGATCCGGGGTCCGCGACGCTGCCGCTGCCTGGATGGCGGGTCAAGTCCGGCATGGCGAAAGATTATCGGCTCTACGCCGTCCCGCCGACGGTCAGTCCGCTCACCAGCAAGGTCGGCTGGCCGACGCCCGCGGGGACGCTCTGGCCCGCCTTGCCGCACACGCCTATGCCTTCGTCGATCGCCATATCATTGCCGATACCGATCACTCTGGTCAGCACGCTCGGCCCGTCGCCGATCAACGTTGCGCCCTTGATCGGATCGCCCAGCTTGCCATTCTCGATCTTGTACGCCTCGGTGCAGGAAAAGACGAACTTGCCCGACACGATGTCGACCTGTCCGCCGCCGAAGCTCTTGGCAAAGATGCCGGTCTTGACGCGGCTCAGCAGTTCGGCGGGATCATCCTCGCCACCCCGCATGAAGGTGTTGGTCATGCGCGGCATCGGTGCATGCGCGAAACTTTCGCGGCGGCCGTTGCCGGTGGGTTCGACCCCCATCAGCCGCGCGTTGAGGCGGTCCTGCATATAGCCCTTCAAAATGCCGTCCTCGATCAGCACCGTTTCGCCCGTCGGCGTGCCTTCGTCGTCGATGCTGAGCGAGCCGCGGCGGCCGCCGCCGACGGGGCTCTCCATCGCGCCGTCGTCGACCACGGTGACGCCGGGCGCGGCGACGCGTTCCCCGATTCGTCCCGAAAAGGCGCTGGTGCCCTTGCGATTGAAATCGCCTTCGAGTCCGTGGCCCACCGCTTCGTGGAGCAGCACGCCGGGCCAGCCGGGGCCAAGCAGCACGGTCAATTCCCCCGCGGGCGCGTCGACCGCGCGCAGGTTGGCGAGCGCTTGGGCGAGCGCTTCGTCGATCGCGCGGTTCCACTGCGCTTCCGCGAAGAGATGATCGTACATGTAGCGGCCGCCAAGGCCGAAATAGCCGCTTTCGCGCCGCCCATTTTCTTCGACCACGATCGAGACGTTGAGGCGGACGAGCGGGCGGATGTCGGTTGCGAGGAAGCCGTCGGCGCGGACGATCTCGACCACCGACCAGCTGCCCGCGAGCGCGACCGATACCTGCACGACGCGCGGATCGCGCGCGCGGGCGGCGGCGTCGACCTGCTGGCACAGCGCGACCTTCTTTGCAAAGGGGATGAGGTCGAGCGGATTCGCCTCGTCATAGAGATGGCGGTTGGTGCGCGGCGGTGGACCTGCGGGCGCCTGTTTCGCCGGATCGAGCAAGGCAAGCGTCTCCGCGGCGCGGCGGATCGCCCCGGCGCTGATGTCGCTGGCGTGGGCAAAGCCCGTCATCTCCCCCGACACGGCGCGCAGGCCAAAGCCCGCGTCGGTCGAATAATCGGCAGTCTTGAGCCGCCCGTCGTCAAAGCCGAAACTCTCGGTCGCGCGATATTGCAGGTAAAGTTCACCATCATCGGCCTTGGCCAAGGCCTCGCGCGCAAGTTTTTGCGCAAGATCGGGGTCGAGCGCATCGGCGCGGTAGAGGAAGCGGCGGGGGTCGGTCGGGCTTGTCATCGAACCGATATAGGGACGTCGCGCCGTGGGCGCAAAGGCTGTTCGGGTTCGGCCCGGACCCTGACTAGAGATAATTGACCGTCAATGTGAACGTCCCGCTGTAATCGCCCGGCGGCTGGTTGGCAGGCACGGTCAGCGTGCCGCCGATATAATAGGTCTGCACCCCGCTGGGCAGCAAGGTCGCGCCGAGCAGGGCGACGCCGCCGCCGCTGGTCGTCGCGGCGCGGACGAGGCTGGCGGTCATCGGCGCCGCGCCGCCGCCCGCGCGTGTCAGCGTGACCGACGTGCTGCCCGATACGAAGATCAGCAGCCGTCCGCCGGTCCCCACAAACGCCGCGCGATGCGCACCGCCGCCGACCGGCGTGACGCCGCCGCCAGTGGTGCGCGCGTTGGTGACGGGGTTGACCGTCACCGTCCCGCCCGTCGGACCACTGACCAGCGTTCCGAAATCGAGATCGTCGGTCTTGATGAGCGTGTTCGGCCGGACGACCGCGGCGTTGGCGATCGCGTTGCCATTCGCCGCTGCTGCCGGAACGGGCGACATGGCGCCCGTTGCGGCCAGAACGGCGACCGACAGGATATAGCGTGCCCTGTCAAAAATCCTGGTCCCTTGAATCCCCACCGATTCTGCTCCTGTCTGACACAAATATGCCAGCGGCGCGTTCATCGGTGATGCACAGCTTTGGTAAAGCGGGTCTTTACCCTTGGGCCATCAGGCCTGGTCGGCGACCCCGCCGATCAGGATGAAGCGGCGGTCGCAATAGCCGCAATCGACAAAGCCGGTGTCCGGGTCGATTTCGAGCCAGACACGCGGATGGCCAAGCGCCGCATCGGCGAGGCCGTCGCCGGTGCCGTCGCAGGCGATGCGTGTCCTGGGGGTGCGGATGGTTTCGGGTGCGGGCTGGGTCATCGACGGCGCCCATAGCAAGCGCGCGAAGGCTGGGCAATCGGCTGCGCGCATCGCGTGGGGAGGACTATGACGGCACCGGTGCAAGCCCCCGTCCGGGTGCCCGTGGTCCCCCGGTGCCGTCGTCCCCCCACAGAAAATCTAGAGATAGTTGAGCGTAATCGAAAAGGTGCCGCTATATTCGCCCGGCGCTTGGTTCGCCCCCACCTCGAGCGTCGCGCCGACCGGGAAATTATAGTTGCCCAGTGGCGAGGTGATCCGAAAGCGTGTGGGGGAAGTCGAAAGGATCGCGGTCGGCGTGCTGCCAATCTCGAAATTGCGAACGCGCATCCGTGTGCCCGGCCCGGTGATCCAGATGCTGTTCGATCCCAGCGAAATATTGACCTGGCGGTTGAAACCGCCGAGCCCGGCAAAGCGCGCTGGTTCGCCGCCATCGCCTGCCAGCGTGACGCCGCCGGTGCGGCTGCGCGATCCGTCGGGGTGGATGCGCACGGTGCCCGCACTCGCCGACGGGACGATGTCGCCGAAGTCGAGATCGTTGACCTTGAAGAAGGAAAGCGGACGAAGCACGATCGCTTCGGCCTCGGCCTGCGTATCCGTCTGCGCGGCAACCGGCGGTGCGGCCGCGGACGCTATCAGAATCGCAAAGGCGGTCAGGCCGCGCCGCACGGGCAGCGGGCAAAAGATGTGGCTGGTCCTCACAGCCCTGCTCCTAGCCGCGAGTTTCCAATATATCGTTAACGGCAAGTTCGGTATCAAATGCCGCCTTTCGTCGACACGGCCGCGCCGCTATGGAAGCGGCCATGACCGAAGCCGCGATCCGCATCGACGCCGTCTCGAAAATCTATGCCGGCGGCAAGCAGGCGCTCGACAAGGTCAGTTTCGACGTGCCGCGGGGGGAGATTTTCGGGCTGCTCGGCCCCAATGGCGCGGGCAAGTCGACGCTGATCAACATTCTGGCGGGGCTGGTCAACAAGACCAGCGGCCATGCGAGCATCTGGGGCTTCGACATCGACGCCGATCCCAGAAACGCCAAATACTCCATTGGCATCGTCCCGCAGGAGATCGTCTTCGATCCTTTCTTCACGCCCTTTGAGACGCTGGAGAATCAGGCGGGGCTTTATGGCGTGCCGAGGGCGAGGCGCATTTCGGACGAGCTGCTCGCCGCGGTGCATCTGTCCGACAAGCGCGACGCCTATGCGCGCACGCTGTCGGGGGGCATGAAGCGGCGCCTGCTCGTCGCCAAGGCGATGGTGCATTCGCCGCCGATCATCGTTCTCGACGAACCCACGGCGGGGGTCGACATCGAGCTCAGGCAGCAACTTTGGGATTATGTGCAGTCCTTGAACGACCGCGGCGTCACGGTGGTGCTGACGACGCACTATCTGGAAGAGGCCGAGGAGCTGTGCGACCGGATTGCGATCATCAACCATGGCCGGTTGATCGCGAACAAGCCGACGCGCGAGCTGGTCGATATGGCGCGCGAAAAGATCGTCGTGGTGACCCTGGATGCGGACGTGACCGAACTGCCGTCGCACCCTGCTTTCGACAAGGTCGAGCGCGAGGGCGAACGGGGGCTGGCCATCCATTACAACAAGGACCGCACCAATGCGGGCGAGGTGCTCGCTGCGGTCAACGCCATGGGGCACGGGATCGTCGACGTGTCGACGCGCGAGGCCGACCTTGAGGATGTGTTCCTCAATCTGACGCGCGCGGCCAATGGGTGAACCCCGGCTTCTCTTCGTGCCGGGCGAAATCGAGACACCCCTAAGGACAGGGCAAGGTCGCGGGGCATCCCGACTTCGCTCGATGCGAACGGAGTTTTGATGGCCGAACAATTTTCCCACGACGTCATCATCGTCGGCTCCGGCGCTGCCGGACTGACCGCCGCGATCAGCCTGGCCGACCATTGCCGCGTGCTCGTGCTCGCCAAGGGCAGTCTCATCGGCGGCTCGACCGCATGGGCGCAGGGCGGCATCGCCGCGGTGCTCGACGCCGGCGACACGTTCGAAAATCATATCGAGGATACGATGGTCGCGGGTGCGGGGTTGAGCCGACGCGAGACGGTCGAGTTCGTGATCGAAAACGCGCCGCAGGCGATCGAGCGGCTCGCCCGGATGGGCGTGCCCTTCAACATGGAGCAAGGCGCGCTCCACCTGACGCGCGAGGGCGGGCATTCGCACCGCCGCATCGTCCATGTTGACGACGCGACGGGCTGGGCGGTGCAGGCGGCGCTATTGAAGACCGCCGAGGCGCATCCGAACATCACCCTGCTGCCGGGGCAGGCGTGCATCGACCTCATCACCGGGCGGCACGAGACGCGCTATTCGGGGTCGGGACGCGTCTGGGGCGTCTATGCGCTCGACGAAGCGACCGGCGAGGTGCGTGCGCATGTCGGCCGCGCGACGATCCTCGCCAGCGGCGGCGCCGGGCGCGTCTATCAATTCTCGACCGCGCCCAGGGGCGCGACCGGCGACGGCATCGCGATGGCGTGGCGTGCGGGCTGCCGCGTCGGCAACATGGAAATGATGCAATTCCACCCGACCTGCCTCTTCAACCTTGAGGTCAAGAATTTCCTGATTACCGAGGCCGTGCGCGGCGAAGGCGGGATTTTGAAACATCCCGAAACCGGGCACCGCTACATGCCCGATTACGACCCGCGCGCCGAATTGGCACCGCGCGACGTGGTGGCGCGCGCGAACGACGACCAGATCAAGCGTTACGGGCTCGACTATGTCCACCTCGACATCAGCCATCAGGATCCCGATTTCGTCGCGGGGCATTTCCCCAACATCCATGAAAAGCTGCTCGGCCTCGGCATCGACATGACGAAGCAGCCGATCCCGGTGGTGCCCGCGCAGCATTATACGTGCGGCGGCATCCTGATCGACCTGGCGGGCCGCACCGACCTGCCGGGCCTTTATGCGGCGGGCGAATGCACCGAAAGCGGGCTGCACGGCGCGAACCGCCTCGCGTCGAACAGCCTCCTTGAATGTTTCGTGTTCGGCGACGCGGCAGCGAAGGACATCATCGCGCGCTGGGACCAGCTCGAACCGCCGCCCGCGATCCGCGCATGGGACGAAAGCCGCGTCACCGATTCGGACGAAGAGGTCGTCATCAAGCAGAACTGGACCGAAATCCGCCGCTTCATGTGGAACTATGTCGGCATCGTGCGCACGACGAAAAGGCTGGAGCGCGCGCAGCATCGCATCAAGATGATGACCGACGAAGTCGAGGATTATTACGGCCATTTCCGGGTCACGACCGACCTCATCGAGCTCAGGAACCTGCTGCAGTGCGCCGAACTGATCGTGCGGAGCGCGCTCCACCGCAAGGAGAGCCGGGGGCTGCACTATACCCTCGATTACCCCGGCATGCTGGCCGAGCCGGTCGATACGGTGCTGGTGCCATGAGGTTGGCGTAAGGAAATCTCGCGGCTTTGCGTAAGATATATCTACGCAAACCCCTTATTCAAAAACCGCTCGGCCAGCGCCGCGTGCAAGGCCGCGCCGCGCGCCATCACCTTTTCGTCGAGTATCATGCGGTTGCTGTGGAGGCCGCAGCACTGGCGCCAGTCGCTACCCTCTTGGCTCGCGCCGAGCCAGAACATCGCGCCGGGCACCTTTTCGAGGACGTAGGCGAAATCCTCGGCGCCCATCACCGGATTGTCCATCGTCAGCCACGCCGCTTCGCCGAACATATCCTCGACGACGCGCTGGCCGAAAGCGGCGGCGCGACTGTCGCAGATGGTGACGGGGAAACCTTGCTCGATTGCGACCTCGGCGGTGCAGCCATGCGCTTCGGCGATCGCGGGGGCGAGGCGCTTCAGCTCGCGCGCCACCATCGCCCGGCGCTCTGGCGACAGGGTGCGGATCGTGCCGAGCATCGCGGCGCTTTCGGGAATGATATTGTTCGTCGTCCCCGCCGCGATCTTTGCGATCGTCACGACCGCGGGATCGAAAACGGAAACCCTGCGCGTCACCATCGTCTGAATCGCGGTGACGATGGCGCAGGCGACGGGGATCGGATCGACCGCATCGTGCGGCATCGACGCATGGCCGCCCGCGCCCTTGACGGTGATCGACAGCACATCGGACGAAGCGAGCAGCGGCCCGGCGCGCCCCGCGAAAATCCCATGCGGCGCGTTGGGCATGATGTGGAGCGCGAAGGCCGCATCGGGTAGCGGGTCGATCAGCCCGTCCTCCAGCATGAAGCGCGCGCCATGATGTCCCTCCTCGCCCGGCTGGAACATGAACATGACGGTGCCGGGCAAGCGATCGCGCGCCGCGCACAGCAGCTTGGCCGCGCCGACGAGCATCGCGACATGCGTGTCATGCCCGCAGGCGTGCATCGCGCCAGCCGTTTCGGAGGCGAAATCAAGTCCCGTTTCCTCGACCAGCGGCAGCGCGTCCATGTCGCCGCGCAGCAGCACCGTGCGCCCGTTGGCCGGGCCGCGCAGGATCGCGACCAGCCCCGTGGTCGACGGTCCCTCGCGCAATTCAAGCGGCAGCCCGGCGAGGGCCTGCTTGATCTTTGCCAGCGTCTTGGGATTTTGCAGGCCCAGTTCGGGTTCGCGGTGGATCGCGCGGCGCAGGTCGACAAGATCGTCGAGGAGGGTTTCGGCCTCGGCGGGCCAAGGACTGGTGGTGTTAAGCGTCATGCGCGGCCTCTCATTCCGGGGTGGCGGGCATTCTGCCGCCGATCCGCCGCGAAGTCGAGCGCGCGGACGCTGAAGCCATCGTTCAGGCCGGCGTCGCCGCTTCACGCTGCTTTCGTCCCGCACTGACGCGCAATATGATGATTGCGACGACCAGCGCGACCGGTAGCACGTACCAACCGCTCACCGGGATGCGCTTGCCGTTGGTGAAGATGAAGCTGAGCGCGACGATCCACGCTCCCCACCAGTGCAGCCGCGACCACAGCTTGGGACCGAGTAGCGTTGCCATGCGGTCGAACGATGTTGCGGCTAGGAGTGCAATAACGACATAGGCGGCGCCCCCGATGGCGATCGATCTGGGATTGGACAGCAGCCAAAACATGCCTGGATCGGTTCTCCACAGCGCGATGATCGCCAGCGCGTGGATGAAGTGCGACATGGCGAAGCCAAGCCCAATCTGGCGGCGGTTTCGACGGAGCCATCGGGTGAAGCGGCCGGGCCACAGCTTGAAGGCGGCCGACGCGGCAAAGGCGGCGAGGAACAGCGCCAGCGAAGTGCGCGCGGTGGCGCGGATCACCATCCGATAGCCTTCGGTGTCCCAGCCGATGGCGACGAGGAAGGCGAGCGCCATCGCAGCGAGCGCCAGCGTCAGCGTCCAGAACAGCCCCCAGCCCTCGGTCCAGCCTGTTGTCGCCGGTTTTCCGCTTGTCGTCGCGGTCATCGTATCCTCCTTCCTTAAGCCTAGTAATGCTAGGTATAACTTGCATACCTAGCGTTGCAAAGCTAAATCGGTCGACATGTCTGCCGAAATGCTCAAGGGGCACCTCGATGCCGTGCTGCTCGCCACGATCGGCGATGACGCGTTGCACGGATATGCGATCATCGAGGCCATCCGCGCGCGCAGCGGCGGCCATTTCGACCTGCCTGAGGGCACGATCTATCCGGCCCTGCACCGGCTCGAACTTGCCGGGCTGCTCGCGAGCCGCTGGGTTCAGCCCGACGGTGGGCGCAAACGCCGGGTATATTCACTAACCGACAGCGGTCGCCGCTCGCTGGTCGAACGGCGCGCGGGCTGGCAAAGCTTTGCCACCGGCATCGACCGGGTACTGGGCGCGCGAGCATGAACGGGCCGATCGCCGCCTATCTCAACGAACTCGACGATGTTCTGGCGTTCGACCCCAGCCTGTCGCGCCGCGTGCGCGACGAGATCGAATCGCATCTCCGGGATACCGCCGACCGGGTGGGTGAGGCCGCTGCGGTGCGGCGCTTCGGGCGGCCCGCCGACATTGCGCGCGCTTATGCCGAGGCGGCACTGCCCGACCGTCTGCGGCGCACGTGCGTCGCCGCTGCCATGCTCGGCGGCGGGACCCTGCTGCTGATGCGGCTGCGGACGGTCGTCCTCGATATTCAGGGCAGCGCTGATCCGCTGACCTGGTTCGATCGCGGCGGGTTGCTGGCGGCGCTGATGTGCATCGGCGCGGCGTGGTGGATTGCACCGCGTCGCCGGATCGCGCCGGTGCGCCGCTGGCTGCATTTCGCCGCCGGGAGTCTGGCGTTATCGGTCGGGGCGAGTTTGGTGCGCGCATTTCAGGGCGCGAGCGAGGATAGGGCGCATGCGCTGATCGTCGCAACGGGGCTGGTCGAATTGGTGCTTCTCGCAGTGCTGATGACACAGCTTGCGCGGCTCGATCGCTACGCGCGACGCCTGGCCCCCTAACGCTTTCCCCCGAACAACTGCCGCCCCGCAAGGTCGAGCATGATTTCCTCGCTGCCTCCACCGATGGCATTGACGCGAACTTCGCGGTAGATGCGTTCGACCTTGCTGCCGGTGATGTAGCTGGCGCCGCCCAGGATCTGCGCCGCCTCACGCGCGACATGCTCCAGCATCCGTGTCGCCTGCACCTTCAGCATCGCAAAATCGGCGGGGCGGTCCTTGCCTTCCTTGACCTGCCAGGCGCAAAGGTCGACCCACGCCTGCGTCGCTTCGATCTGGCGTTCCATGTCGGCGAGCTTGATGCGGATCGACTGGTGGCCGACCAGCGGCTTGCCGAATGTTTCGCGCCCACGCGCCCATTCCGCCGCTTCGGCCATCGCAACGCGGGCATAGGCGCAGCAGCCCATCGCCATGCCAAGCCGTTCGCTGTTGAAATTGCGCATGATGCCGATGAAACCGGCATTTTCCTGCCCGATCAGGTTGGCGGCGGGGACGCGCACGTCGCTGAAATGAATGGCGGCGGTGTCGCTGCACCGCCAGCCCATCTTGTCGAGCCGCGTGCGTTCGACGCCTGGCGAATCCATGTCGATGAGCAGCAGCGAGATGCCGCCGGCGCCCGGCCCGCCGGTGCGGACGGCCGTGGTCAGCCAGTCGGCGCGCATGCCCGACGTGATGAACATCTTGCCGCCGTTGACGATGTAGCTGTCGCCGTCCTTCCGCGCGGTCGTCTTCAGATTCGCAACGTCGCTGCCGCCCCCCGCCTCGGTGATGCCGAGCGCGATGATCTTCTCGCCCGCGAGCACCGGCGGCGCAACGCGCTGCTTCAATTCTTCCGAACCCAGGGCAAGGATCGGCGGCAGCCCGATACCATGCGTCATCAGCGACGCGCCGAGGCCGCCCGCGCCGACCGCGGCGAGTTCTTCGGTGACGACAAGCCCGTGAAATATGTCGAAACCTTGCGAATGCCCGCCATATTCCTCGGGATAGCGCAGACCAAGGATGCCCGCCTCGGCCGCCTTTTTGTGCAGCTCGCGCGGCAGCTCGCCCTCGGCCTCCCAGCGGTCGATGCCGGGCGCGATCTCGCGCTCGACGAAGCGGCGGACACTTTGCGCCAGCGCGTCGTGGGTCTCGTCATAATAGGGCGAACGGGCGCGCCAGTCGTCGAAAGCTGTCATGGGGGCGATGCTGCGCGGGGTTTACGTGAACGTCAAGGCGCGTTTGGTCACCAGACGCGGCGAAGCAAAAAATCCTGAAGAAGGACGCAATGAACGCGTGCGAACAATATTCTGTCGCCGCAGGCGACCCGTATGGCGCGTCGCGCCGATGCTTGCCCGGTCGGCATTTTCGTCCGCTGCGCGCCCTGTATCTTCGCGCGAGATCGCCATTCCCTTGCTTGTTCGTGCCTTTGCGCGGGACAATCAGGCGCGACCTTGCGGCCGCACGCTTGCGCTGCGCAAACAAGTGGTTAGGGTCACGCGCCATGAACCAAGCCTCCCTGCTCGCCGGCCTTGCCGCTTTCGCCCTTGTCGCCACTCCCGCCGCCGCGCAGAGCTCGCCCGAGGCGGTGGCCGAGGCCGCGCTCCAGAAGGCGCCGGTGTTCGACGGGCATAATGATGTGCCGTGGGCGCTGCGCGTGCGTGTCGATAACGTCATCAACGATTTCGATTTCGTCGATACGACCGATACCGCGACCGGCGGCCGGATCGCGATGCACACCGACCTCAACCGGTTGCGCCGCGGGCATGTCGGCGCGCAATTCTGGTCGGTCTATGTCCCCTCGACCACCGATGAAGCCAAAGCGGTGCAGCAGACGATCGAACAGATCGACGTGATGCGGCGGCTGGTCGCGCGTTATCCCGCCCAGTTGATGCTCGCTGACAATTCCGCCCAGCTTGAACAGGCAATGAAGGCGGGCAAGGTCGCCGGAATGCTGGGGATCGAGGGCGGCCATTCGATCGGATCGAGCCTTGCGGTGCTGCGCGAAATGTACGGCATGGGGGTGCGGTACATGACGCTGACCCACGGCAGGAATGTGCCATGGGCCGACAGCGCGACCGACGCGCCGCAGCACGGCGGGCTCACCGATTTCGGGCGTCAGGTGGTGCAGGAGATGAACCGTATCGGGATGATCGTCGACCTGAGCCACGTCAGCGAGGCGACGATGAAGGACGCGCTCGCGGCGTCGAAGGCACCGGTGATGTTCAGCCATTCGGGCGTGCGCGCGGTGAACGATCATCCGCGCAACGTCCCCGACAGCGTGCTGCCCGCGGTCAAGGCGAACGGCGGGATCGTGATGGTCGTGTTCCTGCCCGGCTTCCTCGATGCCGATGTCCGCGCGCACGGCCTTCGCCGCACTGCCGAAGAGGCACGGCTGAAGGCCATGTATCCCGGCGATCCCGCGGCGGCCGCGGCGATGCTGAAGGCATGGGACGACGCGAACCCCGCCCCGAAAACGCAGATCGCCAAGGTCGCCGACCATATCGACCATCTGAAACGCACGATCGGCGTCGACCATATCGGGCTTGGCGGCGACTATGACGGCATGGATTCGGCGCCGGTGGGGATGGAGGATGTCGCGGGCTATCCGGCGCTGTTCGTCGAACTGGCGCGGCGCGGCTATAGCGAAGGCGAGCTTCGCAAGATCGCGAGCGGCAACATGCTGCGCGTGCTGAAGGCGGTCGAAGCCTATGCGGCCAGCCAGAAGGCGCAGCCGCCGGTCGAGACACCGGCAGCGAAATAACAGCCATCCCCCATCAAGGGCGAGGCGCTTTCATTTTCCCGAACGGCCATTCGACCGCACCGCCCGCCCACAGCGCCCACCAGATGATGAGCGGCTGCGCGGCGAGGCGCGGGCCGTGATACCACCAGCCGAACGTTTCGCCGCCGATCGCGACATTGGCGAGCGCGTGGTGGAAATTGGCGGGCCAGACGCACAGCGCATAGAGCGCGAGGCCCCAGCTCGCGGCCTTGCGGGTGGCGGGGACCATCAGCCCGATCGCGCCCGCGATCTCGGCGATCCCGGTCGCCGCGACGACCAGATCGGGCCGCGGCACCCACGGCGGCGTGATCGCGACAAAAGGTTCCGGTGTCGTCAGATGCCGCCAGCCCGCATAGCCGAAGGCAAGCGCGAGCAGCCAGCGCAGCGCGGTGCGGATGCGCCCGGTCACCGCCCGATCGCGGCGAGCATCGCCTCGACGCTGGTGAACTTTTCGCGCGGGTTGCCGTCGAGCGCCGCCGCGACTTCCGCCGCTTCGATCCGGCGCCAGTCGCGAAAGGTGACGGGTGCGACGCCCCGGCTGGCGAGCAGCGCGTCGAGCCCCGGCCGTCCCGCCTTGCCCGCGCCGCGGCCGATGTCGTCCAGCACCATTTCGGCGATGCGCGCGCCGTCGGGCTTGTTGGTGCCGATTGTCCCCGACGGGCCGCGCCGCGCCCAGCCGACACAATAAAGGCCGGGCAAAATCCGCCCCTCGTCGTTCGCAAAGCGGCCGCGACCATGTTCATACGGCACGCCGGGGATCGGCGGCGTCTGATAACCGATGCAACTGATCACCAGTCCCGCGTCGATGGCATAGGTTTCCCCCGTGCCATGGCTGCGCAGATCGGCGTCGAGCGCGGTCTTTTCGACGATCACGCGCTGGACGCGCCCCCCATTTTCCTGGCTGCCCTCGATCGCAACCGGCATGGCAAAAAAGTCGAAATCGATCGTCACCGGCTTGGCGACGGGATTGGCAGCGAAGCTGCGCAGGTGCGTGACCGACTTGCGCATTCCCGGTTCGAGCAGCGCGTCGTCGCCCTCGTCGGGCAGGTCGGCGGGGTCGACGCGCGGGCTGGCGCGCTCCAGATGTGCGAGTTCGCCCAGTTCCTTGGGCGTCATCGCGATCTGGTGGGGGCCACGGCGGCCGAGGATGTGGATATGCCGCACGCCGCTGGCGGCGAGCGCGGTGCGCGCGTGCGCGACGATGTCGCTACCGGCGAACTCGGCGGGCGTCTTGGCAAGGATGCGTGCGACATCGAGCGCGACATTGCCGTTGCCGATCACCGCGACGCCGGGGGCGTCGAGCGGCGGGTTGAGGTCGGCGAAGTCCGGGTGGCCATTATACCAGCCGACGAAGGCCGCGCTGCCGATCACGCCGGGCCGGTCGGCGCCGGCGATGTCGAGCGGTCGGTCGTTCGGTGCGCCCGTCGCCAGCACGACCGCGTCGTATAGCGCCATCAGCTCGTCGATGCTGACGTCGGTGCCGACCGCGACATGGCCGACGAAACGGACATTGTCGGTCAGCGCGACGCCCTCATAACGGCGTGACACCGCCTTGATCGACTGATGATCGGGCGCGACGCCGGTGCGGATCAGGCCATAGGGGACGGGCAGCCGGTCGATGACATCGACCGCGATGTCGTCCGCCTTCTGTAATGTTTCGGCGGTATAATAGCCCGCCGGACCCGACCCGACGATCGCGACATGACGCATCAGCCCACTCCAGATGCGGGCGCCTGCGCCGGGGCGCGGCCCCCTTGTTATGCGGGCGATGCTAGCGGCGAAATGCCGCAGGGCAAGCAGACTGTTGCCGATGGGCGCAGCGGCCTTGACAGCCCGCGCGCCGGATCATATTGCGCGCCCCTCTTTGCCCCGTCGTCTAATGGTAAGACTACGGATTCTGATTCCGTCTATCGAGGTTCGAATCCTCGCGGGGCATCCATTATCTCCTGACAGGCCAGCCCCGATCCTGCCGCCGTTCGCGGTATGCAGGTGCGCCGTGATCTTGCAAAAAAATCCCGCCCAGGTGCATCCGAAACGCGTGGCCGCACCGTCCAGTCGATGATTGGCGCGCTTGCCGATCCGGGCGGCGGCCTTGCGCGGTCATGGAAGCTGTGCTCCCCGGTGCAGAACATCCGTGCCCCGGCGCGGGCCGCCACCCGTTTTCGCCACACTGTCCGGTGTTAAGGAGAATATGCGTTGATGGACCAGTTGATCACCACCGCGGCCACGGCGTCGAGCGCCCCCGCCATGTCGGCCGCCGCGCCGCCCGCCCCAGCCGTTGCCGTGCCTGTCGCCGGCGCACAGTCAATCAGCCCGGCCGATGTCGCGGCCTATATCGACCCGCGGGATATAGCCGCCTTTCTGCCGCCGCCGCCGCCGACCACCGAATTGGTGGCGATCAGCGACAGTTTTTTCAACACCGTCGAGAATGCGACGTTCGTTGCGCTTTTCATCGTCGGATTTTTCCTGCTGGCGCGGCTGATTCATGCGTGGATGCTCCATCGCTCGATCCACCGGGCGCTCGATGCCAAATCGGAGGCCGTGAACCCGCTGATCGACAAGCTCAACAAGCCATATGAGCATCTGGGCGGCCAGCGCACCGATGCGCCCGGCGACGACCGAAACGCGCTGGTCCTGATCGCGATCGGTCTCGCGATGGCGGGTTTCGGATTGATCCAGGGGCACGAGCAACTGATCCGCATTTCGGCGGGCGCCGCGCTTTTCCCTGCCTTTGTCGGAGCGGCGCTGCTGATCCGTCGCCGTCTGGCGCGCAGCGCCGCTGCCGAGGAGCGTGCCGCTGCGTGACGGGGGAGAGGCCGATGAAGATTGGGCGCTCAGCCAGCGTGTCGCGATGGGCGATCGCGCCGCATTCCAGCTCCTCGTGCTGCGGCACGAGGGGCGGGTGCGGGCGTTCCTGGCGCGGGCCGCGGGATGCGACGCCGACGATCTGGCGCAGGAGGCGTTCGTTCGCGCGTGGCAGCGGGCGGGCGAGTATCGGGGGCAGGGACGTTATGCGGCCTGGGTCATGGGAATCGGCTGGCGCCTGTTCCTCGACCAGCGGCGCACCGCACGGCGGCGCGCCGCCATTGCACGCGATGACGAAGCGCGCGCGACGTCGACCGACCCGCGGTCGGCCAGCGACGCGGCCGTCGACGCCGACCGCCTGCTGGCGGCGCTGTCGCCGCAGGAGCGCGCGGCGCTTACCTTATGTTTCGGCCACGGTTGGTCGCATGGCGAGGCCGCGGCGATCCTGGGCGTGCCGCTGGGCACGCTCAAATCGCTTGTCTTGCGCGGCCGCGCGAAGGCGCAGAAAATGATCGCCGGAGAATCGACGCCATGACACAGCCAAGCGAAGCCGACGCCGACACTCTTCTGGCGGCGATACTGGCGCCGCCCGATCGGCCGGGCGACCGGGGGTTCGTGCAGCGCATCGACCGTTCGATTGACGCGCAGGCGGCGTACAAGCGGGCGCGCGGGCGTTTCTGGCGCAGCTTTGTGTTTGAAGTGGCCGCGGCGGGTGCGCTGCTGGCCGCGCTCTGGCTCCTGTCGTCGGCACCGTTGCTCGCGCCGCTGGCCGGTCCGGGCGAGTGGAAGCTCGCGCCGCCGCTGCTGCTTGTGCTGCTGCTCTGGCTCGGCACGCAGCGCTGGCGTCAGGCCTGACCGCCCGGCGCCGGTTCGTCGTCGATCCCCTGATATTTGAGCTGGAGATAGCGTTCGCGCGTCGCCAGCTTGTCGAGTTCGCCCGCGGCAAGGCTGCGCGCGGCATTGCCGATCTCGATTTCAAGCATTTTCAGGCCGCCAAGCAGCGTTTCGTCGGGGGTGCGTCCGGCATGCGCTTCCTTGCGCAGCCCGGCCGGGATGCGCTGATAACCCGCGACGAGTTCGGGCAGGTCTTCGCCCACCAGCTTGCGGATGTTCGCGGCGGCAGGCGTCGCGGGATCGAGCGTCTGGAGCTGCGGCGCAAGCAGGTCGAGCTGCACCCCGATGCCGTCGACCAGCTGGCGCGCGGGCGCGGGGAGCGCCGGGCGCTGCGCTTCCAGCCAGATTTCGGTGCGCCCGGCGAGCTGTTTCAGGTCGGTTTTCGGCAGGTCCGCCTGTCGCGGTTCGGGGAAGGGCGGCCATTTGCCGAAAAGCACCGCGACGCCGATCAGCAGGACGAACAGCGCGAGCAGTCCGGTGAAGCCGAGCGGCTGGATCAGCGCGCCGAACAGTGCGGCGCCAAGCAGCAGCACGCCCCCCGCGATCAGCATCCGGCCGAGCTTTTTGTAAAGATGCTGGCGGCGCAGCGCGACGCTTTTGGTGCCGATCGGTCGCTGTCGCTCGCGCGACCGTTCGATCGCGGCTTCGGCCGAAAGGCGGATCTTGTCGACCTCGCTCATGCTCATCGGTCGGCCGTCACCCTTCGATCGCCGCAAGCGGGCTGTCGCCGCCGCCGACGCTCGCCTGCGCCTGGGCGGCGCCCTCGGCGCGCGCGATATAGCCCTTCGACTTGGCGACTTCGCTTTCCAGCGTGTTGACCGTGGTTTTCATGCTGTCGAGCGCCTTCAGCTTGAATGTGTCGATCGCATCCATCGTGTCGTAGATATTCTGGAACGCGCGCTGCAGCGTCTCCATCGGGATCGTGCTCGACGCCGCCTGCTCGTGGATGCGCGCGCTATTGTCCTTCAGCATCTTCGACGTGCCGTCGATGATGTTCGCGGTGGTGGTGTTGAGCGCGGTGATCTGTTCGAGCACCAGCTTCTGGTTGGTCATCGCCTGTGCGACGGTGATCGCGGTTTTCAGCGCGCCGACGGTGGTGGTGCTGGCGCGCTCGACGCCCTTCACCAGCTCGATATTATTCTTTTTGACCAGGTCGAGCGCGAGATAGCCCTGCACCGTCACCGCCATCTGCGTCAGCAGATCCTGCGTCCGCTGGCGCGCATAGAAGAGCGCATTTTCGCGCAGCACCTTGGCCTTCGCGGGGTCGACGCCGTCGAGTTCGGCCGCCTTTTCCTCCAGCTTGCGGTCGAGCGTCTGGGCGATGTGGACCATCTGTTCCAGCTTGCCCATCGCTTCCCACAATTTCCGCCGCTCGACGTCGATGGCGGCATTGTCCATCAACAGTTCGTCCTTGCCGTTCGCGAGCGCGGTCAGCACGCTCGAGATATGCGACTGGGCGCTGCGATATTTGGCGAAATAATTGGTGACGCTGCTGCCGAAAATCTTGTCGAGCAGGCCGCGCTTGGAAATCAGCTTGCCGTTCGCCGACGGGTCGAGCCGCTCGACCGTGTTGCGCAGTTCGATCAGATTCTGGCCGATGTCGGTGTCACGGTCCATCGCCTTGATCGGGCGGTCGAGGAAACGGTTCGACTGGTTCGCCGCCTCCAGCATTTCCTTGCGGCCCATATTGGTGATCTGGTCGACCTTTTGCCCGAAGGCGGGCGAATTGACGTCCTGCGCAACCAGATCGTCGATGAAGCCATCGACACGCTCCTCCAGCTTCGATTTCTGCTCGGTCGACAGCGGCACGAGGCCCGCCGCCTTGTCGGGCGTTACGGCGGGCACGGGTTCGGGCGGCGTCAGTTTCAGCTCGTCGGTCGCGGTCGCCGTTGCGGTCACTTCGCTCATTCGTCTTCCTTCCAGCCCCAAGAGAGATTTCAGGGCCGCCCGCCTATATGGCATGCGGCACTGTATTATACAAGCATTACACTTGCCCGGTCCTTTTCAATCCCGGCGCAATCCATGCCGACACGATCAGTTGCGCCATATGATAAACGAGGATCGGCACCAGCACCATGCCGGCGATTGCGGGCGGGAACAGCGTCGCTGCCAGCGGCGCGCCGACCGCGATGCTTTTCTGCGCGCCCGCAAAGAGCAGCGTGATGCGGTCGGGTCGCGCAAGCCTCAGCAGTCCGCCCAGCGTCCAGGCCCCCCCGAAGGACAGCGCCAGCATCAACGCGGTGACGCCGAGAATGATGGCGATTTCACGCTGGTCGAGCTGGTCCCGGATGCCCGCGACAACCGCGGCCGAAAAGGCGACATAGACGGCGATCGCGATCGCCGTGCGATCCATGGCGGTCGCAAGTCCGCGGTGCGCGAGCGCCCAGGGACGAAGCCAGCGCTGTAAAAGCTGCCCGACCAGGAAGGGAAGGAGCAGGACCGCCACGATGCGCAGCACCGCCGCGCCCTGAATCGCGCCCGCGCTGCCCGCGAGCAGCGCGAAGAGTAGCGGTGACAGGACGACGCCGATCAGATTGAGCAGCGCCGCGGCGACGACGCTCGCGGCGACATTGCCCCCTGCCATCGACGTGGCCGCGGTCGCCGACTGAACGGTCGAGGGCAGGATGCCGAGGAACAGGAAACCGAGTGCGAGCGTCGCTGGCAGCAGAGGGACAAGAGCCGCCTGCGCGGCGAGGCCCAGCAAGGTCATGACGCCGAAGCAGAAAAGAAGCGCTGCGCCCTGAAGTTTCCAGTTGCGCACGCCGTGCAGCACCTCGTCGCGCGGAAGGCGGACGCCGTTCAGAAAAAAGAGCAGGACGATCGCCGCCGTCGACAACGCCTCTGCGACCGGAACCGCCGCCCCGCGCACCGGCAGCAGGCTCGCGAACAGAATCGTCGCGAGCAGCAGGAGAAGGAAACGGTCGGGCAAGAGGCGCGCGAGCATGGAGGAGCGATGGCGAGGAGGGCGGCGCTTGGCAAGGGCCGGACCATCGCGCCGCTTGGTGCGAGGGCAGCTATTGACCGCATTCGACCGGCTATTCGCAATAATTTTCCATCCGCGCGCGCCGACGCTAAAGGAAACCGATGAACGCTGTTCTGATCCTTGCCGCACTTGCCGAAGAGAGCGACGCCTTGTTCCCCGGCATCGGGGACCGGGTGGATGGCCCCTTCGCCGTCCGTCGCCTGACCGCGGCGAACCACAGCCTCACCATCGCCACCTGCGGGCTGGGCAAGGTCAACGCCGCGCTCGCCGCCGGCGTGCTCGGCGGCGACGCCGACCTCATTCTGATGACCGGCACCTGCGGCGCGCTTGGCGCGGCGCCGGGGGTTTACTGGATCAGCGAAGCGTTGCAGCATGATTATGGCGCGGCGCATCCCGGCTCGTTCCGGCGGTATCGTGCGGGCGACTGGCCGATGGGCGAGCCGGGCGAAGCGCATTTCGTCGCCGCGCCCGACCCCGGCCTCGGCCTGCCTCACGCCCGCATCGCCAGCGGCGACAGCTTCATCGCCTCGCCCGAAGTCGCCGCCGACCTCAAATCGCTTGGCGCTACGCTCGTCGATATGGAGGTTGGCGCGGCCGCGCAGGCGGCGATGCGGCTCGGCAAGCCATGGGCGGCGATCAAGGCGGTGACCGACGAGGCGAATGGCGACAGCGGCGGCGATTTCCAGGCGAACCTTGCTCGCGCCGCGCGCGCCGCGGGGCAAGAGATTGAGCGACTGGTCGCGATGCTTTGATCCGTTTCGCCCCGGTCGCTTCTGTGGTAGACTGATCCGTCTCCGGACAGAGGAGCGACACGCCATGCGGTACTACCGGTCATCCTTGTCCCTGCTCGCGGCTTGCGCGGCGCTGGCGGCGCCTGTCGCTCTTGCGGCGGGCGGCGGCGGTGGGGGAGGCGGCGCGCCGCCGAGCCAGAGCAGCTATGACCCGACGATCGACTATAAAAAGGGTGCCGAAGCCTTTGCCGCTGGCCGCTATGCCGAGGCGGCGAAGGCGCTGAAAAGGGTTGTCGCGGCCGTCCCCAGGAACCCGCAGGCCAATTATCTGCTCGGCGCCAGCCATCTGGCGCAGGGCGATTATTCCCGCGCGGTAAAACCGCTCGAAACAGCGGTGCGCCATGACGGAAAAATGATCGAGGCGCGTCGCGATCTTGGCGTCGTGCAGGCAAGGCTCGGCAAGGCCGACAAGGCCGACAGGGAGCTGCAAGCGCTCAGGATGATGCAGGAACAGTGCGCGGTCGGCTGCTCCGATGCGGCAAAGCTTGCCGATGCGATCGCCCGGCTGGAAGCCGCGATCGCTGCGGGACCGCAGGCGCGGGCCGCGGTCGCGCCCGATATGCGGCTGCCATCCGCTGCCGCGCTCGATCCGATCTATGTCGCGGCCGTCGCGCTCATCAACGAAGGCCGTTACGAAGCGGCGATCGCAAAACTCGATGCGGCGCTGTGGGCGGCGGGGCCACACCCCGATGTGCTGACCTATCTTGGCTTCGCGAACCGCAAGCTCGGGCGTCACGACGCCGCCGAAGCCTATTATCGCGACGCGCTTGCGATCGCGCCGACGCACCGCGGCGCGATCGAATATTATGGCGAACTGAAGCTCGAACGGGGCGACCTTGCCGGGGCGAGGGCGCATCTGGCGCGACTCGATGCGATCTGCGGATTCGGCTGCAACGAAGCCGATGAACTGCGACGCTGGATCGAGGAGAAAGCGCCATCGGCAGGCTGAACCGGTGCACCGGCGGCGTGGCGGGCGCGCTGGCTCTGGCCGTTCCCGCCGTCCCTGCCGCCGCGCCGCCGCCGTTCGAGACGTTGCGCTGGACGGCGCCGGGAGCCGAGCTTGCCGCCCTTACGACCCAGCCCGCGGCATGCCTGGGCACCGCTTCGGTCGAAATACAGGCGGGAGAGGCGCTGTTCAACAGCCCGCGACTGCTGGGCGGCCAGGCCGCCAAAGCCGGGCTGAGCTGCGCCGGTTGCCACGTCAACGGGCGCGACAATGCACATTTCCTGATGGCAGCCGTTTCGGATCGGGCTGGCACGGCCGATGTGACGCACAGTTTCTTTGGCGCGGCGCGCGGCAATGGCCGCTTTGACCCCGTCGCCATCCCCGACCTGGCGCGGCCGGGCAAGGTGTCGCGCGATTCGGCCGGCGGAGCGCTGGAATCCTTTGTCCGCGCCCTGATTGTTGACGAGTTTGCCGGCCGCGAACCGACACCGGCGATGCTTGCCGCCATTGCCGCCTATGTGCGCGCGATCGCCCCCTGTCCCGATGGCGACCCGCCCGTTCGACGCGCGCTCGACGATCAGCTGCGGCTGACCGTTTCTGCGCTGCGCGGCGCGATCGGCATGGCGCGGCGCGGCGATGCCGCGGCGGCGCGCGCGCTGTTGGCCGCGGCGCGCCATCAGCTTGGGCTGATCGCCGAACGCTATCCGGCCCCGCCGTTCGGCGCCGAGCGGCGCGACCTTTTGGCGGCCTCGCGCGCGCTGGCGGATCTGGACGGAAAAGCGGCCGATGGGGACGGTTTCACGACTGCGCTTTCGACGTGGCGGGCAGGGTTCGAGAATGGCCTGGCACAGCGGCTGCGCCGCCACGAGGCGCGATCCCTCTACAATCCGGCCAACCTCGCTTTTGTTGCGCCGCAGCAGGATAATCGCTAAGGGCGCGGCAGCCACGGCGCTGCCGCTCATCTCCACAAAAGGCCTCTTTTTCCATGTCGCTTCGCAATATCGCCATTATCGCGCACGTCGATCACGGCAAAACCACGCTGGTCGACCAGCTCTTCCGCCAGTCGGGCACCTTTCGCGACAACCAGCGTGTCGAGGAAAGGGCCATGGATTCCAACGACCTGGAGAAGGAACGCGGGATCACCATCCTGGCGAAATGCACCAGCGTCGAATGGGGGGAGGGCGACAAGGCGACGCGGATCAACATCGTCGACACGCCGGGCCACGCCGACTTCGGCGGCGAGGTCGAGCGCATTCTGTCCATGGTCGACGGCGTCATCCTGCTTGTCGACGCGGCCGAAGGGCCGATGCCGCAGACCAAGTTCGTCACCGGCAAGGCGCTCGCGCTCGGCCTGAAACCGATCGTCGTCGTCAACAAGATCGACCGCAGCGACGCCCGCGCGGCCGAAGTGCTCGACGAAGTGTTCGAGCTGTTCCTGACGCTCGAGGCCAATGACGAACAGCTTGATTTCCCGATCCTCTATGCCTCGGGCCGCGGCGGCTATGCCTCGCCCGACCCCGAAGCGCGCGAAGGCACGCTCGAACCCCTGTTCCAGACGATCGTCAGCCATGTTCCCGCGCCGGGGCTCGACGAGAATGCGCCCTTCACCTTCCTCGCGACGCTGCTCGACCGCGACAATTTCATCGGCCGCATCCTGACCGGTCGGGTCCAGTCGGGCACGGTCAGGGTCAACCAGCCGATCCATGCGCTCGACATGGACGGCAAGGTGATCGAGACCGGCCGCGCGTCGAAGCTGCTGGCCTTCCGCGGGCTCGACCGTGTTCCCGTCGACGAAGCGCGCGCGGGCGACATCGTCGCGATCGCGGGCCTCACCAACGCGACCGTCGCGAACACCATCGCCGATACCAGCGTCAGCGAACCGATCGCCGCGCAGCCGATCGACCCGCCGACGCTGTCGATGCGCTTTGCCGTCAACGATTCGCCGATGGCAGGGCGCGAGGGCAGCAAGGTGACGAGCCGCATGATCCGCGACCGCCTTTTCCGCGAGGCCGAAACCAATGTCGCGATCCGCGTCACCGAAAGCGCCGACAAGGACAGTTTCGATGTCGCGGGCCGCGGCGAGCTTCAGCTTGGCGTGCTCATCGAAACGATGCGCCGCGAAGGTTTCGAGCTCGGCATCAGCCGCCCGCGCGTCCTCTATCAGACCGACGAAAACGGCCAGCGCACCGAACCCTATGAAACCGTCGTCATCGACGTCGACGACGAGCATAGCGGCACGGTCGTCGAGAAGATGCAGATGCGCAAGGCCGACCTCATCGACATGCGCCCGTCGGGCGGCGGCAAGACGCGCATCACCTTCAGCGGCCCGTCGCGCGGCCTGATCGGCTATCATGGCGAGTTTCTGTCCGACACGCGCGGCACCGGGATCATGAACCGATTGTTCGAGAAATATGGCCCGTACAAAGGCGTGATCGAGGGGCGCAAGAATGGCGTCCTGATCTCGAACGGCAATGGCGAAGCCGTCGCTTATGCGCTCGGCCCGCTGGAAGAGCGCGGCATCCTGTTCGTGTCGCCCGGCGAGGCGCTGTACGAGGGGATGATCATCGGCGAAAATGCCAAGCCCGAAGACCTTGAGGTCAACCCGATGAAGTCGAAACAGCTCACCAACTTCCGGTCGACGGGCAAGGACGACGCGATCCGCCTGACCCCGCCGCGCCGCATGACGCTGGAACAGGCGATCGCCTATATCGACGATGACGAGATGGTCGAAGTGACGCCCAAGAATATCCGCATCCGCAAGGCGATCCTTGATCCGCACGAACGCAAGAAGGCGTCGCGGAAGAAGGAAGCGGCGTAACGCACGCCGCGACCGCCCCGGACACGCCGCATTTTTTTGTGAACGCGGCGTTACCGGCGGTTCAATGCTTTCTTCACGCGAACCGTATAGCTTCGGTCTCCCTGCCCATGGAGAGATCGCGATGATGATGCGCGCGGAAATCGAACGGCTCAGGAACGAACATCGTCGGCTGCTCGTGCTTGCCGATCATCTGGGGCGCTATATTGCGGGCGCTTCTCCGCGCGATGCAAAAGCGTGGGCGGATTTCAACGCGGTGCGCACGCGGTTCCGTACAGAGCTGATCGCACATCTGAAGCGCGAGGACTGGGTGCTATATCCCTCTCTTCTCGCCAGCGGCGACCACGAGCTGGCGAATACCGCGCAGAACTATATTGACGAAATGGGGCATATTTCCGAGGCATTCACCGATTATAGCCGCCAGTGGCTGCCCGAGGCGCTCGCTGCCGATTGGGCGGGCTATTGCGCCGCGACCAGGGAAATCCTGGAAGCGCTTGCCGCGCGCATCGAGCGCGAGGATGGGGGGCTGTATCCGCTGGCGCTGACCGTTGAGGCGGTCAATGCCCAAGGCGGGCGCTCCGGCAGCAGCCACGATACAGGCGCGACGGCGCAACCGTCCACCTTTTGACCTCCGTCGGCGGACGGCCAACGATGGCTTGAATTGAAGCCCGGCGAAGCGCATGAGGGCGGAGCGCCAGCAGCGAGGAGTCGTCCGCCGCTCCGGTCCGATGCGCGTCAGTCCTCCGCATCAGCTGACGCATTTCCATTCTGTGGGAGTCCAGGCGTTGGGACGGTTGATCCTGTTCAACAAGCCGTACGGCGTCCTGTCGCAATTCACCGATCGCGGCAGCGGGGAAGGGACCGGCGGCCCGCGCGCGACGCTGTCCGACTATATCGACGTGCCGGGCGTCTATCCCGCCGGGCGGCTGGACAGGGACAGCGAAGGCCTGCTGGTCCTGACCGACGACGGCGCGTTGCAGGCGCGGATTTCATCGCCGAAGCACAAGATGCCCAAAACCTATCTCGTGCAGGTCGAGGGCGAACCCGACGACGCCGCGCTCGACGCGCTCCGCCGCGGTGTCGCGCTGAACGACGGTCCGACCCGCCCCGCAACCGTCCGCCGCATCGGGACGCCCAAGCTGTGGGACCGCGACCCGCCGGTGCGATTCCGCAAGAGCGTGCCCGACGCATGGATCGAACTCACCATCACCGAAGGCCGCAACCGCCAGGTCCGCCGCATGACCGCAGCGGTCGGCCATCCGACGCTGCGGCTGGTGCGGTGGCGGATCGGCGGGTGGGAGATTGGCGATCTGGCGCCGGGGGCGTGGCGGACGACCTGACGGCCGCCCGCCAGCCGCGCTCACTTGGTCGTGTAGCCGCCGTTGACCAGAATCGTCTGGCCGGTCATCCACCAGCCTTCCGACACCAGCATGCGGATCCACGGGACGATATCCTCGATATGGGTCAGGCCGGTGGGGGTGAAGGGCGACAGCGCGGCGGCGGTCTTGTGATAGGCGACCGCATCCTCGCCCTCGGCAGGGTAAAAGAAGGGGGTGTCCATCGGGCCCGGCCCGATCGCGGTCACCGAAATGCCGCGCTGGCCGAACTCCTTCGACGCGGCGCGGGTGAAATGTTCGACCGGCGCCTTGGTTCCCGCATAGGCGGCGTAGAAGGGCGTGTAGGCGCCCAGCAGGGAAGTGACGATGGTGCAGATCTTGCCATTGTCATTGAGGTGCCTGCCCGCCTCTTTCAGGAAGAAAAAGGCGCTCTTGCTGTTCACCGCGGTCATCTCGTCATATTCCGCCTCGCTGACTTCGGTGAAGGGCTTTTTGAGCACCTTGCCCACCGTGTTGATCGCGATGTCTGGGTGTCCGACCGCCGCGATGGTGTCTGCGAACAGCTTTTCCATCGCCGACGCCGACGTGAGGTCGGCCTGGAAGGCGACGGCCTCGGCGCCCGCAGCGCGGATGGCGGCGAGCGTTTCGTCGGTCTCGGCGGCGGAGGCGGGACTGTTGTAATGCACCGCGACTGCTTTGGCGCCATGCGCGGCAAGGTCACGGGCGACGAGGCCGCCCAGATTCTTGCCGCCGCCCGCGATAAGCGCAACTTTGCCCTTGATGCTGTGGTCTGTCATTGCTGGTCTCCTTGGCAACGCTGTGAGGCACGCCGGGACGGTCGCCGCGGCGCTGTCGTGCCGATGATAGGCGTGTTCCGGCTTGCCCGCTTTTCAATTCCGGCGCAGCTTTCTCCCTCCGGCGCATGAGTCGAGTGGCCGAAGAGGAGGACGAGTGAACGAGCAGGCGTGGGGCGTGTGGGACGGCATCCGGCCGCTGCGACCGCGGACGCTCCTCGCGCGCCGCGAAACGGCGATCGGCCCGATCGGCGTCGTCGCCGCGACCGAACGGCTCGACCGCCCGACCGACTGGACGTTCGAGGAGGCGCATCACACCATCGTCGTGCATCTGGGCGGGCGGATCGACCGGCTCGTGTGCGAGTTTGCGGTCGGGCCGTCTGGGCCGTTACCGCCGGCGCGCGGTGATATATGGATCATCCCCGCGGCGTGCCGCTATGCCGCGCTCGCCGAGGGCGGACGGGCCGAGTTTGTCGAGCTGCGCGTGCCCACCGCGCTCGTCGGCGACGTTCCGCTTGCGGCGCGGGTGCGGCACCGCGACGATTTTCTCTTCGGATCGGCGGCGCGGCTGGCCGAATTGGTGCGCGGGCCGGGCGGCGACCTGGCCGACATGGCGGCGCACGCGATCGGCGATACGTTGCAACTGCACCTGCGCGCGCGTTATGGATCGCGCTTCCGGCATGGGGCGCGGCGCACGCTGTCGGCATCGCAGCGGGTGCAGCTGGTCGCGGCGATCCGCGACGCGCCCGACGCGCGGCACAGCCTCGATACGCTCGCGGCGCTCGTCGGCATGGACGTGCGGCGCTTCACCGGCGCGTTCCGCGAGGCGTTCGGCGTCACGCCCTGGCAATATGTGCTGCGCGCGCGGCTCGACGCGGCGGCGCGGATGCTGCGCGCGGGCGACGATCCGGTGACCGAAATCGCGCTCGCCACGGGCTTTGCGACGCCCAGCCATTTCGCGACCGCCTTCGCCCGCCGCTTCGGCGCACCCCCGTCGAGCTGGCGGCGTGCGACCTGACCGGACGTCCGCGCGGGCGGCGTTCCGGTCGCCGCCGGGCGGGCAGAGAGTTTACGGTCCGTTCACGCTCCCCATCTATGCTCGCACACGAGGGACCGCTCGCGCCGCGGGAACCATTATGGCCACGAGCCGGGAAATGGATCGACTGCGCGCTGAACATGCGGCGCTGATGGCGCTGGCGCGCGTCATCCGGGCGATGATCGACGATCCCGCGCCGCTGCGTCCCGCCGATCTGGCATCGGCCCGCTCGGCGCTGCGCGCCACACTGGTCCGCCATCTGAAGTGCGAGGATTGGGCGCTGTATCCGCGCCTGCGTGCGAGCGGCGAGCCCGAACTTGTTCGCCTTACCCGTGCATTCGAACTCGAAATGGGCGATCTCGCCGACAATTTCACCGCTTATGACGAAAAATGGACCGCTACGCGCGTTGCGGCCGACTGGGCGGGCTTTTGCCGCGAGACGCGGATCATCTTTGACCTGCTGGGGCGCCGCGTCGAGCGCGAGGAGCGCGAGCTTTATCCGCTCGCCGACAAACTTTATTCGGCAGCGCCGTCGGCGTTGCCGCCGACATCGGCTGCGGCGCGGAACCGTGGCGCGGCGCGTCTTGGCGATTGACGGTGGCGGTTCGACCCCGCTAGGGCCGCGCATCATTTTACGGGAAAATTGTCCATGACCGATACGCCGCCCGACCGCATGTCGACCAATCCGCGCTCGCCCCATTTCGATCTGGAAGTGCTGCAACGTGGCATCGGTATCCGCTTCAAGGGCAAGGAACGCACCGACGTCGAGGAATATTGCATATCCGAAGGCTGGATCCGCGTTGCCGCGGGAAAATCGAAGGATCGCTTTGGCCAGCCGATGACGATCAAGCTGTCGGGCGAGGTCGAGGCGTGGTTCGAGGATGTGGCGGGTAAGGGTGCCGGCAAGGGCGACGCCAACAGCAACGGTGAAGGCGACGCCGTCGCCGACTGACCGACGCCAATCCTTTCAGCCTCAAAAGAAAAAACCACCCGGAGCGGCGAGCCGCCCCGGATGGTTTCGTCGCTCGTCGAGCCCTTGGAGGTGGGGGGGGAGGCTCAGTTGCCGAGCGAAGCGGCAACGACGTCAAGGCCGTTGCCGGGTTTCCAGTCCTGCTGCGCCCAGACCGGCGCCTCGAAACTCGGCGCCGGATTTGCGCCGCCCGGTTCGCGGTCGGCGTAGATGAAACCCTGCACCGGATTGGCGCGCAGGCCGAGGTCGCCGATCGGCGCGTACCACACGCGCACCAGGCTCCAGTCGCCGGCGTCGCTGACATCGACGACGCGAACCCCGCGCTCGATCTGGCCACGGCGGCCGCCTATCGGCGACCAGTTCGCATGGTCGATCAGGATTTCGCGATCGCTGACGATTTTTTTGACCACCGCGACATGGCCCATCGGCATCCCGCGCGTGCCCGCAAAGGCCATGACGGCGCCCGGCCGCGGTTCACTGCCGCGCGCATAGCTGCCCGCCGCCTGCGCCCACCAGGTCTTGGCATTGCCGCGAATATCGACGCCCGATTCGGCGCGGGCGAAGGGGACGCATTGCAAATAGGATCTGGCCGCGGCGGGGGCGCTGGCGAACAGTCCTGCAAGCGTCAGCGCCGACGCAAGCGCGGCAGTCAGAAAGCGGCGTTGGAACATGGAATGCGACCCCCGGCTTGTTTTCAAGCGTGGGAGCGTCTTTGCCACGCCGGACGGCATCCACCACCCGTCCAGCGATGAGCCGCGCCACGGATGCGGTGGATGGGGGAACCTTTTGACAGGGCGTTCGATTCGGCGCGCAAAGGCCTCGATCCGTCGGCGCTTCCCGCTTGACAGGGAGGCAGCGAAACCAGCCAACTTGCTGGCCAGTCGCAGCGGTGGGGGCGCTCCCGGCCTGAGACGGCGATGCAAGGACGCACCCTCACCCCTATCCAACGTCGCCTGAACGTTTCGCGATAAGCCTTTCTATCCTTCCCCATCAGGGGGAGGGAGAGCCGGGTCAGGCGGCGGCGATCGCCACGTCGTCGGGACGGCGGAACAACGCCAGCACGTCGTCCGCGGGCATCGGGCGTCCGTAATAATAGCCCTGGATGTTCGAGCAGCCGAAGCTGCGCAGCGTTTCGACTTCCAGCTCGGTTTCGGCGCCTTCGGCGGTGGTCGACATGCCAAGGCTGTCGGCGAGCGCGACGACGGCGCGGATGATCGCGATCGATTCGATACTGCCCTTGGCGGCACCGACGACGAAGCTGCGGTCGACCTTGATCGTCGAAAATTGCGTCTTGCGCAAATAGCCGAGTGACGAATAGCCGGTGCCGAAATCGTCGAGCGACAGGCGGATGCCGAGCGCGATGAGCTGGTCGAGCAGTTGCGCGGCGCCCCCGCCGTCGCGCAGGAAGACGCTTTCGGTAACCTCGATCTCCAGCCTTTGCGGCGGAAGGCCGCTCTGCGCGAGCGCCGAGACGACGACCGAGGCGAAGCTGGGGTCGGTGAGCTGGTCGGCCGACACGTTGATCGCAACCTTCAGGTTGGACGGCCATTTCATCGCCTCGCGGCATGCGGTGCGCAGCACCCATTCACCGATCGGCGAGATGAGGCGCGCATCCTCGGCAAGCGGGATGAACCGGCCCGGCGAAACATTGCCCAGCTTCTGGTTGGTCCACCGGAGCAGCGCTTCGAATCCATTCAGCGTACCGTCGGCGGCGGTGACGACCGGCTGGTAATAAAGCTCGAACTCGCCGCGTTCCAGCGCGCCGCGCAATTCCTGTTCCATGACGCGCCGTTCCTCGGCCTGGGCGTGAAGCGAGGCGACATAGGCGGCGACGACATTCCCGCCGCGATCCTTTGATTTATACAGTGCAAGGTCGGCGTTGCGCGTCAGCGTTTCGACCGTCGCGCCGTCGGTCGGCCCGATCGCGTAACCGACGCTGGCGCCGACGAACAACTGGTGATTGTCGACGACATAGGGTCGGCTGATCGTCGCGATGATCCGCTGTGCCAGTTCTTCGGCGACCGCGCCCGATGCGACATTGTGGAGCACAACGGCGAATTCGTCGCCGCCAAGGCGGCCGCAGGTCATGCCGCGCTCCATCAACGCCTTCAGCCGCGCCGCGACCTGTGCCAGCAATTTGTCGCCGACGGGGTGGCCCAGCGTATCGTTGACCGCCTTGAAGCGATCGAGGTCGATCATCAGCAGGGCGCAGCGCGATTTGGTCTCGACGGCGCGGGTGAGCGCGCGGGCCAGATCCTCGTTGAGGCTGAGCCGGTTGGGCAGGCCGGTGAGATTGTCGAAACGCGCCATTCTTGCAATCTGTTCGGCGGTTGCGCGCTGTTCGGTAACATCGGACCCGACCCCGCGAAAGCCCAGGAACTTGCCCGATTCGTCGAGGCGCGGCGACGCCGACAATTCCCACCAGCGCGGGCGGCCACCGATCGACACCGGCACGATCAGGTTCGAGAAGCTTTCACGCCGCTTCATCCGTTCGGCCATGTCGTGCAGGCTCTTGGGGAACAGTCCGGTGTCCCACGCATCGCCCGACAGCGCCTGGAGCAGCGGCACGCCTTCGAGCTGGTCGGCGCTGCTGCCGAGCGCATAGGCGAGGCGCGGCGAAACATGAACGAGGCGGCGGTTGCTGTCGGTCTGCCACAGCCAGTCGGCCGAGGTTTCCTCGAACTCGCGCAGCAGCAGGCTGACCGTTTCGCTTTTTTCGTGCAGCGTCTCTTCGGCGCGGCGCGAACGGATGTGGATTTGCGCAAAACGGACGCAGAAGGCCGAAAGCAGAATGCCTGCGACAAGCGTGACCGCGGCGATTTCCGGCACCCCGGCCAATCCAAGCGCCGCCGCCGCGGACAGCGAAACGGGCATGATGAACAGGGTGCAGGCGAGCGGAACGCTGTGCGCGACGATCGCCAGCGTGAGCATCATCAGCACCGCGATCGTCCACATCGACAGGATATGGTCGATGCCGGGCGCGAGCCCCTGAAGCCAGAAGGGTGCCCCCCAGAGCAGCGCCGAATAAAGCGCGTGGCGATGGCACAGCCGGTATTCGGCGCTCCCCGGCAGCTTGGGATCACCGAGCGGCAGGCTGTGGAACCGGCGCCACGACCAGAAGCTGAAGAGAAGCGACGCACCGAGCCAGCCGCCGGCGACCGGCAGCGCGACATGGTGAAGCATGGTCACAAAGGCGACGAGCGCCATGCCGAGCCCCATGCAGAGCCGCAGCGCGCCGCGGCCGCGAAGCGGCGCGAGCTGGATCTGGCGGAGGTTGCCGAGGTCCTGGCCCCGCGGCCCCAGCCCCAGCAGGGTGCGTGCGGGAATGACGTCGGTGGCAGTCGGGTCGGTAGGCAGGCTTTTCACCCGGCCGGTTTAACGGGTGCGGGTTACCCGAAGGTAACCATCGCGCTGCGGCATGGCGAATTTTTGTTCCGCGCGGGGACAGGATGGAGGATTGGGTGGGAATGACGGTTTTTGGGGTGGGCCGCTGTCGTCCGCTTATCGGTCATCCCGGACTTGATCCGGGATCCGCCGCGGCGCTGAAGCCATGGACCGCGGATCACGTCCGGGATGACGATGATATTCGGATGACTGCTTGCGGCCGCTACCGGACGTTCCCGCCCTTACGCCGCAATCGCAAAGGGCTGGATTTCCCCCGCCAGATATTGCGCGCGCGCCTTCGACCGGCTGAGTTTGCCCGAACTGGTGCGCGGCAGCGAGCGCGGCGGGATCAGCTCGACGAGGCAGTTCATGCCGGTGATCGCGCGGACGCGCTCGCGGATCGTCTCGCGCAGCGCGGCGCGTTCGGCATCGTCGCTGGTGCGGCACTGGACAAGCACCGCGGGGGTCTCTTCGCCGCCCGGCGTGGTGATCGCAAAGGCGGCGATGTCGCCCGACTTGAAACCGGGCAATTGCTCGACCGCCCATTCGATGTCCTGCGGCCAGTGATTCTTGCCGTTGATGATGATCATGTCCTTGGCACGGCCGACGATATAGATGTAACCGTTTGACATATAACCCATATCGCCGGTGTCGAGCCAGCCGTCCTTCATGCAGGCCGCGGTCGCTTCGGGATCGCGGTAATATCCGGTCATCAGCGACGGGCCGCTGCACCACACCTTGCCGACCGTCTGGTCGGGGAGGGGATTGCCCGCCTCGTCGCGGACTTCGATGGTCATGTCCTTGACCGCCTTGCCGCAGTTGACGATCGCGCGATAGCGCGTCGGGCGGCCCGAATCGTTCGCGGCGCCCGACAGCTCGGTTTCCTCGACCAGTTCGACGACGATGCCTTCGCCCGGCGGCATGATGCTGACCGCCAGCGTCGCTTCGGCGAGGCCGTAGCTCGGCAGAAAGGCGCTCGCCTTGAATCCCGCGTCGGCAAAGGCATCGACGAAGGCCTGCATCACGTCGGGACGGATCATGTCGGCGCCATTGCCCGCGACGCGCCAGCGCGACAGGTCGAAACGGTCGGCGACATGGCTCTGGCTGGAGATGCGGCGCGCGCAAATGTCATAGCCGAAGGTTGGCGAATAGCTGAGCGTCGTTCCTTCGTTGCGGCTGATGAGGTCGAGCCAGGCGAGCGGGCGGCGCGCGAAATCCTCGGTCTTCAGATAATCGACCGAAACCTGGTTCGCGACGGGCGAGAGCAGGCAGCCGACGAGGCCCATGTCGTGATACCAGGGCAGCCACGACACGCAACGGTCGCTGTCCTGCAGCTTCATGCCGTGCGAATGTGCCGACAGATTGTTGAGCAGCGCGCCATGCGTCACCGCGACGCCGTGCGGAAAGCGCGTCGATCCGCTGCTGTACTGAAGATAGCAGGTTTCGTCGCTTTTCTGCCTGGGCAGTTCGGCGACGGGGGCCGCGCGCTCGGCAAAGCTGGTCCAGTCAATCGGTTCGACCCCGCGTTGCTCGGCCGCTTCGGCCGCCATCGCGGCGATTTCAGGCGGGAAGAACAGCATTTTGGGATCGCAGCTCGTCAGCTGGACGACGAGCTGGCCGACATAGGAGTCGCGCCCGCCAAAGCTCGTCGGCAGCGGCAGCGGCACCGGCCATGCGCCGGCATAGATGGTCCCGAAAAAGAGCGCGGCGAATTCGGGGCCGGTTTCGGCGATCAGCGCGATGCGATCCTGGGGTTTCACCCCGGCGGCGATCAGGCGATAGGCGGCCGCGAGCGCGTCGGCGCGAAGCTCGCTGTAGGGATAGGGGCGCACCAGACGCCCACGCGGATCGTGGAAATTGAGCCCGCGGGTGCCCGCGGCGGCATAGTCGAGCGCTTCGCCCACGGTGGCGAAATCCGAAAAGCGGCGCGGTTGCGCGCACCGGGTAGGGGTCGGCACGAGCGTGTCGGCCGACGCGGCATGATTTTCGGTCATAAGGGGTGCGACGTCCCTCGATTCGCGGCGCGCAGCAACAAGCATGTCATCTTTCTGTGCCATGAAGCGTGTGCGAACCCTGCGTTGTTTGAACATATCGCCCAGTTCCGGGCCTTTGCGCCCGATATGGCGGTGTTGATCGTTCTCAATCGGGCCTGACTGTGGCACAAACATGGCACATGCCCAAGCCTTGTGCTCCGTTCGACCGTTCCAGAAAGCCGCTCGACGCAGCGAAGCTCGACGAACTGGCGCTTGCCTATGTCGCGCGATTCGCGACGAGCCGCGCCAAGCTGTTGCGTTATCTTGCCCGAAAAGTTCGCGAATCCGAATGGTTGGACGAATGTGACGCCATGGCGGCGTGCGAGGCCATCGCTGACCGGATGGCGCGTTTGCGCTATCTCGACGACCGCCAATATGCGGCGATGCGTGGTCAGGCGATGACGCGGCGCGGGTTGGGAGCGCGGCGGGTGAAGGCGCAGCTTTACGTCGATGGAATCGCCGCGGCGGACAGCCGCGAAGCGATCGCCGCGGCGGAGCGCGAGGCGGTCGCGGCGGCGGTCGGCTTTGCGCGGCGGCGTCGTCTGGGGCCCTTTGCCTTGCGCGCCGATGACGATCCCCGGCTGCGCGAGCGACAAGTCGCCGCCTTTGCGCGCGCGGGGCATAGCCCGGCGCTGGCGCGCCGCATCCTTGGCGTGGCGCCGGGCGACTTGGACGCGCTGGCGGCGCTGGACGCGGAGGTGGCGCTTGATTAGCCGGGAATCCTTCCCATTGAACGTCATCCCGGCCTTCGCCGGGATGGAGAATGCGGGGTCGAACATGACGCGTATCTTTCTGGCGGCGCTTGCCTTGTCCCTGGCCCTGCCGATGGCGGGGTGCAGCCGCGATGCGGGCGAGGCGGAACGTGCGGCGACGGCGGCGGTGACGATCCGCATGGCGGGCACGGCGCACCGCTTCGACGTCGAGGTCGCGCGCACCGATGCGGAGCAGAAGCGCGGCCTCAAGTTCCGCACCAGCCTGCCCGCGAACGGCGGGATGCTCTTTCCGTTCGAGAAACCGCGGATCGCAAGTTTCTGGATGCAGGACACGCTGATCCCGCTCGACATGATCTTCATCCGGGCCGACGGCAGTATCGACCGCATCGCCGAAAACACCATCCCCGGATCGCTTGAACCCGTCGCGAGCGGCGGCGAAGTGAGCGCGGTGCTCGAACTCGCGGGCGGCACGGCGGCGAAGCTGGGGATCGACGAGACGGCAAAGGTGACGTGGACGGAATAGGCAGCAAATCGGCGAGCAATTCGCTTGCGAAGCCTGCACCCTTGGCTGTAAACGCCGCAGCCATGAGCATTCTGGGCAAGATTTTCACCTGGTGGGACGGCGCGACCGTCGGCACATTGCTGAACAGCTGGGCGCGCGGCGAAAGGGTCGGCGAGGACAGCCTGGGCAATGTATATTATCGCGCCAAAAAGGGGCCGCGTCGCTGGGTGATCTATAAGGGATCGAACGACGCGAGCCGCGTGCCGCCCGAATGGCACGGCTGGCTGCACGGCACCTTCGACGAACTGCCCGCCGACGTGCTGCCCGCGCCGCGCGCGTGGGAACGCGAACCGACCCCCAATCTGACCGGCAGCGCGGGCGCCTATCGCCCCGCGGGTGCGCTCGAACGCGGCGGCCGCCGCGCCGCTGCGACAGGCGATTACGAGGCCTGGCGGCCCGGCGCCGATTAATGGCGCGCTGCGTCTGGATCGTCCTTGCCGCCGTGACGGCGCTGGCGCTGGCCGGATGTGACCGGTCCCCTTCGAACGGCAGCAAGACCGTTCCAACGGCGCTGAAGTCAGAGCGCGCTCCGGCCGAAATCGACGGCATCGAAGGGACAACCCCGATGGCCGAGCGTATCGCGGTGCTGGGCCTGCTCAACAAGCGCAACGGACTGGTGCGCGAACTCGAGATGAAGCCCGGCGAATCGCTGCGCGTCGGCCGCGCGATCGTGCGGCTGCGCGCGTGCGAACAAACGGCGCCATGGGAAGACCCCCCCGAAACCGGCGCCTTCGTCCAGCTTTCCGTGCAGGACCAGCGCGACGACAAGTGGCGCCGCGTCTTTTCGGGCTGGCTTTTCCGCGAGCGACCCGACCGCAACGTGATCGAACATCCGATTTACGATGTTTTCGTCAAAAGCTGCGCGATGACATATCCAGGCGGCGAGCCGGTCCAGCGCTCCGCACCCGCGGCGGCGGCGCCCAAGGCGTCGAGCGCACCCCAGTCGCCCGCGACGAACGGCGGCGAGGGGACTGAAACCCCTGCGACGTCGGTTCCGGCGCCTGTTTCAGCGCCGACTGCCGCCGAGCCGTCGCCCCCCGCCAACACCGAATAGAGCCGGGCCAGATAGTCGGCCTGGCGGATCTCGATCGCGCCGAGGCTGGCGAGATGCGGGGTCAGGAACTGGCAGTCGAGCAGTTTCCAACCGCCCGCGATCAGCCGCGCGACCAGGTGGGCGAGCGCGACCTTCGACGCATCGCGCGCGCGGCTGACCATCGATTCGCCGAAAAAGGCCCGGCCCAGCGTCACGCCGTAAAGCCCGCCGACCAGCGCGCCGTCCCGCCAGCATTCGACGCTGTGCGCGTGGCCGAGCCGGAACAGCCGATCGTAACTCGCCCGGATGACGGGGTTGATCCACGTCGTCGGCCGGTCGTCGGCGGGCTCGGCGCAGAGCGCGACCATGTCGGCAAATGCCGTGTCGGTCGTGACGCGGAAGCGGTCGGCGACGATGACTTTCCTGAGGCTGCGCGACAGGTGAAAGCCGTCGAGCGGCAGGATCGCGCGCAGTCGTGGTTCGACCCAATGGACCGACGGGTCGTCCGCCCCGTCGGCCATCGGGAAAATCCCCTGCGCATAGGCGCTCAGCAGCAGCGCAGGGTCGATGGATTCGATCGGCTTCAGCTTGCGGGCTTCACGAATTTGAGCGTCATCCGGTCCGATTCGCCGATCGCGATATATTTGGCGCGGTCGACCTCGCCTTCGCGCAGGTTCGGCGGCAACGTCCAGACGCCCTTTTCATAATCCTTGGTGTCCTTGGGATTGGCGTTGATCTCGCTCTTGCCGACCAGCTTGAAGCCTGCGGCTTCGGCAAAGGCGATGACCGAGCTTTCCTTCATATAGCCGGATTTTTCTTCCTTGGCGGCGTCGTCATCCTCGTTCAGCCGATGCTCGACGACACCCAAAGTGCCGCCGGGTTTCAGCATCGCGAAAATCTGCCTGAAGGCGTCGGCGGTCTTGTCGGCGCCGCTAAAGCGCCAGTTGTGGACGTTGCGGAAGGTCAGCACGACGTCGGCGCTGCCGTCGGGCACCTTCGGTCCGGCGCCGGTGGCGGGAAACTCGGCCAGTTTCAGCGCGCCATAGGTGGCAGCGTCGGCGGCCTGTTTTTCCTTGATGCGATTGAGCCCGCGTTCCCACGGCGCCGCGACATAAAGCGCGCCGCCGCCGGCCTTGGCCAGCGGGGCAAGGATTTCGGTGTACCAGCCGCCACCGGGCCACAGTTCGACCACCGTGTCGCCGGGCTTCACGCCGAAAAAGGCGAGCGTTTCGGCGGGGTGGCGATATTTGTCGCGCTCGACATTCGCGGGAGTGCGCGTCGGCGCGGCAACCGCGGCGGCGATTGCGTGATGCGCCTGGTGTGCCGCGTGGCCGTCGCCATGATGGTCGGCGAGGACCGCCGCGGGGGCGGCGAGAGCGAGGGCACTACTTGCAACGAGGATCAGCGAACGCATATGGGCAACCTCTCTTTTGGGGGACTGTCCCCTGTTTGCGAAGGTGCGCGCGTCAATGCAAGTGTCGATGCTGTCGGTGGCGATTGCGGCGGGAGCGTTGTTCGGCATCGCCGAAGTCGCGAATTGGCGTCGCAACAACCGGCGCGACGTCGACAAGGTCGGATTCATGCCGTGGCGCGGGATCGCGCTGACGTCGGCGGGGGTTGCGTTTTTGGCCGCGGCGCTGGCGCTGAAGCCGTGATTCCTTCTCCCCTGGGGGGCGGGGGCTTATACTACAGGCACGCCTCCAGATACGGCTGGTCGAACCCGTACTGCCGCGCTTTTTCCAGCGTGTAGGGACGCAAGCCCATCGAGCGATATTCGCCGACGATCTTGCCGTCCTTGTCTTCGTCCAGATATTCGAACTTGAACAATTCCTGGGTGACGATGACGTCGCCTTCCATGCCGATCACTTCGGTGATGTTGGTGACGCGGCGCGAACCGTCGCGCAGGCGCTTGATCTGGACGATCAGGTCGACCGAATCGGCGATCTGTTTCGAGATCGCTTCCTTCGGAATCTTGATGTCGCCCATCAGCACCATATTTTCCATACGGCCGAGGCATTCGCGCGGGCTGTTGCTGTGGAGCGTGCACATCGACCCGTCGTGACCGGTATTCATCGCGGCGAGCAGGTCGAAACATTCGGCGCCGCGAACCTCGCCCATGATGATGCGGTCGGGGCGCATACGCAGCGCGTTCTTGACAAGGTCGCCCATGTGGATCGCGCCATTGCCTTCAAGGTTCGCGGGGCGCGTTTCGAGCGGCAGCCAGTGCGGCTGTTGCAGGCGAAGTTCGGCGGCGTCCTCGATGGTCAGCACGCGCTCGCCGGGGTCGATCATCTTGGACAGGGCGTTGAGCATGGTGGTCTTACCCGAACCCGTGCCGCCCGAAATGACGATGTTGAAGCGGCTGGCGCCTGCGATTTTCAGCGCGGTGCACATCTTCTGGCTCATCGCGCCCCATTGGCAGAGCATGTCAAGCGTGATCGGCTTTGCCGAAAATTTGCGAATCGAGATCGCGGTGCCGCGCAGGCTCAGCGGCGGCACGATCACATTGACGCGGCTGCCGTCCTTGAGCCGCGCGTCGGCGAGCGGCGTCGTCTGGTCGACGCGGCGGCCGACGAGGTTGCAGATGCGCTGGGCGATCTGGAACAGATGCTGTTCGTCGCGGAACTGGATCGGCGCGAGCATCAGCTGGCCCTTGCGCTCGACATAGGTTTGATAGGGACCGTTGACCATGATGTCGGAAACGTCGGGATCGGCGAGCAATTCCTCCAGCGGGCCAAAGCCGAGCAGTTCGTCGACGAGCACCTTTTCGAGTGCGAACTGTTCGCGGCGATTGAGCGTGATGCGAAGCTCGGCGAGCACTTCGAGGATGATCGGGCGAAACTCTTCGGTCAGCTCGTCCTTCGACAGCGTCGCCGCGGCTTCGGGATCGACACGCTCGAGCAGGCGCGGCAGCACCTGTTCCTTGATCTTGTGGACGCTCACCTCGAATCCCTGTGCTTTTTCGGGTTCGGCCATCTCGGCGGTCGAGCGCTGGTTGAGTCGTTCCATCGCGTCGTCTTCGGGCGACAGGTGCGACGGCATCGGCAACGGGGTTTCGGCGGGCGTGTCAATCGCGGGGAACTGGGCTCCACCGGGTAGGGCGGCACCCGTCTGCATCGGCTTCGCCACGCCAAAGGCGGGGCGGCCAGCGGCTCCGGGTCGGCGTCCGAATGCACTCATTCGCTTTATCCTGCTTCGATTCTCTCAACAAGGAATCCCGCCGAAATGCTGACGGAACCCCCATATGCCACGGTGAATAAATCGGAAACTTTGACATTGTCCTAATGTCGCGGGCCGGGAGACGCGGTGCGGGAGAGAGCCACCATGTCCTTAACCGCCACTCCGCAGCGTGCGCCCGCGACATGCCCCCAATAAGTAAAAAGCCCGCATCCGGGTGGATGCGGGCTTTCGACCCAACCCGTGGACGGGGGGGGGGAGGGAGAACTCAGCCGGCGATATGTTCGGCCAGAACGGTGAGGCCCGCTTCGTTGACCTCGGCGAAGCCGCCTTCGACTTCGATCACTTCGGGCGCGGCGCCCTGCGACGCATAGATCGTCAGCGGGCCATTGCGCAGCGTCGCCATGAAGGGCGCATGACCTTCGAGCACCGAAAAATCGCCCTCGGTCCCCGGAACGGTGACCATATGGACGTCGGCGGACCGCTCGAGGCGGGCGGGGGTGACGAGTTCGAACTTCAGAGCCATGTCTTCATTCCTAAAGCCCCTCCCCTTAAGGGGAGGGTTGGGGTTGGGCTTTCGACCTTGCGCAAGGCCGAAGCCCCCACCCCGCTCGACCAGGGCCCGGCCATGCCGGACCAGTCTCTGTGCCCCTCCCCTGAAGGGGAGGGGGTAATCAACTTACGCGTCTTCGGCGAGCTTCGCGGCCTTGGCGACCGCTTCGTCGATGCCGCCGACCATGTAGAAGGCCGCTTCGGGCAGGTGGTCATATTCGCCGTCGACGACCGCCTTGAACGACTTCACCGTCTCCTCGATCGGCACGAACTTGCCGGGGATGCCGGTGAAGACTTCGGCGACGTGGAAGGGCTGCGACAGGAAGCGCTGGATCTTGCGTGCGCGGGCGACGACGAGCTTATCCTCTTCCGAAAGCTCGTCCATGCCGAGGATCGCGATGATGTCCTGCAGCGACTTGTATTTCTGCAGCGTTTCCTGAACGCGGCGGGCGGTCTCATAATGCTCCTGGCCGACGACGGCGGGCGTCAGCACGCGCGAGGTCGAATCGAGCGGATCGACCGCGGGATAGATGCCGAGTTCCGAAATCGCACGGCTGAGCGTCGTCGTCGCGTCGAGGTGTGCGAAGGAGGTCGCGGGCGCGGGGTCGGTCAAGTCGTCCGCGGGAACGTAAATCGCCTGCACCGAGGTGATCGAACCCTTGGTGGTCGAAGTGATGCGTTCCTGCAGCGCGCCCATGTCGGTGGACAGCGTCGGCTGATAGCCCACCGCCGACGGAATACGGCCGAGCAGCGCCGACACTTCCGAACCCGCCTGGGTGAAGCGGAAGATGTTGTCGACGAAGAAGAGCACGTCCTGGCCTTCCTGGTCGCGGAAATATTCGGCCATGGTGAGGCCCGACAGCGCGACGCGCGCGCGGGCGCCCGGCGGCTCGTTCATCTGGCCGAACACCAGCGCCACCTTCGAACCCTCCGGCGTCGGATTACCGTCGGCGTCCTTGGCAATAACGCCGGCGTCGAGGAACTCGTGATACAGGTCGTTGCCTTCGCGCGTGCGTTCGCCGACGCCCGCGAACACGCTGACGCCGCCATGGCCCTTGGCGATGTTGTTGATCAGTTCCTGAATGAGCACGGTCTTGCCGACGCCCGCGCCGCCGAACAGGCCGATCTTGCCGCCCTTGGCGTAAGGAGCGATCAGGTCGATGACCTTGATGCCGGTGACGAGGATCGACGCTTCGGTCGACTGGTCGACGAATTCGGGGGCCTTGGCGTGGATCGGCGCGCTCATGTCGCTGTTCACCGGGCCGCGTTCGTCGATCGGGTCGCCAATGACGTTGAGGATGCGGCCGAGCGTCTGCGGACCGACGGGGACCGAGATTTGCGCGCCGGTGTCGCGCACCGGCTGGCCGCGGGTCAGGCCGTCGGTCGCGTCCATCGCGATGGTGCGGACGGTGTTTTCGCCAAGATGTTGCGCGACTTCGAGGACAAGGCGGTTGCCATTATTGTCGGTTTCGAGCGCGTTCAGGATCGCGGGCAGCTCGCCCGTGAACTGGACGTCGACGACGGCGCCGATGACCTGCGCGACGCGGCCCGTTGCGGTGCTGGTGGCCTTGGGTGCGGCGGCCTTCTTCGACGCTGCCGCCTTGGGCGCGGCGGCCTTCTTGGCGGGTGCCTTCTTTTCAGGGGCGGGTGCGGTTGCCATGGTCTTCTTCCTTGGGTTGATCGGTTAGAGCGCTTCGGCGCCCGCGATGATTTCGATGAGTTCGGTGGTGATCGCCGCCTGACGCGTGCGGTTGTAAACGATGGTCAGCTTGTTGATCAGCTCGCCGGCGTTGCGCGTCGCATTGTCCATCGCGGTCATCGACGCGCCCTGTTCGGACGCCGCGTTTTCAAGGAGGCCCTTGAAGATCTGGATCGTGACGTTGCGCGGCAACAGGTCGGCGAGGATTTCCTCTTCGCCCGGTTCATATTCGACGGCAGCGCCGCTCGACACCGGCGCTTCGGCCGGTGGCGGAACGGGGATCATCTGCTGGCCGGTGGCGATCTGGAGCAGCGCCGAGCGGAACTTGGAATAAAAGAGATGCGCGACGTCAAAGGCGCCGGCTTCGTAAAGCTCCATCAGCTTCGCCGAAATCTCGCTCGCCTGCTCGAAGCCGATGTCGCGGATTCCGGTCGTCTCATACTGTTCGATGATCTGGCCGGGGAAGAGGCGCGCGATCACCGGGCGACCCTTGCGGCCGACGAGGTAGAAGAGAACCTTCTTGCCTTGCGATTGCAATTCGAGCGCCTTGTCGCGCGCGGCTTTGACGATGTTCGAGTTGAACGCGCCGGCAAGGCCGCGGTCGCTGTTGAGCACGACGAGCAGGTGCGTGTCGCTCTTGCCGGTGCCCGCGAGCAGCTTCGGCGCCGAATCCGACGCGCCGACCTTTGACGCGAGGCTGGCGACGACGCCTTCGAGCCGCTCGGCGTAAGGACGCGCGGCTTCGGCCGCGGCCTGTGCCTTGCGCAGCTTGGCGGCGGCGACCATCTTCTTGGCCTTGGTGATCTTCTGGGTCGATTTGACCGAGACGATCCGCCCTTTGAGTTCCTTAAGCGATGCCATTACGGCCCCTCTTGTTCGTCAGCCCGGCGCAGGTGGCCGGGCTCACGGTAACTTGGCTTACGCGAAAATCTTGGCGAAGGCGTCAAGCGCCGCGACCAGCGCCTTTTTCGTGTCGTCGCCCAGATCCTTGGTGTCGCGGATCGCCTTCAGCACATCGGCATGGTCGCTGCGCAGATAGGCGAGCATCGCCTGTTCGTAACGCGACACGTCGGTCGTCGCGACATTGTCGAGATAGCCGTTGGTGCCGGCAAAGATCGACGCGGTCTGTTCCTCGAACGGCATCGGCTGGAACTGCGGCTGCTTCAAAAGCTGCGTCAGTCGCGCGCCGCGGTTGAGCAGCTTCTGCGTCGAGGCGTCGAGGTCCGAACCGAACTGCGCAAAGGCTTCCATTTCGCGATACTGGGCGAGCTCGAGCTTGATCGAACCCGACACTTTTTTCATCGCCTTGGTCTGCGCGGCCGAGCCGACGCGGCTCACCGAAAGGCCGACGTTGATCGCCGGACGGATACCCGCGTTGAACAGGTTGGTTTCGAGGAAGATCTGGCCGTCGGTGATCGAAATCACGTTGGTCGGGATGTACGCCGACACGTCGCCCGCCTGCGTTTCGATGATCGGCAGCGCGGTCAGCGAGCCGGCGCCATTGTCGCTGTTCATCTTCGCGGCGCGTTCGAGCAGGCGGCTGTGCAGATAGAAAACGTCGCCGGGGTAGGCTTCGCGGCCCGGCGGACGGCGCAGCAGCAGCGACATCTGGCGATAGGCGACGGCCTGTTTCGACAGATCGTCATAGACGATCACGGCGTGCATCCCGTTGTCGCGGAAATATTCGCCCATCGTGCAGCCCGTATAAGGCGCGAGGAACTGGAGCGGCGCGGGCTCGGACGCGGTCGCGGCGACGACGATCGAATATTCCATCGCGCCATTTTCTTCGAGCTGGCGGACGATCTGCGCGACGGTCGAGCGCTTCTGGCCGACCGCGACATAGATGCAATAAAGCTTCTTCGTTTCGTCGTCGCCCTTGTTGATTTCCTTCTGGTTGATGAAGGTGTCGATCGCAACGGCGGTCTTGCCGGTCTGGCGGTCGCCGATGATGAGTTCGCGCTGGCCGCGGCCGACGGGGACGAGCGCGTCGAGCGCCTTGAGGCCGGTCTGGACGGGTTCGTGGACCGAGGTGCGCGGGATGATGCCCGGCGCCTTCACCTCGACGCGCATGCGCTTGTCGGCCAGAATCGGCCCCTTGCCGTCGATCGGGTTGCCAAGGCCATCGACGACGCGGCCGAGCAGGCCCTTGCCGACGGGGACGTCGACGATCGTGCCGGTGCGCTTGACCTGATCGCCTTCCTTGATCTCGGCGTCGCTGCCGAAGATCACGATGCCGACATTGTCGGCTTCGAGGTTCAATGCCATGCCCTTCACGCCGTTGGCGAATTCGACCATTTCACCGGCCTGGACATTGTCGAGGCCGTGGACGCGGGCGATGCCGTCGCCGACCGAGAGCACCGAGCCGATTTCGCTGACCGTGGCTTCGGTCCCGAAATTGGCGATCTGGTCCTTGATGACTTTGCTGATTTCAGCGGCGCGGATTTCCATTATTCAGCCTTTCATCGCAGTCGCGAAGCTATTGAGACGGGTACGGATGCTGCCGTCGATCAGCTGGCTGCCCAGCTGGACGACGAGGCCGCCGAGGATGGCGGGATCGACGGTCGCCGCGACGGTGACGTCGCGCCCGACACGGGATTTGAGGTTGGCGGTCAGCGTTTCAAGCTGTTCGGCGGTGAGCGGGTGTGCGCTGGTGACCTTGGCGGTCACTTGGCCGCGGTAATCGGCGACGATCGCGTCATACGCCGCGATCATCGCGGGCAGATCCGCAAGGCGGCGGTTTTCGGCGAGCACGCCCAGGAACTTCGCGGTCAGCGAATCGAGCTTCATCGCCCGGGCGACGGCTTCGATTGCCTTGGCGGCGTCGGCGCGCGCGACGACCGGACTCGCGATCAGTGCCGACAGGTCGGCCGATTCGGCCAGACCCGCCTTCAGATCGGCCAGGCTCTTCTTGACGCTGTCGATGGCGTTCGATTCGCGGGCCAGGTCGAACAGCGCGCTGGCATAACGGCCCGCGAGGCCCGCCGTGATGTTGCCCTGAATGCCGCCGGAATTCTCCACGCGCGAAAGTCCTTTTCTTCGATCCCAAGGGGGATGGCTGCGCGGATTTGACCGGCATCCGAAAATGCCCCCCGCTGCAAAGTCGGGGCGCGCGTAGCAACGATTGTGGCGCAATGCAAGGCGGGGGTTGGAAGTCCGAGCGCTGCCTTTCCCAACCCGCCTGCCCCACGCTTTCGCGGGAGCAGGCCCGGCGCTTGTCGAACGGCAGTCCTTTCTGCAAAAGGGACGGAAGAACGGCCCTTTGACACGCTCGGGGCGAACGGATGAGGGGCAAGGCCATGGGCGAGATGATCCGCATGAGGATGGACGATGGCGCTGAAATCGCCGTCTATCGTGCCGAGGCCGAAGGCGAACGTCGCGGCGGGCTGGTGCTCGTGCAGGAAATCTTCGGCGTCACCGACCATATCCGCGAGCTTTGCGACGAATATGCCGCCGACGGTTATGAAGTGCTCAGCCCCGCGCTCTTCGACCGCGAGCATCCGGGGTTCGAGAGCGACTATTCGGGGCCGCAGTTCGAACGCGCGGTCGAGCTGGCGCGCGAGCTTCATCCCTTTGAACAGAGCCTGAAGGACGCGCAGACCTGCATCGACGCACTCAAGGATAAGGGGCCAGTCTTCATCACCGGCTATTGTTATGGCGGGTCCGTCGCGTGGCGCATGGCGCAGGTCAGCCCCGATCTGGCGGCGGCTTCCTCCTATTACGGCAGCCTCGTGCCGACGATGTTCAGGGACGCGGCGCCGCGCTGCGCGACCATCGCCCATTTCGGCCGCTATGATGGCGGTATCCCGATGGACGGCGTCGAGGCGCTGATCGCAAAGGATCACCCGACGGCGCAGATTTTCGTTTACGATGCGGGGCATGGCTTCAACAGCGACCGCCGCAAGGATTATCACGAACCGAGCGCGGATCTGGCGCGCGAGCGCACGCTGATGCTGTTCAGGGCGTGCGGCGGGTGAGCTTCGCCAGGCTGGGCCTTCTGATTCTCGTTTTTGTCGTGGCGGCGGCGGCGCTGCTCTATACCCAGCAACGGCGGATGATCTTTCCGGCGCCCGCGCAATATCCGCAGGCGCCGCCACCGGGGTTCCGGTTGGTCCACACGCAGACCGACGACGGGCTGCGGCTGATCGCCTTCTACCGCGCGGCGCAGCCGGGCCAGCGCACCATCCTGTTCTTTCACGGGAATGGCGACAATCTGCTTGGCGCGGTTCAGGCGACGCGCGGCTTCGCGGCGAAGGGAAACGGGCTGCTGCTCGCCGAATATCGCGGCTATGGCGGCAACCCTGGTTCGCCCAGCGAAGAAGGTCTCTATCGCGACGGCGCGGCGGCGATGCGCTGGCTGGCGGCAGAAGGGATGGCGGAGCGCGATGTCGTCGTCGTCGGCAATTCGATCGGGTCCGGTCCGGCGACCGAAATCGCGCTGCGGCACGATGTCGCGGCGCTGATGCTGGTGTCGGGCTTGTCCAGCCTGCCCGATGTTGTGGTGGAGGCGATCCCCTTCGTCCCGCGCTGGCTGATACGCGATCGCTTCGACAATGGCGCAAAGCTTGCGCGGGTGAAGGCGCCTGTTTTCCTGTTGCACGGCGATGCCGACACGCTGGTGACACCGGCCAATCTGGAGCGACTGCGCGCCGCGCGGCCCGATGCGACCGTGGTGCGGATCGCGGGCGTCGGGCATGAACTGGCCTATACCGCGCCCGCGCAGGCGCAGCTGTCGCGGTGGATGGACGGGCTGCGCTGAGGCTCAGTCGCCGGGCGCGGACTCCGCCGCCGCGCCGGTCGCCGGTTGGCAGCGATAGACGAGGCGTTCGTTGGGGGTGGCGGGCAGCGCGCTGCGGATCGCGTCCTGCTGCGCGGCGAGGCCCGCGAGTTCGCCGGGGTCTGCGGTGCAGATCTTGAGCGTGATCGCGGTGCGCGTCTCGCGGGCCTTTGCCATCGTTTCGGCATCCAGCAGATAGCGTTCGACGCGATAGTCGCGCCCCGCGGCGTCGATCGACGCAACCGTGACGGTCGCTTCCTCGTTCGGCACCAGGATGCGCTGCCAGCGGCCGTCGGCGCCGCGCGTATATTGGGTGCGGCCGTTGACGCAGCCGCCCTTGCCGATGCGGATCGGCACGTCGGTCGTCGCCGACACGGTGATCCGGCTGCGGTCGGGACGGATCGTGCAAAGCAGGCTGCCCTCGGCGAGCTGCGGCGCTTCGCTTGCGGGGGATTTGGCGGCCTCGTCGGCGATGTCGGCATGGGCATCGGGCCGGGTGACGAACAGCGCCACCGCCGCGAGCATCAGCGCACCGCCGCCGCCGCCCGCCAGCTTGGCATGGCGCAGATTCTTCTGGCTGTAGAACATCAGCCCGGCGCCCGCCGCGAGCGCGCCGATGACGAACAGGACGCCGGCGAGCGCGATGCGATTTTCGCGCGCCGCCAGCGCCTCCTCCTCGGCGCGCGCCTGCTTGAGCTCGCGGTCAAGTTTTGCCGCGGCGTCGCGCGCGGCATTGGCGGCGGCGGCGGCGCGCGCCTCGGCCTCGATCGCCGCGCGTTCGCGTGCGTCGGCTTCGGCCATCGACAGGCAGGTGGTGCCGACGCTGCCATATTGCTGCCCCGCATCGGCGAGGAAGCGCGTAAGCTCGCGCCCGGCGATCGCAAAGGCAAAGGGCGAATCGCCGTCGTCGGCGCGGGTGATCGCGGTATTGATGCCGACGATGCGCCCACACTGGTCGACGAGCGGTCCGCCGGAATTGCCGCGCGAGATTTTGGCGGTGTGAATCAGCATGGCGACGCCGTCGACCGCCTGCATGTTCGAAAAATTGCCCTCGCTGCGCGTCGGCGTGCGCGGGGTGATATAGTCGTTCGCGCTGCGCGCGGTCGCAAGGTCGACATTGCCGGGATAGCCGAGCGCGACGACATCGGCGCCCGATTCGAGCGGGCCGGTGTAGACGGCGGCGGCGGGCAGGCGCCCCTCGGTGATCTCGACCAGCGCGAGGTCGCGCGCGGTATCGATCGCGATCAGCTTGCCGGCAAAGCTTTTTTGCCCTTCCGACGGAACCACGCCCAGCGCGACATTGCCTGGGTAGCGCGCCGCCGATTCGACGACATGCGCGTTGGTGACGATGCGCGTCGGCGAGATGGCGATGCCGCTGCCATGGCCGAAACCGACGACCTCGCCGTCCATCATCGCAACGGTGACGACGCGCACGACGCTGCGCGACGCGGCGCTGATGTCGTCGGCGGCGCGCGCGGGGACGGTGAGGGCGAAAAGGGCGAGCAGCAGCGCGAGGAAGCGGGTCATGGCGCGGCAGACTAGTCGAGCAGGCTTTGAACGCAAGCATCGGGACGCGGCGCGGACGGCGTGGCGGCATGATGATCGCGAACCAGAGAAAGGACGATGCGATGACCTACAGGATCAGCGGGCTGTCACCCGACCTCTTCGCCCCCCTGTTCGCGATGGATGACGCCGAGCTTGCCGCGAACAACGCGCGGCGCGTCACCGCAGAGGCCGACCGCGGCTGGCCGTGTCGGATCAGCCTGGAGGATGCGAAGGCGGGCGAAGAACTGATTCTGCTCCACCATGTCAGCCACGATGTCGAAACGCCCTATCGCAGCGCCTATGCCATCTATGTTCGGCCGGGCGTCGAGGCGGCGATCTGGCGTGACGAAACCCCGCCGGTGTTCGAGGGGCGCCCGCTCGCGCTGCGCGCCTTTGGCGCCGACGGGATGCTGAGGACCGCGGCGCTGGCGGGGCCGGGCGACGCCGATGGCGCGATCCGCAACCTGTTCGCCGACGATGCCATCGCCTATATCGATGCGCATAATGCCGCGCACGGCTGTTTCGCCGCGCGGATCGAAAGGGATGAGCCATGAGCCGCCACCTTCGGATGGCCGACGATGAATGTTGGCGGGCGGTGCAGGCGCGCGACAAGGCGTTCGACGGGCGCTTCGTGACCGGCGTGCTCACCACCGGCATCTATTGCCGGCCGAGCTGCGCCGCGCGGCATCCGCTGCGTGAAAATGTGCGCTTCTTTGCCGATGGAGCGGCGGCGCGTGCGACGGGCTTGCGGCCTTGCAAACGCTGCCTGCCCGACGATGTCGCGCGCGACGAAAGCGCGGTGATCAAGGCGATCGCCGCGATCAAGCAGAGCGAGGAGCCGCTCGCGCTCGCCGATCTCGCTGCGTGCACCGGCTATTCGCCGACGCATTTCCAGCGCGTCTTCACGCGTCACACCGGCCTGTCGCCCGCCGCATATGCCCGCGCGCTGCGCGAGGAGCGCGCACGGGCGGCGCTGAGCGAGGGGTCGCGGGTGACCGACGCGATCTACGACGCCGGCTTTTCGGGGCCGTCGCGCTTTTACGATAATATGGAGGGCCGTATGGGGATGACCCCGTCAGCATGGGTGAACGGCGGCAAGGGTGTGGAAATCCACTGGGCGGTCGTGCCGACCAGTCTTGGCGACATGCTCGTCGCGGCAACCGACAAGGGCGTGTGCCGCCTGAGCTTCGCCGAGGGACGCGAGGCGCTCGAACAACGTTTCCCCGCGGCCACGCTGGTCGAAGGCGGCGAAGAATTCGCCGCGCTTCTCTTGCAGGTAATTGAAGCCGTCGAGGCGCCGACGCAGGGTTTCGACCACATCCCGATCGACGTGAAAGGGACGGCGTTCCAGGAGGCTGTGTGGCGCGAACTGCGCAAGATTCCGGCGGGCGAGACCCGCAGCTACGCCGACATTGCCGCCGCGGTCGGCAAGCCCAGGGCGGTGCGCGCGGCGGGGAGCGCGAACGGCGCGAACAATGTCGCCGTGCTCATCCCCTGCCACCGCGTCGTGCGCGGCGACGGCTCGCTCGGCGGCTACGCCTATGGCCTGCCGATCAAGGACGAATTGCTCCGCCGCGAAGGGGCGCCGGGGCAGCGCCGCTTCGACGAACTTTGATGGGTCAGCGCGGCCGGAAGCGGTTGGCCGCCGGACTTCGCCCCCAATAATCCGCCGCCAGAATGTCCAAGGAGTTTTTGCATGACTGACAAGATTGCCCGTTTCCGCGCGCTGCACACCCCCGGCGACCCACTGATCCTTGTCAACATCTGGGATGCGGGGAGCGCGAAGGCAGTTGCTGCGGCGGGCGCGAAAGCGATAGCGACGGGCAGCTTCGGCGTCGCTGGCGCGCAGGGGCGCGCCGATGGCGAGGATTTCCCGATCGACGATGTGTTCGCGAACCTGACACGCATCCTGTCGGTCACCGACCTGCCGGTGACGATCGACATGGAATCGGGCTATGGCGCCGATCCGGCAGCGGTCGGCGTTTCGGTGGGCCGCGCGAAGGACGCGGGCGCTGCGGGAATCAATATGGAGGACCGGCTGCCCGGCCAGAGCGATCTGCTGCCAATTGCCGAAGCGGTGGCGCGATATCGCGCCGCCGCCGACACCGGGATTTTCGTCAATGCGCGCTGCGACAGCTTCCGTGGGAAAGACGTCGCGAAGGATGGCGATGCGCTGGTTGCCGTGACGCTCGAACGCGCGCGCGCCTATGCCGATGCGGGCGCGGGGTCGCTGTTCGTGCCCTTCCTGCTCGACCCCAGGTGCATCGGCGCGATCTGCGATGCTTCGCCGCTGCCGGTGAACATATTGCGCGGCAAGGGCGGTCCGACGCACAGGCAACTCGCCGATCTGGGCGTCGCGCGGATCAGCCACGGGCACCAGCCCTGGGCGGCGGCGATGGCGTGGCTGACGGGCCAGGCGGCGCAGGTGCTGGGCGGCGGCGAGCCCGATTATTGACGGTCAGACGAAACTATAGGGATCGACGTCGATCGCGAGCCGCGCTTTGGCAGGCCAGTCGATGCTGTTCACCCAGGCGCGGATCGCACCCTGCAGGTCGAAACTGCGCGGGGCGTGAAGCAGCAGGCGAAAGCGATGACGGCCGCGCAGCATCGCGAGCGGCGCGGGGGCGGGGCCATAGACGGCGAGGCCGTCGGCGACCGGCGCCTTGTCGCCCAGCCGCCTGGCGACGCCGCGCGCGACATCGAGGTCTTCGGACGAGATGATGAGCGCGGCGAAGCGGCCATAGGGCGGCGCGCCCGCCTGCCGCCGCGCCGCGGCCTCGGCGGCATAGAAACCGTCGCGGTCGCCCGCGACCAGCGCGGCCATCACCGGGGCGTCGGGCACGCGGGTCTGGATCAGCACCTCGCCGGGCTTGACCCCGCGCCCGGCCCGCCCCGCGACCTGCGCGATCTGCTGAAAGCTGCGTTCGGACGCGCGCAAATCGCCCCCGTCAAGGCCAAGGTCGGCGTCGACCACTCCGACGAGGGTGAGATTGGGGAAATGATAACCCTTGGTGACGAGCTGGGTGCCGATGATGATGTCGACGAGCCCCTGTTCGACATTGGCGACGAACTCGGCGGCTTTCGCGGGCGACCAGAGCGTGTCCGAGGTGACGATGGCGGCGCGCGCTTCGGGAAAGCGCAACGCCACCTCGTCGGCGACGCGCTCGACGCCGGGGCCGCACGCGACAAGGCTGTCCTCGTCGTCGCATTCGGGGCAGAGCCGCGGCGGCGGCATGACGTGGTCGCAATGGTGACAGGCGAGGCGATGGACGAGCCGATGCTCGACCATCCACGCGGTGCAATTGGGGCACTGGATGCGGTGGCCGCAGGTGCGGCACAGGGTCAGCGGCGCGAAACCGCGGCGGTTCAGAAAAAGCAGGCTCTGCTCGCCTTTGTGGAGCCGGTCGGCGAGTGCATCGACGAGCGGCGGCGCGAGCCAGCGGCCGCGGTCAGGCGGATCGCGCCGCATGTCGATTGCGGCGAGACCGGGCAGCGTCGCACCGCCGAAGCGGGCAGGCAGGCGGATGTGGCGATAGCGCCCCGCCTCGACCATCGCGAGGCTTTCGAGCGCCGGGGTCGCGCTTGCGAGGATGACCGGCAACCCTTCGAAATGCCCGCGCATCACCGCGACGTCGCGCGCGTGATAATGGACGCCGTCCTCTTGCTTGAAGCTCGTCTCGTGCGCTTCGTCGACGACGATGACGCCCAGATTCGCATAAGGCAGGAAGAGCGCCGAGCGCGCGCCGACGACAATTTTTGCCTCACCACTCGCGATCGCGTGCCACGCGCGGCGGCGCTCGGTGGAACGAAGCCCGCTGTGCCAGGCAACGGGCTCGCAGCCGAAGCGCGCGGCGAAGCGGGTGAGCATCGGCTCGGTAAGCGCGATTTCGGGGAGCAGCACCAGCGCCTGCTTGCCCGCGTCGATCGCGGCGGCGATCGCCTCCATATAGACTTCGGTCTTGCCCGACCCGGTGACGCCGTCGAGCAGCAGCGTGTCGAACCTTGCACCGGCGACGGCATCGCGCAGCTGTGCGGCGGCGGCCGCCTGCTCGGCGGACAGGTCGGGCGGCGCGAAGACGGGATCAGGCTGGGGATAAGGCTCGTCGGCCAAGACGGTCACGGCTTCGAGCGCGCCGGTCTGGACCAGTCCGCGGATCACGGCCTCGCTCACTTCGGCGAGCGCGGCGAGTTCGCGCACGATGCCCTGCCGGCTGCCGATCTTTTCGAGCGCGAGCGTCCGCTGCGGCGTCATCCGCTTCGGCATTTCGCCGGTTGCGCGATATTCGACGATCGGACGCCGCGCATCGGCAAAGGCGATGCCGGGCAGCACCATGCGCAGCACCGCGCCGGGGGGGCTGAGATAATAGTCGCTGGTCCATTCGACGAGGCGGCGGAGCGGTGCCGCAATGGGCGGCACGGGCACGATGTCATAGAGGTTGCGCAGCCGGTTGTCGCCGACCGGATCGGGCGCGCCGAAGCTTTCATCCTCCCACACCACCCCGCCCATCCGCCGCGGACCCAGCGGCGCGACGACGACGCTGCCGAGCGGCGCTTCGCTGCCCTGCGGCACGCGATAATCGAGCGGGCCGAGAGCGGCGGTGAGCAGGAGGACGCGGGCGCGGGTCATGGATGGGGGAGGATATAGGGCGGCGGGTGAAATAGGAAAGCCGCCTGGTCGGCGGTGGCGGCTTTCGCCCGGTTTTGGCCATAAAGCCGCTACCCTGAAGAACAGGGACTTGATTGCGCTACGTCAGCTTGCCACCTAATGCCGCCATCCACGCCTAAGTCGGAACCAGCGCTGCCCGCGCGCTGCGTTTCGCTGCTTTCGGCCGCCGGAACCAGAAGGTCCATACCGCAAGGCTGCCGAGCAGCGTCAGCGACAGGCCCGAAACCGTCATCAGGCCGCGCCAAGCCCAACCGCCGACCCTGGATGCATGGATCGGGAATGCCGTGTTGAACGCCTGCGCGCCCAGCGGCATCGCGAGCGCGTCGCGCGCGCCGAGCAACTCGCCCGTTGCGGCGTCGAACCACAGGGTCGTGCGGCCGTTGGGGAGCCATTCGGCGGGCTGCTTCATCCTGAGGCTGATCGGGTCGCCATCCTCGCGCGGCAGGCTGAGGATGCGAAAATCGGCATCGGGGAAACGTCGGTGCGCTTCGGTCAGCATCGCAGTGTAATCGGGCTTCGCCGCCAGCGGACCGCCCTTGTATTTCGGCGGATCGAGCGCCTTGGCGGTCTCTGCGACCGGGCCAAAAGGCGCGACCACCCCCAGGGCGAACGGGCGGAAAATCATCATCGTGCCGGTGATGATCGAGATCAGCAGCAGCGGCGCGACAACGATGCCGAGGTCGCGGTGGTGCATGACGATCGACGGTCGCGACAGGCGCCTGGGCCAGAGGCGCAGCTGAAAGGTCCGCCGTGTCCGCCACCAGAGGATCGCCCCGCTGATGATGAAGAAGAGTCCGGCAAGCCCCGCGATGCCGATCACCCATTCGCCATTGTCGCCTGCGAAGAGATGGTGATGGAAATCGAAGATCCACAATTCGGGCCGTTCCCACTGGCTTGCCCAGCGTGCGGCGATCTCGCCGGACTGGCTGGCATAGGCGCCCGCGTCCTGCTCCAATCGCAGCTGATGCAGCCCGAAGCGGTCGTCGGCATAGATGATGCCCTGCGCGCCCGGCGCCGCCATCAGCTTTTCGGTCGCGACGGCGACGCTCGCAAGGTCGCCGCGCAGCGGGTCGCTCGCGCCCGGAACGCCGATCCACAGATGTTCGTAGAGCAGGATCGTGCCAGACAGGCCGAGCAACGCCAGCACGAGACCGATCAGCCCCCCGGTCCAGCGGTGCAGTGTGTCGAGCAGTTTCATCATTTTGGCAAGGTCATCCTGAAAAAGCCTTGTGTTCGCGCGGAGTCGAACGCGGCGCATAGCGCCAACGCGGGAACCCATCGCCGACTGGGCCGGCATGACGCCGGCCGGAGATGTGCCCCCGCCTTCGCGGGGGGAAGGGTTTGGTTAAAAGCGATAGTCCCACCCCAGCGTGAAGCTGCGCCCGCGCCCGGCGAAGTTGAAGAAATTGTCGGTCGGCCGCTGGGTGTCGCTTGCGTAGCTGATATATTGTTTGTCGAACAGATTTTGCACCGCAAGGCTGACCCCGCCGAGGCGTGTTTGATAGCGGACGATTGCGTCGGTGAGGTTGTAGCCGTCGAAATCGTTGCGCGCGTCGCGGTTCGGGCCGCGGAAGCTGCGTGCCAGATAGAATTGCGTCTGCACCCGCGCCGAAAAGCGGCCGCTGGCATAGGCCGCCGCAAGGTTCAGCCGGTCGGGCGAAATGTTCGCGCCGTCGAGGTCGGTTTCGACCACGTCATCCCCGTTGTCGTCGAACTGGCCGACGATATGCGCATAGCCCGCCGACAGCGTCAGCCCGTCGATCGGCATCTTGACCGCGAGGTTGATTTCCAGCCCCTCGATCTCGACGCGCTGGCGCTGGACATCGAAAATGCCGTCGGGGCGTGCGATAAGCAATTGGCCCTTCTTGCTCGACGACCAGAAATAGGTTGCGCTGGCGTCGAGCGGGCCGCGCTTCACCTCGACGCCCAGTTCGCGATTGTTCGACACGATGGGCGAAATGTCGAGGAAGCTGTCGATGTCGATGCCGGGTGTGCGCACCGCGCGCGTGATGCGGCCGACGTCGGGCACGGTGTAGCCTTCGGCATAGCTCGCATAGGCGCGGATGCCGGGGCTCGGCTCGATGATCACCCCGCCGTTCAGCAATACATCGTCGAAGGTCGGGCTGCCGCCCGAAACGAACGTGCGGCCCGCCGACGCGAGCGTCGTATAATCGTCGATCGTGATCTTCACATTTTCATAGCGCACGCCGCCCGCAAGCCGGACAAGCCCTCCCGCAAGCTTGAGGTTCGCCTGGCCAAAGGGCGCCAGACTGCGGAAATCGGTCGGTGGCACCCAGACACGGTCGGTTGCGATCAGCCGTTGTTCGGTCGTGTCCCACAGCGCGTCGAACCCGGCGATCAGCGTCAGCGCTTCCAGCCCCGGCACCGCGCGTTCATAGGACAGCTTGCCGCCATATTTGCGGCTGCGGTTCTGCGACTGGTCGAACAGCGTGCCGACGGGCGCGATCGCCGCATCCTGAAAGGTCGCGATCGGATTGGGTTCGCCGCCGAAGGTGTCGCGGCTGCGGTTCCAGAAAATCTGGGCGACGAAATTGCCGCCGCCAAAGTCGCTGTCGGTCAGCGACAATGCAAGGCTTTCGGTGCGGTTCGTCGCGGGAACGCCGGGCGGCGTGCCGGGCTGTGCGCTCGTCGGCACGCCGCCGAGCTTGTTGCCCGCAACCACGGCATAATCGCCGTCGCCCTCCAGCTCGAAGCGGCTCGCGATCAGGTCGAGCCGCATCGTGTCGGTGACGGCATAGCCGAAGCGGCCGAACAAGGAGAGGGTTTCGGAATCCTGCGTCTCGCCCTGCGTCAGGTTGATGCCGACCGGGCGCCCCTCGCCGTCGAAAAACACGCCCCGGCGTTCCCATGCGGCGCCGACCGAGGCGTCGAAGCGCCCCGCCTTATACTGGACGAGGCCGGCGACTTTGCCGCCCATGCCTTCGTCGGAGAGGTCATTGTCGGCGGTTGCCTGAAGCAGCGCGCGGCCCGACACACCCTCGTCGGCGGGGGCGCCGACGGTGACCTGGTTGACGATGCCGCCGGTGCCGCCGATCCCCTGCAAGGCGTTCGATCCGAAGATCAGTTCCACCCGATCGACGAAAAAGCCGTCGATGGTGAAACCATCGCGGCTGCCGTCGCGCAGCGGGGTCGATTGCGGAATGCCGTTGATGGCATAGAGCGGCGAGCGGCCGCGCAGCGTCTCGCCCGCGCCCGAAAGTTTCTGCCGCGTCGGCGAAAAGCTGGGCGACAGCGTCGCGACCGCGTCGGTGACCGAACCCGAAATGGCGACCTGCTGGTCGAGCGCGTCCTTGTCGATGACGTCGATCGTCAGCGGCAGGGCGTTGGGCGGCAGGATGGTGCGCGCAGCGGTGACGACGATCGTTTCGCCCGCATCGCCCGCAATCGCTTCGTCGACGGGCCGCGTGTCCTGCGCGAATGCGGGGAAGGGAAGCGCGCCTGACAGCAACGCGGCGACGAGCCATTTGCGATTCATTATCAACTCCTGCTTGCGACCGGCCGCTAGTGCGACACATTCGCAAATGCAAGAAGATTTGTGGGAGAGGCGCGGGTGGGGGCGGGTGTCGACCGAAGGAAGGCGTCGCCCCCGCACAGGCGGGGCGACGGTCAATCGGAACGCCCGCGCGCCGCCGCATGGCCGTCACCGCGCGGCGTCGGGGGTGACGCGGCCCGGCGATCCGCGCTATCACCCGGCCATGCGGGAAAAGGAACTGCGCTTCGCCCTGATTTGTTACGGCGGCATCAGCCTTGCCGTCTATATGCACGGCGTCACCAAGGAAGTGTGGCGGCTGGCGGTCGCGTCGCGCGCCTTTCACGACGGCGGCGCGATCGACGGCGCGGGCGCGGTGTATCGTGACCTGATCGCCGCCATCGAGGCGCAGGGCAATGTGCGGCTGCGCGTCTTTACCGACATTATCGCGGGCGCCAGCGCGGGCGGCATCAACGGTATCTTTCTTGCCCGCGCGCTGGCGACGGGCGAATCGCTCGATCCGCTCACGGACCTCTGGCTGGAGAGTGCCGATGTCGACAATCTGCTCGACCCCGACGCCCGGCCGCTATCGAAAATGACGAAATTCTGGGCGGTGCCGATCGCCGGCTGGGCGATGAAGCGGCGCGGCAACAGCATCGACCGCACCGTCGGCGAAGCGGCGCAGGATGAGGTGCGCGCCAAGCTGTCGCGTTTCGTGCGTGCGCGCTGGTTCGAGCCGCCCTTTGGCGGCGAGACCTTTTCGCACCTGCTGTTCGACGCCTTTGCGGCGATGGACGCGGCGCCGCGCGGCCCGGTGCTGGTGCCGGACGGCCAGCCCATCGACCTGTTCGTGTCGGTCACCGATTTCGCGGGGCACAGCGTCCCCCTCGCGCTCAACAGCCCGCCGCGCGTCACCGAGGACGAGCATCGGCTGATCCTGCATTTCCGCGAAGATGGCCGTGTCGGCAAGCGGCTCGACGACGTGCCGGGGCTTGCGGCGGCGGCGCGCGCGACCGCCAGCTTTCCCGGCGCCTTCCCGCCCTTCACCTTGCGCGAGATCGACCGCGTGCTCGAAAAGCGCGGGCTGGACTGGCCGGGCCGCGATGCGTTCATCCGCGCGCAATTGCCGCCGGGCGAGGCGAGCGACCCCGCCGACCGCGTGCTGATCGACGGCTCGGTGCTCGCCAACGCGCCCTTCCGCCCGGCGATCGCGGCGCTGAAGCAGCGCCCGGCACGGCGCGAGATTGACCGCCGTTTCGTCTATATCGACCCCAAGCCCGACTTTCGCTCGATTAGCTTCGGCAAGCCCGGCGACCCCGCCGATGGCGACAAGCCGCGCTTGCCGGGTTTCGTGCCGACGATCCTCGGCGCGCTTTCGGAAATCCCGCGCGAACAGCCGATCCGCGACAATGTCGAGGCGATCGAGGGTATGTCGCGGCGCATTCGCCGGATGCAGCATATCATCGACGCGATGAAGGTCGAGGTCGAGGAACAGGTGGCGGCGCTCTTTGGCACGACCTTTTTCCTCGACACGCCAACCCCCGCGCGGCTCCAGAAATGGCGCGCGAAGGCGCAGGAACAGGCCGCGGCGCGCGCGGGCTTTGCCTTTGCGCCTTATGGCCACCTCAAACTGTCGGCGGTGATCGAGGATCTTGCGCGCCTGATCGACCGGCTGCGGCCTGCCGAGGGCGCGATTCACCGGGCGAACCGGCGCGTCGCCCTGTGGGACGAGGTTCGTGCGCGCGGGCTTGACCGGATTTCGGGGAAGAAGGGAGCCGGGGCAAGCGGCGACGCGATCGTCTTTTTCCGCACCCACGACCTTGGCTTTCGTATCCGTCGCCTGCGTTTCCTGGCGCGCGAGCTCGACACCGCGGTCGAGGCAAGGCGCGACGCGCGCGATCCCGCGTGCGACGCGATGCGCGAGGCGATCTTTGCGGCGCTCGGTCGGTATCTGGACCGCGAAGGCGACAGCTGGCTCGCCGATCTCGACCTGCCTGCCGACGCCGGCCCCGGCGACTGGATCGACGCGATCGCCGCGCGCCGCGATCTTGCCGCCGTCGATGGCGAAGCCGACGCGCTGATCGCCGCGGGGCTCGCGGCGATGCCGAAGGACGACCGGCGCGTGCTGCTGCTCGCCTATCTGGGCTATCCCTTTTACGACATCGCGACCTTGCCGCTGCTCCAGGGCGAAGGATTCGACGAATATGACCCGATCAAGATCGACCGCATCTCGCCCTCCGACGCGACCGCGATCCGCCAGGGCGGCGCCGCGGCGATGCTGAAGGGGATCGAGTTCAACAGCTTCGGCGCTTTTTTCAGCCGCGCCTATCGCGAGAATGACTATCTCTGGGGGCGCTTGCACGGTGCCGACCGGCTGATCGACATCGTCGCGTCGAGCGTGACCGGCGAGGGCGCGCTGTCCGCAGAGGCGCTGGCGGCGATGAAACGCCGAGCTTTCCATGCGATTCTCGACGAAGAGGCGGCGCGGTTGCCGAAGGTGGCGGCGCTGATCGCCGAATTGCGAACCGAGATAGGGGTGATCGAATAGCAACCCCGCGCCAGCGTGCTGACCCGCGTCCGATTACCCCTAGCCAAGCCCGCAGCGTTCGTCCTATGTTCCGTCCATGGATGGACTATCGCTTGGCGTCGCCCTTGTTGCCCTTGTCGTCGGCGCCCTGGTCGGCTGGTTGTTCGCCGGCCGTGAGGCCGGAGCGCTGAAGGCCGAGCGCGACGGGCTGGCCGAACGGTTCAAGGCGGCCGTGACCGATCTGGCCGCCGAGGCCGAGGCACGCAAGGCAGCGGACATTCAACTCGCGGCGCTGCTCGCCGAGCAGAAGGCGCGCGATGCCGCGCACGACGCGCAGATCGCGCAGCTCACCCAGGCGCAGGCGGCGCTCACCGCGCAGTTTCGCGAAGTCGGGCAGACGATGCTCGGCGAAGCGCAGAAGGCGTTCCTTGACCGCGCAGAGGCGCGCTTCCGGCAGAGCGAGGAAAGCGCGGGCCAGCATCTGAAGGCGCTGCTCCAACCCGTCCATGAACGGCTGGAGAAATATGAGACCGAGGTGAAGAAGGTCGAGACCGAGCGCCAGAGCGCATTCGGATTATTGCAGGGTCAGATCGAATCGATGCGCGCGCAGAGCGAGCGCGTGTCGAGCGAGGCGGCAAAGCTCGTCAACGCGCTGCGCAACGCGCCCAAGGCACGCGGCCGCTGGGGCGAGCAGCAGCTTCGCAACGTGCTCGAAAGCTGCGGGCTTAGCGAACATGCCGATTTTCAGACCGAGGTGAGCGTCGATGGCGGCGAAGCCGGGCGGCTGCGTCCCGATGTCGTGGTGAAAGTGCCCGGCGGCCAGAGCCTGGTGATCGACGCCAAGGTTTCGCTCAACGCCTATCAGGACGCCTTCGGCGCGGTCGACGAGGGCGAAAGGGCGGCGCATCTCGCCGCGCACGCCGCGGCGATGAAGGCGCATGTCAATGCGCTTGGCGCCAAGGCTTATTGGAACCAGTTCGACGACACGCCCGATTTCGTCGTGATGTTCGTCCCCGGCGAACATTTTCTTGCCGCCGCGCTCGACCATGACCATGAGCTTTGGGACTATGCCTTTGAACGCAAGGTGCTGCTTGCGACGCCGACCAACCTCATCGCGATCGCGCGCACCGTCGCGGCGGTGTGGAGGCAGGAAAAGCTTGCCAACCAGGCACGCGAAATCGCGATGCTCGGCAAGGTGCTTTATGCGCGCATGTCGGCGATGGGCGCGCACATCGCGCGCGTCGGCAAGAATCTGGATCAGGCGACCGGTGCCTACAACGCCTTTGTCGGCAGCTTCGAATCGCAGGTTCTGACGCAAGCCAGGCGTTTCGAGGCGCTGGATATCGAAACCGGCGGACGGGAGATTCCGACGCTCCCGGTCGCCGAACAGGCGGCGCGGCCGCTGGCAAAGCTTGCGGCGGCGCCGAGCGCGGAGAATGACGCGGCCGAATGAATCGCGTCGTCCCCGCCTCGCGCGAACGCGCAGACATGCTTGTCATTGATCGTCACCTTGGCGAAGGCCGGGGCCTCCGCGGTGTGCGCGGCCGGGACGGTGCGATCCCGGCCTTCGCCGGGGTGACGCTATTCGGGCCTTTCCGGGCAGGGATCAGATCGCCCGCTTCAACACCGCGGTCTGTCCGCCGTCGCCGCTGATCTCCATCGTCCCGTCGCTCGGGAAATGCAGGCGCACCGGTCCCCGCATCAGCGCGAAGAAGGCGCTTTCCTGCGTCATCGCCGCGCCGGGGCAGGCCATTTTGGTCGCCATCAGCGGCCCCGCGGTGAGCGTGCCGTCGGCGACCGCATAGCTCCCCGAAAAACGGTTGCAGCCCGCGCTGCCACTCAGCCGCGCGCCGTCAAACGCCAGCGAGGTGGGGCGGTCGGGCGCGACCGGCACACCCGCGATCGACACGAAGGTCCAGCTGGTCCCCGCGAGCGCATCGGGCGGCAATATGTCGCCGCCGCATCCCGTCACCCTCTTGCCATCGGCCACCACCGTCACCGTGTCGGCATAACGGCGATCGCTCATCCCGTCGCTGCACGGGCCGGGCGTCACATCGACCGTCAGCCGACCGGCGGCATAGCGTTTGCCCCCCGTCGCGGCCTGCGCGCCCGGATTGGGCACCGCGATCATCGTTTCCCCATAGTCGCCGGCATAGTTCAGCCGCGCGGGCGTGATCTCGAGCGTCCAGCCTGGCTCGGTGCCGAGCGCCATATAGGCGGCGGGCGCCTCGCCGGGGCCGGCGGGCGTCTCGGCTGCGGGCGCGCAGGCGGCGAGCGTCAGGGCGAGGATGCAGACGGAAAGGAATCGGGGCATGGACACTCCCTGGTTCCGCTCGTGTCGAGCGAAGTCGCAACGCCCATCGGCATGGCGCGTGGTCGAGGCGCATCTCGACGTCGCTCGATGCCAACGGGACGTGAGCATGGGATAATAGCATGATGCTGGCGGCTGGCTGAACCAAAAAAGCCGCTCCCCATCAGTCCCTTCGCTGGTTCAGCACCTCATAGGCCATCACCGCCGCCGCAACCGCGGCGTTCAGGCTGTCGGCCTTGCCCAGCATCGGCATCTTCACGCGCACGTCGGCCGCCGCGGCATATTCGGCGGGCAGTCCTTGCGATTCATTGCCGACCAGGATGAAGGTCGGCGCGCTGTAACGCGCCGCCTGATAATCGACGCCGTCGTCGCCGAGCCAGGTCGCGACCAGTTCGCCCGCTCCGCTGCGCAGCCAGGGCAGGAACTCGTCCCAGCGCGCCTGAACAAGGCTTTGCGTAAAGATCGCCCCCATGCTCGCGCGAACCGCCTCGACGCCATAGGGATCGGTGCTGTCGTCCAGCAGGATCAGCCCGCCCGCGCCGACCGCGTCGCCGGTGCGCAGCATCGTGCCGAGATTGCCGGGATCGCGGAGCCGTTCGGCGACCAGCCAGATCGGCGCCGCATCGCGGTCTATGTCGGCAAGCGTCGCCTGGGGTTCGGCATAGATGCCGACGATGGTTTGCGGATTATCCTTGCCCGACAGTTTCGACAGGATCGCGGGCGTGGTGTCGATGACTTCGCCGCCCGCCGCCATTGTCGCGTCGATAAGCGCCTGCGCGAGCGGATGCCCGGCGCCATCGGGGCCGAGGAACAGCCATGCAGGCAGCACGCCAGCCTCGCGTGCCTCGGTCGCGATGCGCAGCCCCTCGGCCAGGAACAGCCGCTCGGCGCGGCGATGCCGTTTTTCGCGCAGCAGGCGCATCCGCTTGACGAGCGGGTTGGACAGGCTTTCGATGGTGGAACGACGACCGCTCATGTTTCTGCTTTTCCGTTCCTCCGCAAAGGCGAGGGGGCACCTCTCGTGGGCGCTATCCTGAACCGGCGGGCGAGGGGTTCCCGCCTTTGCGGGGACACGCAAACGAGAAAGGGCGGACCGCTAATCCTCGCCGAAGCTGTCCTTGACCAGCCCGACGAGTTTGAGCAGCGCAGCGTCGGCCCCGTCGCCCCTGGTGTGGATGGTGATCGTGTCGCCCTTGGCCGCGCCGAGCATCATCAGCCCCATGATCGAGGTGCCGTTGACGCGCGATCCATTGCGTTCGACCTCGACCGTCACCGTTGCGGGCAGGCGGCTGACGAAGGTTACAAACTTTGCGCTCGCGCGCGCGTGCAGCCCGCGCTGGTTGGTGATCTCGACGGTTTCGGAAACCTCGTTCACGGTCCCACTCCCAGCATTTCGGATGCGACCGAAATATATTTCTGGCCCGCTTCCTTGGCAGCGATCACCGCGGCGCGAAGTTCCATCGACTTGCGCGCGCTTTCGAGGCGGATCAGCATCGGCAGGTTGACTCCCGCGATCACCTCGGTCCTTCCGGCCTCAAGCAGACTGATCGCCAGGTTTGAAGGGGTGCCGCCGAACAGGTCGGTCAGCATCACCACGCCGCGGCCTTCATCGACGTTGCGGATGGCGTCGGCGATCTCCTGGCGCCGCATCTCCATATTGTCGTTGGGGCCGATGCACACGGTGGCGACGGCGCGCTGCGGGCCGACGACATGTTCCATCGCGCGGACCATTTCCTCGGCGAGGCGGCCGTGCGTGACGAGCACCATTCCCAGGAGCGGCAGAGCCTTGTCGTTCGGCATGCAGTGATCGACCCTTATCGTTTGCCGCCCGACGCGCGGGCAGCGGGCGGGGGCTTGCCCTCAAGCCCATCTTGCGGGGCAGAGTCAAGATTGCGGTGGGTCAGCACCGGCTCATATCCGCAATCGCGTAGCGTTCGGGCAACACGACTGGCGACATGGACCGAACGGTGACGTCCGCCGGTGCAGCCAAAGGCAATGGTGACATAGCTTTTGCCCTCGGCCCGGTAACGCGGCAACAGCGTCAGGATCAGCTTTTCGATCTGCGACACGCTGTCTTCATAGGCCGGGTCGGCGATGACATAGGCGGCGACATCGGGATCGAGCCCGGTGCCGGGCTTGAGCTTCGGATCCCAATGCGGGTTGCGCAGATAGCGCATGTCGAACACCAGGTCGGCGTTGCGCGGCAACCCGCGCGCGAAGCCAAAGCTCAATATGTTGAGCACCGGGTTACCGTCCTCGGCATCGCCGAAGCGCTGGCGCACCTCCTGCTGCAAATCGTTGCTGCTGTAATTGGTGGTGTCGACGACATGTTCGGCCCAGCGGCGCAGCGGCTCCATCATCTCGCGCTCGCGCGCGATGCCGTCGGCGGCGGGACGATCCTCGGCAAGCGGATGACGCCGCCGCGTTTCGGAAAAGCGGCGTTCAAGTTCGGTGCCCGCGCAATCGAGGAAGAGCGTCTGGATGTCGCGCCCGCCGCCCTCGCGCAATTCCTTGATCCGTCGCACGAGCAGCGCGGGGCGAAACCCCCGGCTGCGGCTGTCGATGCCGATCGCGAGCGGGCGTTCGGCCTCGCCGCGCTTCACCGGCGCGTCGATCAGCGCTTCAAGCAGCGCGAGCGGCAGATTGTCGACGACTTCCCAGCCCAGATCCTCGAGCACCTTCAGCACCGTCGATTTGCCTGCACCTGAAAGGCCGGTGACGAGGAGCAGCCGCGACTCGGCGGCAGGGTTCGCCTGTCCGTTCATGCCGCGGGCGCCAGCCGTTCGAGCGCAAGCATGATCTTGATGGGCGCCGACACCTCGAACGCCGACAGCAGCAGCGCGGGAAGCGGGTGGCCGACGACCGTTTCGACCTGTCCGACCGCAGGCATCCGGTCGTAACGGTCGGTCAGCCGCACCGCGAGCGCCAGCGGCACCGGTGCGGTCCACGGCCGGTCGACGATACCGATCCCGCGCACCTCCAGCTTGCCCGCCAGCGTGTCGGGGGGGCGACACCACAGCCGGCCACGGTCGAACCATATGTCGCAGCGATCGTCGGCGACGAGCTTGGCGCCGCGGTCGATGAGACGGAGCGCGAGGTCGGACTTGCCCTGCCCCGAATTGCCAAGGATCAGCACCCCGCCATTGCCCGCGGCGACGCAGCTCGCATGGATGTTGACGATTTCGGGTCTGGTCCGGCTCGGAAGCATGGCGCAGGCTTACCGGCGCCGAAGCGGGGCCGCAAGGCGATAGGCAGTTGCGGTCAGTGGGCGGCTGTCGCGCTTTCGGCGGCGGGCAGGGTGATGAGCAGGCTCGCGCCTGGCTTGCCGTCGTCGCGGTCGCGCGCGCTGATCGTCCCGCCGTGCCCCTCGACGATCGTGCGCGCGATCGCAAGGCCGAGGCCGCTGTGACGGCCAAAGGCTTCGCCGGGCGGACGCTCGCTGTGAAAACGGCGGAAAATAGCTTCGCGCTGCGCGGGGTCGATGCCGGGACCGTCGTCGTCGATGCGGACATGCACCTCGTCGCCCAGCCGCGTCGCGGCGATGCAGACGAGGCCGGTTTCGGGAGAGAAGCTGATGGCGTTGTCGATGACATTGTCGATGGCGCGTTCAAGGCGGTGCCCGTCGCCCATCACGATGGTGGTGCCCTTGCGCGGGCGCGCAAAGGCGAGGCGGGGGTGCGGCGCGTCGGGGTCGATCCGCGCCTTGCGCGCCGCGAGCATCGATTCGATCATCATCCCGACGTCGATCGGTTCGAACAAGGTGCGCGACAATTGCGCGTCGACGCGGCTCGCCTCGCTGATGTCGCTCACCAGCCGGTCGAGCCGCCGCACATCCTCGTCGGCGATGGCAAGCAGCTGCGCGCGCTGTTCGTCGGACTGGACGCGGCCCAGTCCCTCGATCGCCGAGCGCACCGACGCGATCGGATTCTTGAGCTCGTGCGTCACGTCGGCGGCAAAATGCTCGCCCGCGTCGATGCGCTCGCGCAGCGCCTGCGTCATGTCGCTCAATGCGCGCGCGAGCGTGCCGATCTCGTCGCGGCGGCTCGGCAGGCGCGGGACGACGACTTCGCGCGCCCGGCCCAGGCGAACGCGCACCGCGGCGCGCGCAAGCCGCCGCAGCGGGCGTACGATCGTGCGCGCAAGGAACAGCGACAAAAGGATCGAGGCGATCAGCACCATCGCGACGACGACGGCGAGGCGGAAGCGCTCGGCGCGCACCGTGCGTGTGATGTCGCGCGCGTTGAGCGTCATCAGCACCGTCTGCGGTGTGTCGAGATCGACGACGCGCGCCGCGCTGAGCAGCGGCGTGCGTTCGGGGGCATAGCGAAAGCGGCTCGTCGGCAACCCGGTGCGCTGCGCCTCGATCACTTCGGGCCATGCCGCGGCCTTATCGACCGCAGGCTCGCGAAAGTCGGGATAGGTCGGCGCGCCGACGATCCAGTCGATCCCGCGGTCCATTGCCCGCGCGGCGTCGCGCTGCCACGCCTGCAAATTGGGATCGCGCAATGTATAGGTCGGCGCGCCGGTCCGGAAACTGTCCGAAATCAGGCGGCCGTCGGCGGCGTAGAAGCGCAGGCGCGATTCGGTCGCTTCGGCAAATTCGCCGATCAATCGGTCGCGTTCTTCGGGGCGCGCCGCTTCCAGCGCGGTGTCGAGCATCGCGAGCTGATCCTCCATCACCGCGATGCGCGTGTCGACCAGTCGGGTGCGATAGGTGTCGAGATAATAGAATCCGCCCGCGAGCAGCGCGACCGCGAGGATGTTGACCGCCAGGATGCGCGTCGTCAGCGACCAGCGCGCCGACCAGACGAGCGGCGATTCCTCCTGTTCGGCCGCGCTCGCGTCGGGGGGCAGGGGATCAGCCCTCGTCGGCAAAGCGGTATCCGGCGCCATAGAGGGTGGCGATGGCGTCGAAATCGGGGTCGACCTCGCGGAACTTGCGGCGCAGCCGCTTGATGTGGCTGTCGATCGTGCGGTCGTCGATATAGACATCGTCCTGATAGGCGGCGTCCATCAACTGGTTGCGGCTGCGCACGATGCCGGGGCGACTGGCCAGCGTTTCGAGGATCAGGAACTCGGTGACGGTCAGCGTGACGTCCTTGCCGTCCCAGCTGACCTTGTGGCGCGCGGGGTCCATTCGCAGCCGCCCGCGTGTGATCGGCTCGGCGACGGGTTCGTCATCCTCGCTTGGCGTCGCACGGTTCAATTCGACGCGACGCAGGATCGCGCGAATGCGCGCGATGACCAGCCGCTGCGAGAAAGGTTTGGCGATATAATCGTCGGCGCCCATTGCAAGGCCCAGCGCCTCGTCGATCTCGTCGTCCTTGCTGGTCAGGAAGATGACCGGAAGCTGGCTTTTTTCACGCAGGCGGCGGAGCAGCTCGAGCCCGTCCATCCGCGGCATCTTGATGTCGAAGACGGCGAGGTCGGGTGGATTGTCGATAAGCGGCTTCAGCGCCGCTTCGCCGTCCGAATAGACGCGCGTGGCGAACCCCTCGGCCTGAAGCGCGATCGACAGCGATTGCAGGATGTTGCGGTCGTCGTCGACCAGCGCGATGGTTGCCGTCATGCTCTTTCCGTTGGCCGACCTTGATCCGCGAATTAGCCGATAAGTGGCTCAGCGACAACCGCGTGACTCGCACCTGCCCCCGCGCCCCGCTCCGCCCAAGCCGCTTCGTGGTCAGGGCTGCCTGTCCGTCCCCCATCGGAAGGGGGACGGATGGAGTTGGCGGGCGTGGCGGGCGCCACGCCGCGATTCACCCTTTAATCTTTTGACCTCGGCGCGCATCCTCGCTAACGCGGCCGGGATTTCGGAATCGGCGTTTCGTCGGCACCCCATGTTCGTGCGGGCCCATCGCTTTCGCACGGCATGTCCTGCATACCTATGCAAAGGCGCCCGCGGGCCAAGGAAAGGCGAGTGAAATGACCAAGGTTGTGATCGGCGGCGACACTATCGAAACGCAGGCGGATATCGCCGAAAACTGGGGCACCGCGCCGCTGGTCGAGGATGCGGTTCGCCACGGCGAAGGTCGGCTTGCCAAGGACGGCCCGCTTGTCGTCGCGACCGGCAAGCACACGGGACGCAGCGCGAAGGACAAGTTCATCGTCCAGGACGATGAAACGCGCGATACGATCTGGTGGGGCAAGACCAATGTGCCGATGACCCCCGATCATTTCGCGGCACTGAAGGCCGATTTCTTCGCACATCTCGCCGGGCGTCCGCGCCTCTATCGCCAGCAGCTGTTCGGCGGGTCGCAGCCCGAACACCGCGTCGCGGTGCAGGTCATCACCGAATTCGCCTGGCACAGCCAGTTCATCCGCACCCTGCTCTGCCGCCCGACGGCCGAGGAGCTGACCGGCTTTGCGGCCGAATATACGATCGTCGACCTGCCGAGCTTCCGTGCCGACCCGGCGAAGCATGGCACGCGCAGCGAAACGGTGATCGCGGTCAATTTCACCGAAAAGCTGATCCTGATCGGCGGCACGCAATATGCCGGCGAAATGAAGAAGTCGGTGTTCGGCATCCTCAATTACCTGCTCCCGACAAGGGGCGTGATGCCGATGCACTGTTCGGCGAACATCGGGCCAAAGGGCGACACTGCGGTCTTTTTCGGCCTGTCTGGCACTGGCAAAACGACGCTGTCGGCCGACGCCTCGCGCACGCTGATCGGCGACGACGAACATGGCTGGTCGGATACCGCGGTCTTCAATTTCGAGGGCGGCTGCTATGCCAAGATGATCCGCCTGTCGCCGGAAGCCGAGCCAGAGATTTTCGCGACCACCAAGCGTTTCGGAACGGTGCTCGAAAATGTCGTGATGGACCCGGTGACGCGCGAGCTCGATTTCGACGACGCGAGCCTCGCCGAGAACAGCCGCGGCAGCTATCCCATTGATTTCATTCCGAACACGTCGGAAAAAAATATGGGTCCGGTGCCGCAGAACATCATCATGCTCACCGCCGACGCCTATGGCGTGCTGCCCCCGATCGCGAAGCTGACCCCCGATCAGGCGATGTATCATTTCCTGTCGGGCTACACCGCGCGCGTCGCGGGGACCGAAATCGGCGTGACCGAGCCGGAGGCGACTTTCTCCACCTGTTTCGGCGCGCCCTTCATGCCGCGCCATCCGTCGGTCTATGGCAATCTGTTGAAAGAGCGCATCGCCAGGGGCGGCGTCCAGTGCTGGCTGGTCAACACCGGCTGGACCGGCGGCATGGCGACGATGGACGGCATCAAGCGGATGCCGATCAAGGCGACCCGCGCCTTGCTCAACGCCGCGCTCGACGGCAGCCTGAACGATGCCGAGTTCCGCCGCGATCCCTATTTCGGCTTCATGGTCCCCGTCGCGGTGCCGGGGGTCGACGCGAGCCTGCTCGACCCGCGCGAAGCCTGGGCCGACAAGGCGGCCTATGACCGCACCGCGCAGGTGCTGGTCCAGCAATTCATCGACAATTTCGCGCAATTTGAAAGCCATGTCGATGAAGGCGTCCGCCAGGCCGCCCCGCAGGCCACCGTCGCAGCATAACCGCCCGGTCCTTCCCGGGTGGCCATTCACCTCGAAGGACCGGACCAATGACCACCGATTTTTCGCCGCGCCTGTTCGAGCGCGATGCGGACATCCGCGCGCTGGGCGAAGGGCTGCTCGCCTGCACGCTGCCGCGCGCGGCGTGGACGCACGAGGCGCATCTGGCCGCGTGCCTGTGGCTGCTCACCGAGCGTGCAGGCATCGACGTCGATGCCGCGATCGCGGGGATCATCCGCCGTTTCAACGAAAGCGTCGGCGGGGTGAACGACGACCATAATGGCTATCACGACAGCATCACCCGCGCCTATGTGGCGGGCGTGCGGCTGTTTCTGACGGAGACCGCCGAGACCGGGCTGGCCGCGCGTGTCAACGCGCTGCTGTTGTCCGACGTCGGCCGACGCGACTGGCCGCTGCGCTTTTACAGTCGCGAACGGCTCTTTTCGGTGTCCGCGCGGCGCGGGTTTGTCGAGCCGGATTTGATGCCGCTGCCTTGAGCGTCGCGCCCGCGGGACTGGCGCAATGCCACGAAGCCGCAATGTGGGTCTTTCGCCCTCCGTTCGCGCCGGGCTTGTCGAAGCATCGTCCTTTCCGGCACCGGAAGAAAGAACGACCCTTCGACAAGCTCAGGGCGAATGGGTTGGGGACAATTTCGTGGCTTCGCAGCTTTGTGCGAGTCTGAAATATCGCGGCGCTGACGGAGCTTACTCCTTCGCGCCCTTCATATAGTCGGCAACATTCAGCGCCAGCACGTCGAGCGGGACATTGCCGCCCTTGACCACGACATCGTTGAAATCGCGCAGGTCATATTTCGGCCCCAGCGCCGCCTGTGCCAGCCCGCGCTGGCGGACGATCTCGCTGTGCCCGACCTTGTATCCGCACGCTTGCCCGGCCCAGCTGCAATAGCGGTCGACCTCGCTCGCGACCTCGAGCGGGTTCGAGCCATTTTCCTCGACGAAGAAGCGCACCGCCTGCTCGCGCGTCCAGCGTTTCGCATGAAGGCCGGTATCGACGACAAGACGACAGGCGCGGAAGGCGAGCGACTGAAGGTAACCGAGCCGTCCGACCTCGAAATCGTCATAGAGGCCGAGCTCGTCGGCAAGCTGTTCCGCGTATAACGCCCAGCCCTCCGAATAGGCGTTGAACGCCAGCATCGTGCGAATGAGCGGCATCGAATGCGCATATTCGCCCTGCCAGGCGTGGCCGGGGATCGCCTCGTGCATCGTCAGATCGGGAAGCGAATATTTGCTGTGCAATTCGGTGGTGCGCAGGTTGATCCAGAAGCGCCCCGGAATGCTGCCGTCAATGGACCCCGCGCCGCCATAGGCCGCGGGCGCGCCCGGCTCTTCGGCCAGAGGCAGGCGCTTCACCTCGACATTGCCCTTGACCAAGGTGCGGAAGGCGCGCGGCAGTTCGGCGCGGATCTTGTCCAGCCAGGTCTGGATATAGGCGACGATTTCGGCGCGGCCCGCGTCATTGTCGGGGAATTGATAGCGCGGATCCCTGGCGAGCGCGTTCATCCGGTCGCCGACCGAACCTTGCGTATAACCGAGCTTCTTCAGGATCGGGTCCATCCGGCCGTGGAGTTCGGCGAGTTCGTGTCGCCCCATTTCGTGAATCGCGTCGGGGGTCATCCGCGTGGTGGTCGATGCGCGCAGCCCCCATGCATACCATTCGTCGCCGCCCGGCCGTGCCCACAGGCCCGCATCCATCGTCGCCCCGGGCCGTTGCGCCTTCATCGCGGCGAGCTGGCGCTCAAGCGCGGCAGCGACCGGACCCTGCACGATCCTTGCGGCGCGCGCGCCCCAGTCGCCGCCCAGTTTGGCCGCGGCCGCGCGGCGCGTCAGGCTTTCGACCATGGACCCGCCCGATTTTGCGTCGGCAAGGCTCGCCTCCATCTGCTTGACCGCCTTGTCGATCAGGAAGGCGGGGGCGATCAGCCCCTGCGCGCCCGCGGCCTTCAGCCGCTCGGTCTCGCCATCGAGAACGGTGGGGAAGGCATTGAGGCGCGCCAGATAGGCTTCGGCGTCGGCCGACGATTTGACCGGATGGTCGCTGTCGAGGAACTTGGGAATGTCGAGATAGGCGCCGACGTTCTGGATCACCACATAGGGCGTGTTGCGCCACCCGCCGACGGCGACGTCGCCATAAGGCAGGGCAAAGCCCGCGAGCGCGACGTCATAGGCGCTTTCGACAACCGCCAGGCTGGTGCGCGTCGCATGGTCGAGGCCCGCCTTGTCGACGGCGCGGACGCGCGCTACATCGGCCTTCAGCGTGTCGGCGAGCGCCTGCACACCCGTCGCCGAGCGATCACCGAGCTGCCCGCGCATCGCCGCGCGGTCGCCGGTGTCGATGCCGAGCGAGGTCGCCCCCTCGGGCGAATGGGCAAGCAGATTGTCGGCGACCGAGGCGAGCAATCGCTGCGCGCCGTCGCCGGGCGCGTCCTGCAACGCCGCGGCGGGGCTGGCGAGGGCGATGCCCGCGGTGCCCGCGCCGAGCGCGGCGAGCGTGTGGCGGCGGCTGACGGGGACGGAAAGCGGACGATGCACTGGCGGCTCCCTGAAAGGTTTGTTTCGGTTGAAACCTGTCTAGGCGGCGGAGCGCGACGGTCAATGGTCGGCATGAAGCCCCGCCCTTCGGGAAAGCGGGTGTCGGGTCGGTCGGTCCCCCGGACCGACCTGAACCAGCCGGGGGCCGATCCACCCGACGCCGATTGAGGGCTTGTAGCCTTCGCAAGGCGACAAGCCCCCACCCGCTGCAACCAGACGGCAAGCCGCCGGATTTCGCTGCCGTCCCCCGAAGGGGCGGGCTTGACCGGGATCAATCCATCAGGTCGGCGGGAACCTTGCCGCCGTTCGCTGCAAGCTCGCGCATCACCGCCTTGTGCAGCCAGATGTTCATTTCGGCGCTGCCGTCGAGCGCGCCGGTATAGCCGAGCTCGGTCGCCAGTTCCTTGCGGTTGGCGAGGCTCGAATCGAGCCCGAGCAATTTCATCAGGTCGACGATCGAAGTGCGCCAGTTGAGGTCCTGATCGGTCTTTGCGGCCTCGGCGGTCAAAATCGCCTCGACATCGACCGGCTGGGCGGCGGCCGTCGCCATCGCCTGCGTCGCGGCGTCGAGCGCAGAGCCGACGGGGCTGGGGGCCGCCGGGGCGACGGGTTCGGCCGCTTCGGCCTTCTTGCCGAAGATCGCATCCTTGATGCTGCTGAAAATGCCCATGATTTCGCTCCCACTGTCGCGCGGTCTGGCCGGAATGGCCGAGTCGGGGAACCGCAGGCTAGGATTATGGCGTTGATAATGACAGCCAAATGAACGTCTCGCCGTGCGCTGGCGCGCTGCTATAGTGCAGGTCTGGGGCGCGGACCGATCGGCGCCATAGCGGGAGACGCGCGCGATGAACCTCACCGACATATTGGCGCAGGCCGGCGGCATCGAATCGATGGCGAAGGAACTGGGCGTGCCGCCCGCGATGGCGAAACAGGGCGCCGACGCGCTGCTTCCCGCGATCCTGGGCGGGTTCAAGAAACAGGCGCAGGCGGGCGGCGGCGTCGAAGGTCTCGGCGGCCTGCTCGGCCAGCTCGGCGGCGGGGGGCTGCTCGACGCCGTGCTTGGCCCGCAGCCGACGCCGGTTCAGGCGGGCAATGACGTGCTCGGCCAGATCTTCGGGTCAAAGGACGTCAGCCGCACCGTCGCGAGGCGGGCGGCGGCCGAGACCGGCCTCGACGCAGGGCTGCTCAAAAAGATGCTGCCGATCCTCGCGATGATGGTCGCGGGCTATATGGCGAAACAGCGCGGACAGGGCAGCGGCGAGGGCGGGCTTTCGGGCGGCCTCGGTGGTCTGCTCGGCAATGTCCTCGGCGGCGCGCTGGGTGGCGGCGCCTCCTCGGCAGGCGGGCTGGCCCGGATGCTTGACATGGACGGCGACGGCAATCCGCTCGACGACATCCTGGGCATGGCGAACAGGATGCGGGGGTAGCGCGATGCCGGGGCCGACAGGCGTCGGGGCCGGTCGGACCTGACACCTTATCGCGCGCGGATGAAGGCGCGCACATCCTCTGACAGTTTCCGCCGGTCCTCGTCGCGGATATACATCATGTGGCCCGCGCCATAATAGGTGTAGATAATGCGATCCTGCGGAATGCCGGTGCGCGACAGCGCATATTCAGCGGCGAAAAAGGGCGTCGCGAAATCATACCAGCCCTGCGCGACGAGCACGCGCAGCCCGCTGTTCTCGCGCATTGATTGCCCGATCCAGGGCGCGACGTTGAGATAGGCGTTGCTGTCGCGCCCGCCGATGCGCCAGTCCCACTGGCTGCCGATGCCGCTGATCGACTGATATTCGCGGGTCGTCTTGAACCCCAGCCCGTCGCGCAACCAGCTGTTGATCGCGGCGGTATAGCTGGCGTCGATCCCGTAAAAGCTGGGATCGTTGTCGGGCGTTTCGCCGGCGTTGTCGTAATCCGTGCCGGTATAGCGGCTGTCGAGCCGCCCGACGGTGAGGCCGCGATCGCGCAGCAGTTCCTTGTAGAAGCGCGCGGGCGTGACGCGCAGATCCGCCTGTTCGAGATAGGTTTCGGACAGGCCGGTAAAGCGCGCCAGTTCGCGGCGGATCGCGGCGCGTTCGTCGCCCTGCAGCTTCTGTCCTTTGAGCAGCGCGGTCGCATAGGGGCCGATGGCCCATTGTCGCGCCTCTTCGGCAAAGGCTTCGGGTGAGGCCGCCTGCGCCTTGCCGTGATAGAGCGCGGTCACCGCCATCGACGGCAGATTGGTGATCGGCGACAGTTCGTTGCCCGGCGTGTCGGCGCCCGCCGCAAAATCGAGCACCGCCGAAATCAGGATCAGCCCGTTGAAGGCGACGTCGTTATAGGTCGCGTTCATCAGCTGGTGTGCGACCGCGGCGGTGCGCGTCGTGCCATAGCTTTCGCCGCCGAGATATTTGGGGCTGTTCCAGCGGCCATTGTCGGCAAGCCAGCGGCGGATCACCTCGGCCACCAGCTTGGCGTCCTGTGTCACGCCGTAATAATCCTTGGGGTCGGCCTTGCCGATCAGGTGCGAAAAACCCGTGCCCGGCGGGTCGATGAACACGATGTCGGTGACGTCGAGCAGCGCGTCGGGATTGTCGACGATGGGGTAGGGCGGGGCGCCGTCGTCGACCCCGGTGCCGGGGATCGCGACGCGCTTCGGCCCGAACGCGCCCATCATCAGCCAGACGGTGCCCGAACCGGGGCCGCCGTTGAACAGAAAGGTCACGGGGCGATTGGGGTCGCGCGGTTCCTTGACATAGGATGTGGTGACGACGGCGACTTCGGGCACGCCGTCCTTGTTCTTGATGATCGTCTCGCCGATCGTCGCGGCATAATTGACGCGCTGGCCGCCAAAGGTGCCGCTGAGCCTGGTGGTGCGGATTTGCGGTTCGTAGTCGACGGGCTTTTCGGCCTTCGCCTTGTCATTCTGGTCCTCGGCATGGACGATGGCAGGAACCGCGGCGGCAAGCGCCAGCGCGATCAGCGACAGACCCGATTTCATCAACTTGTCTCCCCGTTTGGAAGCGCGGACGCTAAGCCGCGCGCGGGAAGGCGGCAAGGGTGCTGGTCGGTTGGATTGGGGTTTTGGTCGAAGGGGGGCTACCGCCCCCACTTCGTCTTGCTCTGCTTCCCGAACCGCCCCTTGCGCGTCCCCGGCTTGCCCTCGTTGCTCCGCCCTACGCGCGGTGCGACCTGTTGATCGGGTGGCAGGCCCAGTTCGTCGGCCTCCAGCTTGCGGATTTCGTCGCGCAGGCGGCCGGCTTCCTCGAACTCCAGGTCGGCCGCGGCGTCGCGCATCCGCTTTTCCAGCTCCTGGATATAGGCGCGCAGGTTGTGGCCGACCATGTGCTGCGGCCTGTCCTCGCCGATGTCGATGACGACGCCGTCCTTTGACGCGACATGCGCGATGATGTCGCCGATATTGCGCTTGATCGTCGTCGGGGTGATGCCGTGCGCTTCATTATACGCCTGCTGCTTTGCGCGGCGCCGGTCGGTTTCGCGCAGCGCGCGTTCCATGCTGCCGGTGATGCGGTCGGCGTAGAGGATGACGCGGCCGTCGACGTTGCGCGCGGCGCGGCCGATCGTCTGGACGAGGCTGGTTTCGCTGCGCAGGAAACCTTCCTTGTCGGCGTCGAGGATCGCGACGAGCCCGCATTCGGGGATGTCGAGCCCTTCGCGCAGCAGGTTGATGCCGACGAGCACGTCGAACACGCCGAGCCGCAGGTCGCGGATGATCTCGATGCGCTCCAGCGTTTCGACGTCCGAGTGCATATAGCGGACCTTGAGGCCCGCTTCGTGGAGGAACTCGGTCAGATCTTCGGCCATGCGCTTGGTCAGCGTGGTGACGAGCGTGCGATACCCCGCCGCCGCGGTCTTTTTCGCCTCTGCGATCAAATCGTCGACCTGTTCCTCGACCGGCCTGATCTCTACCGGCGGGTCGATGAGGCCGGTGGGGCGGATCACCTGTTCGGCGAACACGCCCTGCGTGCGCTCCATTTCCCATGTCCCCGGCGTTGCCGAAACGCTGATCGTCTGCGGGCGCATCATGTCCCATTCGGCGAAGCGCAGCGGCCGGTTGTCGATGCAGCTGGGCAGGCGGAAGCCATATTCGGCGAGGGTGATCTTGCGTCGATGGTCGCCCTTTGACATCGCGCCGATCTGCGGGATCGTCTGATGGCTTTCGTCGACGAACAGCAGCGCGTTGTCGGGCAGATATTCGAACAGCGTCGGCGGCGGTTCGCCGGGGAGGCGGCCGGTGAGAAAGCGGCTGTAATTTTCGATCCCGGCGCAGCTTCCCGTCGCGGCGATCATTTCCAGGTCGAAATTGGTGCGCTGTTCGAGCCGCTGCGCTTCGAGCAGGCGGCCTTCGGCCTCCAGCTCTTTCAGCCGCTCGGCGAGTTCGTGGCGGATCGCCTCGGTCGCCTGTTTCAGCGTCGGGCCGGGCGTGACATAGTGGCTGTTAGCATAGATGCGGATGCTGTTCAGGCTCGCGATCCTCTTGCCGGTCAGCGGGTCGAACTCGGTGATCTCCTCAATCTCGTCGCCGAAGAAGCTGACCCGCCACGCCATATCCTCATAGTGCGAGGGGAAGATTTCGAGGCTGTCGCCGCGGACGCGGAAATTGCCGCGCGCAAAGGCCTGATCGTTGCGCTTGTATTGCAGCGCGACAAGCTTGCGGATGATTTCGCGATTGTCGGCGACCTGCCCCTTCTTCAGATCGAAGATCATCGCGGAGTAAGTTTCGACCGAGCCGATGCCGTAAAGGCAGCTCACCGAGGCGACGATGATAACGTCGTCGCGCTCGAGCAAGGCGCGCGTCGCCGAATGGCGCATCCGGTCGATCGCCTCGTTCACGCTCGACTCCTTCTCGATATAGGTGTCGCTGCGCGGCACATAGGCCTCGGGCTGATAATAGTCGTAATAGCTGACGAAATATTCGACCGCATTGTTGGGGAAAAAGCTCTTGAACTCGCCATAGAGCTGCGCCGCGAGGATCTTGTTGGGCGCGAGGATCAGCGCCGGGCGCTGCAATTGCTCGATCACCTTTGCCATGGTGAAAGTCTTGCCCGATCCGGTGACGCCAAGCAGCACCTGGTCGCGTTCGCCCGCGCGCGCGGTATCGACCAGCTCCCTGATCGCGGTGGGCTGATCGCCCGCGGGTTCATAATCGCTGACCAGTTCAAATCTTTTGCCGCCCTCGACCTTGTCGGGCCGGGCGGGGCGGTGCGGGACATAGCCTTCGGCGGTGTCGATTTCGTCGAGCGAGGTGCGAATCTGGATTGCCATTGCCGCCAATATGGTATCGATGGAGCGGGTCCACAATCGCAATGAGTCCGCCACAGAGCAGGCAGCGGCAAGTCACAGGAGACAGGGTATGAAAAAGATTATGGCGATTACAGCCGTCGGCACGCTCCTGGCGCTGTCCGGCTGCGGCAAGGCGGAAAATGCCGGTGGCACGGTGAAGCGCGAGGCGGGCAACTGGAATACCGAGGTCAAGCTGGTGAAGTTCGAGGTTCCGGGAATGCCGCCCGAAATGAGGGACGGCATGGCCAAGATGGTCGAAGGCGCCAGCGGCATGGACCAGTGCTTCACGCAGGAACAGGTCGACAAGGAAGATATCGCGGCGGAGCTCGCCAAGGGGCCGGGCAACGGCGGCGAATGCACCTGGTCGAAAAAGGATGTCGCGGGCGGCAAGATCGACGTTGCAGGCACCTGCACCGCCAACGGCCAGACCGTTGAAATGGCGATGAACGGCACGATGGAAGCCAAAAAATCCGACGTGACGATCACCACCAAGGGTAAAGTGCCGACCGGCGGCGACATGGAGATGGTGATGCAGATGACGAGCACGCACACCGGACCGTGCAAGGCGCCGGCGACCAGCTGACGCCAGGCTTTTTACGACGAAGTTCGGCGGTGTCCGTGGACACGGACGCTCCCTTCGTTAAGCCTGGCGATCGACGCCGACGGCAGAAAGGAAAGCGCGATGCTCGGTTATGTCACCATGGGCGCCAGCGATCTTGACCGCGCGCGCCGCTTTTATTCGGAACTGCTCGCCAGCGTTGGCGCGCGCGAACTGATGCGGATGTCCGACGAGGAGGCGAACGGCTTCACCCTTTATGCGACCGACTGGGGACAGCCGGGAATCGCGGTGACGCGGCCCTATGACGGCCAGCCGCCGCATCCCGGCAACGGCCATATGGCGGCGATCGTCGTCGACGAGCGCGCGAAGGTCGACGCGCTTCACGCCAGGGCGCTCGAACTCGGCGGCCGCTGCGAAGGGCCGCCGGGGGTGCGCGGTGAGGAGGGCGCGCGCGCCTTTTACGGTGCCTATTTCCGCGATCCCGACGGCAACAAGCTTTGCGCCTTTCGGATCGGGCCGGCCTGAACGCGGCAGGCTGGCTCGACAACGGCGCGGCGCCGCTGCTCGCGGCCGCGGCAGCAGGACTGGTGGCGGTCGCCGTGGCGATGCTTGCGGGCGATGGAATTGTTGCTGGAATCCCTGATGGTCGCGGCGCTGGCGCTGCGCCGGTGGCATCGTCGCGCGCGGCGCTCGATCGCGGGCACGCGGATCGACTTGCCGGGCGGCGAACAGGTGGGGCTGTCGAGCCGCCCGGCGAAGTCTTGAAATGAGGCCTGAGGGGGTTCGAAAGGTGCCAGGGACCAGCTCGCACCATTCGCCTTGGGCCTCACGGCGCATCGAAAAAGGACGATGCAGCGGTGAAAAGGATGACAGAAATCCCGTTTCGGGGCAGTTACAAGGGGTCACATGCGGGTGTGTCGCTTTTTGATAACCCTTTCTTAACCCGTTTCGCCCTTTTCGGTCGTGCATTGGCGCGGCCTTGGACATCTGATATGAGGATCGCTCGGCGTGTTACCGTTACGAGGGCGTAACAAAGGGTGGGCGCGCCGGACGATTGGCGTATCTACCGCATCGCCCGCCGCGGGCATTTGAGGGTAGCATGGACCAGGCGAAAACGAACGAAATGGACCCCGACGAGGTCGATCGGATCATCGCCGAGGAGCTTCAGCGTCTGCTCGAATCGCCCCTGTTCACGCGCTCGCCGGTGCTGTCGCGGTTGCTGCAATTCCTTGTCGAACATCGGCTGCGCGGCGGGCGCAGCGCGCCCAAGGCCTATGCGATCGCGACCGAGGCGCTGGGACGAAGCGAGGATTTCGACCCCGCCGTCGACAGCTATCCGCGGGTGATGGTCGGCCGATTGCGGACACTGCTCGACCGCTATTATGCAGAGACGCCGTGGGTCCACCGGCTGCGCGTGCCGCAAGGCAGTTACGAAGTGGTCGTCCAGCATCGCTCGTCGCCGCCCGCCGCGCGCGGAACCGGGGGACCGGACGGCGGCGATGACGTCAAGACCGCAGCCGCGGCGATCGGCGGCGATGGGGTGCCGCCGACGCCCGCCCGCCCGGACGTCGGCCGCTTCGGTCGGTGGATCGTCGCCCCGCTGCTTCTGGCGCTCGCCTTTCTGGCGCTCTGGGCGCTGCGCGGCGAAGCGCCGCGCCTGCTCGGGCGCGATCCGGTGCCCGAACCCCTGCTCGAAATCAGCGCGCCGGAATCGGGCAATCTGCCCGAATCGCGCGCGCTTGCACGCGCGCTCGACGGCAGGCTGCGCGACGGGCTGCGTCGGTTCGACCTGATCGACCTGCTCGCCGCGAATGCCATGGGCGATGCGGCTCCGCGCACCGCCGACTATCGGCTCGACACATCGCTCGTCCGCACGGTCGACGGAGTTGTGGATGTGACGTTGGTGCTCAATCGCGTCGCCGATCAGCGAGCGATCTGGTCGCAGCAATTGCGGCTCGATCATCTCGACACGCCCGAGTTCACCGCCGTCGAGCCCGTCATCGCCCAGCTTGGGGGCGATTATGGCGTGATCGTGCGCGACCAGATTCGGCGCCAGCCCGACAATTTTGCGCCCGGCTATCCCTGTCTTGCGCAGTTCAACCGGTTGCGCCAGATGCGCGATCCGGCGACGGCGAAGCGCGTCGACGGCTGCCTCCGCGCGACGATCGAGGCCAACCCGCGCGATCCGGTTGCACTCGCGGCGTTATCGCTCGTGCGTTTCGGCGACTGGCAGCCGCAGCGCAAGACACCTGCCGGCCGCGAAGCCTTTGCCGAGGCGCGCGCGCTCGCGCTGCGCGCCTATCGCGAAAATCCGAATGCCTCGGCCGGACAGTTCGCAATGGCGCGCGCGCACTTCTATGCCGGCGACTGCGCCGGGGGGATCGCGATGGGCGACAGCGCGCGGGCGCTCAATCCCTTTGATGCCGACATGGCCGGCTTTCTCGGCCTGTTCAAGGTGGCGTGCGATCACGCGCAGGAGGGCGAGGAACTGCTGCGCCGTTCGCTCGCGCTCGACCCCTCCAACCCCGGCGTGCCCGCAGTCGCGTTGGCCTTCATCCTGTCGCAGCGCGGCGAACAGGCGGAGGCGCAGGCGATCCTCGACCGGATGCCGTCGCCGACCAATCTGGAACCGCAATATCTGATGGTGCGCGCGGTCGTGCTGGCGCGGCAGGGCGAGCTGGAGGCGGCGCGCGCTCTGTGGCGACGCCTGCTCGATTATACGCGCCAGCCCGCCGATGCGTCGCCCGAACAGGTGCTCGGCCGCTTCATGATCACCCCGGCGGTGATCGTGCGGGCGTCGGCGGCTCTGCGCGAATCCGGCGTCGTCGGCCCCCCGGCGGGCTGACCCTCCGCGCGCCGATTATTCGCGGCGTGCGGTCTTGCGCGCCGGGATCGCGGTGCCTATTTCGACGGCGGGCGCCAAAGGGGCGGAAAGGGGCGCGCCCGCGTTTCGGGCAATGCGACAGGGGCGACAGGCCGCATCGACGGGTGGCCCGCGCCAGCCCTCTTGCCAGCCCCGCCGACGGACACTAGGGCAATCTCCAACATTCACGAACAGGTCAGAAAAAGGAACTGTGCATGAGCGATTCGGCCGAAAAGGTTAAAAAGATCGTCGTCGAACATCTGGGCGTCGAAGCCGACAAGGTCACCGAAGAAGCGAGCTTCATCGACGATCTGGGCGCCGACAGCCTCGACATCGTCGAACTGGTAATGGCGTTCGAGGAAGAATTCGGGGTCGAAATCCCTGACGATGCGGCGGAAAAGATCGCCACCGTCAAGGATGCGATCGACTATATCGAAGCGAACAAGGGCTAAGGCTCTGCGGTCCGGCCATGCCGGAGCCGTCCACGCGTTTCCGGCTTCCCGGTCCCGAGCGCTTGTGCGCGATGGCCGGGAAGCTTTTTTTATGGATGTAGCCTGGCACAGCGCTACATCCGTCATCCCGCCCCTTCGACTGTCCTGGCAGGCGATGGGGGTAAACTTCAGCCGAAAGGCCGAAAGCCGGGATCTCGCCGGTTCGGCGATCACAGGTCGCGAGGGCGAGACCCCGGCCTCCGCCGGGTTGACGATGCAAATCATATGAAGCGGCATCCTGCGGGAACAGGGCCGACGAAAGGAATGACTATGCGCCGGGTTGTGGTGACGGGTTTGGGTTTGGTGACGCCGCTGGGCGGCGACGTTGAAACCAGCTGGAAAAATCTGATCGCGGGCAAATCGGGCGCGGGCCCGATTACGAAGTTCGACGCTTCGGACCAGAAATGCACGATCGCGTGCGAAGTGAAGCCCGCCGACCACGAATATGGCTTTGATCCCGGCAAGCGCGTCGATCACAAGGTGCAGCGCCAGGTCGATCCCTTCATCATCTATGGCATCGACGCCGCGGGCCAGGCGCTCGAGGATGCGGGGCTCACCGACCTGACCGAGGAACAGAAGCTCCGCGCGGGCTGTTCGATCGGGTCGGGCATCGGCGGCCTGCCGGGGATCGAAAGCGAAAGCCTTTTGCTCGCCGAAAAGGGGCCGGGCCGCGTGTCGCCGCATTTCGTCCACGGCCGCCTCATCAATCTCATTTCGGGGCAGGTCAGCATCAAATATGGCCTGAAAGGCCCCAACCACGCGGTCGTTACCGCCTGTTCGACCGGCGCGCATTCGATCGGCGACGCGGCGCGGATGATCCGTGACGACGATGCCGACATCATGCTCGCGGGCGGTGCCGAGTCGACGATCTGCCCGATCGGCATCGCCGGCTTCGCGCAGGCGCGCGCGCTCAACATGAGCTATAATGATCGTCCCGAACAGGCGAGCCGCCCCTATGACAAGGACCGCGACGGTTTTGTGATGGGCGAGGGCGCGGGCGTCGTCGTGCTCGAGGAATATGAGCACGCCAAGGCGCGCGGCGCGAAAATCTATGCCGAAGTCGTCGGTTACGGTCTGTCGGGCGACGCCTATCACGTCACCGCCCCGGACCCGGAAATGGACGGCGCCTTCCGCTCGATGAGCGCGGCGCTGAAAAAGGCGGGCATGACGCCCGCCGACATCGACTATATCAACGCCCACGGCACTTCGACGATGGCCGACACGATCGAGCTGGGCGCGGTGAAGCGGCTGTTCGGCGACGCGATGGCCAATGTGTCGATGAGCTCGACCAAGTCGGCGATCGGCCACCTGCTCGGCGGCGCCGGGGCGGTCGAGACGATCTTCTGCATCCTCGCGATCCGCGACCAGATCGTCCCGCCCACGCTCAACCTCGACAATCCCGACGAAGGCACCGAGGGCGCCGACCTGGTTCCCAAGGTCGCCAAGAAGCGCAAGGTGCGCGCCGCGCTCAACAACAGCTTCGGTTTCGGCGGCACCAACGCAAGTTTGATCGTCAGGGCGGTCGACTGACCCTTATCCAGGCGGTCGATTTGCGGCGAGGCGAACCCGGCCCGTGAACCCGCGATCCTTGCCATCCCCCGATGGCGCCGGGCGGATCAGGCTGACGGCGTTACCTCTTCGGTCAGCGCCTTGACGATCGCCGCGACCGAGGTGGGGGCATAGGCAAAGCCCATATGGCTGCAATCGACCTCGACCGCGCGGTCGCTTTCGTGCGGCTGGCCGCGCGCGCTGTTCACCGCGACGACGCCGTCATGCTTTGACCAGAGCGCGAAGGTCGGCATTTCGGGGCGCGGCGCGGGGTGAAAGTCGATCGGCGGATTGTCGACCGGGTGGCGCGCGATCAGATGATAGAGCCGCCAGGCGCGATTGGCACGGCGGCTGCCCGAAAAGGGCGATCCCAGCGTGACGACGCGCGCGACTTTGTCGGGGTGGCGCTTCGCATATTCGCGCGCGTAAATGCCGCCGAGGCTCCACCCCACCAGCGCGGGTGCGTAGCCGGTGCGGTCGATGATCCATTGCACGCGCCCATCGATCCGTTCGATGATGTCGGGGGTGGCGCCGCGGTTGAAGCCAAGCCCCCACGCATAGCAGCGGAAGCCCGCGCGGCGGAGGTCGGCGCGCAGTCCCTTGGTCGCCCAGTCTCCCGACAAAAACCCCGGCAGCACCATGACGGGCGGATGGTCGCTGGCGGGATTGGGCTCGGGCGGGAGCGGGCGGATGCGGGCGGCCACCGCGCGCACCAGCGCCCCGACCTCGCGCCACAGCAGCTTCAGCGGCGGCGGCGCGTCGGGATCGGGGACATGCGCGGGCCATTCGGCGCGCCGGGTAAGGAAGCCGCGGATCATGCGGTCGCTTTATCCTTTGGGAACCAGCTTCACCAGCTTGCCGTCGTCGCCGTCGGTGAGCAGCCAGACGGTGCCGTCATCGCGCACCTCCACTTCGCGAATGCGCGTGGCCAGGTCCCATCGCCCCGCCTTGTGGAGCGTCTCGCCGTCGATCCGCATCTGCACCAGCCCTTCGCCCGACAGCGCGCCCATCAACAGGCTGTTTTTCCAGCCGGGATAAAGGTCGCCGCCGTAAAAGGCGAGCCCGGCTGGCGAAACCGCGGGGTTCCACCACAGCTTTGGCGCTGCAAACTCCGGGCGCGTCGGGTGGTCGGGGATGTCACGGCCGTCATAATGGTCGCCGTTCGACACGATCGGATAGCCATAATTGGCCTTTGCCTGAACCAGATTCACCTCGTCGCCGTGGCGCGGCCCCATTTCCTGATTCCACAGCCGCCCGGCGTCGTCGAAGGCGAGGCCCAGGATGTTCCGGTGGCCCAGTGACCAGATTTGGGCCGTGACGCCGCCTTTGCCGGCAAAGGGATTGTCGGCGGGGACGCTGCCGTCGGGGTTGAGGCGGACGATCTTGCCAAGATTGCCCGTCATGTCCTGCGCCGGATCGAACTTTTGCCGTTCGCCCGAAGCGATGAACAGATATTTGCCGTCGGGCGAGAAGGCGAGGCGGTGCGAATAATGACCGCGGCCCGTGACCTTCGGCGCCTGTTTCCAGATGATCTCCAGCCCCTCGATACGCGGCGCGGCGCCCTGGATCAGCTTTGCGCGGCCCGCGACCGCGCCATAGGTGCCGTCGCGCCCCGCTTCGACCCAGCTCAGGTAAATGGTGCCGGTGGTCGCAAAATCGGGCGCGACGATGACGTCGCCGAAGCCGCCCTGGCCGCCATAGGCAACCGCGGGAACCCCCGCGACGTCGAGCGTCGGGCCGCTTTCCTGCCACAGTTTCAGCTTGCCGGCTTTTTCGGTGACCAGCGCGGCGCGGGTGCCGGGAAGGAAGGTCATCGCCCAGGGCTCGTCAAAGCGCGCGACCTCCTGCACCCTGAAGGGGGCATCGGCAAGCGGGGCGGCGGGATGGTCGCCCGATGCGTCGAGCGCGGCGGTGTCGGCGGACGCGGCCTTCGTGCTCGCCGGCGCCGAGCAGGCGGCCATCGCGAGCGCGGCGATCAAGGCAAGGGGAGGAAGATTCTTCATCGGAAAATCTCGCTTGGCTGGGGACGAAGATGCTGTTTTGGCGCGCATGGTTCGGCTTGTCGAGGACCAGTCCTATCCGTTCGCCCTGAGCTTGTCGAAGCCTGTCCTGGTCGACTGACAAGGCAGCCGAAGGGGGCCGTTCTTTCTTCCGGCGGTGCATAAGGACGGGGCTTCGACAAGTTCAGCACGAACGGACGAGAAAGATTGGATGCAAGGTTCAGCGGTTTGCCGCCTCGCGGCGCGCGGCGATTTCCTCGACGCTGTCCATGATCGCATCGACTGCTTCGCTTGCGGGGGGCGTGTCGGCGCGCTTCTGCACGAACTGACCGCGCGCCATGATGTCTTCAAGCGCGGCGCGCGCGCGTGACACGCGGCTTTTCATCGTGCCGAGCGCACAGTCGCAGATGCTCGCCGCTTCCTCGTACGACATGCCGCCCGCGCCGACCAGGATCAGCGCCTCGCGCTGGTCCTGCGGCAATTCCATCAGCCCGCGCTGCAGGTCGGCCATTTCGCCGCTTTCCTCCTGGCTCGCGGGGGTCGACATGGTGCGTTCGACGGCGGTTTCGTCATATTCGCCGACAAATTTGTTGCGGCGCATCTGCGACAGAAAGGTGTTGCGCAGGATCACGAAGGTCCACGCCTTGATCGACGTGCCGCGTTCAAACCGGTCGCGCGATGCCCACGCCTTGACCATCGTGTCCTGAGTCAGGTCGTCGGCGAGGTCGGGGTTGCCCGAAAGGCTGCGGCCATAGGCGCGCAGATGGGGAATGACACCCGCGAGCAGGGACTTGAATTCGCTGTCCGAAAGCGCGTCGGCCTGCGGCCGCGAGGCGGCGGCGGTGGGGGCGGTCATTATGATTTGGAACTTGTCTGTTCGATCTGCGCAAGCAGTTCGAGCATATGGTCGGGCAATGGTTCGGCGACGATATTGCCATAGATCATGCGCAGTTTCGCACTCACCGGTTCGGGCGCCTGCCGCCCGGTCAGCGTGCGATGCCATTCGTCGCCATGCGTCCCGGGAAAGCTTCCCTGTGCGCGGCGCGGCGCATCGGCGCCGAGGGGGCGCGGCGCCCCCTTGTCATCCATTCCTTTGTTGCCTTGCGTTGCCATGCGAGAGCAACGAGGAAATAGGCCCTGGGTTCCCGCGCCACCCGTTTTTTGCGACGAATGCGTTGCCAGGAAGCCACACTCGTCCTAATCACAAGCCTGTGAGGGGTCACACGGTAGGGCTATTGCGCCGAACGACGGAGCGTCACCACTTGCTTTCCGTAATCTATGTCAGCGTCGCCGACCCGCTGCTTTCGTCCGCCGACATCAACGCCATATTGACGAGTGCGCGCCGCAACAATGCCCGTGACGCGCTGACCGGCGCGCTTATCTATAACGGGCATAATTTCATGCAATTGCTCGAAGGGCCTGCCGATCGCGTCGATGCTTGTCTGGCGGTGATTCGGGACGATTCGCGGCACAGCGGGATGACCGAAATCCGGCGCCGCGCGATCGAGCGCCGCGATTTCGCCGACTGGGCCATGCTGTACGAGCCCGGCTTTCACGGTCACGAGGCGGAGTTCGCCCGACTGGTGGCGAACGGCCGCCTAGATCCCGAGGTCGAGCGGATGCTTGGCAATTTCGTCGCGCTCGGCCGTCGCCCGCCGCCGTCCGGCGGGCAGGCGCCCTTGCAATGACCGGTGAGCGCGTTAAGCCCGTCATAGAAAAGCGAAAAATCGACCGTCAGACAAAGGGCTTCCTATCAGCACCATAACGCCTCAGCCGCTCGACGACGCCAGCTTCAAGCAGAAACTGGCGGCGATGTTGCCGCACCTGCGCGCCTTTGGGCGCAGTCTGACGGGCAATGCGGATCTGGCCGACGATCTGGTGCAGGAAACAATGCTGAAGGCGTGGAAGGCGCGCGCGCAATATGTGCCCGGCCCCGCGAGCATGAAAAGCTGGGCCTTCGTCATCCTGCGCAACTGTTTTCTGTCGCAGATGCGGCGCAGGAAGTTCACCGCCGAATATGACGAGATTGCCGCCGAACGCCTGCTTGTGGCGCCCGACGACCAGGACGACAGCCTCCACCTCGCCGACGTTCAGCGCGCGCTGTTGATGCTGCCCGTCGACCAGCGCGAAGCGTTGATCCTGATCGGCGCGGGACAGCTGAGCTATGAGGAAGGCGCGGCGATCTGCGGCTGCGCGATCGGCACGATGAAAAGCCGCGTGTCGCGCGGACGCGCGGCGCTTCAGGCGATCCTGGAAAGCGGCGACATGCCGAGGCGGAGCAGCGACGAATTGCCGTCGAACGAAGCCTTCCGCGCGATCATGGACCATGTCGACGAGCTGACGGGTGGCGCGCCGGCACCGGACTGAGGTTATTTCCGGCTTTCGCCGGCCGGTGCCGCAAAGCGTGTCGATGCTATGCCGCGAGCTGGGGCGTGAAGATCAGGCTCTGGCTGATCGCCGCGCGCACCGTATTTTCGCGAAACGGTTTGGAGATGAGAAAGGTCGGTTCGACCCGTCCGCCGGTGAGCAGCCGCTCGGGAAAGGCGGTGATGAAGATGGCGGGCACTGGCGCGCGTGCCAGAATGTCCTGCACCGCGTCGATCCCCGACGATCCGTCAGCGAGCTGGATGTCGGCAAGCACCAGCCCGGCGTCGGTGTTTTCGAACGCCGCGACCGCATCTTCGTGCGTCGTTGCGACCGCGGCGACATCGTGGCCGAGTCCGCGGACGATCTGTTCGAGTTCCATCGCGATCAGCGGTTCGTCCTCGATGATCAGCACCGAGGTGCGCGATTCGCGGTCGAGGTCCGCCACCGCGTCGGCAAGCAGCGATTCGACCGTCGCCGTGTCGGTTCCCGTGATCTGTCCCGCTTCGTCGACCGAAAAGCCTTCCAGCGCGGTGAGCAACAGGATCTGCCGCCCAAGCGGCGTCATCTGCTGAAGCCGCTGGTGCGCGGCGCGGACAAGGGCGTTTTCGGCGTCGTCGCTGCCCTCGCCATCGTCGATATAGGCGCTTTCCCAGATGCGGTGGAAACTCCGGTACAGGTCGATGCGGACGCTGGCGCCGCTGCGGAACTCGTCGGGCGCCGCAACGATCACTTCCAGCAGCGTATGGACGAAATTATCGCCATGCTGCTGGCTGCCGGTCAGCGCGCGTGCGTAGCGGCGCAAATAGGGAAGATGCCCACGGATTTCGTCGCCCAAACTCATCAAATCGCCTCCCTTTGTGACTGGATACGCCCGCTTCGCCTTTCGGTTCCCTGGGGGCGGGTGCAACCCGTCGCGTGCTGATGCGTAGAGTCAGCCGGGTTGCCCGTGGCGATGGAGGCAAGCTGGTGAAATCGTGCCGTTTCGTACGCCGGGCGGCAACATCGTTTCTTTAGGACCAAGTTCATGGCAGAGCGACCGCCTGGGGACATAAGCGATGCGGCGCGGGCCGCATCGGGGGCGCGTGAGGGATGGGATTTGCTGCAAACCAATGACGAACGCTTGGAGAGCGAGCGGCGGCGGGTCGAAACGCTGCGCGAATATCATCTGCTCGATACAGGCGCCGAACCGGCGTTCGACCGGGTGACCAAGCTGGTCGCGGATCTGTTCGACGCCCCGATAGCGCTCATCTCGCTCGTCGACGACTGTCGCCAATGGTTCAAGTCGGCGCACGGCCTCGACGTTCGCGAAACGCCGCGCGATATCAGCTTCTGCGAATATGTCGTGGAGGACGAACAACCGCTCATCGTCGGCGATGCGATCAGCGACCCGCGCTTTCGCGACAATCCGCTCGTGACAGGCGAGCCCCATATCCGTTTTTATGCCGGGGTGCCGCTCTTTGCCTATAATGGCGCGATCCTCGGCACGCTCTGCATCATCGACCGCAAACCGCGCGCGGCGCCCGGCCCGCGCGAGATCGAGCGGCTTCAGGATTTCGCCGCGCTGGTGATGGCCGAAGCCGACCTGCGCCGGATCGTCGGCGAACGCGACGAAGCGCGGCGGACGCTGGAACGCGCGCTCGATTTTTCCGGCATCGCGACATGGCGCTATGATGCGCGCACCGGCACGATCCTCTGGAGCGGGGCGGTGGCCGAACTATGGGGTGCCGACTATGCGACCGCGCTGGCGCATATCGACGGCTTCTTCGACCGTCTCCACCCCGACGATCGCGAAGCCGTGCGCGGCGTGCTGGGCGATTCGGTTGCAAATGGCGGCCATTACGCGACCGAATATCGCATCCTGCATCCCGAACGCGGGGTGCGCTGGATCGCGGTGCACGCCGACTGGGACGTCAGAACCGACGATGCGATCCTGACCGGGGTCAGCATCGACATCACCGAACAGAAAAGCCGCCAGGAAAACGCCAATCTGTTGATGCGCGAGCTGCATCACCGGATGCGCAACCTGTTCGCGACGGTCGGCGCGATCATCTCGCTCACCCGCCACGCGGCGCGCGACGTCGACGATTATGTCGAACGGATCAGCAACCGGCTCGACGCGCTCAACCGCGCGCAGAATGTGCTGCTCGGCGCCAATTTCATGACCGGGTCGATGCACGCGCTGCTGCGCGAGGTGGAGGCGAGCTTTCCGCGTATCCGCTGGTCGGGGCCGGACCTGTTGCTCCCCGAAAATGCGCTGGTGGCGATGGCGCTGCTGTTCAACGAGCTTGCGACCAATGCCGCCAAGCATGGCGCATTGTCGGGCGAACGCGGGCAGGTCGACGTCGACTGGACGCAGGACGAGGAGGGCGCCGATGACCGCCGCTTTCGCCTGACCTGGGCCGAAAGCGGCGCTGACCGCGCGATTACGCCGCCCGAGCGGACAAGCTTCGGTACCTTGCTGATGGAACGCAGCGTCAGGAACAATCTGGGCGGGATGATCGCGCGGCGCTGGGAGCCCGACGGGCTGATCGTCGACATCACGCTCCCCGCCCGGTGGCGCGAGGCCTGATCATAAGACGATGCGCGGCGCGACGACCTGGATCGAACCGCATCCGGGCGGCATATATGTGAGACCGGCCGACCTGTGGATCGACCCTTCGCACCCCGCCGGATGCGCCGCGGTGACGCACGGCCATGCCGACCATGCGCGCAGCGGACATGACACGGTGTTCGCGACCCCCGAAACGCTTGCGATCATGGCGCTGCGCTATGGCGTTGATGCCAAAGCACGCCAGAAGCAGGCGGTCAGATATGGCGACGGATTCGAGCGTGGCGGAGTGCGGTTCAGCTTTCATCCCGCCGGGCATGTGCTGGGCAGCGCGCAGATATTGATGGAATATGCGGGCGAGCGGATCGTCGTCACCGGCGATTACAAGCGGCGGCCCGACCCGACCTGCGCGGCGTTCGAGGTGGTGCCGTGCGACATCCTGATCACCGAGGCGACCTTTGGCCTGCCGGTGTTCCGCCATCCGCCGACGGGCGAGGAGATCGCCAAGCTGATCGGCGCGGTGCGCGCCGAACCCGACCGCTGCGTCCTTGTCGGCGCTTATGCGCTGGGCAAAGCGCAGCGGGTGATCGCCGAACTGCGCGCGGCGGGCTGGGACGCGCCGATCTTTATCCATGGCGCGCTGGAGAAGATGTGCGCACTCTATACCGCGCATGGCCTCGATCTGGGGGATCTCAGGCTGGTCGGCGAGAGCGACAAGGCCGCGATGGCGGGGCAGATCGTCATCGCGCCGCCCTCGGCATTGAACGACCGCTGGTCGCGGCGGCTGCCCGACCCGGTGACCGCGATGGCATCGGGGTGGATGCGCGTCCGCCAGCGGGCGCGGCAGCGGATGGTCGAACTGCCGCTCGTCATTTCGGACCATGCCGATTGGGATGAGCTGACCGCGACGATCGCCGAAGTGAACCCCAGGGAAACGTGGATCACCCACGGCAGCGAGGATGGCCTGCTGCGCTGGTGCGAACTCACCCAGCGCAAGGCGCGCGCGCTGCACCTCGTCGGCCGCGATCTGGAGGAAGAGGCGTGACGCCCTTTGCCGCGCTGATCGACCGGCTGATCTACACGCGGTCGCGCAATAGGAAGCTTGCGCTGATCGTCGATTATCTGCGCCATACCCCCGATCCCGATCGCGGCTGGGCGATCGCGGCGCTGACCGAAAGCCTCGACTTTCCGGCGGTCAAGGCAGGGATGGTGCGCGCCTTGCTTGCGACCCGCGTGGACGAGGAATTGTTCCGCCTGTCGCGGCATTTCGTGGGCGATACGGCTGAGACCGCGGCGCTGCTGTGGCCCGGCGCGCGGGTAGCGCCATCAGGCCTCACAGTGGCGGCCACGGTTGACGCCCTTGCAGCCGCCACGCGCGCGACCGCTCCTGAAATCCTCGCCTCGCTGCTCGACCGGCTCGACGCCGATGGGCGTTATGCGCTGCTCAAGCTCGCGCTTGGCGGGATGCGCGTCGGCGTGTCGGCGCGGCTTGCCAAGCAGGCGTTTGCCCAGGCGTTCGACGTCCCCATCGAAGATGTCGAGGAGCTGTGGCACGCGATCCCGCCGCCCTATGCGCCGCTCTTTGCCTGGGGCGAGGGCAGGGCGGCGCGACCCGACCTTGCCGACGTCGCCTTCTTTCGCCCTTTCATGCTTGCCCATCCGCTGGACGACGCGACCGTCGATCTTGCCGACTATGCCGCCGAATGGAAATGGGACGGCATCCGCGTCCAGATTGTCCGCGGCGGCGGCGCGACGCGCATCTACAGCCGCGGCGGCGAGGAGATCAGCGGCGCCTTTCCCGAACTGGTCGCAGCCTTCGATCAGGAGGCGGTGATCGACGGCGAACTGCTCGTGCGCGGCGAGGTGCAGGGCGGGGACGCGGCGAGCTTTAATGCGTTGCAACAACGCCTTGGCCGCAAGACGGTATCGAAAAAGATGCTCGCCGACTATCCGGCGTTCGTGCGCGTCTACGATCTTCTCGCGCTGGACGGCAGTGACCTGCGCCCCCTGCCATGGACCGAGCGGCGGCGGCAGCTGGAGGGCTTCGTTCCGCGCCTCGCCGCCAGCCATTTCGACCTGTCGCAAATTATCGAGGCACGCGATTTCGACGACCTCGCCGAACGCCGCGCCGGCGCCCGCGATGCCGCGATCGAAGGGGTGATGCTCAAACGCCGCGATGCGCCTTATGTGGCGGGGCGGCGCGCCGGGCTTTGGTATAAATGGAAACGCGACCCGCTCACCGCCGATTGCGTGATGATGTATGCGCAGCGCGGCAACGGGCGGCGCGCGAGCTTCTATTCGGACTATACGTTCGGCTGCTGGTCGGAGGAGGGCGAGCTGCTGCCGGTGGGCAAGGCCTATTCGGGCTTTACCGACGAGGAGCTGAAGTGGCTCGACAAGTTCGTGCGCGACAACACGCTGAACCGCTTCGGCCCGGTGCGCGAGGTCGAAAAGTCGCTTGTGCTCGAAGTCGCGTTCGACTCGATCCACAGCAGCAAGCGCCATAAGTCGGGCCTCGCGATGCGCTTCCCGCGCATATCGCGCATCCGCCGCGACAAGCCCGCCGAAGAAGCCGACCGGATCGCGACGTTGCGGGCGATGGTGACCTGACAAGCGGCGTCATTGTGAGCGGAGCGAAGCCATCCAGAGCGGTTTAAGCCCGCGCTGGATTGCCGCGTCGCCTTCGCCTCCCCGCGAGGATGGGGCAAAATTTCGCCGTCACGGGGTTGCAACCGTGCGGGCCGATACCGAGTTAAGGCCCGCAAACATCTCAAAACACAATGGAGACTGCCATGACGATCGCCCATCCTCCCCTGCCTTACGCTCAGGACGCCCTTGCGCCGCATATTTCCGCCGATACGCTGGCGACGCACCATGGCAAGCATCACAAGGCCTATGTCGACAAGGTCAACGCCGCGATCGAAGGCACCGAGCTGGCCGACAAGCCGCTCGAAGAAATCGTCCATCATGCCGAAGGGTCGGGCAACAAGGGCCTGTTCAACAATGCGGCGCAGTCCTGGAATCACGCCTTTTACTGGGAAAGCCTGAGCCCGACGAAGACCGAACCCAAGGGCGATCTTCTTGCCGCGATCGACCGCGATTTCGGGTCGCTGGACGAACTCAAGAAAAAGCTCAAGGAAACCGCGGTCAATCACTTCGCCTCCGGCTGGGCGTGGCTCGTCTCGCGCGATGGCACGCTGGCGGTTACCGACACGCACGATGCGGGCACCGAACTCGTCGCGGGCATCAAGCCGCTGCTCGTCATCGACGTGTGGGAACATGCCTATTATATCGACCGCAAGAATCTGCGCCCCGCCTATGTCGACGCGGTGGTCGACGAGTTGCTGAACTGGGATTTCGCCGCCGACAATTTCGCGCGCGAAGGCAGCTGGACCTATCCGGCGTAAGGTCCGCTGCAATCATGCGGTGTGCCCCCGCGTCGGCGGGGGCCCATCAACAGCCGGTTCAAGGCGGCGCCGCACGGAGACGGGTTCCCGCCCTGACGGAAGCAGGCGCCATGATGTCAAGTCCTTCCCGTTCCATGGCTGGCATTCCGTAACGAAAATCGGCCCGCGCGGGTCTATCCCTATGATCGCGTTCCGCCTATAGGCGCGCCATGACGATCAGCCTGTTTGAACTCTTCAAGATCGGTGTCGGTCCTTCCAGCTCGCATACGGTGGGTCCGATGGTCGCCGCGCGGCGCTTCACCCTTTGGCTCGATGAGCAGGCATTGATCGCCAGGACCGCACATGTCGAAGCCGATCTCTACGGCTCGCTCGCGTTGACCGGCAGGGGGCACGCCGCCGACACCGCCGTCGTCGCGGGATTGGCGGGTGAAATCCCTGCCTCGACCAGCCTTGCCGCGATCAAGGCGCATTGGGACCGCGCGACAAGCGAAGGCTTTCTTTATCTGCTCGGCCGCCAGCGGGTCCGCTTTCAGCCCGCGCGTGACCTGCATTTCCAGATGCGCCAGCGCCAGCCGTTTCACAGCAATGCGCTCAGCTTCACCGCGCGCGACGGAGAGGGGGAAATCCTGGCCCGCCGCATGTATTTCTCGATCGGCGGCGGCTTCGTCGTCGACGAGGATGAAGCGGGGCGCAACAGCCGCGGGGCGGAGGATGAGGTCGAGCTTCCCTTCGCCTTTACATCGGGCGCCGATCTGCTCGCCATGGGCGCGGCGACAGGCAAGAGTTTCGCCGAGATGATGCTCGAAAACGAACTCGTCCACCGCAGTCTGGACGAGGTGAATGCCGGGCTCGACGACATTGCCGCGGCGATGGACGCCTCGATCGATGCGGGATGCTCAAGCACCGGAACGCTCCCCGGCGGGCTCAAGGTCAAGCGCCGCGCGCCGCAGATCGCCGCCGACATCCGCGAACGGCACGAGGCGAATCTGTCCGATCCGATGGCGATGATGGACTGGATCAACCTGTGGGCGATGGCGGTGAATGAAGAGAATGCCGCGGGCGGAAAGGTCGTCACCGCGCCCACCAACGGCGCGGCAGGGATCATTCCGGCGGTGATCCGCTATTACAAGCGCAGCTATCGCGGTGACGCAAAGGGGGTGCGCACCTTCCTGCTCGCCGCCGGCGCGGTCGGCGCGCTCTACAAACGCAATGCCAGCATTTCGGGCGCCGAGGTCGGTTGCCAGGGCGAGGTCGGCGTCGCCTGCTCGATGGCGGCGGCGGGGCTGACCGCGGCGCTCGGCGGCACCAACGCGCAGGTCGAAAATGCCGCCGAGATCGGGATGGAGCATAATCTTGGCCTGACCTGTGATCCCATTGGCGGTCTGGTCCAGATCCCCTGCATCGAGCGCAACGCGATGGGCGCGATCAAGGCGATCGACGCCAGCCGCATCGCGATGATCGGCGACGGCACACATGTCGTCAGCCTGGACACGGTGATCGCGACGATGCTGCAGACCGGCCGCGACATGCGCGACAAATATAAGGAAACATCGAAGGGGGGGCTCGCGGTCAGCGTCGTGGAGTGTTGAACCCCCACGGTCCTTCATCGCCATCGCGGACTCGACCGGGGCGCCGACGTCAAGGACAAGCGGAAAGGAGGCGCTTTCCTGCCGTGTTCCGTTGTGCCCGCCTGCGATCCGGTTCGTTGGTTTCGTCGCTGTCCGCCGTTTCTCGCCAAGTCACAAGGGACGCGGATGGCCCGCATCTGTGCGGGCGCTGGCGCTATCGAAACGGGTCGCCGCGCGCCGTCGCATAATGCGCCATCGCCATGGTCGTCCATTGCGCGTTCACGCGGATGCAGCTGGGGAAGACGCTGGCGTCGGTGACGATGACGTTGGTGGTGCCGTGGACGCGGCAGTTCGGGTCGACGATTCCGTGCTGCGGGTCTTCATTCATCGTATTGCCGCCGTGCGGGTGGCTGCTCGACAGGGTGACATCGTCCTGTTCGCGGATCGCGGCGTCGTAAAAGGCGTCGATGTCCATGTCGGGTGTCACCGCCTGGCCCCTTGCCAGCGCCGGATAGCATTCGAGCGCCCCGGCGGCGAAATGCACCTTGGTCAGCGTCGCCATCGCGCGGCGGAGCAGCGGCAGGTCATCGCCCGTATCGAGGCGGAAGTTGAGCTTGCCATCGACGATCCGGCCGCGCCGGTCGGCAGGAAAGAGGATGCCCGCCGAATGGACGCGGCCGTAATTTTTCATGCGCGCGGCATGTTCGGCGAACCAGCCCGGCATCAGCGAGGCCATCGACATCGGCGGCTGAAAATGGCTTTCGAGCAGGAAATCGCCGCAATCGACATAGCTCGACATCTGGTCCTCGTCCCACGCATCGCCGCCGACGCCCGGCGGCATCAGCGCGACGACGGGCGAGGCGACGTTCAGCGACACATGACAACCCGTGCCGTCGATGTCGCTGCGGTTCAGTAGCTTGGACGAGGCGATCGTGCCCGCGGCGACCACGACGCCGACGCGCGCGCGGACGAGGCGGGTCGATCCACCGGGCAGGACGAGTCGCACCGCTTCGGCCTCGCGCCGCCCGTCGATCGCGGTCTGCCACAATATCTGCTGGACCTTGGTATCGGGCAGGATGCGCGCGCCATGGTCGCGGCAGGCCCGCGGCAAATAGGTCTGTGCAACGCCCATGCGGCGGCCATAGGCGCAGCCCGCATTGCAATAGCCGCAATAGGCGCAGGCGTTCGTCGTGTTCGGCGGCCCAAAGTTCTTGTCGAACCAGTCGGCAACCGCGCGCTTGTCCCTGGGGTCGGTGGAGGCTTGGGCATAGGCGCGCCAGCCGTTCATCAGGTGCGGGCCATTGTGGCGCCCGCTGCGCGGTTCGATCCGGGCGATGCCAAGCATCGCCTTCACCGCGTCATAGCTGGCGTGAAAGGCCGCACGGTCGACGGGGGCGCCGATGCTCGCCCATTTGGCGAGCACGTCCGGCGCGTCGGGATGCGTGCGGCCGGGCTCGTTCACGCGCAAACAAATGCCATTGTTGATCGTCGACGATCCGCCGACGCAGCGCCCCTGAAAGACGACGAAATCGCGGTTGGTCGTCGTCTGCACCGCGCCATGCTTGTAAAGATTCGCGATCATGTCGAGTTCGTGATGGGTGATCGCATGGCTGGGATAGAAAGGGCCGGCCTCGACGATCAGCACCCTATAGCCCTGCGCCGCGATGTTATAGGCGGCGACAGCGCCGCCCGCGCCCGACCCGACGACAATCACGTCATATTCGTCGTCGACGTCGTCGGCGGTCAGGATGTGCGCAGGGTCGATTTCGCGGCCCTGAACGGGCGCGATCGGGACGTCGTCCGGGCCGCGCGCACGGAACCTGGGGAGCGCGAAACCGATCTGGCGGTGGACGGGGTTCGCGACATTGTCGTCCTGATCGCCGGGCAGCCAGTGGCCGTAATAGCAGGCATAAACGATGCCGCGCAGCCGTCCCATGTCCTGAAACAGATCAATGCGGCTGTCGCGCAGCCGGTCCGCGATGCGCTCGACGCGTGTGCGGACATCGACCTCGACAAACAGCGGGCCGAGTGCAATCTCGGTGGCGATGAGCGAGACGCGCATCTCGTCGAGCTTGGTGCCGCCGACCTTGCCGAACAGTTCGGCGATATTGGCCACGACCTGATCGGGGGTGATGGCCATCGCCGCGCCGTCGAACAAGGCCTCGGTCAAGGCTTTCAGAAATCTGAGCTGCCCGGAACTGAACGGTGCCGCCATCGTCCTTGCCCCCTCCTTTGCGCCGACGCGCTCTTAACGCCGTCCCGCCTATTCCGATTGTATCGAATCGCCAATAAGGCGTCCGGGTTCAGCGCACGGCGATCGTCAGATGCGCGATGGCGGGGGCGCCCGCGAGCTGCCCGCGCAGCGTGGCGGCCGAGGCGGCATCCGCGACCTCGACGATCGCCGCGCGCGCATCGGGACCGACGCGCCAGACGTGAAGGTCGGTGACCTCGACGCCCGCCGCCTCGACGCTTGCGCGGATCGCGGCGGCGGCGCGTTCGTCGTGGGCGTCGAGCAGAATCGCGGCGGTGTCGCGCATCAGGCCCCACGACCAGCGCGCGATGACGATCGCGCCGACAATGCCCATCGCCGGGTCCATCCAGCCGAGTCCCAGATAGCGCCCTGCGAGCAGCGCGGCGATCGCGAGCAGCGAGGTCAGCGCGTCGGCAAGGACGTGGAAATAGGCCGAGCGGAGATTATTGTCGTGGCCATGGGCGTGATCGTGCCCATGCCCATGCCCATGCCCATGCCCATGCCCATGCCCATGCCCATGGTGGTGGTGCCCGCCCATCAGAAGCAGTGCGCTGACGATATTGACCGCGAGCCCCAGCGCCGCGACGAGCGTTGCGCTCGCAAAATCGACGCGCACCGGCGCGATCAGCCGCGAGGTTGATTCGACCGCGATGCCGACCGCAAAGATACCGAGGATCAACGCCGATGCGAAGCCGGTGAGGTCGCCGACCTTGCCGGTGCCGAAGCTGAAGCGCGGGTCGTGGCGGTGCTTTTTGGCGTAGCGATAGGCGAGCGCTGCCAGCCCGAGCGCGCCCGCATGGGTCGCCATGTGAAAACCGTCGGCGAGCAGCGCCATCGACCCCGTCCAGTAACCGGCGGTAATTTCGCCCACCATCATCGCCGCGGTGAGCGCGACCACCCAAAGGGTTCGCCGCGCATTGTCGTCGTGCGCGGCGCCGAGAAAGTCGTGGCGATGTGTGGCCGGGACGGATTCGGACATGGCGGCGCGCTATTTCGCGTAACGGCGGATCACCGCGAGCAGATCGTCGGTTCCGGCCGCGCGTTCGGCGTCGCTGAGGCCCGGCAGCGCGACATGGTCCTTCAGATGTTCGGCGATCACTTCGGCGAGCAGGCTGTTCACCGCGCCGCGCACCGCGGCGACGCGGTGCAGCACCGTCGCGCACGGCGCATCGGCGGCGAGCGCCTTTTCAACTGCGGCGACCTGCCCCGCGATCCGGCGGACGCGCGCGACGAGGTCAGGGCGGGAAGCAAGATGCGTCATAATATACCCCCCTATCCTATAAGGATGGAGCGGGCAAGCGGTGCTTGCGTTCTGGTCGGGGGCCTTGATTCGGTCCGCGCTTGGGGGCTGGCTGAAATCCAAGGCGGGGGGATGGGCGACGGCCGCGGCAACGGCGCAGCAGGCCGCCGGGGCGGCGGTGCGCGGGTTCGACCTGGCGCCGATCGTCGTCCTGCTCCTCCCCGTGATCGGGATGCAGGTGCAGCCGTCGCGATCATGGGCGATGCGCGGCGAGATTTTCTGTCCGGGGCCGATGCTTGCGCGCCGCTGTCTGATCGAGGGCAATATGCCCCGTCGCAGCGCGCGACCGCTTCATCATGCGGCGCGATCCGAAATGATCCAAAGGTGGGAAAGCGAAGCTTTATCCCCCGTCCGCCGCGCCTGGCGGCCGCGACGGGGGATGAGGTTGGTTGTGCACGAAAGGAACATTAAGTGAACAAAGCGCGCTCGTCAATCCCTTGTGGCCGTTTCGTCGGGCAATCGGATCGGCCGGTTGACGTAACCGTCCATCGCGACCAATGCTGAGTTGGCTAAGGAAGGGGATGAATATGGCCGAGCAGCCGAAGTTCGATCTGACGGGGCGCGTGGCGTTGGTGACCGGGGCGTCGTCGGGGCTTGGTGCGGGTTTCGCCAAGGCGCTGGCGGCGGCAGGCGCCAGGGTCGTGCTCGCCGCGCGGCGCGCCGACAAGCTGGCGGAGCAGGTGGCGGCGATCGAGGCGGCGGGCGGTCAGGCGATCGCGGTCAGCATGGACGTTACCGACGAAGCTTCGACCAGGGCGGCCTATGATGCCGCGGAGGCGGCCTTTGGCACCGTCGATACGATCGTTGCCAACGCCGGCGTCGCGACCGAGAAGCTGGCGATGGGCCTGTCGGCAGAAGATGTCGATTTCCTGCTCGCCGCCAATGTCCGCGGCGTGTTCCTGACCGCGAACGAGGGCGCGAAACGGCTCGACCAGGCGGGAAGCCGCGAGAAACAGCACGGGCGCATCGTCCTGATCGGATCGATCACCGCCGAGAAGGTGTTTCCCGCCACCTCGGTCTATGGCGCGACCAAGGCGGCGGTGCGCCATCTGGGCAAGGCGCTGGCGCGCGAATGGGCGCGGCGCGGAATATGCGTCAATGTCATCCAGCCGGGCTATTTCGCATCCGAAATGACCGCCGAACTGTTGGACAGCGACGCGGGCGCGGCGATGGTGAAAAGCTTTCCGCGCCAGCGGATGCGCCCCGCGAGTGACCTGCACGCGCCGCTGTTGTTGCTGTGCTCCGACGCCGCGGCGGGCATCACGGGGAGCGTGTTGACGATCGACGACGGGCAGTCCTTGTGAGCGCGCTGCTGATCGAGGCGCGCGACGCGGTCGAGATCGCGACGCTCAATCGTCCCGCGCGGCTGAACGCGCTGAACGAGGAGCTGGTCGACGAACTCAACGCCTATTTCGGCGGGCTCGCCGAGCGGCCGGAGGTCCGCGTCGTGATCCTGCGCGGCGCGGGGCGCGGCTTCTGCGCGGGGCTGGATATTCAGGAAGATCGGTCGGGCGACGAAACGCCGGTGCTCCGCACGCTGCGCACGCAGACGCGGATCGGCAATATCTATCGCAAGATGCGCGCCTGTCCGCAGCCGGTCATTGCGCTGGGCCATGGCGCCGCGTGCGGTGGCGGGCTGTCGCTGCTGCTCGCATCGGACGTGCGCTATGCCGCGCCGTCGCTGCGCTGCAACGCCGCCTATATCCGCATCGGCCTGGGCGGGTGCGACATGGCGTCCAGCTATTTCCTGCCGCGGCTGGTCGGCGCAAGCCTGGCCGCCGAGATGATCCTGACCGGGCGCTTCATCGACGCCGAGCGCGCGCTGCGCGCCGGGCTGGTGAGCGAGATCGTGGCGGAGGAGGCGCTGCTGGACCGCGGGCTGGCGCTCGCCGACGAGATGCTGGCGACCAGCCCGCACGGGCTGCGCCTGTCAAAGCAGGCGCTGAACCTCAACCTTGATGCGCCCAGCCTGGACGCCGCAATGGCGATCGAGGACCGGCAGCAGGTGATCCTGTCGGCGACCGAGGATCACAAGGAAGCGCTGTCCGCCTTTCTGGAGAAACGCGCGCCCGAATATCGCGAGCGCTAGGCGTGATCGGGGTTCGACCGAGACGCCGCCCCCGTTCGTCAGCGCCTCGTCAGCCCGGCCTTCGCCGGATGACGAAATATGGGCAGCGGCCTTTGGCGCAACCTGGTCGCGCTCGCCATGACGATGGTGGAAAGGCTCAGCCCGCGGCGGTGACCTGTCGCAGCACCGCGGCGTAGCTGGGCGCGATCGTCATTGCGTCATGCTTGCCCGCGCGGCCGAGCGCGGCGTGAACCTCTGGCAGCCGATAGCAGGGCACGCCCATGAACAGATGATGTTCGGCGTGATAATTCACCCAATATGGAGCAACCGTCGCGCGCGCTAGCCAGCCCGCGCGGGTGGTGCGCGCGTGGGTGAAGGGATCGTCGCTGCCGGTGGTCGTGCAGGCATGTTCGGCGATGTTGCGGATGCGAAGATAAAGCTGGAAGGTCGTTGCCAGTCCGGCCAGCCAGAGCAGATAGGGCGCCCAGCCATACAGCGCGAGGGACAACCCAAGCAGCACCGCCTGCACGAAAAGGAAGCGGCCGACCGCGCGCGTCACCGCCATCGCGCCCGCGACGTCGATCGTCGGCGACGTCATGCCATCGTCGGACTGCTTGTTGAACGGCGTCCCCGCCCTGGTGCCCGCACCGGCAGTTGCGCCCGCCTCGCCGCGCAGCATCGCTTTCAGGCCGACGAGCGCGAATCCGAACTGCGCCCTGCGCTGTTTGAAGAACGTCTGTCCGGTAAGGTCGCGCACGACCTTGCGCCACAGGCTTGCGCGCGTGGTGGGAAAGGGTTTCGACAGCGCGAGGTCGGGGTCTTCGGGCTGCTGCGTATATTTGTGATGCTGGAGGTGATAGGTGCGATAGGCGATAAGGTCCGACCCGACCGCAGCGCCCGTCAGCCACTGGCCGAGGAAATTGTTGACCTTGCGGTTGGGATGAAGCGCCCCGTGCGCCGCGTCGTGCATCAATATGGCGAGGCCGAGCTGGCGCCCGCCGACGAAGATCACGGCAAATGCCCAGGCCAGCGGATTCTGCGACCAGGCGGCGAGGCCGACGAGCGCGATGCTGACGATCCAGGCATGCGCGACGAGCCAGATTCCGCGCCACGACGACGGGCGCGTGATTTCCGACCATCTGGCGCGGTCGAAAAAGCGGTCGGGCGGAAAGAGGCGAACGGCAGGCATCGGATCGACACCATGATAACAAGTTGCGAAGCGAAACCCAAGCCTTTCCGTTTTGGCACAGCAATGGCGCGAACGACGCGCCGCCGGTAAGATATTGGTAACCCCCTTTCGCGCAGTGGATCGGCGCGGGCAAATGAGCGGGGAAGAACAAGGCATTGGGGGTTCGGCGCAACATCATCCGACCGTCACGCGACGAGTTTGCGATGCGCGAATCGCTGTTCGATTCACCCGAATTCATCGCGCAACTGCTGCGCGTCGCGACCTTGTGGCATTATGTGCTGGTCGGGCGGTTGCTTGCCTTTGTGGCCTTTGCCGTTCTGCCGGGTGTGGCACCTTTTCTCGACCGGCCTTCGCTGTGGCTGACGATGGCCGCGGGGCTGATGTGCGACACCGTATTGACGGTGACGGGGCAGGCGATGCGCACGCCCGCCCCCGCGCTTGCCGCGCGCGCGCGCCGGGTCGCGACGCTCTCTGCGGCGCTTGTCGCGCTCGGCACCCTGTTCAATGCGGCAGCGATGTTTGCGGCGATCGCGGTGCCCGACGGCGGGCGCCATTTCGACAGCCTCGTCGCCATCCAGATCGGGTCGCTGCTCGTCGCTGCCTCGGCTGTCTCGATTGTCCGGCCGCTGTTTTTCGGCTTTGCCGGGTCGGTGGCGTTCGGCGGTGCGGTCGGCACGGCGTCCTGGCCCTTTGCGCTGGCGGGCGCGGTCTTTCTCGCGCTGCTGATCGTGATGACGCGAGAGGATGTCCGCCACCAGCGGCGCGCGACCGCGGCAGCGCGCCGCGCGGTGAGCGAGCAGCAGCGCGCGCTCAATCTGATGCGGGATTTCGAGCGCGCCGGGCGCGGCTGGTTCTGGGAAACCGACCGCGATGGCCAGCTGGTCTACATCTCGCCGACGATCGCAGCGCGGCTCGGCAAACCACTTGGCGAGCTGATCGGCCGACCCTTTACCGACATCATCCGCAAACGCATCGGTAACGATGAAAGCGAAGAGCGCACCCTGGGGTTCAGCCTGTCGTCGCGTACGCCGTTCAAGGAACTGACGGTGCAGGCGGCTGTGCCCGGCGAGGAGCGCTGGTGGTCGATTTCGGGCCAACCGATCAGCAATGCACTCGGCCATTTCCAGGGATTTCGCGGCAGCGGCACCGACCTGACCGACCAGAAACGGTCGGAGCGCGAGATCAACCAGCTCGCGCGCTATGATACGCTCACCGGCCTCGCCAACCGGCGGCACATCACCGACCTGCTCGAACGTGCGCTGCGGACCCATATCGGCCAGCCACAGCCATGCGCGCTGCTGCTCATGGACCTCGACCGGTTCAAGGCGGTGAACGACACGCTGGGGCATCCCGTCGGGGACCAGTTGTTGCAGCAGGTCGCCGGGCGCCTGACCCAGATCGTCGGCGACAAGGGGCAGGTCGGGCGGCTTGGCGGCGACGAGTTCCAGATCGTGCTGCCGCAGATCAATCACCCCGACAAGATCGCCGCCATCGCCAATGCGATTATCCTGAGCCTGGCCAAACCTTTCGCAATCGAAGGCGAACAGGTGCGGATCGGTTCGTCAATCGGCATCGCCGTTTCGGATGGCGAGGGGTTGAGCGCGTCGGCGCTCGTGCGCAACGCCGACCTCGCGCTCTACGCCGCCAAGGATGCGGGGCGCGGCGTCTATCGTTTTTATGCCGACGCGATGCACAACCAGGCGAGCGAACGCAAGGCAATCGAGGATGCGCTGCGCGACGCGCTGGCCAAGGACGAATTGCAATTGCTCTATCAGCCGATCGTCGATGTCGGAAGCGAACGGATTTCGGGGTTCGAGGCGCTGATCCGCTGGCGCCATGCGACCGCGGGAACGATCAGTCCCGAAAAGTTCATTCCCATCGCCGAAGAATCGAACCTGATCATCCCGATCGGCGAATGGATCATCCGCACCGCCTGCGCCGCGGTCGCGACGCTTGGGCCCGGCTATCGCGTCGCGGTGAACGTCTCTCCCCGCCAGTTTGCGAATGAGGCGCTGCCCGCGACGATTCTGAACGCGGTGTCGGGTGCGGGCATCCGCCCCGATCAGCTTGAGCTCGAAATTACCGAGGGCGTTTTCCTCGACGAAAGCGCCGAAAATCTGGCGATGTTCCAGAAGCTGAAACGCACCGGCGTCCGGCTGGCGCTCGACGATTTCGGCACCGGTTATTCGGCGCTCGGCTATTTGAAGAAGGCGCCGTTCGACAAGATCAAGATCGACCAGAGCTTCGTGCTCGGCGCGGCAGACAAGAGCAGCATGAACGCAGCGATCATCGCCTCGATCGTGGGGCTGGCCAGCGCGCTCGATATGGAAACAACCGCCGAGGGAGTCGAGACGCACGACGACCTCGCGCTGGTCCGCAGTCTCGGATGCAGCCACGTCCAGGGATATATCTATGGCCAGCCCATGCAGCTGGGCGAAGTGCTGGCGCTGCTGCGCGCCGGGGGCGGGCGCGTCGAGGCCCAGGGATACAAGAGTGCGCGCGCGCCGCGACTCACCGTTTTCCGCACGATCCACGTCGACAGCGGCGGCCATCGTTATGAAGCGATCGTGCGCAACATCGCGCCGCGTGGCGCGCTGATCGAGGGGTTGTGGAACGTGCCGCCGGGAACGCAGCTCACGCTGGAGTTCGGGGCCGGACTCCAGATCGACGCCGAAGCGCGATGGTCGGCCGAGAACCGAACCGGGGTGCAGTTCGCCGCCACGGTCGATATCGACGAACTGATCGGCGTGCGTGCCGCGCCGCCGCGAGGGCGCGCGCGCCGCGTCGCGTGACGCAAGCCGGGTTGGCCGGCGGTTGCGTTTACGATCCGCGAACAAAGACGGTCGTGGCGATTGTCATCGCCGTCCGCCTCACCATCTATACACGCTATACACGGTCGATGACGCCGCCCGTCATCGCGCTCGCCGCACGCCATGCCGGCTGATACGGCGAATTGCCCCGCCGCGGGGCAACGTGTAGGGGCGGCGACACGGCCAGGCCAGATAAGGATAACGCCATGACTGCTCCCATCCGCGACAACCTCTCAGGCCTCGACCTGCGTGCCGAGATCGACCGCCTCCGCAAGGATCGCAACGCCGTCATCCTCGCGCATTATTACCAGAAGGCAGAGATTCAGGATCTCGCCGATTTCGTCGGCGATTCGCTCGAGCTGTCGCGCAAGGCGGCGGAAACCGATGCCGACGTCATCGCCTTTTGCGGCGTCAAGTTCATGGCCGAGACCGCGAAGATATTGAGCCCCGAAAAGATCGTCATCCTGCCCGACATGGACGCGGGATGCAGTCTGGAGGACAGCTGCCCCCCCGAACAGTTCAAGCGCTTCCGTGAAGCGCATCCCGACCATATCGCGCTCACCTACATCAACTGTTCGGCGGCGGTGAAGGCGCTCAGCGACATCATCGTCACCTCGTCGAGCGCCGAGACGATCATCAGCCAGATCCCGCCCGAACAGAAGATCATCTTCGGCCCCGACCGCCATCTCGGCGGCTATATGAACCGCAAGTTCGGGCGCGACATGCTGTTGTGGCCGGGCGTGTGCATCGTCCACGAGGCGTTCAGCGAGACCGAGCTTCTGAAGCTGAAGGCGCAGCATCCGGGCGCACCGGTCGCGGCGCACCCCGAATGCCCGCCGCACATCGTCGAGCATGCCGATTATGTCGGATCGACCAGCGGCATCCTGCAGTTCGCCAAGAGCTTCGACGGCGACACGCTGATCGTCGCGACCGAACCGCACATCATCCACCAGATGCAGTTGGCGCTGCCCGAAAAGACCTTCATCGGCGCGCCGGGGGCCGATGGCAACTGCAACTGCAACATCTGTCCCTATATGGCGCTCAACACGATGGAAAAGCTCTACATCGCGCTGCGCGACCTTCAGCCGCGCATCGAACTTGACGAGGAATTGCGTGTCGCGGCGCGGAAGAGCCTGGACCGGATGCTGGAAATGGCGTCGGGAACGGTCGGCAAGGGCGATCTGGGCCGGGCGTGAGTCGCGACTCGGCGGCGTGATTCGGTCGATCCGAAGATCGAGTCGGCGCGCCGCTGCGGGAAACACGAGTCCGAAAATGCTGCATGCTTGTTACAAAAATGCTGCACCGAATCCGCTTGTTGCTAATGCCGGACTTATCCACAAGTGTGGGCCTTTTCAGCGGTGGTTTGGGCGCTTTTTTGTTGGCGTCGAAAGGCGTTCGTGACAGCTTTCAATCATCGGACGACAGAAACGTCGGACCGCCGGGACATCAAGGGTGGTTGCAAGACCAGCCGGACGGGAACGGACTGGTTCGATGAGGAAATCGACCGATAGTTCGATCACGGAACGCAGCGATTCCCACGAGTTGATGCGAACCCGATCGGGCAATTGAAAGGCAGTCCATCGCTTTTGAAGCGCAGCTGTTTCGGCAGAAGCGCGGGACGAGATGATGAAGGGCTTTTCAGGTGAGGCCGGCCCCCGAAAGGGGGCCGACCAAACCATCGCCGGATCGTTCCGGCGCGCATCGCAACGATCGTTTTGCGGGCTGCCGATCGAAAGAGAGGCGGACCGGGATGAAGCGGGCGAGGCGCACGGGGCAGGACCGGATAGTGGGGGTTGGCAGCGATGCCGGCCCCCATTTCGTATGCGCGCCGTCCGCGCCGTCGTCGGCCCACGCGCCGACAGTGCCGTTGATCGGCGCCACCCCATCGACCCCGCTTTATTGGCGCCCATGTGACCTGCGTCACACCGCGGTCAAATCCTGCTGTCTTATGTGGTGCCGCGACCCGGAGACGTTCCCGTTCAGGAACCGATCCCCCTTTCCCGGCCGCCTCCGATGGGGTGGCCGGGAACCTTTCCGATCCATTCGGCATTGTTTGAGCATCGCCTAGGCGAGGCTCCGCTGCGGCGGGGCGTTCCAGCAAGGGCCGGGGCCAATCGGCAGTCCGGCCGGTTCAGGGAAGGGATTATTATGGTTGGTTTGATCGTCACCTTGATCGTCGGCGGCATCATCGGCTGGCTGGCCAGCATCGTCATGCGCACCGATGCGCAGCAGGGCATCATCCTTAATATCGTTGTCGGCATTGTCGGGGCGTTTCTCGGCAATTTTCTCGGCAGCTTTTTCGGCATGGGGGCCAGCCTCGACAGCTTCAGCCCGATCGGGCTGCTCTGGGCCTTTATCGGCGCGATCGTGCTCCTCGGCATCATCAACCTGATTCGCCGCGGCAGCGTGCGCTGAACCGGAATGGCGAGCGCGCGGATCGGCGCTCGCTCGCCATTCCGCTAGGCGATTTCAGATATTTGGGTTACCAACAGCGTGCCTGCACAGTCGGGTGACCACAGATAGTAGGGGGTTATTCATGCTTACCTGGATTATCGCAATCGTCATGGGCGGCATCATCGGCTGGCTGGCCAGCATCGTGATGCGCACCGACGCCCAGCAGGGCATCTTCCTCAATATCGTCGTCGGCTGCGTCGGTTCGATCCTCGGCCGCTTCCTGTTCGGCAGCTTCCTTGGCGGCGGCCATCTGCGCGGTGACGCCTTTGACCCGATGACGTTGCTCACCGCTTTTATCGGTGCGGTCATTTTGCTTGCCGTCGTCAACCTGATCCGGCGCGGGCGCGTGCGCTGACCGCTCCGGCATCGTCGGCTGGACCCAAAGAGGGTGGCCGCCCATAGGGCGCGCCGCCCTTTTTCGTGCGCGCAACCACTGGAAATCACGGGCGGATCGCTTTATGCACCGCCCTCCGGGGCGCGGGCGGGACGGCGAGGTATCGCCTCTTGCAAGTGGTGATTTAATTAGGTAATACACCTCGACAGAGTTTTGGTCCTGCCATGCCGGACTTTCGGGGCGGGCGCGCCGATGCGCACCGCACCGGCGCCGCGTGATGCCAGGGAGGGATTTCGGCGTGAACTACGAGCGGAAAGTGGATTCGATGGACAGCCTGGCGGGGACGCAAAGCTTTTACGAAGAGGTCGACGACAGCCGGCGCAAGCGCACCCGGCTGATCGTCGCCGTCGTGCTCATCGTGCTGGCCCTGGCGGCGGCCTATTATGCCTTTTCGAGCGGCAAGGGCGCCGCCGATGCCGGTGGCGGCGAAGCGGCCGCGGTGCCGAGTGTTACGGTGGTCATTCCCGGTCGCGTGTCGGTCGAAGCGGCGATCGCCGCCAACGGCACGATCGCGGCGCGGCGTGAAATGCCGGTCGGCGTTGCGGGCGAGGGGGGGCAGGTCGAGCGCGTGCTTGTCGAGCCCGGCCAGTGGGTCGGCGCGGGTCAGACGCTCGCGGTGATCGACCGGTCGGTGCAGTCGCAGCAGGCGGCGAGCCTCGCGGCGCAGATTCGTGTCGCGCAGGCCGATGCCAATCTGGCGCAGGCTGAACTGGAGCGCGCCGAAGCGCTGGTGTCGCGCGGTTTCATTTCCAAGGCCGACATGGATCGCAAACGCGCGACGCGCGATGCCGCCAACGCGCGCGTCCGCGTAGCGCAGGCGCAATATGCCGAAGCCACGGCGCGCAATGCGCGGCTCAACATCGTCGCCCCTGCCGCGGGGCTGGTGCTGACGCGGCAGGTCGAACCGGGCCAGATCGTCGGCGCGGGCAGCGGGGTGCTGTTCCGCATGGCGCGTGGCGGCGAAATGGAAATGCTGGCCCAGATGGCCGAAGCCGATCTGGCGCGCGTGCGCGTCGGCACACGCGCGACGGTGACGCCGGTCGGCACGGATGTCGAGATTCCGGGCCAGGTGTGGCAGGTGTCGCCGGTCATCGACATGGACACGCGCCAGGGCACGGTGCGTATCGCAATTCCCTATTCGTCGGTGCTGCGGCCGGGCGGCTTTGCCGATGCGCGGTTGATCGCAGGCACGGCCGAGGCGCCGTTATTGCCCGAAAGCGCGGTTCAGAGCGGGCCCGAAGGCAATTATGTGCTGATCGTCGGCAAGGACAACAAGATCGAGCGCAGGCCGGTCAAGGTCGGCACGGTCAGCGACGCGGGCGTGTCGATCGCGTCGGGGCTGACAGGCAACGAACGGGTGGTGACGCTCGCCGGCGCGTTCCTGAACGTCGGTGACACGGTCAAGCCCGTGTTGCAGAAAACGCCGCAGTAATTCGCTCGCTGGTATCGCATTCGCACAAGGGCGCCTGAGTTATGAGTTTCCGCAACATTTCCGCTTGGTGCATCCGCAATCCGGTGCCGCCGATCGTGCTGTTCGTGCTGTTGTTGCTTGCGGGGCTCGTCAGCTTCAACCGGATGGACGTCAACGACAATCCCGACGTCGAGTTCCCGGCGGTGCAGGTGATCGTCAGCCAACCCGGTGCGGCGCCGACCGAGCTGGAAACGCAGGTCACGCAGCGCGTCGAGGCGGCGGTTCGCGGCGTGAGCGGCGTCGACGAAATGTCTTCCTATGTCAGCGAAGGCAGCAGCCGGACGATGGTGCAGTTTGCGATCGGCACGCCGATCGACCGCGCCTATAACGATGTCAATCAGGCGATCTCGCAGATCCGCAGCGACCTGCCCGACGGCATCCTGGAACCGCAGGTTGTCCGCGTTGACATCGCCGGCGGCCCGATCACCTATTTCGCCGTCGAGGCGACCGACATGACGTTGGAGCAACTGTCATGGTTCGTCGACAATACGGTTGCGAAGGAATTGCTCTCGATTCCCGGCATGAGCCAGGTTCGCCGGTCGGGCGGGGTCGACCGCGAGATTCGCGTCATCCTCGATCCCGCGCGGATGCAAAGCTATGGCCTGACCGCGAGCCAGGTGAACCAGCAATTGCGGCAGGTGAACGTCAACGCGGCGGGCGGGCGCACCGAAATCGCCGGGAGCGAACAGGCGGTGCGCGTGCTCGGCAATGCGGGCAGTGCCTTCCAGCTCGGCGAGACGCGCATTTCGATCGGCAACGGCCGCACGATCCGTCTGGCGGATGTCGCGAAAGTGACCGACGGCTATGCCGAGCAGCGCAACCTCGCGAAGATCAACGGGCGGCAGGTGCTCAGCTTCTCGATCGAAAAGGCCAAGGGTGCATCGGACGTCACCGTCCACGACGAAACGATGAAGAAGCTGGAACAGATCAAGAAGGCGAACCCCAAGGTCGACTTCACGATCCTGTTCACCCGCACCGAATATACCAAGGAACAATATCGCAGCTCGATGCTGGCGATGATCGAGGGCGCGGTGCTCGCGGTGGTCGTCGTCTTTCTGTTCCTGCGCGACTGGCGCGCGACGCTGATCAGCGCGCTCGCCATCCCGCTGTCGGCGATCCCGACTTTCTGGTTCATGGAGATGATGGGCTTTTCGCTGAACGGCCTGTCGCTGCTCGCCTTGAGCCTGGTCGCGGGCGTGCTCGTCGACGACGCGATCGTCGAGATCGAGAATATCGTCCGGCACATGCGCATGGGCAAGACCGCCTATCAGGCGTCAATCGACGCCGCCGACGAAATCGGCCTCGCGGTGGTCGCGACGACGATGTCGATCGTCGCGGTGTTCCTGCCCGTCGCGCTGATGCCCGGCGTGTCGGGGCAATTCTTCATCCAGTTCGGCATGACCGTCGTGTTCGCGGTGTTGATGAGCCTGGCTGTCGCGCGCATGATCACGCCGATGATCGCGGCTTATTTCCTGTCGGCGCAGGGCGAGCAGGATCACGCCAACGGGCCGTGGATCGACCGTTATGAACGGCTGCTCGCCTTTACGCTCGACAGTTCAAAGCAGAAGGTGGTGAAGGCGCGTTACGCGGTGTTTGCAACGCGGCTGATCTATTTCCTTGTTCCCGCCATCGTCGCCGGGCTGGTTGTCATCGGCCTGACCTTCCAATATTTCCAGCCGGTGCCGGTGGGGCAGGATGCGCCCAACCCGGCCCTGCACTTTCTGTTGATGACGCCGCTGTCGGCGATCGCGGCCTTCCTTGTGGCCAGCCTGTTGATGGTCCTGGGTGGCGCGCTTGCCTATGCCTTGGGGATGCGCGACTTTGCCTTTACCAACTGGGCGAAGTTCATGCTCCAGCGCGCCTATGCGCGCCTGTTCGACCATCGCGTGTGGATCGTCGGCATCGGCGTTGCGGCTTTCATTTCGAGCCTCGTGCTGTTCGGCATTCTGCCGCAGCAGTTCCAGCCGACCACGAACAGCGATTACAGCCAGATCCGTTACGAGCTGCCGCCGGGATCGACGCTGGCGCAGAGCGAAACGATCGCCGACCGGATCAACGCGATCCTGCGCGACGATCCGGTGGTCGAGAACGCCTTTTATGACGTCGAAGTGGGCAGCGGCAACGCCTTCCTGACGCTGAAGAAGGACCGGCCCATCTCGAGCGTCGAGTGGGAGCGCAGCCTGCAACCCCAGATGGCGGCGATCCCCGACGCGCGCGTGTCGTTCCAGAGCCAGTCGGGCGGTTTTTCGGGCCGCGACATCACCTTCATCATCGGCGGCGACGATCCGGTGGCGCTTGAACGCCACGCACGCAGGATCGTCAGGGAAATGGAGGGGCTGAAGGAACTGCGCGCGCCGCGGATCGAAGGCGACATTCCGCGGCCCGAAATCATCGTCACGCCGCGGCTCGACCTTGCCGCCGAACTGGGCGTGACAACCGCCGCGCTCAGCCAGACGATCCGCATCGCGACGATCGGCGACATCGACCAGAACGCGGCGAAATTCTCGCTCTCTGATCGTCAGATCCCGATCCGGGTGCTTTTGTCGGAAGATTCGCGCCGGACGCTTGCCACGATCGAAAATCTGCCGGTGCCGACCTCGCGCGGGACGACGGTGCCGCTGAAGTCGGTCGCGACGATCGGCTTTGGCGCGGGACCGACCGAATTGCGTCGTTACAACCAGACACGACGCATCGTGATCGGGGCCGACCTCGCGCCGGGCCTGGTGACGGGCGACGCGCAGAAAAAGATCGATGCGCTGCCGTCGATCAAGAATATGCCACAGGGCATTCGCAAGGTCGTCCAGGGCGACGCCAAATGGCAGGCCGAGATGCTGACCAATTTCATGGTCGCGGTGGTGTCGGGCCTGCTGCTCGTGTTCGCGACGCTGGTGCTGCTCTATCGCCGCTTCCTGTCGCCGCTCGTCAACATGTCGTCGCTGCTGCTGGCGCCGCTTGGCGGCCTGCTCGGCCTGCTCGTCACGGGCATGGAAGTGTCGATGCCGGTGTTCATCGGCCTGCTGATGCTGCTGGGTATCGTGGCTAAAAACTCGATCCTGCTCGTCGATTTCGCGATCGAGGAAATGGACAAGGGCATCGGCAAGACCGCGGCGCTGATAGACGCAGGGCGCAAGCGCGCGCAGCCGATCGTGATGACCACCGTGGCGATGGTCGCGGGCATGATCCCGACCGCCATCTCGCTGTCGGGCGATGGTGCCTGGCGCGCACCGATGGGCGTTGTCGTGATCGGCGGCCTGATCCTGTCGACGGTGCTGACGCTGCTGATCGTGCCCGCGGGCTTCAGCCTCGCCGACAGCATCGAAAAGCGGCTGGGCCGGTTCTTCTCGCGCAACCTGCTGACCTACAAGCCCGGCGACGACACGCGGCCGCACGGCGCGGCGAGCCCGGAACCGGCGGAGTGACATGATGGTCGACCGGCGCGGCGTCGGGTCGCGCCGGTTGCAACCTTTGCGCCGGTTCGCCATTTGGTTGGCATGACCGACCTCGCTTTCCGCCGGCCGATCGGCGTCGCCGTCGCGGCGAAACCTTCCAACATCCGTATCGTCGCCACGGGGATGCTCGTCGTCATGGCGATCGTCTTTGTCGGCGCGAAAACATATCAGGACGTGCATCCGGCGATCGGTTTCGTCCGCGCCTTTGCCGAGGCGGCGATGGTCGGCGGGCTGGCGGACTGGTTCGCGGTGACCGCCTTGTTCCGGCACCCGATGGGGCTGCCGATCCCGCACACGGCGATCATCCCCCGCAACAAGAACCGCATCGGCGACACGCTGGCGCGTTTCCTGCTCACCAATTTCCTGCTGCCACGGCTGATCGCGCGCAAGATGCAGGCAGTCGATGTCGCGGGCGCGGTGGGCAGGTTCCTGTCCGAACCCGCAGAGGGCGGCGGGCGGCTGCGGCTCGGTGCGTCGCGGATCATTGCCGACGGGCTGGGCGCGCTCGACCAGCAAAGGCTGGGCGGCATGGTCAAGTCGGCCATCGCCGATCGCCTGCGCGAACTCGATGTCGCACCGCTGCTGGGGCAGGCGCTTCAGGCCGCGCTTGCCGAGGGGCGGCATCAACCGCTCCTCGACGCGATGGTCAAATGGGGGTCGAAGACGCTGGAACTCAACGAGCATCTGATCCACCAGATGGTCCACGACAACTCGAATGCGATCGTGCGCTTCACCGGGCTTGATGAGAGTATTTCGAACCGCATCGTCGCCGGGCTGTCGAAGCTGCTCAGCGAAATGGCGGTCGACGAAACGCACCCGCTGCGCCTTCGCGTCGAGGAAGGGCTCGCCAAGATGGCGCTCGACCTGCAACACGACCCCGAAGTGAAGGCGAAGGTCGCGCGCGTGCGCGACGAGCTGCTCGAAAACAAGGCGGTCAAGCGGTGGCTCGACGGATTGTGGGAACAGGGCCGCGCCGCGCTGCTCAGGGCCGCGCGCAACCCCGACACGATGCTCGCGGGGCGGATCGGCGAGCTGGTGACGCAGTTCGGCACGATGCTGGGCGAGGACGCGCACATCAAGCGCACGCTCAATCGCTATGCGCGGCGTGCGGTGGTCGGCATGGTCGACAGCTATGGCGAGGCGGCGCTGAAGCTGGTGTCCGACACCATCCGCGGCTGGGATGCCAAGACGATCACCAACCGGTTGGAAAATGCGGTGGGCGACGATTTGCAATATATCCGCATCAACGGCACGCTGGTCGGCGGCCTGGTCGGCGTCGCGATCCACACGGTCGATGTGTTGATTTGACCCTTTGCGGGGGCGACGGCTTATGGGCAGGCCGCGAGTCCCTCCCGAAACGTCGGATAGCGCGGCGCCCACCCCAGCAGGCGCTTTGCCTTGCCGTTCGCGACGCGACGATTCTCGGCATAGAACGCGCGCGCGGCGGGCGACAGGCCGGCTTCCTCCAGCGTCTGGAGCGGCGGCAGCGGCGCGCCGAGCAGCGTGCAGCCCCATTCGACCAGCCGGTTCTGGTGGCAGGGTTCGTCGTCGGCGAGGTTATAGACGCCCGCGGGGCCGCGGAACGACGCGATGATTCCGCTCGCGATGTCGTCGACATGGATGCGGCTGAAGACCTGGTGGGGCAGGTCGATGCGATGCGCGCGGCCTTGCCGGATGCGGTCGAGGATCGAGCGGCCGGGGCCATAGATGCCGGGCAGGCGAAAGACGTGGCTGTCGCCGCGCAGCGCAACCCATGCGGCGTCGGCGGCGTTGCGGCCCGCGCGGCGGCCTTTGACCGGGGCGCTTTCGTCGACCCACGCACCGCCCGTGTCGCCATAGACGCCCGTTGAGGACAGATAGCCGGTCCATGTCGCCGGGGCGAGTGCGATCGCATCGCCATAGCGGGCGAGCACCGGGTCGTCATCATCGACCGGCGGGACCGACGAAAGGATATGCGTGGCGCTTCGCAGCGCAGCGAGCACCGCCGTCCCGTGCGCGAACGCAATCGTGCCGTCGCGACCGTCGCGCGTCGTCCCCGTCACCTGCCACCCGCGCGCGCGAAGGCGATGGGCGAGGTGGCCCGCGGCATAGCCCATTCCGAAAATCAGCATATGGCTCATCCGTCGCCTTATTGCGCGGTGGGCGACGCAAGCCTAGGACAATAAGCGATCATTTTTTCGTTCGTGCCGAGCGTATCGAGGCTCCGTCCTTCGCCTTCGCGGCCAAAGAAGAACGGCCCTTCGACACGATCGGGGCGAACGGTCTGTTTAAGGCATTTTTTGCGCATGACCGACGCCTCCTCTACCCCCGCAATGCCTGTGACCATCCATCGCGGCGATTATCGCCCGCCCGAATGGCTGGTGCCCCAGGTCGCGCTCGATTTCGCGCTGGGGATCGAGGAAACGCGCGTCACCGCGGCGCTGTCGGTCGTGCGCGCCGTCGACGCGCCTGTACCGTTGTTGCTGCGCGGCGACGGACTGACCCCGGCGGCGGTGCGCGTCGATGGCGAGATGTGGAACGATTGGCGCATGGAGGGCGACGACCTGATCGTCGACCTTGGCGCAAGGACAGCGGCGACGGTCGAGGTCGACACGATCGTCAACCCGGCGGCCAACACCCAGCTGATGGGGCTTTACGCTTCGAACGACATGCTTTGCACCCAGTGCGAGGCCGAAGGGTTCCGCCGCATCGCCTTCCACCCCGACCGTCCCGACGTGCTCAGTCGATACAGGGTGCGGATGGCGGGCGACAGGCGCCGCTTTCCGGTGCTGCTGTCGAACGGCAATTGCATCGACCGCGGCGAAGGCGAGGGCGGCACGCACTGGGCGCTGTGGGAAGACCCGTGGCCGAAGCCCTCCTATCTGTTCGCGCTCGTTGCGGGCGACCTTGTCGTCAACCGCGACAGTTTCACCACCATGTCGGGGCGCCGGGTCGAACTGGGCATCTGGGTGCGTGCGGGCGACGAGGATCGCACCGGCCATGCGATGCAGGCGCTCAAGAACAGCATGAAATGGGACGAACAGGTCTATGGCCGCGAATATGACCTCGACCTGTTCAACATCGTCGCGGTCGGCGATTTCAACATGGGGGCGATGGAGAACAAGGGGCTCAACATCTTCAACACCCGCTATATCCTTGCCGATCCCGACACCGCGACCGACATGGATTATGACGGCGTCGAAGGCGTCGTCGCACATGAGTATTTCCACAATTGGTCGGGCAACCGCGTCACCTGCCGCGACTGGTTCCAGCTGAGCCTGAAGGAAGGCTTCACCGTCTATCGCGACCAGTGTTTTTCGGCCGACATGGGATCGGCCGCGGTCAAGCGGATCGAGGATGTCCGCCTGCTCCGCGCCGCGCAATTCCCGGAGGATGCCGGTCCGCTCGCGCACCCGATCCGGCCGGACAGCTATCAGGAAATCAGCAACTTCTATACCGCCACCGTCTATAACAAGGGTGCCGAGATCATCCGCATGATGGCGACGATGGTGGGGCCGGAGCGGTTTCGCAAGGGCACCGACCTATATTTCGAGCGCCACGACGGCGAAGCGGCGACGTGCGAGGATTTTGTTCGCGCGATCGAGGATGGCGCGGACATCGACCTCAAGCAGTTCCGCCGCTGGTATGAACAGGCGGGCACACCGCGGCTCAAACTGTCGCTGGTCGAGGAAGCGGGGAACTGGTCGCTCGATATCGTTCAGACGGTGCCGCCGACACCGGGCCAGCCCGAAAAACAGCCGATGATGATGCCGCTTCGCCTCGCCGCCTTCGCGATGGACAGCAGCGGCGCGCACCTCGCCGACACATTGGTGACGATCACCGGGGCGACCCAGCGGATCGCGCTCGGTCGTTTTGCGTCGCGCCCGGCGCTGTCGGTCAATCGCGGCTTTTCGGCGCCGATCATCGTCGATTTCGAGCGCGCGCCGGGCGAGCTGGCGTGGCTCGCGGCGCATGACGACGACCCCTTTGCGCGTTACGAGGCGCTCCAGCAATTGATGCTCGACACCCTTGTCGCCGCCGTGTCGGGCGAGAATCGCGACGCGCAGGCGGTGATCGATGCCGTCGCGCAGACGCTGTCGGGGCGCGCCGCCGACCCGGCCTTCGTCGCCGAGGCGGTTTTGCTGCCGAGCGAGGCCTTTATCGGCGACCAGATGCTGACCGTCGATCCCGACGCGATCCGCCGCGAGCGGCTGGCGCTGCAGGCGGCGATCGGCGCCGCGCTGGAAGGCGAGTGGCGCGCGATCCTGGGCGGCGCGGCGCCGCCCGCGACTGACCTGTCGCGCGGGGCCAAGGGTGGCCGCCGTCTGCGCGGCGTTGCGCTCGCCTATCTTGCTGCAACAGGCATGGCCGATAGCGCTGCGCTGGCGTTCCGGATCTTTTCGCAGGCCGACGGGATGACCGAACGGCAGGCGGCGCTGGCCACGCTCGCGCACGGCGACAGCGATGAACGCACGCACGCGCTCGACATTTTTTATCAACGCTATCGCGACAATCCGCTCGTGCTCGACAAATGGTTCCAGGTGCAGGCCTGGTCGATGCGCCCCGACACCGTCGATGCGGTGCGCACGCTGGCTGATCATCCCGACTTCACGCTGGCCAACCCCAATCGCGTGCGCGCGCTTTATGGCGCGCTGACGGGCAATCAGGCGGCGTTCCACCAGGCCGACGGTGCGGGCTACCGGCTGATCGCCGACCTTGTCATCGCGCTCGATCCGAAGAATCCGCAGACCGCGGCGCGCATGATCCCGCCGCTCGGCCGCTGGAAGCGGTTCGACGAGCGGCGGCAGGCGCTGATGAAGGCCGAACTGGAACGCATCCTGGCGCAGCCGGGGCTGTCGCGCGACGTCACCGAACAGGCGTCGAAAAGCCTGCTGGGGTAGGGCGGTTTGGGGGTGGATTCGAGACCTTCCCCCCTTTCCGTTCGCATCGAGCGAAGTCGAGACACCCATCGACACCGCGCCACGCCGACGGGCATGTCGACTTCGCGCGATGCGAACGGATTATATGGCGGTCATGGCCGCAACCGGTTGAAACCAGCCCTTGCGGCTCAATGCGCGGCGAAGAGCTTGGTCCCCGCGACGCCGACGACGATCAGCGCCATGAAACCCGCCTGCACCAAGCTCACCTTTTCGCCGAACAGGATCGTCCCGCCGATGATGACGCCGACCGCGCCGAGGCCGGTCCAGATCGCATAGGCGGTGCCGGCGGAGATTTCGCGCATCGCAAGGGCGAGCAGCGCCATGTTGAGAAAGCTGAGCGCGATCGGCACGATCGACGCCTGCCAGGTGCCGAGCGTCGCCGCCCATTTCAGGCTGAGCGCCCAACAGATTTCGGTGAAAACGGCGATGGCGAGGATGATCCATCCCACGGGGCGCGTCCTTTCGGGTCGGCGGGCTCGTCGGACAAGCGCGGGCCGGAAACCCGAAAGAGGCCATGCGCGCGGGGCTGATAGATCGGCGCGCGCAGGCTGGCAAGCCTGTCAGCCGCCGCCGAGGAAACCGAGCAGGTCGCCCGTCAGGCGCTCGACATGCGTGAGCGGGAGGCCGTGCGGTGCACCTTGGTAGACCTTGAGCGTCGCCTGCGGCAGCAGCGCCGCCGTCGCCTGTGCGGTCAGCGCCAGCGGCGCCGAAACATCGCGGTCGCCGTGGATCAGCATAACGGGCGCGGTGATTCGCCGCACGTCGGGGCGGAAGTCGGTCGCGAAATTGGCGGCGGCGAGTTGCGCTGCGCCAAGCAGCGAGGTCGACATCATCATAGTCTGCCCCCAGCGGACCATCGCGGGCGAGGTGTCGGGGGTGAAGAAGGGCGGGGTATTGACCTCGATCCACGCCGGAAAGTCGCGCGCGATCAGCGCCGCGCCTTCGGCCAGCATCGCCGGATCGACGCCCGCAGGATTGTCGGGGCCTTTCATCAGAAAGGGCGTGATCGTGCCGACCAGCGCGACGCGCGCGATGCCGCGGCCGCCGTGCCGCGCGAAATGACGTGCGATCTCGGTTCCGCCCATCGAATGCGCAACGACCGTCACGCCGTCGAGCGCCAGCGATTCGATCACCGCCGCCAGATCGTCGGCAAGCGTGTCATGGTCATAACCGCGTCCCGGATCGGTCGACCGCCCGTGCCCGCGCCGGTCATAGGCGATCGCGCGATAGCCTTTGCGCGCCAGCCCCAGCATCTGATAACCCCAGAAGTCTGACGGCAGCGCCCATCCCGACAGGAAGAGCACCGGTTGTCCCGCGCCCCAGTCGCGCACAAACAGCGCCGTCCCGTCCTTCGCGGCGACGAAGCTTTCGGCAGGGCGTTTGGCAGCGGATTCGGCGGCGAACCCGCGGACCGGCGCGAACATCATCGCCCCCGCTGCCCCGATCGCCGCGGCCGACATCAGCTGGCGTCTGTCCATCTGTCCCTCCATCGTCTGATGGAGGCTTGTTTAGCGGGCGCGGCGATCCGGAGCGATTACGTCAGACGTAATCGAAATCGCTACGGCGCGAACGGCCATGGCTATTCGCCAAGCCACACCGCAACGTCGACGGCGACGCGGTTCGCGGCGCGGGTCAGCGCTTCGCCGGTGCGCTTTGCCTCGACCTTGCCGCCGATCGGCTCGCGTGCCTCGAACCGGCGCTGGGTGACGGTCTTGCCGCCCGCCGCGACGAGCATGGCCTGATAGACGACAAGCGCCTCGTTCGATCGCGCATCGACGCCGAACTCCATGAGCTGCCCCGCGAGCTGTTCGCCCGGCGCGGTCAGATATTGCCCCTCGTCCAGCACGACGCGCGATGTGCGCGCGGCGACGGTTTCGGACAAAAGCCGCTGGAACAGGCGCTGTGGCGCCTCGACCCATTGCGCATCCTGGACATAAGCAATGCTGGCATCGTCCTGTTGCACCGGAATGCGCGTCGTGCGCAGTTTTTGCGGCGCGGTGGGGATAAGGATGGTCAGCGTCGATGCGTCGGCAGCGGTGCGCGCCGCGCCCGCCGCGGGGGCGGCGTCGGGATCGAGCGTCAGAAGGAAGGGCGGAGGCTTGCCGCCGAAGCTGAAACAGGCCGACAGGGTTGCCGCGCCGACAAGGGCGATCAGTGGTGTGCGGATACGGCGAATCATGGCGGTCCTCATGGCTTGTAATCGGGGAGCTTGCTGCCGCCGATGACTGCGCCCGCGCCCTGCTGGTCGAGCTTGTCGGTCAGGCTGGAAAGCGAGGCCGAGGTGCGGCGAAGGTCACGGATCAGCGCATTGGCTTCGGGAATCGTCGTCTCGCTGAAGGTCTTGAGGCCGGGGCGCGCATCGGCAATTGCGGCTTCGAGCGTCTGCATCGACTTGTTCGCGGAAGCGAGCGTGTCGCGCAAATTGCGCATCGCCGGGTCGACGTTGCGGTCGATCGTCCCCTGCGTCGTGGCGGCCAGGCTGCCGATCTGTTCGGCGGCCTGCCCCGCCTGCTGGATCGCGATCCGCGTGTCGGCAAGCGCGCGTTCGAGCGCGGGGCCGTTGCGCGCGAGCGTCGCGGTGGTCGCCTCGACATTGTCGAGGATGTTGGCGAAGCTTTGCTGGTTGCGATCGTCGGCCAGCTCGGCGAGCCGTTCGGTGAGCGTCGAGAGCCGCTGGAGCAGTTGCGGCGCGGTGTTGAGGATCTCGCCGAGCCCGCCAACGCGCGTCGGAATCACCGGCTTGCCCGCCGGCCCCTTGTCGGTGATCGGCGGCGCGCCCTTGACCGCGCCGTCGAGCGAGATTTGCGAGACGCCGGTGAAGCCGACCCCCTCGAGCGCGGCAGTCGTGCCTTGCAGGATCGGCACGCCTTCATTCACTTCGATTCGCACGCGGACGAATTGCGGATCGTCGGGCCACAGGGCGATTTCGCGCACCTGCCCCGACGGCACGCCCGAAAATTGCACCTGGGCGCCCTTGTTCAGCCCATCGACCGATTGTTTGAAAAATATGTCATATTCGCGTTTGGCCCCGCCGCTGTCGTTCGCCAGCCAGACGACGAAGAAGGCGAGCGCGGCGGTGAAAAGCAGCAGAAAGGCGCCGACGAGGACGTTGTTCGAGCGAGTTTCCATCAATCGTTCCTATCGCCACCCAGCACGGGCGACCTTGCGCTTTGGTTCCCGCTCGCTGCGGCGCGGCCGCGGGGTCCGTTGAAATAATCCTGTATCCACGGATGTTCGGTGGCAAGCAGTTCGGGGATGGTGCCGACCGCGATCACCTTTTTCTCCGCCAGCACCGCCACGCGGTCGCAGGTCGCATAGAGGGTGTCGAGATCGTGGGTGATGAGGAAGACGGTAAGCCCCATGGTGTCGGCCAGCTCGCGGATCAGCTCGTCGAACTTGGCGGCGCCGATGGGGTCCAGCCCGGCGGTGGGTTCGTCGAGGAACAATAGCGCAGGGTCGAGCGCCAGCGCGCGCGCCAGCCCGGCGCGCTTGACCATGCCGCCCGACAGCTCGGCGGGATATTTGGGCCCCGCATCGGGCGGCAGGCCGACCATCTGCACCTTGTAGGCGGCGATCTCGTCGAGCAGCTTTGCGTCGAGCCGCGGATAATATTCGCGCAGCGGAACCTGGATATTCTCGGCAACGCTGAGCGTCGAGAAGAGTGCGCCGCCCTGGAACATCACGCCCCAGCGGCGGCGCAGGTCGCGCGATTCTTCTTCGTCGGCGATCGTCACCAGCGTCTTGCCATAGACCTCGATCTCGCCAGCCGTCGGGGTTTGCAGCCCGATGATCGAGCGCATCAGCACCGACTTGCCGGTGCCCGACCCGCCGACCACGCCCAATATCTCGCCCGATCGCACGTCGAGGTCGAGCCCGTCGTGGATCACCGCGTCGCCGAACTGGTTCCTGAGGCCGCGGATGCAGATGGCGTGCTCGAAAGTTTCGGGACGCACTGCGTCGGCGGCGGCCAGTTCTTCCCGGATTTCGGTTTCCTCCTCGCCGGTCATCAGTTCCACCCGAGCGAGGAGAAGAAGACGGCGAAAAAGGCGTCGAGCACGATGACGAGGAAGATGGCCGCGACCACCGCCGAGGTCGTGCGCTGGCCGACTTCCTCGGCGTTCTGGCGCACCTGCATCCCTTCGTAACAGCCGGTGACGCCGATCAATATGCCGAACACCGGCGCCTTGATCAGCATGATCCAGAAATCGGTCATCGGGATGATTTCGCGCAGCCGCTGGATATAGGTGAGCGGCGGGATGTCGAGCCCGACCCAGCAGAAAAGGCCGCCCCCCGCGATCGCGCAGAGGCTGGCATAGAAACCGAGCAGCGGCATGGTGATCGTCGAGGCGGCGACGCGGGGCAGCACGATCGCCTCCATCGGCGACACGCCGATGGTGCGCATCGCGTCGACCTCTTCGGTCAGCTTCATCGTGCCGATCTGTGCGGCGAACGCCGATCCCGACCGGCCCGCGACCATGATCGCGGTCATCAGCAGGCCAAGTTCGCGGATCGACGCGCGGCCGACGAGGTTGATCGTGAACACCTCCAGCCCGAATTGTTCGAGCTGCACCGCGCCCTGTTGCGCGATGACGATGCCGATCAGAAAGCTCATCAGCCCGATGATCGGCAAGGCGTCGACGCCGACGGTCTGGAAACGCGTGACGATGGCGTTCCAGCGCAGGCGGCGGCGTGCGCGGATCTGGTTGAAGATGGCGACGATCATCGCGCCGAAAAAGCCGATAATGCCAAGCAGTTCGTTCCACACCGCGACGCTCGCCGTGCCGACCTGTTCGAGCATCCGCACCCACGCCGGGCGGCGGTCGCGGTGGACGCGATATTCGCTCTTGTCGCTCGCGAGCGCGTCGAGCAGTCGCTGCGCCTCGGCGCTGGCGCCGGTGATTTTCGCGCCATGGTCGGTGGCGGTGCGCGTGACGATCCATGCGCCGACAGTGTCGATGCGGTCGATTGCCGACAGATCGAGCGTCGCGATCGGTCCGAGCGCGTCGAGCCGCGCGGGCAGGTCGCCGAGCCGCGCGAGCGTCAGTCGCCCGGTGAAGCGGACCTCGGCGCCGTCGACGCCCTCGTCATGTTCGAAATCCGCCCTCGCCACCATCGTGCGGACGACATTGGATTATTTGCCGGGGCACGGCAAGCGAATCCATGGCAAACGTCGCCAGCGCTTGGCCAGCGCGGCGCCGCATTCTATGAAGAGGCATGGAGAAGCCGCTCGCCATGCCGACCGTCCGCCACCGGCACCGCGTCGCCATCTATGACATGGACCGGACGATCACCCATTCGGGGACGTACAGCGGGTTCCTGATCCATGTTGCGCGGCGGCGCCAGCCATGGCGATTGCTGCTCCTGCCGCTGGTCGGCCTTGCGGGGGCGGCCTATGCGCTGCGCCTCGTCGACCGTTCGCGGTTGAAAGCGATCAACCTGCGGTTGCTGGTCGGCAAACGGTTTCCGCGTGCCGAAATCGCCCCGCTCGCCGAAAGCTATGCCGACAAGGTCGTCGCACGCGGCGTGCATCCCGCCGCGCTCGAACAGATCGCCGCCGACCGGGCGGCGGGATACCGGCTGCTGCTCGCGACCGCGTCGTTCCACCTTTATGTCGATGCGATCGCGCGGCGGCTGGGGATCGACGACGTGCTCGCGACGCGGCTCGACGAACCCGACGGCGCCGATCATATCCACGCGCGGCTGGCGGGCGACAATTGTTATGGCGACGCCAAGTTCGCGCGTATTTCGGGCTGGCTCGCGGACAATGCGATCACGCGCGAGGACGCGCATATCCGCGCCTATTCGGATCATGTGTCGGACCATCCGATGCTGCGTTTCGCCGACGAAGCCGTCGCGACGACACCGTCGCGCGGCCTGAAACGGCTTGCGCCGATCATGGGGTGGCAGGTGGTCGACTGGCGGGCCAAGCGGCGGCCGGCGCCCGGTCCCTCTCAACCTCGTCCCGGCAAAGGCGGGGATATCACCCTATCGGAATGACGCACCGGCGCGATCGCGGTTTTCGCCGGGATGACGGCAAAACCAACAATCGCCAACGGCCCGCTGTATCGGCCTGGCGATCGTCACACCGCCGCCAATGCCTGCGCGAAATCGGCGATCAGATCGTCGGCGTCCTCGATACCGATCGACACGCGCACCAGATTGTCGGTGATGCCGAGCGCCTTCTTGCGTTCGTCGGGAACCGACAGGTGCGTCATCGCGGCGGGATGGCTGGCGAGCGTTTCGGTGCCGCCGAGGCTGACCGCGAGCTTGGCGATCTTGAGCGCATCGAGAAAACGGAAACTCTCCGCTTCGCCGCCCCTGATGAACAGCGAGAAGGTCGATCCGGCGCCGGTGCAGTGGCGGTCGAAAATATCCTTCTGGCGCGGATCGCCGATAAAGCCCAGATAGCCAAGCCCTTCGACCTTGGGGTGGTCGCGCAGATAGGTGCAGACCTTGAGCGCGTTCTCGCCCGCGCGGCTCATCCTGAGTTCGAGCGTTTCAAGGCTGCGCAGCAGCATCCATGCGGTGTTGGGGTCGCAGATCGTGCCGATCGTGTTGCGCATCGGGCGGATGATGTCGAGCAGGCGCTGGTCGCCCGACACGCCGCCCGCGACCAGGTCCGAATGGCCGCCGGCATATTTGGTGAGGCTGTAGATGACGAGTTCGGCGCCCTGTTTCAGCGGCTGCTGCCACAGCGGGCCGAGGAAGGTGTTGTCGATGGCGATCGCGGGTTTCGCCTCGCCCGGAAAGGCCGCATCGCGCGCGGCGCGCACCGCCTCGACATCGACAAGCGCGTTGGTCGGGTTCGCCGGGCTTTCGAGATAGACGAGCGCGACCTTGCCGCCCTTTTCGTCGGCCAGCCGTTTCGCGCGGGCAAGGATCGCGTCAATCTCCTCGCGCGTCGCCCCGGCGGGAAAATCGACGAAGCTGACGCCGAAGCGCGCCAATATGCGCGCGATCAGCGTTTCGGTCGCCGCATAAAGCGGCCCCGAATGGACGATCACGTCATTCTGGCCGACGAGCGCGAGGAGCAGCGTGGCGATCGCCGACATGCCGCTGGAAAAGACGAGGCTGTCGTCGGCGCCGTCCCAGACGGAGAGGCGATCCTCAAGGATTTCCTGGTTGGGGCCGTTGAAACGCGAATAGACCAGGCCGTCGGCCGGTCCTTCGCGCTTGCCCGTGATATGCTCGAAGAAACGCTTGCCGGCCGCCGCGCTTTCAAAGGCGAAGGTCGAGGTCAGAAAGATCGGGGGTTTGAGCGAGCCTTCGGAGAGCACAGGGTCATAGCCGAGCCCCATCATCAGCGTCGCCGGGCTGAGTTCGCGGTCGCCGATCTTCTTGTTGTTGGTCTTGGGTTTGCCGCGCATGGCCATGGGGGTGCTCCTGATGATGAGGCGGCCCTTATAGCGCACCAGGTTTCGTTTGAAACTATATTGCGCGCGCTCAGGCGATCGCCGCGATCGACCAGATCGTGCCGATGAGCAGCGGCACGCCGACGATGTCGAGCGCCAATCCCGCCTGCAATATGCGCGGCAGCGCGATATGTCCGGTTGCCCAGGCAAGCGCGTTCGGGCCGGTGCCGGAGGGCAGCATGAAGCCCCAGCTTGCCGCCATCGCGACGGGCAGCGCGAGCAATAGGGGGTCGGCGCCGGTCGCGGCGATCAGTGCCGCGAGCACGGGCATGATCCCGCTTGCGGTCGCGACATTGCTGGCGAATTCGGTGACAAGGATGGTGAGCGCGACGATGATCGCCGCGAGCAGGACGGTCGGCATGTCGCCGAGCGGCGCGAGCACCGCGCCGAGCCAGGCGGCGAGCCCGCTCGCGGTGATCGCGGCGGCAAGCGCAAGTCCGCCGCCGAACATCATGATGACGCCCCACGGCGCGCGGTCGGCTTCTTTCCAGATGAGCAGCGGACGGCCCGTGCCGTCGGGCAGGATGAAGAGCAACAGGCTGCCCGCCACCGCGATCGTGCCGTCGGTCAGCGCACCCTTGGGCAGCAACGGTTCGAGCCAGGGCTGGGCGATCCATGCGGCGAGCACGGCGAGGAAGACGGGGACGACACGGCGCTCGGCGGTCGTCCAGATCGCCTGGTTGCCGAGCGCCGAGGCGGCGGCGCGCCCGTCGAAGGGATGGTCGGCGAGCCGCTGGACGCGTGCGACCGCGACCATGGCGACGGGCACCGACAGGATCACGACCGGCACGCCATAAATCGCCCAGTCGAGGAACGCGATGCGAAGGCCGAGCGCCTTTTCGATCAGGCCCGCGGCGATCGCGTTGGTCGGACTGCCCACGAGCGTGCCGAGCCCGCCGAGCGAGGCGGCAAAGGCGATGCCCATCATCACCGCTCCGGCGAAACCGTTCGTATCGCCCTCCTGCACGCCGCCCGCGCGCACGACGGCGAGCGCGATGGGGATCATGATGAGCGTCGTCGAGGTGTTCGATATGAACATGCTGAGCAGCGCGGTCGCCGCCATGAAGGCGAAGAGCAGTCCCGATGCGGTCTGCGGCGCGCGCTTGAGCAGCGCGAGCGCGAGCCTGCGGTGCAGCCCGACGCGCTCGATCGCGAGCGCGAGAAAGGCGCCGCCGAGGATCAGGAAGAGGATCGGCGAATAATATTCCTTGGCGATGGCGTTGGCGTCCATCACCCCGAACGCGGGGACGGTGAGGAAGGGAAGCAGCGCGGTGACGGTGAGCGGCAGGGCCTCGGTCATCCACCAGATCGCCATCAACACGGTGAGCGCGGCCACGCGCCAGGCGGTGAGTTCCATGCCCGCCGGGGCAGGGAGGAGGAGCATGATGCAAAAAACGACGAAGCCGCCGATCAAACCCAACCAGCGCGTGCGCGTCATCCTTCCCCCTCTTCCATCCCTGTCACCGCGTCATTCCCGCCTTTGCCGGGGTGACGGGATCCGTATGTCGCTACCGCAGTCCGATCACCGACAATTGGCGGCCATAGCTGTTTTCGCCTTTGTGGCATGCGCGGCGATAGCTGAAATAATCCTGGGGCAAGGCATAGGTGTCCTGCCCGCCGATGGCAATTCGCGCGACCCCGGCGCCGGCAAGCCGCGCAGCGACATAGGCGGCGATGTCGAACATCGCATGGCCGGGCTTGCCCGCGGCGAAGAAACGTTCGTTCGCGGGATCGTCGGCGACGAAGCGCTCCACAAAAGCATCGTCAACCTCATAGGAAGCGCGGCCGATGCACGGGCCGATCGCGGCGGCGACGCTGGCGCGTCTGGCGCCAAGGCGCTCCATCGCATCGATCGTTGCGTCGGTGACGCCTGCGATTGCGCCTTTCCACCCCGCGTGCGCCGCGCCGACGACCCCGGCCTCGCGGTCGGCGAAGAGCACGGGCACGCAATCGGCGGTCAATATGCCAAGGAGCACGCCTGGCCTGCGCGTCGCCAGCGCATCGGCTTCGGACCGGTCGGCCAGGTCGGTGCCTTCATCGACGATGACGCAGCGGTTGCCATGGACCTGATAGAGTCCGGTGACCGGCGCGCCGGGGAGCGCGGCTTCGGCAACGCGCCGCCGGTTCTCGGCGATCCGTGCCGGATCGTCGCCCGAACCCAGGCCGCAGTTGAGCGAGGCAAGGTCGCCCGTCGAAACACCGCCGCGGCGACCGAAAAAGCCGTGCGCGATGCCATCCAGCGTCGGCGCGGTGACGAAAGGCACGCTCACAGGTCGAGCCGGAAGAACCGGTCTTCGTCGATATGATTGCCGACGCGAAAGGCGTTGCGGCCGACATCGACGAAGCCATAGCGGCGGTAAAAGGCCTGCGCGCGGTCGTTGTCGACAAAGACCGACAGATAGAGGATCGACGCGCGCGCCCGCGCCCAGGCGATACCCCAGTCCATCAGCGCCGCCGCGACGCCAGTGCCCTTCGCGGCTTCGGCGACGTAGAGCTGGTGAAGTTCGACGGCATCGTCGGCCGGCTGGTCGGGCGGCAGCTCGAAATCGACCGGCCCGATCTTGATGAAGCCGAGGATCGCGCCGGGCTCGCCGCGCACCAGCGCGATGGCATAGTCGGGGTTCGCGATCTGCGCGCGCAGCCGCGCGGGCGGATTCCAGTCGGCGAGGAAGGCTGCGAGGTCGGCGGGGTCGTAAAGATGCCCGAACGTATGCTTGAACGACGCTTCGGCAAAGGCGCTGATCGCTTCGGCGTCGGCGGGTTCGGCGAACTGGATGGCGGTCATGCGGGAACTCCTGTGAAACCGGCGGGCGCGGGCCAGTTCGGTGCCGTGAAGGCGATCGCCTTGAACAGATCGCCCATCGCATCCGCCTCCACCAACCGGTCGCGCTGGCCCTGCAATTCGTCGGTGCGTGCGGGTGCTGCGGCGGCAAGCGACGCCAGCCGTGCGTCAATGCCCATATGGCGCAGCCACGCGCCCTGCGGCGCCGGACCGGCCACCGCGACGCCGCCCGCCCGCGCGGCGTCGGCCAGCGCGGTGAAATCGACATGCGCGGTGAGGTCGACGTCACCCGGATCGGCGAACGGGTCGGCGAAGCGGTGCGCCTTGACCGCCTGCAACGTCTCGCCCGCGGCGGGGCCGCAATAGCCATAGTCGACCGCCAGCATCGCGCCGCCCTGCCGCGCAAGGCGGAAAGCGCAGCGCTGCATGATCGCGGCGGCGACGGGCATGGTTTCGACGATCGCGCCTTCGGCTTCGCCGCGCAGCGCCGCCGGGATCGCTTCGTCGGCGGGGACGTCGCCCGCGACCGGAACGCGCTTCCCGTTGCGGCGCTCGACCATCCGTTCGCGCCAGCCGCCTGCGGTGCGGACATATTGGTGGATCGGCAGCGCGTCGAAAAACTCGTTGGCGACGATCATCAGCGGCACGTCGTCCGGCAGCGCATCGACCTCGTCATGGTGCGTGGCGGCGGGCAGGCGCGCCAACTGCGCCGCGCGCAGCGCCGGGCTGGTTTCGACGAGGTGGATGCCGACGGGTTCGCAGCCGAAGCGCGCCATGGTGCGCAGCGCGTCGGCGGCAAGCGTGCCGCGGCCGGGGCCAAGTTCGACATAGCGAAAGGCGGGGCCGCCGGCGCGCGTCCACAGGTCGGCGATCCACACGCCAACCATTTCGCCGAACATCTGGCTGATTTCGGGCGCGGTGGTGAAATCGCCCGCGGCGCCGAGCGGATCGCGCGTCGCATAATAATGCGCGTTCGCCGCCGCCATATAGTCGGCGACCGTCACCGGGCGCGCTGCCGCTATTTGGCTTATCAGTTCGTCAGGGGCGGGAGGTCCGTCACGCAACGGCATCGGGCCCGGCGATCGGCTCGACGCGCTGGCGGCGCGCTTTCGCGGTCGCGACGAGCCAGACGCCCGCCAGCAGCATCGGCAGGGTCAGCGTCTGCCCCATCGTCAGCCCCCACGACAATGTGCCGAGCTGGACATCGGGTTCGCGCACGAACTCGACGGCAAAACGGCTGAGGCCATAGATGATCGCCGCCATGCCGAACAGGAATCCGGGCTTGTAGCGCGCGTCGGTGCGCCAGAAAAAGAAGGCGAGGATCGCCATCATCAACAGGCCTTCAAGTCCGGCTTCGTAAAGCTGGCTGGGATGGCGGGGGTCCATCGTGCCGCTGTCCGGAAAGATGATCGCCCACGGCACACTCGTTGCGCGGCCCCACAGCTCGCCGTTCACGAAGTTGGCGAGGCGGCCAAAGAAGAGGCCGAAGGGGACGACGCACGCGATATAATCGCAAAAGCGCAGGAAGCTGAGCCTGTCCTTGCGCGTCACATGCCAGATCGCCACCAGCACGCCGACGACGCCGCCGTGGAGCGACATGCCGCCGTCCCACAATTTGAAGATCGCCAGCGGGTCGCCCAGATAGGCGCCGAGGTTATAGAAAAGCACATAGCCGAGCCGCCCGCCGATGATGATGCCGAGCATGGCATAGAAGATCATGTCGTCGGCATGGCGCCGCGCCATCGGCGCGCCGGGCTGGGCGATCAGCTTCAGCAAATACCAGTAACCGACGAAAATGCCGGCCAGATAAGCGAGCGCATACCAGCGGATCGGCAGGCCGAAGACGCTGAACGCGATCTCGCTGTTGGGGCCCATCAGCTCCTCGAAGTTCACATATTGCGTTGCTTCGGCTAAGGTTGCAAAAAGAAACATATAGTCGCGCGATCCTTCCCCAGGAGAGGCCTCCCCATAAGGGGTAAGGCGAGCGAGACCAAGAGGAGAGATATACGATGCCATCAGCGCTCGATTTGCGCCTGGAAGCCGCCTATAATCTGATCACGGGACCGGGCGGACCGATCCAGGTCGGGTCCGTCGAGCGCTTTGGCCGCCAGCTGCCCTTCATCACCAACGCGCCGACCAACCTCGCCGACTATGTCGCCTATTTCGCGGCGCAGCATGGCGATGCGACCTTCCTCGTCGAAGGCGACGAGCGGCTGTCGTTCAAACAGGTCTATATGGCGGCGCGGCAGGTCGCGGCGGGGCTGGTCGAAGGATTCGGCGTCAAGCGCGGCGACCGCGTGGGCCTTGCGATGCGTAACGCCAATGCCTGGTGCGTCACCTATATCGGCATATTGATGGCGGGCGGCTGTGCAACGCTGCTCAACGGCTGGTGGCAGGGCGGCGAACTTGCCGCCGGGATCAAGGACAGCGAAGCCAAACTGGTCATCGCCGACCCGCAGCGTGCCGCGCGGCTTGCCGAACCGGGCCTCGATCATGGCGCCGAGGTCGTCACGCTCGACATCACCCGGCCGATCGACGAGGCCATCGCTCCCCTGGCGTCCAAGGGAGGCGCCGCGACCGTGCTGCCGACGCTGACCGGCCAGGATCTCGCGACGATCCTCTTCACCTCGGGTTCGACCGGCCAGTCGAAGGGCGCCTATTCGCGCCACGAAGCGGTGGTTCAGGCGATCTTCAACTATGTCACGCAGACCGCAAGCATCGTGCATCTGCTGACCGAGGACGGGCAGATGTCGGACATCCAGCCCGCGACGCTCATCTGCACGCCCCTGTTCCACGTCACCGCGGAAATACCGGTGTTCCTGCAAAGCTTTGCGCTCGGTCGCAAGCTCGTCCTGATGCCGAAATGGAACGCCGAGGAGGCGATGCGGCTGATCCAGGATGAACAGGTCAACTATTTCGTCGGCGTGCCGCTGATGAGCTATGAGATACTGACGCATCCGAACCGCCAGAATTACGATTTGTCGACGTGCAGAAGCTATGCCGGCGGCGGCGCGCCGCGCCCGCCCGAACATGTGAAGCGCCTCGCCACCGAAATGGGCGAGGCCAAGCCCTTGCTCGGCTATGGCCTTACCGAAACCAACGCCGTGGGCTGCGGCATCATCAACGAAAATTACGTCGCCAAGCCGCTATCGACCGGCCCGGCGTCGAAGCCGCTGGTCGATCTGGCGATCCTCGACGACAATGGCGAACCGGTGCCGCCGGGCGGCGTTGGCGAGGTGTGCATCCGCTCGGTGTGCAACTTCGAAGGCTATTGGAACAATCCGGCGGCGACCAGGGCGGCCTTTTTCGACAATGGCTATTTCCGTTCGGGCGACCTCGGCTATCTCGACGAGGACGGATATTTGTTCATCGTCGACCGCAAGAAGGACATCATCATTCGCGGCGGCGAAAATATCAGCTGCCAGGAGGTCGAGGCGGCGATTTACGAACATCCCGAAACGAACGAATGCGCGGTCTTCGGGCTTCCCGACGAGCGGCTGGGCGAAGTCGTCGGCGCGGTGATCTGGATGAAGCCTGAAAGCCGCGTCACCGCCGACGACATGGGCGCTTTCCTCAGCGCCCGGCTCGCGCCCTATAAGGTGCCGTGCAGGATCTGGATGTCGAACGACGCGCTGCCCAAGCTCGGCAGCGAAAAGATCGACAAGGTCAGCTTGCGGAACCAGTATCGCGAAACCTATGCGGCGGAGGTTGCCGCGTAACCGACCCCGATGAAGGAGCGAACCGGGACCATGGCCGAGGCTGAAACGCCCATCGCTCCTTCGCAAACCGCCCCATTGCCAACGCGCGTCTATCGCCACCGGCTGCCCGTGCGCATCTGGCACTGGGTCAACGCGGTCACTTTGCTCGTGCTGTTGATGAGCGGGCTGATGATCTTCAACGCACACCCGCGCCTTTACTGGGGGCAATATGGCGCGAACGCCGATTATGCGTGGTTCGCGATCGGATCGACGCCCGACACCGGCTATGTGCGAATCGGCGCCGCGCGGATCGAGACCACCGGCGTCCTCGGCCGCTGGACCGATGCACAGGGCGTGGAAAAGACCTGGGCCTTTCCCGGCTGGGCGACGATCCCGACCAGCTACAGCCTTGCCGACGGACGGCGCTGGCACCTGCTGTTCGCATGGGTGCTGGCGATCAGTCTGACGCTTTATATGCTGTGGACCGTGATCGGCGGGCACCTCCGCAAGGATCTCCACGTCCGCCGCGACGAATGGTCGCCGCGCCATATCTGGCACGACATCAAGGATCATGCCCGGCTGCGCTTTCCGACCGGCGCGGCGGCGGCGCGCTATAATATCCTCCAGAAACTCAGCTATATCGGGGTGATCTTCATCCTGTTGCCGCTGATGATCGCGACCGGGCTGACCATGTCGCCGGGGATCAACGCCGCGGCGCCGTGGCTGCTCGACCTGTTCGGCGGGCGCCAGTCGGCGCGCTCGATCCACTTCATCGGCGCCTGGGCGCTCGTCGCCTTTTTCCTCGTTCATATCGTCATGGTGCTGCTGGCGGGGCCGGTGAACGAAGTTCGCTCGATGGTGACCGGCTGGTTCCGTCTGCCTGCGGAGAAGGCGAAATGAGCGGCGTGATGATGCCCCGCCGCAAGCTGATCGTCCGCGCCGGCGGGCTTGCCGCCGCGCTGCCGCTGCTCGGCGCGTGCGACGCGATCAACGACGCACCCGCGGTGCGCAAGATATTGTCGATGGGCGAGGAGATGAATCGCGCGAGCCAGCGCGCGCTGATCGATCGCGATGCGCTCGCGCGCGAGTTCACCCGCGCCGACCTGTCGCCGGTCTTTCGCTCGAACGGCACGCGCCTGCCGCCGGGCGAAGCCTATGCCGCGCACGTCGCCAGCGGGTTCGCCGATTGGCGCGTCGCGGTGACGGGCCTTGTCGCGCGGCCGCTGTCGCTGTCGCTGGCCGACATTCGCGCGATGCCGCAGCGCACGCAGATCACGCGCCACGACTGCGTCGAGGGGTGGAGCGCGATCGGCGAATGGACGGGGCCGCAGCTTCGCCGTATCCTCGCCGCGGCGGGGGTGAAGGAGCGCGCGCGCTATATCGTCTTTCGCTGCGCCGACCGGCTGGGCGATGCGCTTTATTATGAAAGCTGCGACATGGTCGACGCGCTGCACCCGCAAACGATCCTTGCCTGGGCGCTCAACCGTGAAATCCTGCCGATCGCGAATGGCGCGCCGCTGCGCCTGCGCCTCGAACGCCAGCTCGGCTACAAGCACGCCAAATATGTCACGGCGATCGAGGCGGTCGACAGCTTGGGCGGCATCGGCGCGGGCAAGGGCGGCTATTGGGAAGACCGCATCGATTACGAATGGTATGCTGGCATCTGAACGCAACGATTTGCGGCCCAAAATATTTGCTTGGTAAAATGTCGATCCTGCGTCCGTTTCTTTCCCGCATCGTTCGCAAGGGGCGTCTGACCGTCGTTGCGCCCGATGGCGCGCGCGAGACGTTCGGCGAACCCGCGTCCGGCTTTCCCGACGTCACCGTCCGCTTCACCAGCCGCCGCGGCATGTGGCGCATCCTGCTCGACCCGCGGCTCGGCGCGGGCGAGGCGTTCATGGATGGCGAGATGCAGCTGATCGAGGGCGACATCATGGATCTCGTCGCCCTTATTCGCATGAACACGCCATGGGATCGCGGCGCAAGGCTGAAGGACAAGAGCTGGCTCGGCCGCCGCGCCGACTGGCTGAAAACGCGCCTCGGCTCGATCAACCGCCAGCGCCAGTCGCGCGCCAACGTCCGGCATCATTACGACATCGGCAACGAACTTTACCGCCTCTTCCTCGACGACGACATGCAATATAGCTGCGCCTATTGGTCGCGGCCCGACATGACGCTGGAGGAAGCGCAGGCGGCGAAAAAGGCGCATATCGCCGCGAAACTCGCGCTCGCGCCGGGGCAGCGCATCCTCGACATCGGCTGCGGCTGGGGCGGGATGGCGATTACGCTGGCGACGCTCGAGAAGGTCGAAGTGGTCGGCATCACCCTGTCCGAACAACAGCTGATGCTGGCCCGCGAGCGCGCCGCGGCGGCGGGGGTCGCCGATCGCGTGAGATTCGAGCTGATCGATTATCGCGACCTGGCTGCGCGCGAGGCGGGACGGTTCGACCGCATCGTTTCGGTCGGCATGTTCGAACATGTCGGGGCCGCCAGTTTCGAGGCCTTTTTCCGCGCCGTCGCCAATCTGATGACCGCCGACGGGGTGATGCTGCTCCACACGATCGGGCGCTTCGGGCGGCCCGGCGCGACCGACGCCTTCACGCGCAAATATATCTTCCCCGGCGGCTATATCCCGGCATTGAGCGAGACGCTGGCGGCGAGCGAAAAAAGCCGGCTGATCGCCACCGACATTGAAACGCTGCGGCTGCATTATGCGCTGACCCTGCGCCAATGGTATGCGCGCACCCTGGCGCACGAGGGTGAGATTATCTCCCTGATGGGCGACCGCTTCTTCCGCATGTGGTGCTTCTATCTCGCCGGCGCGACCGCGGCCTTCGAGAGCGGCGGGATGGGCAATTACCAGATCCAGTTCGCGCGCAGCCGTCACGCGCTGCCGCTGACACGCGACTATATGGCGGCGACCGAAACCGAATATCTTCGCTGCCTTTCCCGATCGTCATTCCGGCCTTTGTGCGGATGACGGGTTAAACGGGATAAAGATCGTTCATGCTGTCCCAGCTCAGCGCGACGAGTTGTTCCAGAATGCCAAGGTCCACATCGGCCAGCCTGTTGATATAAAGGCACGACTTGCCCGTCTTGTGCTTGCCGAGCCGCGCGAACAGCGCGTCGGCTTCGGCTTGCCGGTCGCAATAGCGGCCCATCAGATAGACGGTCATCGCCGCCTTGCGCGGGCTGAAACCCGCACGGCACATCGTTCCCGACCGACCGCTGTCATAGCGATAGTCATAGCTGCCATAGCCGACGATCGACGGTCCCCACATCTTCGGATCGAGGCCGGTGACGCGGCGGTGGATCGCATCGACCACCGCCGCTTCCTCGCGCCGCCGCGCGTCCGGCACTGCGGCGATGAAGTCCGCGACCGAAGCCGCGGTCGCCTGGGTTTTCAGCTCGGCTTTTGCCATCCGCTCCTCCCTGCCGGGACGCGCGGTCCTTACCGGCGCGTGCCGCCTTTCAGTTCGGCGGACAGCGCGGGTGCGGGCCAGATCACGTCGAGCGCCTGCTGGATCGCCGCGGTCGACACTGCGACGGTCCGGTTCAATGTGCCATCGTATCCGAAATTGCCGCCCAGCGAATGGATATTGCCGTCAAAGGCGGTGCCGATCACGCTGCCGTCGCGCGCGATCACCGGCGACCCCGAATTGCCGCCGATGATGTCGTTCGTCGTCACGAAATCATAGACGCCATTTTTGTCGATCCGGCTTTCGGCCGTCACGAAACCGTCAGCGAGCTTGTAGGGAAGCTGGCCCGTCGCGCGGTCATAGGTGCCGCCGATCCGCGTCATCGCGGGCACCGGCTTGCCGCGTTCGGTCCACCCCTTTACCTGGCCATAGGACAGGCGCAGCGTGAAGGTCGCATCGGGATAGAGCGCGTCGCCATAGGCGGCGAAACGCGCCTTTGCGAGCCGCGCCTGCGCCGCGGTGACCGGCGCGTCATAGTCGCGGTCGAACGCCGTCTTGATCGCGCGCGAGCGCGGATCGAGCTGCGCGAAGAAGCGGATCATCGGATCGTCCGACGCCGCGATCGCCGCCATGCCGCCGTCCCACAATTGCTTGCGATAGGCGGGATCGGCGAGCTTGGTGCCCGTCACCAGCCGCTCTGCCAGCGCCTCGGGGCTTTCCTTGCCGAGCAGCTCCTGGATGTCGTCATTGTCGGTGCCCAGATATTCGCGCGCCTTGCTCGCCCAGAATCCGACCGCCAGTTCCTCCAGCCAGGGATAGGTCGGCACCGGATCGGTCAGCCGCTTTTCGGTGAGCGGCAGCGCCGAATCGGTGAAACCGGGCAGGCGTTCGCTGTTCGGCTTCGCCCGCTCTGCGGCGGCGCGCACCAGCGTCTGCGCATAACCCGCGAGCGTCGAGAAGCTCGCCGGGCCGCGTTCAAGGAACACGCTGTCGAGATAGGTGTCGCGCCGCTTTGCCATCGCGGCGTCGATTTCCGCCCAGGGGTCGCCGATTTCGGCATTGCCCTTTACCTTTTCGCGCAGCGCGGCTTCGTCGGCCGTCATCTTGGCGGTGAAGGCGGGGTCGTTCAATGCGCGAAACTGGCCCGACAGCGCCTTGAAACTGTTTTCGATCCCGAACAGCTCGTCGGCGCCCTCGCGCGCCTTTTCGGGGCTTTCCTCCATCCTGGCGATGAGCCGCCCGCGATATTCCGAAAGCATGAGCAGGGTAAGCGGCAGGCGTTCGGCGCGCTGAAAGGCGCGCTGCGTTTCGGTGAGCAGCCGCTGGGTCGATCCGGGGTTGCCGACGACGAAGGTGATTTCACCCTCCTGCGGCGCGCGCGGATTCCATTTGAGGTGCACGGGCGTCGCGGCCGGCTTGCCATTTTCATAGGCGCGCAGGAAGGCAGCATCCATCGCATAGCGCGGGAAGTTGAAATTGTCAGGGTCGCCGCCAAAGAAAGCCGCCTGGAACTCGGGCGCCCAGGCGATGCGCACGTCGCTGTATTTGCGATATTTATAAAGCTTGTACTGGCCGCCGCCGAACAGCGTGACGACCTGGCAGCGCGTTTTTTCGCGGTCGGGGCATTCGGCGGCCTCGATCTCCGCGATCCGCGCGTCGCGCGCCTTGACCAGCGCTTCGCCGGTCAGGCTGCCGATCGCCTTGGAAATCCCGCCGGTTACGTCGGTGATCGAGGTGACGACTTCGGCCTGCTGGCCGGGGCATTGGAGCTCGCGCGCGCGGTCGGCCGCGTTGAAGCCGCCCGCGACCAGGTCGTTATCGGCGCTCGACAGATTCTGGAGGCAGCCGACCACGCAGTGATGGTTGGTGAGGATCAGACCTTCGCCCGACACGAAAGAGGCCGAACAGCCCCCCGTCAGCCGCACGGCCGACGCGCGCGTATGGTCGAGCCATTTCTGGTCGGGCGCCCAGCCATAGGCGGTCCTGATCGCGTCGGTCGGCACCGCATCGAAGGTCCACATGCCCTCTTCGGCCGCGGCGGGTGAGGAAATGGCAAAGGCGGTCGCGGCGGCGGAAGCGAAAGCAAGGGTCAGGCGCATAAAACTCCCCATTGATGAGATTTAGTATCGTTTGACACTAACGAGGGCGGAGCGGAGCGCCAAGCGAATATCGTGCGCTGCATCGGACGCGAAAGCGCCGGTTGCGCGTAAAGCGTCGCCCTGCTAGCCGCGCCCGCGTCATCCCCTCGTTCAAGGTGCAGCCATGTCCGATTCCATCAAGCGCGTCGTCCTTGCCTATTCGGGCGGTCTCGACACGAGCGTCATCCTGAAATGGCTGCAGGTCACCTATGGTTGCGAGGTCGTGACCTTTACCGCCGACCTGGGGCAGGGCGAGGAGCTGGAGCCGGCGCGCGCCAAGGCCGAACTGATGGGGATCAAGCCGGAACATATCTATATCGACGACCTGCGCGAGGAGTTCGTCCGCGACTTCGTTTTCCCGATGATGCGTGCCAATGCGCGTTACGAGGGCGATTACCTGCTTGGCACGTCCATCGCGCGCCCGCTCATTTCGAAACGGCTGGTCGAAATTGCGAGGGAAACCGGCGCCGACGCGGTCGCGCACGGTGCGACGGGCAAGGGCAACGACCAGGTGCGCTTCGAACTTTCGGCCTATGCGCTCAACCCTGACATCAAGGTCATTGCGCCGTGGCGCGAATGGGATCTGACCAGCCGCACCGCGCTGATCGACTTTGCCGAAAAGAACCAGATCCCGGTGCCGAAGGACAAGCGCGGCGAAAGCCCGTTCAGCACCGACGCCAACCTCCTCCACACCTCGTCGGAAGGCAAGGTGCTCGAAGACCCGTGGGAGGAAACCCCCGACTATGTCTATTCGCGTACGGTGAACCCGGAGGACGCGCCCGACACGCCCGAATATATCACGATCGATTTCGAGCGCGGCGACGGCGTCGCGCTGAACGGGCAGGCGATGTCGCCCGCGACGCTGCTGGCCGCATTGAACGATCTTGGCCGCAAGCATGGCATCGGCCGGCTCGACCTTGTCGAAAATCGCTTCGTCGGCATGAAGTCGCGCGGCATGTACGAGACGCCGGGTGGCGAGATTTACGCGCGCGCGCATCGCGGCATTGAAAGCATCACGCTCGACCGCGGCGCCGCGCACCTGAAAGACGAGCTGATGCCCAAATATGCCGAGCTCATCTACAACGGGTTCTGGTTCGCGCCCGAGCGCGAGATGTTGCAGGCCGCGATCGACCACAGCCAGGCGAATGTCACCGGCACGGTGCGGCTGAAACTCTACAAGGGCAATGCAAATGTCGTCGGCCGCAGGTCGCCGTTCAGCCTTTACAGCGAGCGCCATGTGACCTTCGAGGATGATGCCGGCGCCTATGACCAGAAGGACGCGGCCGGCTTTATCAAGCTCAACGCGCTGCGGCTGAAACTGCTCGCGAAACAGGGCGGGTAGGCGCGCGCGGCAGAGGTCATTCAGTTCGGCGCGTCCGGCCATCAAAGCGGTGACGGAACGCAGCGGCTGAACGCCGCGTTGAGTGTAGGCGGGGCTGACAATGTCGCGCCGCGTCGTTATCGATACCCGAACCAAATATAGCGAAAATGAAAGAAAAATCGGAGGGGTGGTCCTGTTTCAGGGGATGTGCCATGTCCGATACCCAAGCCCCACGAAATGATGATCAGGACTGGCGGCCATGTTATGTCGTCTTTCCGCGCCGGGTGCTGATCGCCGATGGCTATGGCGTCCGGCGACGCTGGATCGGCCCTGGCCGTTACCTGACCCGGCGTTCGCGCTCGCTTGGCAAGATGCTTTATCGCGTCGATGGTGGATGGCGGCGCCCAGTCATCCCAAAGCACGATGATGATTGACGAAAGGAAGCGTTAGCAAGCGGCATCGTCCTGCGCTAAGGCGCGGCGCATGACTGCGACGCGCTTCTTTTCGGACAATGCCGCCACCGTCCATCCCGCCGTGATGGACGCGCTCGTTGCCGCCAACCATGTCGACACCGCCTATGACGGCGACATGCTCAGCCAGTCGCTCGATGCGGCCTTTTCCGATCTGTTCGAAACCGATTGCGAGGTTGTCTGGGTGTCGACCGGAACCGCGGCGAACAGTATCATCCTCGCGCATTTCGTGCGGCCGTGGCAGGGCATACTCTGTTACGAGGAAGCGCATATCGAGGTCGATGAATGCGGCGCGCCGACCTTTTATTCGGGCGGTGCGAAGCTGATGCCGCTCCCCGGCCGCGGTGCGAAAATCGACACGGCGGCGCTGAAGGCGCGGATCGCGGGCATCCGCCAGGACGTGCATCAGGTTCAGCCCGCCGCGGTCAGCATCACCAATGCAACCGAATATGGCCTGGCGTGGCGGCCGCAGGAAATCGGCGAGATCAGCGAAATCGCCAAACGCAAGGGGTTGAAGCTGCACATGGACGGCGCGCGTTTCGCCAATGCCGTTGCCTTCCTGGGCTGCGCACCCGCCGACGTCACCTGGCGCGCCGGGGTCGATGCGCTGTCGTTCGGTTTTACCAAGAACGGCGCGATGATGGCCGAAGCGATCGTTTTTTTCGGCGGCAGCGGCGGCGCGGGCGTGCGCGAACTGAAGAAGCGCGGCGGCCATCTGCTGAGCAAGGGGCGCTTCGTCGCGGCGCAGATTCGCGCGATGCTGAAGGATGATCTGTGGCTTGCCAATGCGCGCGCCGCCAATGCGGGTGCGGCGAAACTCGCCGCCGCATGCGGCAGCCGCCTCCTGTATCCGGTCGAGGCCAATGAGCTGTTCGTGCGTCTGACCGCCGACGAGGCGGCGCGGCTGCGCAGCGCGGGGTTCGACTTTTATGACTGGGGCGAGGGCGCGGCGCGCCTTGTCGTCAGCTGGGACCAGGACGCCGAAGCGGTGGCGCCGCTCGCCGCCGCGATCGGTGCGCTGTGAGCGCTGCGCCGACGACGCTGCTCAGCCCGCGCGTCCTGTTGCCCTTCCTTCTGGTGACGCTGATCTGGGGGTCGACGTGGATCGTCATCAAGGGACAGCTCGGCGTCGTGCCGCCCAGCTGGTCGGTGACCTATCGCTTCGCCATCGCCGCCGCGGCGATGTTCGCCTTTGCGTTCATCCGCGGCGAGCGGCTTCGGCTCGATAAGCGTGCGATGCTTTTCGCCGCGGCACTTGGCGTTGCGCAATTCGCCCTGAACTTCAACTTCGTCTACCGGGCAGAGCAGTATATCACGTCGGGCCTTGTCGCGGTGCTGTTCGCGCTGCTGATCGTTCCCAATACGTTGATGGGACGCGCTTTCCTCAAGACACCGCTGGAGGGCCGCTTCCTGCTCGGCGCGGGGATCGCGATCATTGGCGTGGGTTTGATGATCCTGCACGAATATCGCGTTGCGGCGCTCGGCGCGGGCGAGGTGCTGCTGGGCACGGCGCTGACGCTCGCTGGCGTGATGAGCGCCTCCATCGCCAATGTGATGCAGGGCACGACGATCGCGCGCGCGCAATCAATGGTCGTGATGATCGGCTGGGCGATGCTGTTCGGCGCGCTCGCCGACGGCGCCTATGCGTGGATCACCACCGGCCCGCCGGTGGTCGAACCGACATTGGTGTATCTGGGCGGCGTCCTCTATCTGGGCGTCATCGCCAGCGCGGTGACCTTTCCCCTCTATTTCAACATCATCCGCGCGGTCGGGCCGGGGCAGGCGGCGTGGTCGAGCGTGCTCATCCCGATCATCGCGATGGGCTTTTCGACGGCGTTCGAGGATTATCGCTGGGCGATGCTGTCGGTCGCGGGCGGCATCGTTGCGCTGATCGGGCTGGTGATCGCGGTCGCCCGGCGTCCCGATCGTCCGTCGGTCAGCGGCAATATGGTCTCCTTGCCCGTCGATTCCGATTCGGGCGCTACCCCGCGCTGATCCGTTCGATATCGGCGCCGACGGCCTGGAGCTTTTCTTCCAGCCGCTCATAACCGCGGTCGAGGTGATAGACACGGTTGACCTCCGTCTGCCCCTCGGCGGCTAGGCCGGCGATGATCAGGCTCATCGACGCGCGCAGGTCGGTCGCCATCACCGGCGCACCGATCAGCCGGTCGACCCCGCGCACCACCGCGGTGCGGCCCTTGACCTGAATGTCGCAGCCCATGCGCGCGAGTTCGGGAACGTGCATATAGCGATTCTCGAAGATGGTTTCGGTGAACAGCGACGCGCCGGTGCCGAGCGTTGCCATCGCCATGAACTGCGCCTGCATGTCGGTCGCGAAGCCGGGGTAGGGGGCGGTCGACAGCGTCACCGGCTGCGCGCGGCCCGACATGGCGACGCGGATGCCGCCCTTGGTGTCTTCGACGGTTGCGCCCGTTTCGCGCAGCGCGGCCAGCGTCGCTTCCATCTCGCTCGCCTTTGCGCCGACCAGTTCGACATCGCCCTCGGTAATCACGGCAGCGCAGGCATAGCTGCCGGCCTCGATCCGGTCGGCCATCACGCGATAGGTCGCGCCGTGCAGGCGTTGGGTGCCTTCGATCGTCAGCGTTTCGGTGCCGATGCCCTCGATATGCGCGCCCATCGCGACGAGGCAGTTGCAAAGGTCGACGATCTCGGGCTCGCGCGCCGCATTTTCGAGCACGCAGGTGCCCTTGGCAAGCACCGCCGCCATCACGGCATTTTCGGTCGCGCCGACCGACACGACGGGAAAGGTGAACTTGCCGCCCGCGAGGCGCCCGCCGGGGGCAACGGCCTTCACATAGCCCGAGGCGAGTTCGATCTCCGCGCCAAAGGCTTCGAGCGCTTTCAGATGCAGGTCGATCGGGCGGTTTCCGATCGCGCAGCCGCCGGGCAGCGAGACGGTCGCTTCGCCCGCGCGGGCAAGCAGCGGGCCGAGCACGAGGATCGAGGCGCGCATCTTGCGCACGATGTCATAGGGGGCGACGGTGGAGGTCAGCGTCGTCGCGCGCGCGGTCATCACACGGCCGAAATCTTCGGGCCGCGAGCCCTCGATCGTCGTCGAACAGCCGAGCTGGTTGAGCAGATGCCCGAAGCCGTCTACGTCGGCGAGCCGCGGCAGGTTACGCAAGGTAAGCGGTTCGTCGGTGAGCAGCGCGCAGGGCAGCAGCGTGAGCGCAGCGTTCTTGGCGCCGCTGATCGGAATACGGCCCTTGAGTCGCTGGCCGCCGCGAATGACGATTTGATCCATCGGGCGTCTTTAGCCGATGCGCGGGGGCGTGCAAGCGGGTGCGGTGGTTGGGGCGCCCGACGCGGTGCCCGGTTTCGACCGGTTGCGGATATGACAGCATGGGGACGAGCGGCGCGGCAACGCCCTGACCCCCGCCTCGATGGGCAGGAATTGAGAATGATCCGGCGCGGTGCTACAGGACGCAAAGGACGCGCGTGACACGGTGAAGCTTGCGGCCGTAGCACGTCAGCCATCGGGCTGACGAAGCGCCATGCGAGGGATGCAAGTCCTCGCCGCGCGTCCAACCTTGCCGACGATCAAGACGGATCTTCGCGTCGCGCAGCAGGCGACGTCGCTCGATGCGAACGGAAAGAAGGGAATGTCCCGAAGCCTCAGCTAATTCCGCCGTCGCCTGGCCCATCGTCAACCGAGCAAGGCCTCCTCGACCTGGCCCAGCCGGTCCTTGCCGAAAAACATCTCGCCGCCGACAAAGAAGGTCGGGATGCCGAACACGCCGCGCGCGACCGCGGCTTGGGTGTTGGCGGCGAGCTTTGCCTTGATGTCCGGTTCCTGCGTGCGCGCGAGCAACGCGGGGCCATCGAAACCATTGGCCGAGAGGAAGGCCGCGATGACGTCGGCATCGTCCATCTTCAGGCCTTCCTCCCACATCGCGCGGTTCACCGCGTCGACATAATCGTCGAGATTGCCTTCATCCTCGGCGACGATCGCGCCGCGCATGATCGTCAGCGTATTCACGGGGAAATACGGGTTCAGGCGAAAGCGCGTCAGGCGATGGCGTTCGATGAAACGCCGCATTTCGAGATTTTCATAGGCGAGTTTCGCGGGCGCGCCCGCATATTGCACCATCGGCGCCTTGTTGCCCGTCGCCTTGAAGATGCCGCCGAGCAGGCAGGGGGTGATGACGAGGTCGGCGTCCGTGCGGTCGAGCATGTCGGGGAGCGCCTTCATCGCCAGATAGGCGTTGGGGCTGCCGAAATCGAAAATGAGTTCAAGGGTCCTGCTCACCATGTTTCTCCCCATGGGCGAAGATCGAGTTCGTGCGTCCACGCGCTTTTGGGCTGCTTGTGGAGCATCACATAATTGGCGGCGATCGCCGCCGGGTTCAGGATCAGATCCTGCGCCTTTGCCCTGTCGAAATCGGGGTGGCGGCCCTTGATGAAGTCGGTGTCGATCGCCCCGTCGATGACGATGTGCGCGACGTGGATGCCCCGCGGCCCCAGCTCGCGCGCCATCGACTGCGCGAGCATCCGAAGCGCGCCTTTGGCGCCCGAAAAGGCGGCATAGCCCGCTCCGCCGCGCAAGGATGCGGTCGCCCCGGTGAACAGGATCGTGCCGCGGCCGCGCGGCGTCATGCGTTTGGCGGCTTCGCGGCCCATCAGGAAACCGCCGAGGCACGCCATTTCCCACACCTTTGTGTAAACGCGCAGCGTCGTTTCGGCGATCGGGAAATTGACGTTGGCGCCGATGTTGAACACCGCGACCTCGACGGGTCCGACTTCGGCCTCGACCGTGTCGAACAGCCGGATCATCGCCGCTTCGTCGCGTGCATCGGCGGGAAAGGCGCGCGCGCGGTGCCCGGCGTCGCGGATCGATTGCGCCAGGGCTTCGAGCGCGTCGGCGTTGCGTGTCCGGCGGTTGACGCAGGCGGTAAACCCTTCGGCGGCAAAGGCGCGCGCGATAGCGCCGCCGGTGGCGTCCCCGGCTCCGATGATGACGGCTGCGGACATGCGATTCTCCTCTTGCCTGCGATAGTAACTATGATAATCATAGTAGCAAGCGGTTTTTCATCGGGGCTGATCGTCGTGCGGCGACAGGAAGCCTTGTCATTGCGAGCGCAGCGAAGCAGTCAAAAGTTGCGTAATCCGCGCTGCGTTGCTTCGCTGTGCTTGCAATGACGATAAGGGGACAATTGTGCCGAAACGCGCCGATCTGTCGGACACATTCTGCCCTGTCGGGCGCTCGGCCGAGATTCTCGGCGACCGCGCGGTGTTGCTGATCCTGCGCGAGCTGTTTTTCGGGCGGCGGCGGTTCGAGGCGATCGCGGCGAACACGCGGCTGGGGCCGCAGCTGGTGTCCGCGCGCCTCAGGATGCTGGAGGATGAAGGGGTGGTGGCGCGCCAGCCCTATCAGGACCGTCCGCTGCGCCACGAATATCGGCTGACCGACAAGGGCAAGGATCTGTTCGGTGTGCTCTATGCGATGCGCGGCTGGGCCGAGCGCTGGGCCTATCGCGACGGCGAGACGGGCGGCGGTCCGGCGATCCGTTACGTCCACCGTGCGTGCGGCGCCGATGTCGGCACATCGCCGGTCTGCCCCGGCTGCGGAGAGGTGTTACGCTATGGCGATTTGAAAGGCGAGCCCTCGCCGGCGCTCAGTGCCGAGCAGGCGGCGCGCGGCCGACGGCATGTTTCGACATCGGCGCATCCGGCTTCGCGGAAATGACCGATTGGCCGTCGATCAGGCCTTTTCCAGCGTGCATTGCAGCGGGTGCTGGTTCTGCCGCGCGGCGTCCATCACCTGATTGACCTTGGTTTCGGCGACCTCATAGCTGAAGACGCCGCACACGCCGACGCCCTGCTGGTGGACGTGCAGCATCACCTGCGTCGCGCGTTCGATGTCCATGTTGAAAAAGCGTTGCAGCACCATCACGACGAACTCCATCGGCGTATAATCGTCGTTGAGCAACAGCACCTTGTACATCGACGGCTTTTTGGGCTTGGCGCGCGTGCGCGTGGCGATGCCGACGCCGGGGGTGCCCGTAGCGTCGTCGTCCTTGTCCGCCATGGCGCGGACGGCAAGAGGGATCGAAGCGGGAAGCATCATCATGCGGAATATCGCAAGCCGGGGCGGAATCGCAAGGGGCGCGGCGATCATTAACCCCTTTTCGTGCGCGGCTGCCGGCACCAAACAGGAACCGCCCGCTTCCACAGGAA
>NZ_JABWGQ010000043.1 GCF_014595975.1 Sphingopyxis sp. LK2115 | reverse complement strand
TGCCAAGGTTGGGGTCGAGGGTTCGAATCCCTTCGCCCGCTCCAGTTTTCATACATTTTCCAGTGACTTAGACCTCCAGGCGCACTGCGACGTTTGGTGACAAAGCGGCCTTTGATGGGGTTTGTCCCCATAATGTCACCACTTGGGATCGTGGCATCGGAAAGAATCTGCAAGGTCGACCATAAGCCATCTACGAATGGGAAGTGGCTGCGGCTATCGCAGGCCGTGTCTGGGCGACCTGTCTGTCGAACATCGATGCAGTTCACGGAAACATCCAATTCCGGTTCCAGTTGTCGTTGCGAATTGCTCAATCGATCGGGGATGAAACCGCGCGCTTCGCAATTGTTGAAGCGTGTGACCGGGTTCCGCTACGCATGTCCAGGCGAAAGCTAAAGGTAGTGGTACGCGCCCCGACGTGCGTTTCCTTGGCTCGGTCACTTTTTTGGGAGATTGATGGGTATCCGATTATTATTCGATTATAAAATGGATGCCACTCTGCCCGAGGCATAACTTCCCGAATGCGACTCATTCTGGTCGCGAATTGGGAAGGAAGAAGCGATGAAGGACTTCAACGAACTGATCGACCTCGGCGCCATCAGCGTCGAAACCCGCGGCATCGAGCCGCTCGGGCCGGTCGACGAAGATCAGGGCGAACATTATCTGTTCGCCGGCGGCATCACGGCCGACGACTGAAAGCGGTGGCGTGCCGCTCGCATGCGGCACGCCATTCGCATTGCCCCGCGCAATTATCGAAATGTCCGCCATGCTGCGATCGGGCCTGCATCACTGCCATTTCAATGGCGCCGTCGTCCTGTTCGATCTCTTCGCCGACCGCTATTTTCTTCTCACCGATCAGTCCGTCGAACGGTTTGACCTCGTGCTTGCCGGTCATGGGACTTCTGCAGATGAAGACCATTTACGTAGTCTCGGCCTTCTCGCTGACGATACAGACCGAAATCCTAGGCTTGCTATACCCCCGCCGGTGGCCGCGCGCAGTCTCGTTGATGAGCCGTCGGCTAAGGCTTCGATGGCGGCGACAATATCCTGTATCTGGGAGCAGCGGAGAGCCCGCCGCGATCTTCAAAACAATTCTCTTAGCGATATTGTAACCGGCCTAGGACGCAGGTCTGATCGACTGGCGCCATCCGGTGCGGACGATTGCCGCGATATTACCGCCGCATTCGTGCGCGCCAAGCGCTATATGTCATCAGATGACCGATGCCTGGTGCGCGGCATTGCCATGACACGGATGCTTGCGCGCCGCGGCGTGGCAGCCTCGCTGGTGTTTGGCGTCACCATGCCCTTCGCCGCCCATAGCTGGGTTCAGGTCGGTGATACCGTGCTGACCGACTCCTTGGACGTTGTTCTCCACTATCGACCGATCTTTGCCGTTTGATGGCCGGCGGGTTTCGAATTGAGGTCGAGATGTCGACCAACCGTCCGGCTCCGGAGCAACAGGGCCCGCCGACTTTCGAAATCTCTGGCGTGAGGATATGGACCGCCGAACCGGCGATCGCGATACCTCCACGGACCGTCATTATCGGTCATCTCTTTACGAGAGGCCCACCCAGCCGCCGGGTCGAGGCCTTTGAAGTCGGCGAGGGCGATGGTCTTGCGGCCAATGATGCGCAACGGCTGCTGAGACAATACTGGGGCGGTTACGTCATGGTCCATGCCGACCCAGCGGGTGCGGTACGGATATTTCGCGATCCATCGGGACTTCTTCCTTGCTATGTCCGCCGCGATCGCGGCCGCGTGACGCTTGCAGGATCGATTACTGACCTCGCGAACCCCGCCCCTGGTTCGGCAAATCTCGATGAGATCGCTCGCATCCTGGCGGGTGGCGATCTTCGAGGGCGACGGACATGTGTATCGGACGTTGAAGAACTGATCGCCGGCGAATGCCTGGTCATCGACCAGGATGATTTGCGGACCGAGCAATATTGGTCGCCTTGGGATCATGTCGCCCGTTCCGGCGCTGGCGCCGACGAAGTGACTGACGAATTGAGGCGCACGATAGCGGACTGCGTCGGAGCATGGGCTACCTGCTTCCCCTCAATCATGGTCGGCGTGTCGGGCGGGCTCGACTCCTCCATCGTTGCGGCGTCGGCAGCGACTATGGCCAAAAGTCTGACCTGTCTGAATCTGGTGAGCCCCGATTTCGATGGAGACGAGCGCCGGTACGCCCGGGCGCTTGCAGAGTCGATCGGCACCCTGCTGATCGAGGAGTATCGCGAGCTGCAAGATATCGACGTCACCGTCTCGGCAGCGCCACATCATCCTTGGCCTGTTGCTCCGCTCTACAAGCAGACCAATGCGGGTGACCTTCAATAAGGAAGCGCGCGATCGCTATCTGCGCTTCGCCGAAGATCCCGGATCACGCTGGCGCGGTAATTTTCGCGACCTGGCCGCCAGTGTTACGCGTATGGCTACGCTGAGTCAGACCGGGCGCATTGACGTCGACACCGTCGCGTTGGAAGCGTCCCGGCTTAATTCGCTTTGGGCGGGCGATAAGAAGGTGGGGGATGGGCTCGAGGCTCTATTGTCGCCAGATCAGCTAGCCCAAATCGATCCGTTCGACCGCGTCCAGCTTGCCTATGTCGTTGGTATCTGCCGTAGCTGCGGTAGCCTTTCCGCTGCGGGGCGGCAATTGTTCGCCTCCTCCCGGGAGCAGCGCACATCGACAAATGACGCCGACCGACTGCGCAAGTATCTTGCACGGTTCGATCTCGATTGGATCAGCGTTACCGGCAAGTAAATGCGTGGAGCGCCGCCCGAAAGTGTTATCAACACGACATCTCCCCGATGCGCCCGGGAATGTCGGCTATCCGAATACTCGGCCGCAAAGCCGACAGGCTCCAATCGGCCATCACCTCCCCGGCCAGCTCGGATGTAGCTCGTCGATCACATAGGCATGCGTCGCTTCGCCCTTCGCGTGGCTCTCGACAACATGCGGGTGGTCGGCGGGTAAATCGTCGTGGCTGTGCGGGACGATCTCGGGGTCTTCGTTGGGCCATATCAGAATCGCGAGCAGCGTTCCGGTAACCGCGAGCGCGGAGTTCGCCGCTAAGGCGGTTCCCATCCCCCAACCAGCGCCGACCTGACCCGCGAGCGGATAAGCAATCAGCCAGCAGATATGGCTGAGCGCGAATTGGGCTGCGAACAGCGCAGGGCGATCCTCGGAGCCGGACGAGCGGCGCAGCAGGCGGCCGCCGGGCGTGATGCTCGCGGCGTAGCTGAGGCCCAGCGCAAACCAGCCCGCGAGGATGATCGGCCAGCGCTGCCCGGCGTCGGCTATCGACCAAGCGATGGCAAGCACGCCGAGAACTGCCGTCATGACGAAGGCGGCGGTGATCATGATGCGCCGGTCAGCTATGCGGTCGAGAAGGCGCGGCAGTAGCAGCGCTGCGATCATCGAGCCGCCGCCGAACGCGGCAAGGGTGATCGCGACGGCGCTCTGATCGAGGCCGAGGGCGCCGCGCACCAGCACGGGCGTATTGACGATGACCATCGCGCTTGCTGCCGCGGCGGCCAGCGTGACAGCGAGCAGGCCGCGGAGGCGCGGGGTCTTGAGATATTGGCGGGCACCACGCGTTGTCTTGTCCCAGACGCGGCCCGCCTGAGCCTTGGCCGTGGTGCGCGGCAGTGTCACGGAGACCACGAGCAATGCCGAGGCTGCAAAACCGATCGCGGTTCCCGAAAAGAGCCAGTGGAAGTTCATGATGCCGAGCAACGCGGCGGCGAGCACCGGGCTTGCGAGGCTTTCCATGTCGTAGGCGAGGCGTGAGAGCGACAGGGCGTTGGTATAGTCCTTCTCTTCGGGAAGGACGTCGGGGATGGTTGCCTGGAAGGTCGGGGTGAACCCGGCCGAAGCCGATTGCAGGACGAAGATCAGCAGATAGACCTGCCAGACCTGGTCGACGAAGGGCAGGACCAGCGCGACGGCGCAGCGAACAAGGTCCATCGCGACGAGGAAGGTCTTGCGCGGCAGGCGGTTCGCATAGGCGCCGACGACCGGCGCGATCCCGATATAGGCGACCATTTTGATCGCCATCGCGGTGCCGAGGACGGCTCCGGCGTCGGCTCCCGCGATGTCATAGGCGAGGAGACCTAGCGCAACCGTCGCGAGCCCCGTACCGACGAGTGCGATGAGCTGCGCGAGGAAAAGATGACGGTAGGTGCGGTTCGCGAGCACGTCGAGCATGGATCGATCCTACGTTGATCCTCCGGCCGGGGGTGCCGGCCGGAGGTCGGCTGCCGCGCGTCAGACGACGCGGCGGATGTCGGTATAGGCGCCTTGGGTGCGCAGCGTAATCGTCACTGGCGCGCCCGAGCGGTTGCGCCAGAACCAGCCGTGCTTGCCGTCGAAGGCGGCGACGAGCTCGCCTTTCTCGCCAGCCGTCTCCTTGCCTTTGCCATAACCATGATAATCGACCCCCGGCGCATCGCCGTGCGTGTCGAAATTGACGCGTCCGCCTTCGACCGACCAGTCGAACGACAGCTTCGCGCCGTTCGTCATGGTGGCCTTGATCTCGGCGCCCTGCCCGGGAGCAAGCGTGAGCTTCATGGTGTCGGTGCGCTGTCCGGCTTCCGCTGCCTTCGGCGCGGCGGCTGTCTCGGTTGCAACTGCGGCAGGAGCTGCGCCTGCTGCTTCCGCTGCCGCATCCTGCGCGGCTTCCTCGGCAAGCTGCGCCTTGATCTCGCCCATCTGGGTGAGGCCGAGCTGGCGGCCGATACCGGTCGGGTCGATCGCATATTCGCTAGGCAGCACGACGGTCACGAGGATCGCGCCGGCAGCGGCGATCGCAAGTGCGGTGGCGCGGAGGAGCTGGCCGGTCGTCGGCAGCTCTTCGAGCTTGGGACGCTGAGAATTGAACATGGTGATTTCCTTTGATTTAGCTGATGGCGTAGCCGGCGAGCTGGTAGCCAACGAGCACAAAGCCCGCGGTCATCAGCAGCACGTTGGCGGCGAAGGCATGGCGCATGAAACTGGGCGTGCGGCGCCAGTATCCCATGAGGATCAGGATGGCGCCGAGCGCGAGCAATTGCCCTATCTCGACCCCGATGTTGAACGCGAGGAGGTTCGGGATCAGCCCGTCATTGGCGATCTCGAACTCCAGGATTTTCGTCGCGAGACCAAAGCCGTGGAAGAAGCCGAAGATCAGCGTCGCGGCCTTGGTGTTCGGCTGGAAGCCGAACCAGCGCTGATAGGCGCCGAGATTGTCGAGCGCCTTGTAGACGACCGACAGCCCGATGATCGCGTCGATGACATAGGCGTTGGCGCTGATCCCGGTCAGCACGCCAAACAGCATCGTGGTCGAATGGCCGATCGCGAACAGCGTCACGTAGAGGCCGATGTCCTTCATCCGGTAGAGGAAGAAGATGACGCCGAAGAGGAAGAGCAGATGGTCGTAGCCGGTGACCATATGCTTTGCGCCAAGATAGACGAAGGGCCAGAAGAGGACGCCGCTGCTCTCCTGGATATAGCCCTTGTCACCCTCGGCAACATTGTGGGCCCAGGCTTCGGCACCGGCGGCGAGAGTCAGGAGGATCAGGCTTGCAGCAAGCAAAAGCCTGCGGGTTGCTGGCCCCGGTGGGGCGATGGTTCGGGTAAGCATGTCTATTGTCTCCATGAATTGGGAAAGACCCCGCGCACCTACGCGCGCAGAGCTTGAAGTCAGGCTGGCAAGGGTTCGGTCGCCGGTGCGGGCGGAGGCGTGCCCTTCTTCTCCGCACGGCCATGAATCATGCGGTAGAGCGCTGGCAGCACGAGCAGCGTCAGGATTGTCGAAGAGACGATCCCGCCGATCACCACCGTCGCCAGCGGACGTTGGACCTCGGCACCCGCGCCGACGTTGAACGCCATCGGCACGAAGCCGAGGCTCGCGACGAGCGCGGTCATCAGCACCGGTCTGAGGCGGGTAAGGGCGCCTTCGCGGATGGCTTCTTCGAGCGCGCTGCCGCTCTCAAGCAGCTGCTTGATGAAGCTCAGCATCACCACGCCGTTGAGCACCGCGACCCCCGAGAGGGCGATGAAACCCACCCCGGCCGAGATCGACAGCGGCATGCCGCGGAGCAGCAGCGCCGCGACGCCCCCGGAGAGCGCCAGTGGCACTCCCGAGAAGACGACCGCCGTATCCTTGCCCGACCGGAACAGCAGGTAGAGCAGCCCGAAGATCAGCAGCAGCGCCGCGGGCACCACGAGCTGGAGCCGCTTTGCCGCCGAGATCAACTGCTCGAATGTGCCGCCATAAGTGATCCAGTAGCCTGCCGGCACTTCGACCTCGGAGCCGACCTTGGCCTGCAACTCCTCGATGAAGGAGCCGAGGTCGCGGCCGCGGACGTTGGCGGTCACCACGACGCGGCGCTTGCCATCCTCGCGGCTGATCTGGTTCGGGCCGATTGCGACTTCGACCTTCGCCACATCGGCGAGGGGAACGAAACCGCGAAGGCCCGTATCCATCGCCATGCCCGTTGCCGGATCGACCGACAGACCGCTCCCCGGGAGCGGGATGCGGAGCCTGCCGATCTCGTCGACCCGCTCGCGGATATTCTCGGGCAGGCGGACGATGATCGGGAAGCGGCGATCGCCCTCGAACATCTGCCCCGCCTGGACGCCGCCGATCGAGACGGCGACGGCTTGCTGGACGTCGTTCACATTGAGGCCGAAGCGCGCAAGCGCGCCGCGGTCGGGCGTGATCTGCAGCATCGGCAGGCCGGTGACCTGCTCGACGCTGACGTCCTCAGCACCCTCGATCCCGGCGGCGACGCCCTCGATCGACTTGCCAACCTCGAGCAAGGTGTCGAGATCGTCGCCGAAGACCTTCACCGCGACATCGGCGCGAACCCCCGAGAGGAGCTCGTTGAACCGCATCTGGATCGGCTGGGTGAACTCGTAATTGTTACCCGGAATCTGCGCGACGGCCGCCTGCATTTCCTGAACGAGCTCGGTTTTCGGTTTGCGTGGATCGGGCCAGTCCTTGCGGTCCTTCATTATTATGAAGGTGTCGGCGACCGAAGGCGGCATCGGATCGGTCGCGACTTCCGCCGTGCCGATCTTTGCGACCACCCGGTCGACCTCGGGGAACTGCTTGATCCGTGCTTCGAGCGCGGTCTGCATGCTCACTGCTTGGCTGAGGCTCGTGCCGGGGATACGAAGCGCGTGGAGCGCGATATCCCCTTCGTCGAGGTTCGGCACAAACTCCGAACCCATCCGCGTCGCAGCGAGGCCCGCAATCGCCACCAGCGCGACCGCGCAGGCTACGAGAGCCACGCGGAGCCGCAATGCAGCGGATAGCGCCGGGGCATAGGCGTGGCGCGCCCACCTCATTAGACGGCTTTCCTTCTCCTCGACCTTGCCCTTGACGAAGAGCGCCATCGCCGCCGGGACAAAGGTCAGCGAGAGGATGAGCGCCGCCGTCAGCGCCATCACGACCGTGATGGCCATCGGGTGGAACATCTTCCCCTCGACGCCGGTAAGCGCGAAGATCGGCACGTAAACGAGTGCGATGATCAGCACGCCGAACAGCGAGGGACGGATGACCTCCGAGCTTGCCGAGGCGGCGAGCGCAAAGCGTTCGTCGCGGGTCAGCAAGCGGCCCAGCTTGTGCTGCGCTTCGCCGAAGCGACGGAGGCAGTTCTCGACGATGATCACCGCGCCGTCGACGATCAGCCCGAAGTCGAGGGCGCCGAGGCTCATCAGGTTCCCGGACACCCCGGCGCGGACCATGCCGGTAATTGTCATCAGCATCGAGATCGGGATGACTGCCGCGGTGATCAGCGCCGCACGGATATTGCCGAGCAGCAGGAACAGCACCGCGATGACGAGGAGCGCCCCTTCGAGGAGGTTTTTCTCGACCGTCCAGATCGCGCGTTCGACCAGATTGGTGCGATCGTAGATGGGCACGGCCTTCACGCCTGCGGGCAGCGCCTTCGCCGCGATCTCCAGACGCTCGGCTGCTGCGCGCGCTACGATCCGGCTATTCTCGCCGGCGAGCATGAAGACGGTGCCAAGCACCACTTCCTTGCCATTTTCGGTCGCGGCACCGGTGCGCAGTTCCTCGCCCAGACTGATGTCGGCAACGTCCGCGACACGGATCGGGATGCCGTTGCGGTTGCTGACGATGATCGCCTTCAGATCCTCGATGCCATTGGCTTGGCCGGGCGTACGGACGAGATATTGCTCGCCGTACCGCTCGACATAGCCTGCGCCGACATTGTCGTTGTTGAGCTCGAGCGCCAGCACGACATCGCTGAGGGTGAGCCCATAAGCCGAGAGCCGGGCGGGGATCGGGGTCACATGATATTGGCGCTCATAACCGCCGATGCTGTTGACCTCGGTAACGCCGGGTGTGTTGCGGAGCTGCGGGCGGATGACCCAGTCCTGCAAGGTTCTGAGATCTTCAGGCGTGTAGGCAGTTCCGTCGGGCTTGCGCGCACCCGGATCGGCTTCGAGCGTATACATGAAGATCTCGCCGAGCCCGGTCGCGATCGGCCCCATCTCCGGGGCGACCCCGGCAGGGAGCTGTTCGCGCGCCGATTGCAGCCGCTCGTTGACGAGCTGCCGCGCAAAATAAATGTCGGTCCCGTCCTCGAACACGGCGGTGACCTGGCTCAGGCCATAGCGCGAGATCGATCGCGTATATTGAAGACCTGGCAAGCCCGCGATCGCGGTCTCGACCGGGAAGGTCACCCGTTGCTCGGCTTCGAGCGGCGAGAAGCCCGGCGCTTCGCTGTTGATCTGGACCTGGACGTTGGTGATGTCCGGGGTGGCGTCGATCGGCAGCTTCTGGAAGCTCCAGACGCCGACCGCGCAGAGCAGCGCGACGACGGCCAGAACAGCCCAACGAAAGCGGATCGAACCGGCGATGAGGCGCTCGAGCAGCGCCGGCTTGCCCGGAGGCGGGGCGGTCTCGGGTGCGATCTCAGTGGTCATGGCTCGCTCCCGACTTGTCGATGTCGGCCCGGATCAGGAACGCGCCATCGGTCACATATTGGGTGCCGGGTTCGAGGCCACCGAGCACTTCGGTCCATTCGGGCGTGCGCCGGCCGATTTCGAGCATGCGCACCTCATAGGTGTTGCCGACCTTCGCAAAGACGACCTCGAAGTCGCGGAATCGCTGGATCGCCTTGGTCCGCACCGCCAGCGGCACATTGGCCTGTGCGACGGCGAAGCTGCCCTCGACCGCCATGCCGGGCCGGAAGGCGCTCGCCGCCGATGCCGGCAGATGCACATGCGCAAGCAGCGTCTGGCTTGCAACGTCGGCGGTCGGGACCACCGCCTCGACGACGCTCTGGATCGTACCTTCGCCCGACAAACTTTTAAGCGTTACCGGCTGGCCGACGCGCACGCGCTCGGCATCGCGCGGATAGACGAAGAACTCGGCATGGAGGTTCGTCGGATCGGCGATCGCGAACAGCGCGCGGTCGCCCGTCGTATCGCCGACATTGACATTCTTCTCGACGATGGTGCCGCTGATCGGTGCCGTGATCGAATAGGTCTGAAGTGAGTGGCTGGATTCGACGCGGGCCAGAACCTGCCCGCGGCGCACCTGCTGGCCGATCTTGCCATTGAGCGAGACGATCAGGCCGGGGAGCCGCGCGCGGACCTCGGCGCGGCCTTCAGGCGTGACCTCGACGCGGCCGCCCATATCGATCAGATCGCTGACCGTCGCGGCGCCCGCCGTCTCGACCTTCAGCCCACCGGCCTTCGCGGCTTCGGGCGTGATCGTCGTGCGGCCTTCATAGCTTTGGTAGGCCCATTTGTGATTGCGACCGCCTTCGGAGGCCTGCACGCGGACATCGAAGCTGTGCGGCTCGGTCACGACGCCATTGCCGCGCAAAAAGTCTTCCTGCGGCGCAAAGGCGAATGTGTCGGTCTTGCCGCCGAGGCGACCGAGCTGGATCGACAGCTTGACCTCGCCGGGCTTGATCGGCTTGTCGTCGCGATAGGCATAGACGCGGAACTCGGGCTCGACGCCGTCCTCGAAAATGGTGATTTCGAGCGCGAAATTGCCGTCGCGGAGCATGCGGCCGCGATGTGGTCCGCGCTCATATTCGCCGGCTGCGGCCTTGGCGCCTTCCTTTTCGGGTGTGGCGGTCTCGCCGCAGGCGGCGAGAAGGGTGAGGGCAATGACCGATGCCGCCCCCAGCAGATATTTGGTCATCGGATCGTCTCCATCTTGGCAAGAAGGGGGGTGTGGCGACCGGTCAGCCGGTCGAGCCGCACGCCGAGCAAATGAAAGCGGCGCAGCAGGTCGACGCGGCGCGACTGCGCTTCGTTCACGGCGGCCTGCGCCTGCGCATATTCGAGGAAGGTGAACGCAGTGCCGCCGCGCGCCAGCCCGTCGCGGATGAGGCGGGTCGCGCGCCGCGCGCTCGGCAGCACCTCGGCGTCGATGCGCCTGACCTCCGCCGCGATCAGCCGGCGGTCGGCGATGAGTTTGTCGATCTCGCGCTCGATCTCGACCCGCGCCACCGCGATCTCCGCCTCGATCGCGCGCTGGTCGGCTTCGGCGCGAAGCACGTTGCCGCGGTTTGCGCTTTTCGTGCCCAGCGGGATCGAGCCGCCGACCATCAGGGCAAGATCATTGCCTTGCCCGAAATGGCGAAGCCCGACGCGACCGCTCGGATCGGCGATATTGCCACTCTCCGCGAGTTTCACCTTCGCACCGGCGGCCGCGAGTTCGGCGTTGAGGACTGCGATATCGACAGACTCGCCGCCTGCCGGAACGGCTATCTCGACATTCTGGAACAGCGCCGGATCTAGCTTGAAATCGCCCGTTCCGCCCCACCAGGCCGCCAAGGCGGTACGAGCAATGCGGGAATTCTCGCGCGCCTGTTCGACCGCGATCTCGGCCTGTGTCACGTTCGTCCGCGCGCGCTCGGCGGCGAACCACGGATCAAGCGCGCCGGTGACCCGCTTCACGACGTCAAGTTCGACGCGCTTCAGATCAGCGAGCCGGGCTTCCGCGACGGGGATCGCAGCTTCGGCGGCAAGGGCTTCGACCCACGCCGCCTGCACGCGCGCGAGCCGGTCGAGCAGTCGAACACGGTTTTGCGCGCCAACGACCGCCACGTCGGCGCGCGCGGCGCCGATGCGCGCCTCGCGCTTGCCGCCGCGCTCCCAGGTTCGCTCGTACCAGCCGGTGGTCTGCGAGCGATTGAGCGGAGAATAGGGACCGGTGCCCGCAAAATCCTCGAAGTCGACCCCGACGACATCGCGTGGCCGGACGTCGGCCTGCAATATGGCGGCGTCCGCGGCCTCGAGGCGCGCGGCGTTCGCGGCAATGGCGGGATCGCCTGTCGCGACGCGCGATAGCGCTTCGTCGAGACCTAGATTTTGCGCCCAGACAGGCTGTGCGCTCGCAGCCAGCAGGACGCCTCCGCAGAGCAGGGCCCTGCGGATAGCATGCGCGCCGAGGCGCGCTCGAGATTTGAAGTACATGTGATAATGGCCTCGCTGAAAGGCGTGGAAACATCTCTCGCCTCAGCAGGCGCGAGAACTCAGACGGTCAGCGAGAAGGTTCTGGGAGGTCGCTCGGGCCCGACGGAACTCAGGCCAGAAAATTGCCGGTCCTTGCCGATGCCAAGCAGCGCCGCAGTGGGAGCGATTGCTCCCGCCATCGCTGCGTTCGGAACGAGCAGATTGGGGCCGGTGTCGCCATGATGATGATGTCCACCCGCCAAATGGTCGGCGGGCGCTTCTTCATCGGCAGGCGCATCGTCATGATGATCGGCATGCTCGTCGTGACTGTCATGCACCGCGTCGAGCGTAAAATTACCGACGTCGCCATGGTTGTGCCAGACCATGAAGGCGGGGCTGTGCTCGATCTGGTCGGCAGCCTTGGCCGGCGCCGTTGCCGCATAGAACATCATGAGCGCGACGCATAGCGCAGCGATCAGACGGTCAAGACGGGAGGCATTACGAGTGAGCACACTCTCGCGTGTAATTGGGAGCGTCGAAATTGACAAGCAGAGCATGTTGGACGGCAGCATTTCGTTGGATCGCACCGAAAACGGACAGTTCGTAATCGGCCAATCTCGCTGGGGGCTTCCGTTTGTCGAACTGCCTAACTATCGCAGCATCATGACAAAGCGGCCGACCATAGCGGAACGAGTGGCAGGACTGGTCCGCAGGATGGACGGGACGCCGCTTTGCGACGAATGTATCGCGGACCGGCTCGACCTCCCGTCGATCGCACAGGCGAGCGTCGTCACCAGTTCGGCGAGCGGGACCGGAGGTTTCGAACGGTTGAGAGGACCGTGCGGCCTCTGCGGGGAGCCAGGGCCGGTCATTCGCCACAACGGTTGAACGTCCGGAAACTGGCCGGCAAAATCGAGCGCGGCTGAATTGGGCGTGCTCTGGCGCCGGCGGGCGGCGCCAGGGGCCGCGCGTTGTTTTGGGCCGCGCGGCGCACTCGGCTCACACTCCTTGCCGGACGGCGGCTGGCCCCCAGGCCCGCGCGCACGCCGCCCGGCCGCGGGCTCGCCAAGAGCGCCTTCTTCTCGGGCGCTTCGCGCTGGCGTCGAGGCCCTGTGGAATGATTGCAGGGCCTGGGGCGGCAATTGTTGGCCTGGCTTGCTCCAAAACATCCGGCCCTCTCCGCCGTCCGCGGTCGCACTGAGGATCGTACCATTTTCTCTTGTGGGTCGCGGGGAAGGCCCTTGCGGGACCTCGGCGACCGAGCCCGCCGGGACCAGATGGTGCAATGCGCGTAGGCTGGGTTTCGGCAGCGTGGCCAACGCTCCTTGGCCTGCCCGAGGTCACCCCCTCCTGTCGCCCTTTTGCGGGTCCGGCTCGCCTCTGACCGTCAACCCCATGCGGGGTTCGCCCTCGCGTGCCGCTCGGTGACGGCAGCTCGCGGCCCCTTCTTCCGGCGCCATCGGGGATGTCCCCCGAGCAAGCGAAGGAGATTTGATATGCCCACCATTGCCAACCTCAACGTCAAGGCCGACGGCAGCTTCGAAGGCACGCTGGCTACCCTCAACGTCACTGCGCCGATCGCCATCGTGCCCAATGGCCGCAAGACCAAGGAAAACGAGCCCGATTACCGCATCCTCAGCCGCAAGAACGGCTTCGAGCTCGGCGCCGGCTGGAAGCGCTTTTCGCAGAGCAACGGCGCCGAATATGTGTCGGTGACCATGTCGGCCCCCGAATTCGGGACCATCTACGGCAATGTCGCCAATGCGCCGGGCGACGACCCGATGAAGAAGGTCATCATCTGGAATCCGCCGGCCTGACGGCCACCCGGCTCCGCCCTCGGGCGGAGCCGGTTTCTCCCATCTGTCGATGGACGGCGGTCTTCGGGCCGCCGTTCGGCATGTTCGGCCCGGCAGACCCTTGGCGAAATGGGCAACTGCGTTGGGGATCACCCTGACGGGCCGCATGTCGCGGCGCTTCGAAAATCATGATCCGATCGGCATGAAGGTTCGCTGGTTCGCCATGTCGGTGCGTATTCGGTCAGGCGCCGGGAAGCGGAAGCAAGGGTGCGATGGGGCGGCATGGGGGGGCGCTGCCGCATGGGGGCGGGTCATCCCCGCTCTCGATTGCCGCTGATCCCTTGGCCGAGGCCCGGCCTCCTTCAATCAACCCGTGAAGGGTCGTCGTTCCGACCCTGCTGACCTGGCCCGGCAGTTGCATCGTCCACGACATCAAGGGCGAGAATTGGCAGCTGACCGCGGGCTTTCGCGCGAAGCACGGCCGCGTCCTGCTCTTCGATCCGACCAACACCGGCTCGGCGGCCTACAACCCGCTGCTCGAAGTGCGGCGGGGTGAATGGGAAGTGCGCGACGTGCAAAATGTCGCCGACGTGCTCGTCGATCCTGAAGGCAGCCTCGAGAAACGCAACCATTGGGAGAAGACCAGCCACTCGCTCCTCGTCGGCGCGATCCTGCATGTCCTCTATGCCGGGGAGGACAAGTCGCTCGCGGGCGTCGCGGCCTTCCTGTCGGACCCGCGCCGCGGAATTGCGACGACGCTGCGGATCATGCAGACGACCGCGCATCTCGGCGAAGCGGGCGTCCATGCGTCCCGGCGTCGTCGCCGCGACGGGCCTTGATGCGGCGGAGCCGCTGCTCGACGCCAGTGCCGATCTTCTCGGACCGGTCGGGCTATTCACCAACTTCGTCCAGATCATGATCCTGCTGGTCGCCTGGGTGATCGTCGTGCTCGCCTTCTTCATCCTCGCGGTGCAAGTCTTCGTGACGATTTTGGAGTTCAAGCTCGTCACGCTCGCGGGCTTTGTCCTCATTCCCTTCGCCTTCTTCGGGCGCACGGCATTCATGGCCGAGCGCGTCCTCGGGCATATCATATCGTCTGGCATCAAGGTGCTCGTCCTCGCGGTGATCACCGGGATTGGCACGACGCTATTCGATCGCTTTCTTGACGCCGGTATCGGCCCCGAGCCCGATATCGAGCAGGCGATGGCCATCGCGCTCGGTGCGCTCACGCTCCTTGGACTCGGCATCTTCGGCCCCAGCATCGCGAACGGCATCGTGGCGGGAGGACCGCAGCTCGGAGCCGGCGCCGCCGCCGGGACCACGGTCGCGGCGGGCGCGACGCTCGCCGCCGGTGCCGCTGGCGCGACGCTTGCGGGCGGCACGGCGGCCACTGCTGCACGGGGCGCCGCGGCAGCGGGCGCCCGTGGCGCGGGGAGCGCGTCGGCAGCCTATTCCGCCGGAGCGGCCGGGAAGAGCGGGGCAAGGGCGGTCGGTTCCGGCCTGGCAAATGTCGCGCGCAGCGCTGCGAGCGGCGCCTCGTCCCCGCTCCGCCGCGCGGCGGAGAAGCTTCGGGCGAACTTCGAGGCCGGGCGGGACGGGCCTGCCGATAGCGCGGCGCCGGCCCGGCCCGCCGATGCGCCGCCCGCCTGGGCCGCAGCAATGCGCCGCCGCCAGATGGTGACGCAGGGCGCCACCATCGGTGCCCAGACCCTGAAGGGCGGCGACAGCCACGGCGGCGGTTCGGCTCCCGACATCAGCGAAAAGGACTGACCGATCATGTTCAAGAGACCGACCAACCATTATGGCCGCGCCCCCGAGCCGGTCACCCCCTATCATCGAGCATGTGCGTTCGGTCCCGGCCGACCCGGTGGTGCTGCGCAAGGACTGGCTCCGCGCCTATGATTTCACGACCGCGGCGGGGGCTCAGGCGCTCAACGATCATGCCCGCAACAACGACCCCTTTTCCGAGGTCGGCAAGGTCCAGGTCGCGGTCGACGTCTCGAGCGTGATCCGCGCCTCGAAGGACAGCTTCCGCATCGCCTGGACCGAGCGTCGCTATCAGGACGGCAGCCTGATCGAGACGTCGCGCTGGTCGGCCATTCTTACCGTCACCCATGTGCCGCCGCGCACTCCCGATGCCCTCCGCCGCAATCCGCTTGGAGTGTTTGTTTCCGCTATTTCCTGGTCGAAGGAGCTCAGCCAATGAAGGCCTTTTCCCGTATCTCGCTGCTCGCGGGTGTCGCTGCGCTCGGCGTGGCGTCGCCATCCCTCGGGGCTGAAGGTCGCGATCCGAAACAGAATGTCGGGCGCGCCAACGACGCGGCGCGCGTGCAGCCCGATCGCGCGACCTTCCTCAACGCGATCCAGAAATATGCCTGGGCCGAGGGCGCGCTGTATCAGGTCTATGCGTCGCCGGGGCAGGTCACTGACATCGTGCTGCAGGAGGGCGAGGAGCTTGTCGGCCCGGGGCCGGTGGCTGCCGGCGACACGGTCCGCTGGATCATCGGCGACACGGTGAGCGGCAGCGGAGCGAGTCGCCGCGTGCACATCCTCGTGAAGCCAACGCGGGCCGACATCATGACGAATATCGTCATCAACACGAGCCGCCGGACCTATCACATCGAGCTGCGCGCGACGCCCGCGACCTATATGGCGTCGGTGTCCTGGTCCTATCCGGAAGCCGAGCTGATCGCGCTGCGTGCTGCGGAGGTGGAGCGTGAGCGGGCGGCGCCGGTCGCGGCAGGGCTCGACCTTGGCGCCCTCAACTTTCGTTACCGGCTGTCGGGCGACAAGCCGGATTGGCGACCGGTGCGCGTTTTCGATGACGGGCGCCAGCTCTTCATCGAGTTCGGCGAAGGCGTCGCAACGGGCGATATGCCCCCGCTGTTCGCGGTCGGTGAAAAGGGCGAGGCCGAGCTCGTCAACTACCGCGTCCATGGCCGCTTCATGATCGCCGATCGCCTGTTCGAACGCGGACAGCTTCGGATGGGTGCCGGACGCGCGGCGCGCGAGGTGGTTATCGAGCGCGTCGGCCGCGTGCGGGGGCGCTCGTGGCCGCTGCTGGCCATCGGCCTCATAGCCCACCTGTTTGCCATGGTCGGAACACGCCGCCTTCTCGCTGCAGGCGGCTATAACCCCCCATGGTGGCAGCGAGCGGGATATTGGCTGTGCTGGGTTGCCATCGCCGCCATCGCCATCATCGCCGCGATGCGGCTGGTCTAGCGGCGCGGCGCCCGGCAAGGGATTGAGCGCATTATAAGGGTGGATGGCTGGCGAACCGCCGGTTTGCTTGGCTCCGTCTTTGCGGTTATTGCGTATTCCCGGCCCGGTCATTTGCGGCGATCTCCTCAGCCCATGGTTCAACAGGCTGGGTAGAGACGATGCAGACAGGGGAAGGGCGAGCGCCATTCGGCGGCGCGGGCGAACGGGACGCTGGCGAGGAAATCTCGATCGAGTTTCTCGGGGCGGCGGGTACGGTGACCGGCTCGCGATATCTTCTCGGAGATCGCGGCGCGAAGATCATGATCGACTGCGGCCTGTTTCAGGGTGGTCGTGAGCTTCGCGAACGAAATTGGGAGCCGGCGCTCTCTGACCACCGGGCCATCGACACCATCGTTCTGACCCATGCACATCTCGATCATTCGGGCTATATTCCGCGCTTTGTGAAGGAAGGCTGGAGCGGCCGGATTCTGTGCACCGACGCCACTGCGGACCTTTGCGGCCTCCTCTTGCCCGACAGCGGCTTTCTCCAGGAGAATGATGCGGTGTTCGCCAATCGCCACGGCTATTCGCGCCACAAGCCCGCGCTTCCTCTCTACACGAAGAAGGACGCCGAGGTGGCGCTCGACTATCTCGATCCGGTTCGCTTCGGGGCATATCGTTCGGTGGCAGGGGGCGCCGAACTTCGCTTCCATCGTGCCGGACATATACTCGGGGCGGCATTCGTCGAACTCAAATGGCGTGACCGCACGATCCTCTTCTCGGGAGACCTGGGCCGCTTCAACGATCCGGTCATGCTCGATCCCTCGCCTCCCGTGGAAGCGGATTATCTGATCGTCGAATCGACCTATGGCAACCGGAGCCATGAGGCGCTGGATGCCGTAGCGGCCCTTGGCGATGCCATCGAGCGCTGTGTTCGCCGCGGCGGAACCGTGGTCATTCCGGCCTTCGCCGTCGGCCGGGCCCAATCCATCCTCTATCATCTATCACGCCTGCGCGCCGCGGGGCGGATCAGCAATGTTCCCGTCTATCTCGATAGCCCGATGGCAATCGACGCGAGCGGCATCTTCTGCCGCCATGCCGGCGACCACAGGCTGAGCGAAGCGGAATGCGATGCCGCTTGCAAGGTCGCGCGCTATGTTCGCGATGTCGAAGAGTCCAAGGCTCTCACAATGAGTCCGGTGCCCAAGGTCATCATCTCGGCAAGCGGAATGGCAACAGGCGGCCGCGTTCTCCACCATCTCAAACGCTATGCGCCCGATGGCCGCAACCTCATTCTGTTCGCCGGCTTCCAGGCGTCCGGCACGCGCGGCGCTGCAATGGTGGCGGGTGCTCCCAGCGTCAAGATCCATGGCGAACAGGTTCCCGTGCGAGCCGAGGTGCGCAATCTTTCGATGCTGTCCGCGCACGCCGATGCCGACGAGATACTGAAGTGGCTCGGCCAGTTCGTACGGGCGCCCCGGATGACGTTCATCACCCATGGTGAGCCCGATGCCGCGGCCGCTCTTGCGCGGCGCATCGGCGACGAGCTCGGCTGGCCTTGCCAGATACCCGGCCTTGGCGATCGGGTGGTGCTCGAATGACCCACCGCGCCCCGGATACCGGACCCGCGTCGGAGAATATGGCACCCCATCGCCTACGGGCTCGGCCCCTCGGCCTGTTCCTGCCACAGCAGCAACCGGCCGTCGTCATGCGAACCGATTGCTACATATGCCGCTCGGAAGGTCTTGCGGCGCGCAGCCAGGTGCTGATCCAGGCAGGGGAGCGGGAGATATTGGCCTCGCTCCTGCATTCGTCCGGCGAAATGATCGCGCCGGGGGAGATCGGCCTTTCGGAATCAGCCGCCGCGGCGCTTGGGGTCGCCCCCGGCGATGCGGTCAGTGTGCGCCACGCACCGCCCATCGATTCCTTCGGAGCATTACGCGGTCGCGTGTATGGAAATCGTCTCGATGGCGCGGCCTTTCGGTCGATCGTCGACGATATCGTTGCTGGCCGGTATAGCGACGTCCATCTGTCCGCCTTCGTAACGGCCTGCTCCGCCTTCCCTCTGGATCATGCGGAAACGGTGGCGCTGACCGGTGCCATGGTCGCGTCCGGCGAGCGGCTGGCCTGGGGTTCGGACGTCGTCGTCGACAAGCACAGCGTGGGAGGCCTGCCCGGAAACCGGACCACCCCGATCGTGGTCGCGATTGTCGCCGCGCTGGGCCTCATCATGCCAAAGACATCGTCCCGAGCGATCACCTCTCCGGCAGGTACGGCCGACACCATGGAAACGCTCGCGCCGGTGAATCTCGACGTCAACGCGATCCGACGTGTCGTCGACCGCGAAGGCGGGTGCATCGTGTGGGGCGGCGCCGTCTCGCTCAGTCCGGCCGATGACATCATCATCGGTGTCGAGCGGGTGCTCGATCTCGATGCGGCGGGCCAACTGGTCGCCTCGGTCCTGTCCAAGAAGCTCGCGGCCGGCGCAACGCATCTCGTCGTGGACATGCCGATCGGCCCGACGGCAAAGGTCCGCTCACCCGCCGATGCCGCCGCACTTTCGGGAGCGCTGCAGAAGGTCGCAGCGGAGTTCGGCCTGGTCCTCAAGGTGATGCAAGGCGATGGTCAAGAACCTATCGGCAGGGGAATCGGCCCTGCTCTCGAGGCGCGCGACATCCTGGCTGTGCTCGAGGGACGTGATCCACCCCCCGATCTCGCCCGCCGCGCCTGCGAATTGGCGGGAGCGCTCATCGAACTCGCGGGCCGCGCCAGTCCCGGCACCGGTGCGGCCCTGGCCGCTCAAGTGCTGGCCGACGGGTCAGCCTGGAGCAAATTCCAGCAAATCTGCGAGGCGCAGGGCGGTATGCGGACACCGCCCCAGTCGAATCATCGCCATGTGATGACTGCGCAGCAGCCGGGATGCGTTTCGGCGATCGACAATCGCAGGCTCGCCAAGCTCGCCAAACTTGCAGGCGCGCCGGCCGCGAAAAGTGCTGGCCTCGAAATGCACGTCCGGCTCGGTTCCGCAGTCGAAACAGGAACGCCCCTCTTCACAGTGCACGCCGAAAGCCAGGGCGAGCTGGCCTATGCGCTGGCCTATGCCGAGGCCGCTGGCCCCATTCTCGAGCTATCCGACCGATGACCCCGCCAATCTTCCTGCCGCTGCCCGGTAACGGCAAGTTCGCGGTTGGGCTCGCGGGCCTGCTCGGGGGCGAGGTCGGACGGATGGAAACCCGCAGATTTCCGGACGGTGAGACCTATTTGCGGCTCCTGTCCGAGGTTGCCGGCCGCGACATCGTCCTCGTCTGCACGCTGGATCGCCCCGATACCAAGCTGGTTCCGCTTCTTATCGCAGCCGACGCGGCCCGCGAGCTCGGCGCCCTCAGCGTAGGCCTCGTAGCCCCATATCTTGCCTACATGCGCCAGGACCAGCGTTTTCAGAATGGCGAGGCAATCAGCTCGCGCAGTTTCGCGCGCCGCATTTCGGACGCCGTCGACTGGCTGGTCACGGCGGATCCCCATCTTCATCGATATGCCTCGCTCGGCGACATCTATGATATTCGGGCCGAGGCCGTGCATGCCGCAGCGCCGATTTCCGACTGGATCAGAACCCATGTCGAGCGGCCGCTCATCATCGGTCCCGACAGCGAAAGCGAACAATGGGCGAGCGCGATCGCACGCCGCGCCGGTGCCCCTCACGCCGTTTGCAGCAAGCTGAGATTGGGCGATCGCGACGTCAGGATCGCGCTACCCGATCTCTCGGCGCATACAGGGCGCACCCCGGTTCTGGTCGACGATATCGCGTCATCGGCCCGCACGCTGATCGAAGCGGCGCGGGGAATAGGAGAGGCTGGTTTTCCGCCGCCCGAATGCGTCATCGTGCATCCGTTATTCGCTCGCGGCGCCTTCGCGGCACTGTCCGCCGAGGCGGGGCGTATCGTCAGTACCGATGCTGTCGCTCATTCCAGCAACGCCATCAGCCTGCAGCCGGTCGTCGCGGAAGGCGTGCAGCGCCTCCTCGCCAAACCCGATCGATAAAGCGGCCGATATCTAGGTATTTTCCGAAGTTGCGAACACTACGTATGTCGAGCTTGGACTCTGGACCCTAGTCCTGTTGCCGAAGAACAGGATTCTTCGACAGGCAGTCAGGGCAGCGGCCCGAAGGAGTTCAAGATGATCAGGAAAAGCATCATGATCGCGGCGGCAGGCATTTCGATGTTCGCGGCCGCCCCGGCGTTCGCCCAGGGCATCGGGCACAGTTTCTTCATGCGGGGCTCGATCGTCGAGACCAGCGCGGGCAATACCGTGGTCTGCATCGGCAAGGCCGATGGCGCCGAAGTCGGCCAGACGCTCGAAGTCTATCGAAACGTCCGGCATCCGGGTCCCGTGGCATCGAAGGGCAATGTTGCTCCCTTCCATCGCAAGCGGGTCGGCCAGGTGACCATCGACCATATTTACGATGACCATTTCGCCCATGTCACGATCGCCGAAGGCAAGCTGGCCAAGAACGATATCGTCGAGCTTCGCAAGGACTGAGTCCGGCCCTTTCCGTAGCGCGAGCGAGGACCGGGGGAGATGTTCCCCTCCTCCTCGCGCGCGGATAGGACCACGCCGCGTCGTGGCCCGGATGTCGGACCCGCGTTGGAGGCATGAACCGGCAATAGCCCGCCTCCAATGCCGAATGTCTCTTGACCTTGGACCATGGTCCAACCTGCACAAGCGAGCGGATGTCATGGGAAGCTACAAGATCGGAAAGCTCGCCGAAGCCGCGGGCGTGGGGCGCGATACGATACGCTATTATGAGCGGACGGGCTTGCTACCGGCCCCGGGCCGTACCGCGGCCGGCTATCGCCTTTACAGCGACGGGGACCTTGAGCGGCTCAACTTCATTCGCGCGTCGCAGGAACTCGGATTCACGCTCGAACAGGCGCGCCAGCTTCTCACCCTCAAGGCATCGGATACCGCCACCGCGGCGGCCGTGCTTGCGATCACGCTCGACAAGGTTCGGGAGGCCGAAACGCGGGTCAGGAAGCTGACTGAGATTCGGGATGTGCTGCAGGACCTCGCCGACAATTGCCCGCGAGAGGCGCCGGTCTCCGACTGCAACATAATCGCATTCTTGGCGGAAAAACGAAGACCAAAAAAATAGCGTTCGCAGGGGAACATATTACAACATTGAAAATAGGGGATTTTTATGAAGAAATATTCCATTTTGTTGCTCACCCCCGCGCTCCTTCTCGGAGGCTGCGTCACGACCCGGGCCACTCAGGCCGAAGTCGATAGCTGCCGGGCCATGGAAGAGAAGATGGGGCTCGATCAGCGCCATGACCATGGCGAGATGAAACGCCAGGGCTTCAATCCGATGAACCTGTCGCACGGCCGCTGCCAGCGGATTCTGCGCGACGCGAAATGACTTTGTCCGGGTGGCCGATGGCCACCCGGACTAGTTCGAGGAAGGGATAATGCCATGACAAACCGAAAAATCGACCTGAAATGGGCTGGATATGGTGTCGCGCTCGCAGCGGCACTCGCGCTCGCCGGCTGTGGAGACAAGGCCGAGAACAAGGCCGCGGACGCCGCCTCGGCAACCCCCGACGCAACCGCCGGTGGCGCTGGTTCCACGCCGTCCACCGATGCCTCATCCGCCGCGCCAGCCGCGCCCGATGCCATGGATCATGAAGATGACGCGATGGACGAGGAAATGATGCGCCATCATCGTCAGGAAATGGACCATGACGAGATGCGCAAGGGTGGGGCGGGGCAAGGCAATATGCAGCCCGCGGATCAGACCACGACCGATCAGTCGGCGCCGATGAAGCATATGTAAGCAGATTCGCCGGGCGGGGTGACCAAAGATGCAGAAATCATTCCGCTTCGGCCTGTGCGTGGCGATGACGTTTCTGACGGCATCGATCGTCCATGCGGAGGACGCCGACGAGCATGCCGCCCATCATGGGAGTGCCTCGCCGGCTGGCGGTGTGGCGGCTGGCAGCATGGCGTCGTCCGGGATGCAGCCTGCGGGTGAAATGCAATCGATGATGGGCGAGAGGATGGAAGGCGAGCATGGTGGCCGCCGCCAGTCTCCTTTCTTCTCGCAATTGCTCGCGCTACCGGCACTCGATGACGCGGCGAGGCAGGCCCTGCTGCGGCAAGCCGAGCAACGGTCGCATCGAGGGCTGATGCTGATCTCCGAGGCTGCCCGCGCAGCCGCGCACGCCGAAACGGCGACCGAGCAAATCGCCGCCGTGCGCAATCTTCGCGAAGGCAGCGATCTTCTCGATAGCGGTGCGGCTGCCCGGATGGCCCTCGCCGGGACCGAAAAGCCGGAGGGCGCCGCGATGAACTGGTTCCGCGATCGCCTGTCGATCGAGCCGGACGAGACGCACGCGGCCCATCCTTTCGGCCTGTCACCCTCCCACCTGCTGCTGATGATGTTCCTCCTCTTGCTGAGTACGGGCCTCGCCGCGCTGCAGCTCCTTCGCCTCAAGCGCATCCGGCGGATCGTCGCAGCTGGGAAAGGAGCCGCGAAGGTCGTCAACCCGCAGCCCTCGCTGGCCGCTGTTCCGGAGATACAGGCCGCGACGACCGGAACGCTCGCGCCAAGCAACGCGCCCGCCCCGGCCGGTGCTTCACTGCGCAAGCCCCGGCCCTGGACCGGACCGCTGCGGGTGACGCGGATCATCCGGGAGACGCCGACCATCAGGACCTTCCGTCTCGCTGATCCCTCAGCCGACCGGCTGCCTTTCGATTTCCTGCCCGGTCAGTTTCTGCAGATCGAGGTCGAGCCCGAGCCCGGCAAGCGTGCCCGCCGATCCTACACCATCGCCTCGTCACCGACACAGCGGGCCTATGTCGAACTGACGGTGAAGCGCGAGGAGCAGGGGGCGGTGTCCCGCCACCTGCACGACACGCTCATTGTCGGGGATCTCGTTCGAGCCTCGGGCCCTTTCGGGACCTTCATCTTCACGGGGACGACCGCGGATAGCATCGTTCTCATCGCGGGCGGTGTCGGAATCACGCCGATGATGTCGGTACTGCGCTATCTTACCGACACCGCCTGGCCAGGCGATATATTCTTCCTTTACGGCGCTCGGTCCACGGACGAGTTCGTCTTCCGCGACGAAATCGAGCGGCTCGAGCGGCTCCATGACAATCTGCATGTCTTCGCCGCAATGGAGCGCTCGCCAGGGACGGTCTGGCATGGCGCCGTCGGCCCCCTGACGCGGGACATGCTGCTTTCGGCTGTCCCCGACATCGCGCGCCGCCGCATCCACCTGTGCGGTCCCCCGGCGATGATGGCGGCGATGAAGGCGGAGCTGGCCGAGCTCGGCGTGCCGGAAGCGCAACTTCATACCGAAGCCTTTGGGCCGGCATCGCTGCCCATTGATCCGGTCGAGGCGCCTGACCAGCCCGGCAACGATGCAAGTCGCATGGTACAGCCTCCAGCCGCGCCGCCCGCGCCCTCCACAGGGGTTGCCGAGGCTTCGGTGACGTTCGCTCTGTCGGGTGTGTCCGCCGCACTGGCTCACGATCAGACCGTGCTCGAAGCCGCCGAGGGGGTCGGAGTCGAGATACCCTATTCCTGCCGCTCCGGAGACTGCGGGCTATGCGTCACCAAGCTGCTCGACGGTGAAGTCACGATGGCGAACGAAGCGGGTCTGGCGCCGGAAGACAAGGCGAACGGCTATATATTGGCTTGCCAGGCCAAAGGCAGCGGCAAGCCGATCGTGGTTGAAGCCTGATGCGCGAACGCGGCGACACATTGATGGTGCTTCTGGTGGGGTTCATTCTGGTCTTTCCTGCTGGATTTCTCGTTCACGCATCCCCGCGCTTCCCCGGCAGCCTCGGTGGCGGTCTGCTCGGCATCCTTGCAGCCCTGTGCATGCTGCTGACGCTTCCCTATGTGGCGGTCAAACATATCCCGCTCCTCGATCGTCGGATTACACGCTATGTGCGGAAGCCGACGCTCCTTGCCGTTCATATCTATTCTGGCGTCCTGGGAGCTTTCTTCGCCCTTTTTCACACGGCGCACAAGTTCGCGAGTCCGCTGGGACTCATGCTAACCAGCCTCCTCCTCCTCACCGTTGCAAGCGGATTTGTCGGACGCTATCTCCTCGGCGAACTTGCGAGGGCCTTGCGCGGCCGCAAGTCGGAACTGGCTTCGCTCCAGTCGGCCTTTCTGGACATTCCGGCGGCGCCGGCCGAAGTTGGGGAGACACAGGAGCCGCCACGCTGGCTTCGATATGTCTTCACCGGCGCAAACCAGCCTGCCGAACCTCCACCGCGGGACGCGATCAAGCTTGCCGCCGCCATTTCCGACACCGAATATGCCGTGCGGGCAGAGGAAGTGACGGGAGTGCTCTTCGCACGCTGGCGATGGTTTCATATCGTGGCCGGTTCGCTGCTTTACGCGTTCGTGATTCTCCATATCGCTGCCGCGGTCTATTTTGGTCTTCGCTGGCCATGATGCGCCACTGGCTGCTTCCGGCCCTTTTCGCGACCAGCCTGCTCGTCGTGCTGCTTGGGCTGCCGGCGCTGTCGCGGTCGAACGCCCCGCCGCAGGCCGGCCTGGTCGCGCAGCTCGTTTCGCCGGGTCCCCTATCCGAAGCCCACCGCAGCCTCGCAGGATCGTGCCGAAACTGCCACACCCCCATTGCTGGCGTGACGGGGGAGACATGCAAGAGCTGCCATGCCGCGACCGACTTCGGAAACAAGCAATCGACCCAATTCCACGCCTCGGCCTCGCAATGCACCTCGTGCCACGTCGAGCATGCGGGCAGACAGAGCCTCATTCGCATGGATCACAAGGCCCTGTTCAAACCGGGAATATGGTCGCAGCGCCCCGCCGCCACAACCGCGGGCGGTGCGGTGACAGGCGTGCTCGCCTGTGCTGGTTGCCATTCCATTCGCGACCCTCATCTGGGCCTCTTCGGAACGCGCTGCGCGAGTTGCCACGCGACCGACAGCTGGCGCGTCGAGGGCTACCGGCATCCCTCGACCAATTCCCGGAACTGCTCCGAATGCCACCGGGCGCCGCCGAGCCACTATATGGAGCATTTCAGCATGGTTTCGCAGCGGGTCGCGTCCGTCAAGGTGGTGTAATTTCGGCTGTGGCCGTGGGCCATC